>CAZGUX010000199.1:0-50063 GCA_964529305.1 uncultured Solibacteraceae bacterium | reverse complement strand
GGACCGGCTCACCCCCGCCCCCCTGTCCCTGCTTTTTCAAGCCAAGCCGATCCATAGGCCCATCTATGCGAGCAGGCGAGACTGCGCGCCTCAGACCATATTAGCTTCCCATGGCGAACCGGGGCCGTCCACAACGCGTTTCTGGATTTCCGTCCCCGTTACTCGAATCCAGCCAAGCACTTACGTCACCACTGGACCGGCTCACCCCCGCCCTTCTCTCCCTGCTTTTTCAAGCCGAGCCCATCCATAGGCCCATCTATGCGAGCAGGCGAGACTGCGCGCCTCAGACCATATTAGCTTGCCCGCACTGCCTCGGGCGGTGTGCGGCGGAGACTCGGAACTCGCGTCCGAACGCCGGCCCCGGGCCGCAGAAAGCGGTGCCTGCGTCTGGGCCTCGAATCCCTTCTGCGACGATCTCTCAACCACACTCGACGACCAGATGCCAGCGCTCGGCAGCTTGCCGTCGTTTCCACAGCCACCCGCTTTTGCCGTTCTGCCCCGGACCGCTGCACTCGCCCGGAGCCCACTCAGCCCCTCTTAACCTCATCTGATATCCGAGCCTGGTTTGCCCCTCACCCGGAATTCGAAACACCGATCCGGCGATTTCCAATGGTCAAATTTTTATTTTGCTCTTCTTCTCAATCACATGAAGAAATCGGAAATTCTACCTCGCTGGGCAGACCGGTACCCTGAGCGTAGAGAGCTACCCGTGACGGATCAACGCCAACGCTACGCCTCCCAGTGCGGAGAACAGGCCCGCCAGCGCCATGGCCTTGCTCCTCCGCGGGCGTCAACGTCTTGTCCGCTCCATAGGGACCAACCGATTCCCCTCACCCGTCCGGGTCGATGGGAAGGGGCGCAAACCCGACGGGTCTTCCTGACCGGGTCACTCCCAGTTGGCGCTTTTCAGCTGTCTGGCGCCGCCCTGGACCTTCCCTGTCGTCTCCTTTGTTTCGTTTGGTTCGATTCGATCAGATCTTCAATATCACTCGATCCAACAGATTCAAAAAGCCTTATCGAAGATAAACCCCGATTTTGTTTCGATAAAAAATATTTCGAAACGCCCGCGGGCCGCCCAGGCAGTTCGCGGTCGGACGGTCGCACGGATGGCGCTCCAATTTCGTGCGTGAAGCCGGGTGCTGCCGGAAGGATCGAAAGGGGGAATCTATCAACGGGAGCAAAGGGGTCATCCATGATAGGTACATGGCCATGTTCTCCCTCCCCCGGGCGGCCGCTGGCGGCATTCGGAGGAACACAAGTCGTTCTATCACGTGTCGGGCGATCGGTTCGGGCATCTCGCGGAAAGCAAACCTGGTGGTTGGGGGTTGGGGGGTGCGCGGGATTACCTTTCTACAAACAGGATTTCCCTACGATCCGACCATGAACCTGTCGAGGACCAATCTCTGCGCCGCCGCCTGCTCCGCCCGCGCCGACCGGATCGGCGACGGGAACCTCCCGAAAAGTATCCGCACTGAGAACGGATTATCCCGGGACCCGAACGTGGCCTTTTGGGATTTCAACGCCTTCGTGCTGCCCGGCCTCGCTACTCCTCGCATTGGCAACGCGGGCCGCGGTATTCTGCGCGGCCCTGGACGCAACAACTGGGATCTTGGCATCTTCAAGCAATTCCAGATCACGGAATCCAAACGAGTGGAATTCCGCTATGAGATGTTCAATGCGCTCAACCATGCCAATTTCCTTGCCCCGTCCTCCAGCCTGGAGAGCCAATCGGTGTTCGGAAGAATCACGGGCACGGAGGCGCCGCGGATTTCCCAGTTTGTCCTGAAGGTGGTCTTCTGATGTGTGGGAGGATCATTGGCATCACGCTGGTCTGCGCGGCAGCCCTGACGGCGAACGGGCCGTTCGAGTACCTGCTCTTTCCGCCGGCGGCGGAGAACGCCCGCAACTCCGAAGCCGACGTCCTTTCCCTGCGCGATGGGCGGCTCATGATTGCCTGGAGCCAGTTCTATAGTTCCGGATCGAGCGACTGGGCGCCGGCGCGCATCCCGGCCATGTTTTCCCGCGACGACGGGCGCACCTGGTCCGGCAAGCTCACCTTGCAGGAGAATGTCGGCAAAATCAACGTGATGTGCCCCGATCTGCTACGGCTTCGCTCGGGCAAGATCCTGTTCACGTTCCGGGTCCTCAACTCACCCGCCGACGCTTATGTCATGTACCGCCTGTCGAGCGATGACGCCAAGACCTGGACGTCGCCGAAGCGCATCCCGGTCAGTCCCGCCCCCATGTATTGGATGAACCAGCACGACACATCCATCCAACTCCGGAGCGGACGGATTCTCAACCCACTGTATTTCACCAGCGACTACCGGGTCGACAAACACGTGCGAATCCAGGCGTACTACTCCGACGACGAGGGCGGGACCTGGAAAGCAAGCCGCACGATCATCGACATCCCGGAGAGCACACGGGGCGCCGAGGAACCGGTAGTGGTGGAGCGCAAGGACGGCTCGGTTCTGATGCTCATCCGCAACCTGACAGGGCATGTGTACCGGTCCCGGTCGACAGACGGCGGCGAGACCTGGACGAAGCCGGAGCCCACCAGCCTGGTGGCGCCGCGTTCGCCCGTCTCGGTGAAACGCATTCCTTCCACTGGGGACCTGGTGACGGTCTGGAACGAGTCCACCGAGAAGCGATGGCCGCTCAACGTCGCCATCTCCAAGGACGATGGCCAGACCTGGGGTCGCAGCAAGACGCTTGACGTCACGCCCGGCGTGACCTTCGCCTATACCAGCATCGCGTTCGTCAAAGATCGGGTCTTGTTTACCTACTACGTCGGCCAACCCAGGCAGAGCCCTACCGAGCAGGCATCGAAAGATACCATTGCGCTCAAGCTGAAGAGCGTGCCCATCACATGGTTGTACGAGTAACCCCGCGGTTTTCCGTGGGGGCCTGTCGTCCCGGCCGCGGGCGGTTTACGACTCCAATTCGGGGTACAGCGGCAGGGTCACCAACGCGCCGTCTTCCGCGGCGGAGCGATGAGCGGCCTCCATCGCCTCGACGCAACGGAGACCTTCGCGCCAGGTCAGGCAAGGCTCGCGGCCTTCGACGATCCACCGGACGAAATCACCGATCTCGAGCGAGAAGGCGTGCTGGAAGCCGAGATCGTCGAAGCGTTCGTGGGTGGGTTCGGCGTCGGCGAACCGCTGCCACGACAGATCGATGTGATCGAGGAACGGGACGAAGCGCATACCGCCCCGTTCGCAGATGACGTGCGGCCCGCCCGCTTCGCGGAACTTGAGCATCGGATACGACAGGGACGCGGTCAGCGAAGCCACGGCGCTCGAATGGAATTCGAACTCCACGTGCATCGTGTCGGGATAGTCGTAACGGCGGTCAATGCGCGGGGCGGCCACCGCCCGCACGCGGCGGATGGGCCCGCACATCGCCATGGTCCAGTCGACGATGTGCACGTCCGCCACGTCCAGCAGACCGCCGCACGCGGCGGCGCGCCTCCACCAGCCCTGAAAATCGTAGGGTCGCGCGTCAAAATACTGGATCGAGGAAATCGCGGCCACCGGGCCGAGTTCGGCTCGCAATTCAATCATGCGCGCCCATGGCGGACGCAACCTGCGCTTGTGTCCGACCATCAGGCGAACGCCCGCCTGCTCACAGGCGCGGATCATGTCCCAGCATTCCGGGACGCTGGTCGCCATGGCCTTTTCGCAAAAGACGTGCACGCCGCGGCAGGCCGCCGCCAGCGTAATGTCGCGATGCGTGTGATTCGCGCTCAGGATCGCAACCGCGTCCAGGGCTTCGTTGTCCATCAAGCTTTGCGCGTCGCCATATTCCGGCAGGTCCGCCTGCAAGGCCTCCAGCAACTGCCGCCGGCCCGAGGCATTCGGATCGCAGACGGCGACCACATCCGCGACTTCCCGAATGTAGGGCGTAAAGTGAGGGGCGAAGTTCCCACAGCCGATCACGCCGAACCGCAATCGTCGAGTCATGTTGTCCTTAAAGCTTGGGATGGTTGAGTTTCAACCCGCGGGCTCCACACCCGTTGAAGCGGTGGACCACGAGGTTGTCCAACGACGCCGCCAGCAGGATGTCCCGATTGGGGCCGGCAAAAGCAACGTCGGTCGGCCCTCGAAGCGCTTCTCCTTTCCAATCCTCGGCAAACGGCTCGAGACGGCGCGAATGCGGATCAAAAATCCAAATCGCATCCGGACGGTGAAACGCGATCCAGATTCGCTCGTCTTCGTCGAATGCGATCCCGTCGGGTACGGTACGCGGGATGTGAATCACGCGCTCGAGTTCGCCGGCCGAGCCGTCCGCGTGAATCGGGATACGGCAGATTGCCGAACCGTACGTCTCGACGAAATACAGATAGCGTTCCGCGGCGTCCAGCGCGATGGCGTTGGGAGTGTTGACCGGTTCGGGAAACCACAACCGCGCCTGTCCACCTCCTGGAGGCACACGGTAGATTGCGCCATTGATCCGGTCCGACCAGTCCCCGCTGTCCGAAAGGTAGAGGTTGCCGGCGCGATCGAAGGCCGGGTAGTTCGTGCACAGGAAGGCAGCCCCTCCCGGCCCGGTCGCGTAGGTCGACTCGTTTCCGTCCGGCGTGATGCGGATCACTTTGCCGCTCACATCGGCGCAATAGAGATTTCCATCGGCATCGACCGCCTGCCCCAGCACCCTGCGGGGCGCAGTGGAGGCGAACGGACGTCCGGTGTTCGTCTCGAGGTCGAGACGATACACCTGGCCGCCTGTGCCGGTGGTATAAGCGGCACCATCCGGTCCCACCGAAATGGACTCGGGATGGTCGATGCCGCGAATGTGAACGATGTTCTTAACAGGGTACTGTCCCGTCACGATTCACCCCGCAGTGGCATACCCATCCAGGCTTTCAGGATAGCGCCAGAAGTTCCCCGGCGATGTTCGTACATCTTTTCGCCGCTATCCGAACGGCGCCGGGATCACCGGTACAGTTCCTGTAATCCCGGCGGTCTCGCTCACAGGAAACCTTCGCCGGGCCCGATGTGACTTCGCTCGTATACTACCACTATGTGCAATCTGATTTCGTTCCAGGCGATTGGGGTTCTGGCCAACCTGGTGCTGGCCGCCCAGGCAGCGGCCGCGCCCGAATGCCATATCGTCCTCGGGGCCAAGGCGCCTCCGTTGGAGGTGCACGCCGCCGGCGAACTGCGGGGATACCTTGTGAAGTTGTACGGCATCAGCGCGAGAATCACGCGCGGCCAACCGGCCGGCGAGGGTGTGGTCTTCTATATAGGCAGTCCCGCGACCAACCCGTTCATCGGCGAATGGCCGAAGCTGAGCGACCAGGGCCTGGTAGTGAAGCGCCTGCCCGGCGCGCGCGCCCGTTTCGTGGTGGGCGGCGGTAGTCCGGAGGCGGCGTTGTGGGCGGTGTACGAATTCGTCGAGGGTCTTGGCGTCCGCTTCCTGCTGCAGGGCGACGTTCTGCCGGAGAAACCCGCTCCGTTTCCTCCCGCGCGTCTGGAACTCGTGCGAGAGCCGCAACTGCGCTTCCGGGCCTATCGCGGCATCAACGACCTCGCCACGTCGCTGGTCTTCTACGGGCTCAGCGACTATCGCCACCTGATCGACCAACTCGCCAAGCTCAGGCTCAATGTCTTCTACGTCCAGACCTATCCCTACCAGCCTTTTGTTCACTACCAGTTTCGAGGCCAGAAGAAGACGACCGGCGTTCTGCACTACGGATGGAAACTGCCGATCCACGGAGAAACGATCGGCAAGGCCCTGTTCCGCGGGCGGACGGAGTTCACCAATCCCGACTTTGAGGAGGCGGCCACCTACGAGGAGCGGGTGGAGGCCGCGCAGCGGCATCTGCACGGCCTGTTCGCGTACGCCAAGAGCCGAGGGATGAAGACCGGGCTGATGTTTTGGATCAACCAGTTTACCGGCGAGTTCAACCACCGCCTGCCGGAGTGGTCGGACCGGGAGTATGTGTCCAAAACGCTGCTCGCCGGCACGCGTAGCGCCCGGTTGGGCGTTTCCGAGGATGGCGTGGATGCCGTAGCCTTTCCTTTTCTCTCGCCGAATAACCCGGTGGTGATGGAACTGAATCGGACCATCATTCGGGCGCACGCCGATACCTATCCGGAAGCGGACTTCTACGGCCTTTTCCAGCCCGAACTCCCGAAGTCCGGAGACGAATACCGGGAGATCTGGGCCCGCCTCAGCCGCAAGCACGGCCTGGATTCGGAGTTCAACCTGGACCTCATGGTGGCGGCGTCGAAAACGAATCTCCTCGATGCCGGGGTCCGCGTGGGCGACCGCCCCTTCCACGAGTTGCAGGCGGCCATCGGCTACGCCGGCCTGCTCGACCGGTTACTGAACGAAGACCATATTCTGCAAGACACCGCGAATCCCAACGCGACCGTCGTGATGAGCACCTTCAGCGACGAGTTCTATCCGGTGCTTCCGCGCATTTTCCCAAAGGGCATGATGCTGATGGCGCAGATGGATTACACTTCGTCGCTGGCCGCGAAGCGCCCGGAGATGCTGCGCTTTGCCGCGTCATCCACGATGCCGGTCGGCGTGATGGCCTCGATCGCGGACGACAACATCGGCATCCTGCCGCAGATGGCCACACCCTGGCTCCACCAGATCTTCCAGGCCGCCAAGCGGTACAGCGCGGCGGGCTATTTCGGGCGGCAGTTCCTGGTCACCAAACTGGAGGCGGGAACCGCCTACATCGCCAAAGCCGCGTGGTCGGACATCACCCCGCAGGATCTCTACCGCGATCAGGTGGAGAACGTTTGCGGTCGCGCGAGCCTGCAGCCGATGCTGGACGCGTACAAAATCCTGGAGGAATCGACGCTAAAGGGCGACGTCACGGCCATGGGATTTCTGTTTCCGGTTCCGGGCGTGATGAGAAAACATTGGCAGTCGGGCGCGGGCGTCAACAAGGATTGGAACAAGTTGAACGCATACTACGGCAAGGCGCGCCCGATGGTTCAGGCCGCGTTGACGGCGTGCCGCCCCGCCGGGCGCGAGTATCCACGTCAACTGCTGGGCCAGTTGGATTTCAGCATCCGGTACATCGAAGCCGTTCAGGAGGTGCGCCGGGCGAGCGCCGTTTACGGTCACGCCCGGAAGGCTCGGGAGGCCAAAGACGTACCGGGATACGAGAAGCACATCTACGAGGCGAACCGGCGGCTTGCCGCTGCCATCGCGTCATTGACGCTCGCGCTGGAGTCGTGGGCTGCGGTGGTGAAGGACCCTTCGGACCTGGGCGCCCTCGCACTACTGAACAGCTACGGCCTGGACTACCTGAAGGGTGTCGCTCATGACGTCTACCTCGAGTCCCAGATGTGGAGCATCCGGTATTGACAGGCAGTCGTGATTAGCGGGGATGGGACGCCCGGGCAGACCGTGGTTCCGGCCGAATCGCCCCGCCGGCCCGCGGCGACCAGCGCTCTGCGTTCAAAGGGTAGGTCGCGGGCTGGCAGCCCAACTGCGCCGCAACCTGGAAACAGGTCTCCTGTACCAGGCGTGCGAGTTCGGGTTCGCGGGTTGGGCTGACAATCGTCGGGGGACCGGAAACGCTGATCGCGGCCAGGGGCGCCTTCACGCCGTTCGGCACCGGCGCTCCCACACAACGGCAGCCGGGGACGACTTCCTCGTTGTCGATGGAGTAGCCGTTGCGGCGAATTCGCTCCAGTTCTTTCGCCAGAGCCGCCGCCGAGGTGGTCGTGTTCGCGGTAAGGCGCTGCAACGGGCCGATGGCCGCCCACGCCTTGCGATCCTGAAAGGCCAGCAGCGCTTTGCCGATTCCCGAAGCGTACGGAGGCACGACGCTGCCGATCTCCGAGTGGAAGTGATACATGCCCGGCATGGGAATGGCGTCGACGATCACCGCTTTGCCGTCCTGCCAGTAGGCCAGATAGGCGCTGGTCCCCGCCCGCTCCGCCAGGCGCATCAGGGCGGGCAAGGCCACCCGGCGCATCGCCGACTGGCGCAGATACCCCGCTCCTACAGCGAACGCTTCCAGACCGAGCCGGTACCGGCGATCTTCTCCCTGCTCGGCAAAACCCTGGCTCACCAGCGTCGCCACCACACGATGCGCGGTGCTGGGGTGGAGTTTGAGCGCGGCCGCGATATCCTGCAACGCGAGCGAATCGTTGGCTTTCGACAACAACCGAAGCGCCTCGACACAGCGCACGCCTGAACTCAGGGTCATTTCAGCCTTTCAATCTAGCACGCCGATTTGCGGGGTCCGGTCCAGAAGAGGCTTAGACGGGCTTCCAGCGAATCATGTTGACGCCCTTCGTCAGATACTTGCCGTAGACCGTGACGATGCGGCCGTCGGGCAGCAGGGCCGAGGAGAGATGGCCGGTTTCCCCGTTGTACCAGTTGGCGCCGTCGAAGAACTCGAAGTCGTCGAGCACGTACCGCCGGGCCACCTCCCATGTCTGCCCGTGGTCGCGGCTGAGCACCGCTTCGCAGCCTCGGCGGTAGCTGGCCAGCTTTCCATTCGCCACGTCGTCGCGGACGATCACCGTCATGACCAGGGTGCCGTTCTTCAGCCGGATCAGGTGGGCATGGTGCCGGCCCGCTTCAAAGATGAATTTCATTGGAGACCAGGTCCTGCCATCGTCTTTCGAGATTGACACGGCCGTGCCCTCAACGCTGTCTTCATGCTTATAAGGCATGTACCGAGCGGGAAGATCGGTGCGCAGCGCGGCAATCAGCCAGCCGTTGGCGGCACGGACCAGGGCGCCTTCGCTCACGCCACGGCGGTACTTCTTCCCGTTGGCCTCGTCATCCCACTTCCACACGCCAGGCACCGATTCGTTTGCCCAGGTTCTGCCTCCGTCTTTGGACCAGCGGAGCGTGCCATCGGCCGGGTCGACGAGGACCTTGGCGTTCTTCGGATAGTTGTAGCCGATGGCTCCGACCCGGGTGCCGCCCGCGGCATCCCGCTCCACCAGAAGGTTCCCTTCCAGATTGAACTGTTGGCCGTTGGTGGCGGGTTGAAGCGGCCGGCGCTCGGGCCACGTCCGTCCGTAGTCGCTCGTGAAGTACTGCTGAATGGTCCCAGTGAGGTCCGTCTGGAAGAACAACTTTCCGTTGCCGAGATCGGTGAGCCCGACGGGACGGCCGGCGCCGCCCTCGACCACCTGGAAATCGGTCCAGGTATCCCCGAAATCGCGGCTGAAGGCCACAACCGGCTTTTCCGATTTGCGCGCATCGTTGGTAAGACCGTCGTGCCAGCTCGCGACAAGCATCAGTTCGCCGTTGTCCAAATACGTGATGCCGAACGGAAATACATACCGCCCGGGAATCCGGTGGACGAATCGGAACTCGGCCGGAATCAGCTTCCACCCGCCCCGGCCATCGCCTTGCCTGAGCCAGTGCGGCTTCCATCCCAGCGGTTCCGGATACCGGCCCGTGCCCGGCTGTGCCCGCAAAACCGCCGTGGACAGAAGACTGCCTTTCAGAAAGGTGCGCCGCTGGATTTGCGTCGCGAGCGTAGGGTTCCCCATCGTGCCACTCTCCTTCAGACGTACTCGATCCAAACTTCCAGGTTGTTCAGCACCGGCGCCGACGACATCTGCGAGTTCAGCCGCCGGACTTCCAGGGCGAGAAGGTTGCTCCCCTTCTTCACCTGGTCGGGCGCAAGATTCCAGGTCACCCACGTCTGGTCGTTCATGATGAAGACTGCGCGCTCGCTTCTCCCGGTACGCGGCAGGACGCGGCCGTTCCAGGAGACGTCGAACTCATCGGGCGGGGTGTAGTTGACCAGTTTGAGCCGCAGGGTGATGCGAGCGTCCAAGCCCTGGCGTGTGGCCGCCTCGAGATCGTCCGCGACCGGGACCGCGACTTCATGGCGGCCCATCTTGAGCTCGACTGGAAGGCGGATGGCGCCGACGGCCCGGAACTCGCGATGCGATTGTCCCCCTTCCCCTTCCAGCCTCTCGTGCGGCACCGACTCCAACACGTACCGCTTGTTTTCGTGGCGAATTGACGCCGGATCGTGCAACTCGTCAAGGACGCGGTAGTATTCGGGATGCAGTTCGCCGTACCATACTGAGCCCTGGCGCGAGGATTCCGGCACGGTTCGGGTGTCCTGCCCATGGAGCAGGTGACCGAAGTTGAACAACTGGACTCCGTGCGCGCCCTGCTCGTACATGAGCGCGGCCCACGCCCGCGTTTCTTCCGTAACACGCCAGTGATTGATCGAAGGGTAGACAAAGCACGGTTTTCCCTTCACGAGTTCGAGCCAGGGCCGGAGGTCGAGGCTGACGGTCATATACCCGCATCCCGGGGTCACCGCGTCAATCAGTCCTTCGGCCACCCATGTGCGGACGTCCAGCCCGCGCTCGTAGCAGACGTCGATGTCCGGAATCACGCGCGCGTGAAAGTACAGCTTCCGCCCTCGCTGTTTGCCCACGCGGTCCAGGATCGCCTTGACACGGCGCATCAGGCCGGTCATCAAGGCGGCATTTTCGGACTTCCCGAATTCCCGGAAGTAACGAGGGTCGCGGTCGAAGTCGAGCGAGATTCCGTCGTTGTCCCAGCGGGTGATGAACTCCTCGATGATGGCCATCTTGCGGTCCCGCACCTCGGCGTGCGCGAAGTCGAACATGCCCCAGGTGTGCGAGTCCATGCCTTTCTTCAAATTCGAAGGCAACCCGCGGAAGCCGGCTTCCCAATCGATGGGATACGTGCCGTGCCCCAGCAGGAACTGCGGGTTGCGCATCTTGAACCGGCTGACTTCGTATTTGAAGTACTGATCGTGGGGATCGTTCATCCGAACGATGGGAATGACCTTCAGCCCCAGCCGGTGGCCGTACTCGACGGCCAGCTTGGGCGGATTCGCGTCCGCGGCAATCAGCTTCTTCGTGTTCTCCCGATAGCGCCACACCCAGGCGTTCGCAACCTGGTCAAACGCGTCGCAGAGCAGTTCGCCGCTCTTGAGTTCGCAGCAGTAGCCGTCACTGGAGCAGAGGTTGTAGAGCAGCGTGTCGACGCGAGTCCCGGCCAGGGGGCGGATGCACTCCCTCAGCCAGCGCTCCTGGGTGAGGGGATAGTCGGCGCAGGGAATGTCGTTCCACTCGGCTTCGAAGATCAGGTGGAAAGGCGGAGCCGAGGCGGCGGTCTCCGCTTTGGCTCCGCTCGTCTGGCTCAGCCCGGCGGCGACGCTCGCGCCCGCTCCGGCCAAAAACCGGCGCCTGCTCTCTGGTGTCATGGTCAATCCTCCTCTGACGATGGTATGTCACAGTCCTGATCTTGGTTCCGTCCAGAGATCCGCCGGACTCGCGGATCGCAGAGGAAACGGTTTTTCATTATTTGTTGGGAGCTTCCGCTTATTTCTCCCCGGAACGTGGATGTGGCACAGGTCGCTTCGTCCACGCATTCACGATATCGTTACGTCTTGGGTGTGCAGCCCGCACGCCGACTCGAACCCATGAAGGCCCCTGGATTCCAAAATGACAACGTCCGCAGCAGATGAACAAACGGCTCTTGCCGGAACCGCGCGGCTCCCGATCGTGGTGCTGGTGGCCCTGTGCGCGTTCCTCGCGCAATCGCTGTTGCACTACGCCCTGCCGCTCTTCTTCGAGGCGAAAGGCATGGCCCGTGTTTCCTGGGAGACGTGGAGTTACTACGAGATCATCGCGTGGCTGTTCGGACCGCCCCTGGCCGGCCTCCTTGCGGCCAGGCTCGGGGAGCGGATGGCATGGTCCCTCGGCATGGCCGGCTATGCCCTAGTGGGTGGCCTGGTGTTCATCCTGCCGCCGACGGGCCCCGGGGCGGATGCATCGCTGGGCGGCGCCGGGTTCTGCTACGGGCTTTCGTCGGCTCTGATCTGGGTGGGCGGCATTTCGCTCGCGCAGAACGTGCCCGGCCACCGTAAGGGTCTTTCCAACGCATTGATCATGACGTCACTCGGGGCGGGAAGTATTCTCGGCCCGCTTCTCGGGCGATTCCTGGTCCGGTGGTCCGCCGGCGGAGAAGCCACTGCCGCGCCGCACTTCTACTCGTCGCTCGGGCTCTATTCGGCGGTGTCGCTCGTGGGCGGGCTGATGATCTTTGGGTTCGGGCAGTATCGGGGAGGCTGGGAACGCCGCACCGGGAGCCAATCGTCGTGGCGTCAGAACCTGGAGTTGCTCCGGGACCGGCGGTATCTGACGTTGATCATTTGCCTGAGCCTGCTGGGAGGTCCGGTCTTTCAGGCCACCAACGTCTACCGGCCGTATCGGGCGCGAGATCCCGAAATTGGCCTCATCGTAGGCGCCCAGGATCATGGGTGGGCCGCGCTCGAGATTGCCAATTATGTCATGCAACTCCTGGGCGGCATTCTCATCGGTCTACTGGCTGGAAAGAAGGCCGCACTCTGGATGGCTGCCCTGATGCTGGCCGCGTTCGCCGCCTGCGGGGCCGCGATAGGAGTTGCCCCCTCGGCGGCAGTCCTCTTCGTCTTCTCGGCGATCTTTGAGCTGATCCGCCAGTTCATGCGCTGGGTCCAGACGGGCTACGTCTCCGAGCACGTCAGTGAATTCCAGCGACCCTCGGCCATCGGGCTCTCGGTCACGTGTTCGGGAATCGGATCCTGGGCGTTTAACCTGCTGACCCGGACCCTTCAGTCGCCGGACGATCCCGGTTTCTCGTCGTCCCTGCCGTTCTACATCGCGGCGGCGCTCGGGCTGACGGGGGCGGCACTCCTGCTCGCGGCGGCAAATTTGGGGTCCGCCCCGAAAGCGCGCGAAACCTGATCCGGCAGTCGATGGGGCAGTCCTCCCGGACGGCGGGCGGCCGCACGCATGCAAACCATCGCTGAGAACGTGTGCGGAAATCGAGGCTCGACTGCGGTGGAGGGTATGAGCGAAACAAGCGCGATCCTCGAGACGCTTCTGAAGAAACGCGACCCCACTGCTGACACCTGAATGGCCAACAGGAGGCCGCGCCCGTCAACGTCGCGTTTGCAGTGGCTGGTCGCTGCGTCCCGGCCCGCCGGGTGGTCCAAAACGACACCAGGGCGGCGCACTGCGTAGGATCCTTGGTTTTCGCTTGCAGGCTGTTAGACTGAGTAAGTACTCATCCACCAACTGGAGGCTTGATGGAAAGACCTGGCGCGACAACTCTCAGGGGGAACCCCCTTACCCTCGTTGGACCCGAATTGAAGCCTGGCGATGCGGCCCCGGATTTTACGACGGTCGACTCCGCGATGGCGGCCGTGAACCTGGCGGGAACGGGCACCAAGGCCCGCATCCTCAGCGTAGTTCCGTCGCTCGACACGCCGGTGTGCGACCTGCAGACCAAACGGTTCAACGAGGAGGCCGGGAAGATTCCCAACGTGGATTTTCTCACGATCAGCATGGACCTTCCGTTCGCCCAGAAGCGGTGGTGCGGGGCCTTCGGCGTGGAGAACATCAAGATGCTCTCCGATCACCGGGACGGCTCGTTCGGGATGGCCTACGGCACGCTGATCAAGGAATTGCGGATCGAATGCCGGGCGATCTTTGTGTTAGACTCCTCCAACACGATCCGGCACGTCGAGTATGTAAAAGAGGTGGCCGACCATCCGAACTACGAAGCTGCCCTCGCCGCGGCCAAGGCTGCAGCCAACGGCTGACGCTCCCGGGCGCGCGTCGCTCGAGGATACGGTGACGCGCGCGGTGGAGAACCCGCTGGTGCGGGGCGGCCTGATCATCATCGCGGGAATCGTCGCAGGAAACCTGCTGGGGTTTGTGCGGGTGGCCGCGACCGCGTATCTGCTCGGCACCGGAAGCCGGGCCGACGCCCTGGCCGTGTCCCTGGGGCCGATCGATTCGTTGAATCAGGTCCTGATCAACGCGATGTTGTTTACGTTCGTGCCCTTGCTGACCGACCGCGAGGGCGCCGAGCGGGCGCGCCTGTTCCTGCGGATCCGGCGCTTGTTCGCCGGGGCGCTGGCGGCGCTAAGCGCGGCGATTGCGCTGTTCGCGCCGCAACTGGTGCGGGTGCTGGCCCCCGGGCTCACCGCCGAATACACCCGTATGGCCGAGGAGATTCTGCGCATCACGGCGATCTCGCCCCTGCTGCTCGGGTTGGCGGGCGTGCACGGAGCGCTGCTCTACACCCGGCGGCGGTTTGGGCCCACGGCGTTCAACCAGGCCACGATCAACGTGTTCACCATCGTGCTGGCGGTGGGGATGTGGGACTGGATGGGAGTGTACGGGTTCGCGGCGGGGTACACCGCCGGGGCTTGCGGGCAGTTCCTGATCACGTGGTTGGCCGTCCGGACGGACATCGAGCCGGGAACCCGGCCGGCGAACGACCGGGCGCGGGACCTGTTGTTCCGGCCGGCGCCGGTGGCGATCTACGCGACCCTGCTGGCTGTAAACATCATCGTCACCCGCGGCTATGCCACGCACATCGGGCCCGGGACGGCGGCGGCGCTGGAATACTGCCTGCGCTGCCTGGGCGTGCCCTTGGCGTTTCTGGTGAGCCCGGCCGCGAATTCGCTGCTGCCGGAGATTTCGCGGATGGCGCGGGAGTCGTTATGGCGCGAGGCCCGGGCGCTGACCAACCGGACGATGCTATTGATCGGGGCGGCCGCGCTGGCCAGTAGCGCCGTGGCGATCGCGGTACGTGAACCGGTGATCGCCCTCATCTTCCAGAGGGGCAGTTTCACGCCGGACTCGACCCGGCTGGTGTCGGCGGTCTTTCTGGGGTTTGCGCCCAGCCTGGTGGGGTGGAGCCTGCTCGAGATCGCGGGCCGGTCGCTGTTCGCGATGAACCGGCCCTGGCCGCCGGCCGTCGCGGCGGCGATGGCGGTGGGCCTGAACGCCATCTTCATCAGCGGGGCGAGCGACTCACGGCCGGCCATGCTGGGCGTCGGCGCCTCGGTCGGGCTGATTGTCGCGTTTGCCTTCCTGGTCACGGGCACGCTGTGGAACCGCCGGTGGGTCTCGGAGCGGGAGCGTTGAGACGACGAGGGTCCGACGGAAGGCCGGGCGTAGACCGGCGCTATGTAGACGATCAATGGATCTCGATCTTCACCTTCTGGAGCGGCGTCAACCGTACGGGGCCCAAAAGGCCCGAGCGGGGGAGAGGTTCGAAACCAAATAGCTCACCGTAGGCCGGGTTGTCGTCCTCGAGTCCACGGCCGTACAGGGGCCGTAGTTCCGGCGCGAGCGGCGGCATCCGGGTCATCCCGGCGATTCGGTTCAGCAGGGTGTTGGTGACCTTGACGACCAGGCGATTGGCCCCGGGGCGCACCAGGTCTGTCACGTCCAGCCGTTGGCCACGCATCCAGACCACGCCGGCAGGCTTGCCGTTGATCTCGACGTCCCCGATATTCCCGACGTCCCCCAAATCCAGGTGCAGAACGATGTCCGGCCGCGAATAGGCGGCCGGGATGCGGAACTCGATCGAGTAAACACCGGTGCCGCTGAAATGGCGCGTGGCCGCGTCGTCCGTCCAACTCGCCAAACGGGGAAGCGATTTCTCCAACCGGCGGAAGTCTTCGCGTTCAAGCACCAGACTCCAGACGCCGGTGATGTCGAAGGGCGCTGGGAGCGAGTCGACGGTCGCGGTTCGAGGTTGCGGAACCGCCACCGTGTGGACGCCATTGTGGCTCGCCAGCGCTTCCACGGTCCGGCCGTCGAAGCTCACGATCCGCGCAAAACCGCTCTCGACCACATGCGGCCGCGGCGGGGTTGAGGTGAACACGATGAACGTGGATTCAAACGGCGCCAGGCGAATGGGGACCACGGTCGATCCCCCGCGCTCGGAATACTCGTGAATCGGCCGCATCCGTCCGTCGTAAGGATTCCATTCCTCGGGAGGCCGGCCGGCGACCCGGAAGGCGATGGGGGACTCGACCGCGCGGTCCTGAACATTGGTGACAAAGTAAATGTCCTCGTCCGGGGTCTTGCGGTGAGAGAAGATCAGGCCGTTGTTCTCCCGAATGGCTTCGCGCACGAAGTCGAGCCCGAAGTCGGGCGCCAGGTGTTTGCGGAGCGTGTTGACGAAGGGGTCGAAGACGCTGGAGCGAAAGTCGAGCACGTTGGCGCGATCGATGACTTTGCGGATGAAATAGGTGTGGCCGCTTCCATGGCCGTGAGGACCCGTGCCGTCGCGCCCCTGGGGCTCGCGGAACAAACGGGCGGAGAGCGAGCGGACCTCCGCGTCGCGCTGTTCGTGCTCGGCCATCCCGGTGGACTCCGAGGGCGTTTGTTCAAGCGCGACAACCACGCCGCCGTTCCGGATGAACTCTTCGACGCGGTGGAAGGTCGCCAGTGGAATCGCGCGGAGGTTAGGCAGCACGAGGATGCGGTAGTCGAGGTCGCGAACGCGGATGCGGCCGGCGGTGAGATCGGCGCGGTTCTGGAGGACGTCGTCGTTCATCAGGTCGAAGTCGTAACCGTTAGACAGCAGGATCCGGGCCAGCGATCCCCAATCGAAATCGCGGGTCCAGCGGCGGGCGTTGAACACGTCCAGGGTCCACTGACTGGCAAGCGGGGAGTAGACGGCGACGTCCGCGGCCGGGCGGCCCTGGCGCAACAGACTCGAGCAGCGAGCCACATACTCGCCGAGCTTGTGATAGTAACGCCACCAGACGTTGATAGGGCTGACGGCGATTTCGGCGTAGAAGCGGCGCGAGGGCGCAAAGTCCTTCTCGGGCGTGCCGGTGAAGCCGGAGTTGTAGAACTTGTTCGCTCCCGCGCGCAGGAACATGTCGGAAGCGATCTTGAGTTCTTCCATCGTGGACCGGCCGGGTTGCCAGTGCATGTAGGTGTAGGCTTCGACACTGACCACGTTCCGGCCGTAGAGGTGCGCGCCCGACGCCGTGTAGGTACGAGGGCCGATGCGGGGGTCGAACCAGGGCACCGCGTCCTTCTCGCCGGCGGTGATTTCCAGTTCCGGGATGTGCGAGCGGCCGGCGCCTTCGAGGATATCGGTGACAAACCCGTAGGGCTGAATCCGGCCCTTGACGCCATTGCGTTCGCACCAGCCGAGGAAAGGATCGAAGAACGCCTCCATGCCGGTCAGATGAAGGAATTCATTGACGTCGTAGCGGACTTTGGGCGAGATCCGGTCGACCTCCCACCAGAGCGCGGGGAGCAGGCGGGTCAGTTCGTAGCCCTTTCGAGCCTTGAACTGGTCCAACAGGTGCGGCGCCCAGTAGATGCCGTTGCGGTAGATGGGAACTTCGAAGCTGTCCTGGAAGAGGGATTCGACGGTCTTGCCCAACTCGTCGCCGAAGGCCCGCAGGAATTGACTGCCGAGGCGATCGCAGTAGCGCTCCATCGCGCCTTTGTCGATGTGGTTGACCGCATGGTCGCGGTCGAAGTGCACGAGCCAGAAGGCCATCAGGCGCCACCGGCCCGGCGGAACCTTCCAGGTCAACCGTCGGCCGTTCACTTCAGGGGTGAGGTTGACGAGCGACGAGCCGGCGATCTTCCCATCGATCACGCGGCCCGCGACAACGGCCTGCAGGCGGTCCTGAGGGCGGATAGACTTCAGCGACCCGGCGACGTCCTTGGGATTGGGAGGGGAGTCGAGTGGCAGCGGGCCTGCGTAGTCTCGCGGCCCTTCGAGGTCCACGAAACTCGCCACCAGGTTCTGATTGCGATCTTCCGGCGGAACCCAGTCGCCGCCCCAAATCCACCCGGGTCCGCCAAAGTTCAGGGAGAACTCCATGCCCAGGCGTTTGGCTTCTCGAATGGCGTGGGTGACGAGATCAAAGAAAGCCGGTGAGAGATAGGGATGATTTCCGCGTTCGTAGACCGGGGCCATCGTGATCTGTTCGACGCCGCCGATGCCTTGGGCGCGCATTTGCTCGAGTTGCCAGGTGATGTCGCTTTTGGTGACAGCGTTGCCGAGCCACCACCAGCGGGTATGGGGGCGGCAGTCGACAGGCGGGGACTGAAAGTCGCGGCGCATCTCGTGGAGGCCGGCCGCGGCGAGCGAACTCGCGGTTAGGGCTGCAAGGAGTAGAAGTTTTGCCATGGACCGATGTGGGGGTAGTATTTGACGGCGCGAATGAGTTCGGCAACCTGGCGGATATGGCCGAGGTCGTGGAGCGGCCACTCATTCAGAAGATTTGTGACGGTGAGGGGGCCGAGCGAGGAGTGGACGCCGCCGCGGGTGAGAGCGCTCGCGGGCAGAGTATCGAGCAAGCCGAGGCTGAGGGCACGCTCGCGATCGAACGCTGCCAGGCCTTCGGCGAGGCTGGGGACCTGGTAGGTGAACGAGTCGGGATCGTAGGAGGGCAACAGCGGATTGTCCTCGGTGACGATGCGCTCGACGCGGCCGCGAAAACCATGCAGTTCGACGTGCGCGAGGTGGCCTAGCACTTCGAGCACGGACCAGCGTTTCGGAGCGGGCTTCCAGCGCGCCTCCTCGGGCGTGAGGGCTTCGGTGATCAGACGAAGGATCGTGGGGGTGGCGCGAAGCGCGGAGAGTTCGGGTGTCGGCATCGTGACTCTTTGAGTATGGGGAATCGGCGCGGCGGTTGCATCGGGGGGGGGTGGCGGGCGAGGGAATCTCTAGAGTTCACGTGCAACCTGAAGCTTGCGGCACGGTTCGAGTCCCTTGTTTTGTCCCTGCATTGACTCGGATGATCGCCTGTGGTGAGATCATATGCTTATGGCTGACGAGTCGAAACCCCCAGAGGGGCAAGCTGCGCAGCCACCCAAGCCTCCCGCCGCCGCGAAACCCGCCGCCAAGCCACCCGCGGCCCCCAAGCCTCCAGCCGTCATGGTCACGACCCCGTGGGAGACCGATCTCACGCGCGAGGTCAAGACGAGATTCGGGGACAGTGTGGTGGAGAGCGTGTCGTACCTGGGGCAGAATTTCTGGGTGGTCGCGCAGGAAACCGTGGTCCCCCTGCTCGAGTACCTGAAACTGGAGGCGGACTACGATTACCTGGTCGATATCACGGCCGTCCATTACCCGAAGAAGGAAAAGGCGTTCGAACTGGTGTACGTGCTGTACAGCTTCGGGCGGAACGACCGGGTGCGGGTGAAGACCGCGATCCAGGACGGCGACACGCCCCAAACGGCCGTGTTCGTGCACTCCACCGCCAATTGGCTGGAGCGCGAGGTGTACGATATGTTCGGCATCCAGTTCGAAGGCCACCCCGACATGAGGCGGATCCTGATGCCGGACGAGTGGGAGGGACACCCCTTGCGGAAGGAGTACGGGATTCTCCAGCAGGACACCCGGTGGGTTCGGGAGAACCTGGAAATCGACAGCGGACAATAACGATGCCGGAAGCCACGTTTCTCGACTCAACCGAACTGGTGCTGAACATGGGGCCGCAGCACCCGTCGACGCACGGCGTCTTGCGGGTGATTCTCAAGCTGGACGGCGAGAAGGTGCTGGGCACGGATTGCGTGATCGGATACCTGCACCGCGGCGTGGAGAAGATCGCGGAGAACCGCACGTACCAGATGTTCGCGCCCTACGTGGATCGCATGGACTACGTGGCGGCGGTTTCGAACGGACTGGGCTACTGCCTGGCCGTGGAGAAACTGCTGAATGCCGAAGCGCCGCCCCGGGCGCAGGCGGTTCGCGTGATTCTGACCGAATTGAACCGGATCGCGAGCCACCTGCTGTGGCTGGGGACTCACGCTCTCGACATCGGCGCCATGACGCCGGTGTTCTATTGCCTGCGGGAGCGCGAATACGCGCTGAACATCTTTGAGAAGTATTGCGGCGCGCGCCTGACCACGCATGCCTTCCGGATCGGCGGCCTGCAATACGAAACGTACGAGGGTTTCGAAGACGAGGTCCGGGCCTTTTGCGAGATGTTTCTGCCGCGCGTGGACGAATACGAGGAACTGCTCACCAACAACCGCATCTGGGTGGATCGCCTGCGAAATGTCGGTATCCTGAACGCGGAGGATTGCAAGGATTACGGCGTCACCGGGCCGGTGCTGCGGGCGGCGGGCGTGAAGTGGGACCTGCGGAAAGCGCAGCCGTACTCGGGCTACGAGCAATACGATTTCGAGATCCCCATCGGCACGAACGCCGATACCTATGACCGGTACCTGGTGCGGATGGAAGAGATGCGGCAATCGGTGCGCATCATGCGCCAGGCCGTGGACAAACTGCCCGCGGGACCGATCATGGGGAAGGTGCCGAAGGTGATCAAGCCTCCGGTGGGCGAGGCCTACGTCTCGATCGAGGCGCCGAAGGGCGAACTTGGATACTTTATTGTGAGCGACGCGTCCACGCAGCCGTATCGTGTGCGGGTACGGCCGCCGTGTTATGTGAATCTGCAGGCGCTGGACCGGATGGTTCGGGGGGCCTTGATCGCGGACGTGGTGGCGATCATCGGCACGCTCGACATCGTGCTGGGAGAGATCGACCGGTAGTTTGCGAGGAGAGGATACGACATGGGGAAATTCCTGCGTAGCGTTCTGTTGGTGGACCTGCTCCAGGGGTTGTGGGTGACCTTTCGTACCCAACATCCCAAGAACATCTTCACGGAGCAGTATCCGGCTCAGCGGCCCAAGGTTGCCGAGAGGTATCGCGGCGCGCCGAGGTTGAACATTAATCCGGAAAACGGAGAGACCCTCTGCATCTCGTGCAACCTGTGCGCCCTGGCGTGTCCGGAGAACCTGATCGTGGTCGGGAGCGAACGCAACGAGCAGACGCGGCGGAAGGATCTGGTCATCTTCACCTACGACACCTCGCGGTGCATGTTCTGCGGTCTGTGCGAGGACGCCTGTCCGGTGGACGCCCTGGAACTGACGCAGGACTTCGAGATGGCGAGCTATTCGCGCGAAGGAGCCATCTGGGACCGGCAGATGCTCGAGGAAGGGCCGCGGCCAACGCGGTACGTCGCGTAACCCGGAAGGGCGCGGCTTGCAAGACGAGGCCATGATGCTGGAGATCCCGGACCGCTGGCGTTGCACACCATTTGGACTTATAATTGCGACTCTGAGTACGCCAGTTTCCGCCATGGGTGTTGTTCGAAAGAGCCCGAATGCTGGATACCGTCTTTTTTTACGCATTTGCGCTGCTGGTACTGGGTGGCGCAATCCTAACCATCACTCAGCGGAACGCCGTTCATAGCGCGATTTGGCTCATCGTCTCGCTCACCGGTGTGGCCGGGCTGTTTCTTCTCCAAAAAGCCGAGTTCCTGTTTGCCGTCCAGATTGTGCTGTACGTGGGCGGCATTATGGTTCTGTTTCTGTTCGTCATCATGCTGGTGAACCTGGATGAGGCGGCGCGCGAACGGCAGTTTCGCAGCCGATGGTGGATCCCTGTGGCGTGTATCGCGCTGGTGAGCGCGGAAGCCGCCTACTTCGTAAAGAAGGGAGCCGCGGCGTTCCGGTTCGCGCCGCAGGAGGAGATAGCCGCTTCGTCGGTGGGCAACACGCAACAGGTGGCCGATAGTTTGTTCTCGGCCTATCTGCTGCCGTTCGAGGTGGCGTCGATTCTGCTGCTGGTGGCCATTGTCGGCTCCGTCGTGATGGCGAAGAAGAGGATCTGACCCCATGCACCCCGTCACACCGTCTCATTACTTGGCGCTGAGCGCCGCGCTGCTGGTGATCGGCATCCTGGGAGTCCTGGTGCGCCGTAACATCGTCATTGTTCTGATGTCGCTCGAGTTGATTTTGAACGCGGTGAACATCAATCTGGTGACGTTTTCCCAGCACTTTCAGCACGTCCAGGGGCAGATCTTCGCCATTTTCGTGATCACGGTGGCGGTGGCGGAAGCGGCGGTGGGACTAGGGATTCTGATCGCGCTGTTTCGCAACCGTCCGACCGTGCTGGCCGACGAAATCGATCTGCTGAAATGGTGACCTCGCGATGAACTTCCTCGACCTGATCTGGCTGATCCCGATGTTTCCGCTGGCCGGAGCCGCGTTGATGCTGGCATTCGGCCGGAAACTCGATCCCCAGCCTGCTTCGGCGGTCGCGCTGGCTCCCGGATTGGAGCTCACACACGACGATCACGATCACCATCACGGCCATTCGCACGGGCACGATCATCCCCACGGGCACGATCACTCCCATGGACATGACCACTCGAATGGGCACAGCCACTCCCAAGGCGCCAAGTTCCTGGTGAGCCTGTTGTGCCCGGGGATGGTGCTGATTTCGTTTCTCCTTTCGCTGGCTGCCGTGGTGCAACTCGCCGGCACCGCGGAGAGAGCCCACCAGGTAGTGCTGTTCCGGTGGGTGGCGGGACTCCCGTTCCACCTGGCCGACGGGCGGATCGGCACGTTCGGCGCCGACTGGGGATTTCTGCTCGACCCGCTCAGCGCGGTGATGATCTTGGTGGTCACCGGCATCGGGTTCCTGATCCATGTCTATTCGATCGGATACATGGGACACGAGGGAGGCTACTACCGCTTCTTCGGCTACCTGAACCTGTTCGTCTTCTTCATGCTGATGCTGGTGCTGGCGAACAATTACCTGCTGTTGTTCGTGGGATGGGAAGGCGTGGGGCTCTGCAGCTACCTGCTGATCGGGTTCTACTTCCACAAGAAGTCCGCGGGGGACGCGGGCAAGAAGGCGTTCATCGTGAACCGGATCGGCGATGCCGGATTCATCCTGGGAATGCTGCTGGTGTTTGCGGTCGCGGGCTCGGTCAGGTTCACGGATGTGCGGCAGGTGCTCGCCGGGATGCAACCGGAGACCGCGTCGTTCGGCGTGCTGAGCGCGGCCGCGCTGCTGTTGTTCATTGGCGCGACGGGCAAGTCGGCCCAGTTCCCGCTGTACGTCTGGCTGCCCGATGCCATGGAAGGACCGACGCCGGTCTCGGCGCTGATCCACGCGGCGACCATGGTGACCGCCGGCGTTTACATGGTGGCGCGCTCGGCCGATCTGTATGTCCTGACGCCGCAGACGTCGACCATCGTCGCCGTCACCGGGGCGATCACGGCGATCCTGGCGGCGTCGATCGGCCTGGTCCAGAACGACATCAAGAGGGTCCTGGCTTAC
This sequence comes from uncultured Solibacteraceae bacterium, assembly GCA_964529305.1. Taxonomy (GTDB): domain Bacteria; phylum Acidobacteriota; class Terriglobia; order Bryobacterales; family Bryobacteraceae; genus CAZGUX01. Next base: position 27,164 of record CAZGUX010000199.1, on the reverse strand, counting down.
TCGACCGTCAGCCAACTCGGCTACATGGTGCTGGCGCTGGGAGTGGGCGCCTACTGGGTGGCCGTTTTCCACCTATATACTCACGCGTTCTTCAAGGCGCTGCTGTTCCTCGGCTCAGGCTCCGTCATCCACGCCATGGGCGGGGAACAGGACATGCGCAACATGGGCGGCCTGAAGGACAGGATCCCCATCACTTACCGGACGATGCTGATCGGCTCCATCGCGATCGCCGGAATCCCTGGGCTGGCGGGCTTCTTCTCGAAAGACGAGATTCTCTGGCAGGTGTACTCGTCGCCGCTCGGCTGCAGGATGTTGTGGGGGATCGGAGTCCTGACGGCCGCCATGACTGCGTTCTACATGTGGCGGCTGATGGCCATGACGTTTTTCGGCGCGTGCCGCGCCGACGCCCATACGCAATCGCACATTCACGAGTCGCCGGCAACCATGACCGGGCCTCTGGTGGTGCTGGCGGCGGGCAGCGTACTGGCCGGATGGATTGGGGTCCCCAAATTGTGGGCCGTGTTTCCGAACGGCTTTCGCGCCTTCGAACACTGGCTGGAACCGGTCTTCCCGGCCATCCACAGCGAGCATGCGGGACATGCCGATACCACGGTGGAATGGCTGCTGATGGCGGTTTCCGTTGCGGTCGCGTTGGGCGGAATCGCCCTGGCGCGCCACTTTTATCAGGTCAGGACGGAGATTCCGGACCGGCTGGCCCAATCGACGGGCCCGCTGTATCGGACCCTCTACAACAAATGGTACGTGGATGAAGTGTACGACTTTCTGTTTGTCGACGGGCTCTCGAAAGCGGGGGGACGCTTTCTCGGCCGGTTCGATTCAGGCGTTGTCGATGGCGGGGTGAACGGCACGGGTTGGCTGACGATCCTCATCTCGAAGATTTCTATCTGGTGGGACACGTGGATCATCGACGGCGCGGTCCGGCTGACGTCGCTGATCGTGCGGATGTTGTCCTATCCCGTCCGGATCGTGCAAAGCGGCCAGTTCCAGACCTACGCCCTGTATGTGGTAGCCGGGGTGATTCTGTTTCTGGGCTACTACGTGACCAGGAGATAAGCCATGGATCAACACTTGTTGAGTATCGTCCTGTTCACACCGCTGGCCGGATTGCTGGTGCTGCTGTTCATCCCGGCCGGAAAGAAGGATGCGATCCGGCTGTGGGCGAACCTGGTCGCCTTCGTGGGCTTTCTGATCTCGCTGCCCCTGGTCACGCGCTTCGACAAGACCGACGGCGGGGTCCAACTGGTGGAGCGCGTGGAGTGGATTCCCTCTCTCGGCGCGAGGTACATCGTCGGCATCGACGGCATCAGCCTGCTGCTGGTGATGCTCACCACGCTCATGGGCTTCCTGTCGATTCTCTCGTCGTGGACATCGATCGAAGATCGCGTGAAGGAATACTACGCGATGTTCCTGGTGCTGCAAACGGGGATGATCGGCGTTTTCGTGTCCCTGGATTTCTTCCTGTTTTACGTCTTCTGGGAAGTGGTGCTGGTGCCGATGTACTTCATCATCGGCGTGTGGGGCGGGCCTCGGAAACTGTACGCCGCGATCAAGTTCTTCCTGTACACGCTAGTAGGCTCGGTGTTGATGCTGCTCGGCATCCTGGCGCTGTACTTCCAGCACTTCCAGCAGTTCGGCTATTACACGTTCGAGATCTCCCAGTTGATGCGGCTGGATCTGCCGCTCGAAATGCAGCAGTGGGTTTTCTGGGCGTTCTTTATCGGATTCGCGATCAAGGTGCCGATGTTCCCGTTCCACACGTGGCTGCCGGATGCTCACGTGGAAGCGCCTACGGCGGGTTCGGTGATTCTGGCGGGTGTGCTGCTGAAAATGGGGACCTACGGGTTTCTGCGGTTCTCGCTGCCCCTGCTTCCCAAGGCGTCGATCGATCAGACCATCGTGCGGATCGTCGTGATCCTCTCGCTGGTCGGGATCATCTACGGAGCCCTGGTCAGCCTGATGCAGAAGGATTGGAAGAAGCTGGTGGCGTATTCGTCGGTCAGCCACCTGGGATTCTGTACGCTCGGCATCTTCGCGCTGAATCCGAACGGGATCGCGGGGAGTGTCATCCAGCAGATCAATCACGGCATCTCGACCGGCATGCTCTTTCTGGTAATCGGCGTCATTTACGAGCGCCGGCACACACGGGAGATCGCCGAATACGGAGGCCTCGCCCACGTGATGCCGAAGTTCGCGACGGTGTTCGCGATTGCCATGTTGAGTTCGGCGGGGCTGCCGCTGCTGAACGGCTTCATCGGCGAGTTCACCATCCTGCAGGGAGCGTTTGAGGCGAACCGCACCTGGGCGGCGTTCGCGGTCACCGGCGTGATTTTCGGCGCGGCCTACCTGTTGTGGCTGTACCAGAGAACCATGCTCGGCCAGGTGACCAATGCGAAGAACCTCCACCTTCCGGACCTGAACGCCCGGGAGATGGCGGTGTTCCTGCCTCTGATCGCGTGGGCGATCTGGATCGGCGTGTATCCCAAGCCCTACTTCGACATTCTGGAAAAGCCCGTCGCGCAACTGGTGGAGCGCGTGCGGCCAAGCTATTTCACCGGCCAGGTGCAAGCCGGCCTGACGGAGCCAGGAACCCGATGAACCCGTTCTACACAGCCGTCGACCACTTTGCGCTCAAGCCCGCGATTCAGTTGGCGTTCTGGGGCTGCGCCCTCCTGCTGCTGGATACCTGGCTGGTGCCGGACCTCAAGAAACGCAAATGGCTGATCCCGATTTTTGTTCTGCCCGGCATCGTGCTGGCCGCGGTCGCTCTGTGGCAGCAGCAGGCCTACCTGGCGGCCAACGGCCTGCGCGAACTCACGGCATTCCACGGCACGCTGACCATCGACGGATTTTCGCTCTACTTTAATTGGGTGTTCCTGATTTCGTCCCTGATTGTGGCCGTGGTCTCCTACCGCTATCTGGAAATCGAGGGCGAACATCACGGCGAATACTACGGCCTGATCCTGCTGGCCAACTGCGGCATGTTTTTTCTGGCCGCTGGAACCGATCTGATCACGCTGTTCATCGGCCTGGAGTTGATGGCGCTGTGCTTCTACATCATGGTCGGCTTTCTGCGCTCCGAGCGCCGGTCGAATGAGGCCGCGCTCAAATACCTGGTGCTCGGGGCATTTTCGAGCGGGCTGCTGGCGTATGGGTTTTCCCTGCTTTACGGAATGGCGGGCTCCACCAAGCTGAGCAAGATCGTGACCGCGATGTCGGCACGCGATCCCTGGGATCCGGTGGTGTTCCTGGCGATGACCACCACGTCCGTCGGCCTGTTGTTCAAGATCTCGGCGGCCCCGTTCCACATGTGGGCGCCCGACGCGTACGAAGGCGCGCCCACGACGACGACAGCGTACCTGTCCGTCGCGTCGAAAGCGGCATCGATCGCCTTCCTACTGCGAATTTTCATGGGACCGCTGGCCCCGTCGCGGCCTTCCTGGGAGCCGTTGCTGGCGGCGATCGCGGTCCTGACGATGACCGTCGGCAACCTCGCCGCGCTCAGCCAAACCAACACCAAGCGGCTGCTGGCGTACAGTTCCATCTCGCACGCCGGCTACATGCTGTTGGGCCTGGTAGCCGGCAACGAGACCGGCATCAAGGGAATCTCGGTGTACGTGCTGGTGTATGCGTTCATGAATCTCGGGGCGTTCCTGGTGATCATCGCGCTGCGCCGGCAGAACATCATCGGCGACGACCTGGCCGACCTCTCCGGCCTGGCCCGCCGGAATCCGGTGTACGCGACCCTGATGCTGGTGTTCCTGCTGTCGCTGGCGGGGATCCCTCCCACGGCCGGATTCCTCGGCAAGTACTACATCTTCCTGTCGCTGATCGAGACGGGACATTATGTTCTCGCCGTCATCGCCACGCTCTATGTCGCGGTGGCGATCTACTACTATTTCCGAATCGTGCGCAGCATGTTTCTCGAGGAAGCGCCCGCTGAGCCCGAACCGCTGGCTTCGACGGCGGGACTGCGCTTTGCGCTGGCGGTCAGCGGCGTCCTCACCCTGCTGATCGGCCTGTACCCCGAGCCTGTGCTTCGGCTGGCCCAGACGTCACTGCTCAAGTAATATGCAAACCGTGCTCGATCATCCGCTGTTCATCCCGGTCATCGTGATCCTGGTGATCCTTCTGGGCGCGCCTCTGGGCGCCCTCTATGTCGGCCTGGTGGAACGAAAGGTGCTGGCCGACTTCCAGGCCCGGCTGGGCCCGATGCGGGTGGGGCCTCACGGGTTATTGCAACCCCTGGCCGATGCCATCAAGCTTCTGGTGAAGGAAGACATTGTCCCGACCGAGGCGGATCGCGCCATGTTCTGGTATGCGCCGTGCATTTCGGTATTCACGGCGCTGGTGGCGTTGTCGACGATCCCGTGGACGCAAAAGTTCTACGTGGCCGACGTGAACGTGGGGATTCTCATTGTGTCGGCCATGTCGTCGATCGGCATCCTGGGCATCATCATCGGCGGCTGGTCGTCCAACAGCCACTATCCTCTGCTGGGCGCGTTGCGAAGCGCCGCGCAACTGGTCAGCTATGAGGTGGCGCTGGCGTTCGCTCTGCTCTCGGGCGTGATGGTGGCCGGTACGCTCAGCATGCAGGAAATCGTACGGTTCCAGATGGAGCGGCGGATCTGGTTCGTGTTCGAGAATTTCGGCCTGATGATCCTTCCGTTTTTCATCTACTTGGTCGCGGCGACCGCGGAAACCAACCGGACGCCCTTCGACCTGCCCGAAGCGGAATCGGAGCTGGTGGCCGGATTCCACACCGAGTACAGCGGCCTGCGCTGGGCCCTGTTCATGCTGGCGGAGTACACCAGCATGTTCGTCGTCTCGGCTGTGGCGGTGACGCTGTTCTGGGGCGGGTGGCTGCGTCCGTTTCCGAATGTCGGCTGGCTGGAGATTCCGCTGAACATCGGCGTCCCCGTGCTGCTGCTCGCCGGCACCGGCCTCGCGTGTTTCCCGCTGTCCCGCAAGCTGAAAAGCCCGCCGCACCGGACCGGGTTGGCGGTGGTCGGCGTGGTGTGCATCCTGGCGGCGGTGCCCTTTCTGATTCCTGCCTTCACTCGAGCCGTCGCGCCGTTGTTCTGGTTTTTCGCCAAGATGTTCGTGTTCTTGTATTTTCTGATCTGGTTCCGGGGGACGTTTCCGCGCTTCCGGTACGATCAGTTGATGAACCTCGGGTGGAAGCGGATGATTCCGCTCGGTATGGCCGCCCTGATGATCAATGCGGTGGTGGGAGCGCTGCGGTAGGAAGCGGCCAGGGTCGTGAAGCCGCCGCCAGGTATGGTAGCGTTTTAGCTGAAATGCAACTCGTTTACGCGGCGAGAACCGCCGTCCTGATCCTTTCGATGGGTCTCTCGCTCGAGGGACAGAACGCTCCAGGCAGGGACGCGCCGCCGGAAGCCAAAGGTTTGCCCCCGAGAGCGGCCCCGGGCGACTATCAGTTCCAGGTACTGGCCGGCACGGTGACGATCGCGGCCGAGTTTACCGGGCACTCGCTCCCGACCCTCGAAGGGCCCCTGACCACGGAAGAATATGTGGCAGTCGAAGCGGCCCTGTTTGGACCCGGGGGTGCGCACCTCAAGATCTCCGCGACGGAGTTCTCCCTCCGCGTAAACGGAAAGAAAACACTCCTGGCGAGCCAACCGTACGCATTGATCGTTGCATCCCTCAAAGACCCGGAGTGGGCGCCTCCCGAGCTGCCCGCAAAGAAATCCAAGTCCAGCATCGGCGGCGGCGGGCAGGATCAGCAGGATTCGAACGCTCCGCCCGAACCGGTCAAGATCCCAATCCCGGTACAACGCGCGATGGCGCAGCGCGTTCAGAGGGCGTCGCTTCCGGAAGGCGACCGTGCTCTGCCCCAAGCCGGCCTGATTTTCTTCCAGTATCGTGGGAAGAACGTGCAGTCGGTCGAACTGGTTTACGAGGGTCTCGCCGGGAAGGCGACCCTGAAGTTGCAGCCGTAGCCGGTGGTTGGGCATTCGGCCGCACTCGGCAGGTTGACGGGCTAGCCGCCTCGGCGCTACGGTGAAAAGGGTATGACCCTGGATGTGACGCCGGAAACCGAACGGCTCGTGCAGGAGGAGATCCAAAGCGGGCACTTTGCCTCCGTTGACGACCTCATCGTGCAGGGGGTGCGCGCGTGGCGCGAGAAATGCCAGAAGGAAAGCTCGCCTGAAGTCTCGTCCGAAGCACGCCGTCTTGCCGTGGAACGGATCAGGGAACTACGCAATGGTGTCCGTATGGAACGTCAAGGGGTCACCCTGCGCGAATACGTTCACCTTGACCACCGCTATTAATGCGTTCCTTCGTGCTCGATGTATCCGCATGCCTGCCATGGTGCTACGAAGACGAGCAGACGCCTTTTGCCGACCAGCTTCTCAACTGGGCGGCTTCGGGCAGCGAACTTCATGTACCGTCGATCTGGCCGCTGGAAATTGTAAATGCTCTGGTCCAAGGCGTGCGACGCAAGCGCTTGGGCTCCGACGGCTCCAGAGAGTTTCTTGAACAACTAACGTCCCTTACAATTTGCATTGACGACGCGCCGGTGATGGCGGATTTGCCGCGGCTACACGATTTGGCTGCTCGTCATCAACTGACTTCCTATGACGCGGCCTACCTCGATCTGGCCATGCGAACTGGGCTTCCGCTGGCCACGCTAGACGATGCATTGCGGAGGGCCGCGGCAGCTGAAAACGTCAAGCTCGTTGAACCCTGACGAGGGACACCGTGCGACCCGAACTGGAGCGATTTACCCATCGTTATGCCGAATGGGCGGTCAATTCTTCGGCGAAGCGGGGGCACGCTCGACAGTAAGAGGGAGGTCGATCTCGATCCGGAGGCCGGGGTTCTGTTGAATCGCCCGGATTCTGCCGTGATGAAGCTCCACGGCGCGGCGCGCGATGGAGAGGCCGAGTCCGACGCCCCCGCTGGTTCGATCGCGGTCCGGGTTGACCCGGTAGAAGGGATCGAAAATCCGTTCCGCGGCTTCCGCCGGGACGCCCGGGCCGTAATCGCGAATGCTGATGAGGACCCCGCTGCCGCGGCGCTCGAGCGCGACCTCCACCAGTGTCCCGTCGGCGGTGTAGCGGATCGCGTTGCGGATGACGTTGTCGATCGCGCGGCGCAGCAGTTCGGGGTCGCCTTCGATTTCGATTTCGCCGGGCGCTGCGAACTCGACGCGGCAGCCTCGAGGGCTCGCCTCGATCTGCGCGTCTTCGACGAGGGTGCGCAGAAGGTCGTCGAGCGGGATTCGCTCCCACCGCCGCGAGGCGGGATCGGCTTCGGCGCGCGTGACCTGCAACAACTCTCCGACCAGGGTGTTCAGTCGTTCCGATTCGCGCTCGATGCGCGCCAGGGCCGCTTCGCGGTTCTCCCCCGATCGCGCCAGCTCAACCGCCACGCCCAGGCGCGCCAGCGGCGACCGCAGCTCATGCGAAATATCCATGAGCAGGCGCTTTTCGGCAGCCATCAGGGTGTCGATGCGCTCGGCCATCCGGTCGAACGTTCGGGCGAGATCTCCGAGTTCGTCCGTGCGGGTCGAGCCGGTACGCGCGGACAGGTCGCCCTGGCCGAATCGTTCCACGGCGCGCTGCATCTGGCGCAGGGGCTTGGTGAGGTAATAAGCCAGGCCGTAACAGCACAGCAGCACGGCCGAGATCAGCCACAGGTTGGGGGCCAGTACCTCCCACGTGACCCGGCGCGGCGGAGGCGCGGCCAGGACAAACCGGTAGTCTCCGCGGTCGGAGACGCCGCCGAACAGCATCCGGCCCCGGCGAAGGGCGCGGAAGGGACGGCGCTGGGCATCGCGGATCTCGCCCGTACGGTCGGCGCCCGTGAGCAGGTCGCGGCCCGCGGCGTCGGTCAGGAACGCCTCGGTCTCAAAAAAGGACTCCACGCGGAGCAGGAATGCGGCCAACTCCTCCTTGCCCCCGCGCTCGTAGGCGCCGCGAGCTTCGTTGAGCAGGAACGGCAGCGTCCGGGCGATGGGCGGCATCCGCTCGGGCTGACCCTCGTTCATGATGATGACGGTGGTGATGCCCAGGCCGACGGCGGTGACGACCACGGTCACGAGGAACCAGACCAGGATCCGGGCAAACAGGGATCTCACTCGGCCGCCCCTTCGAGGGTGCGGGAGAACTGGTAGCCGACGCCGCGCACGGTCTTGATGAGCGCGTCGTTTCTGAGCTTGCGCCGCAAGTGGCTGACGTGCATGTCGATCGACCGGTCGAACGGGGTGGCCTTGCGGTTGTACATGTTCTCCATCAGGGCATCGCGCGAAAGCACGCGCCCCGCGCCCCGCATCAGCATCTCCAGAATGTCGAACTCGAGAGTGGTCAGCTCCACCGGGCGGCCGTTCGACGTTACTTCGCGGGAGGAGGGATCGAGGACCACGCCGTTGACTTCGAGGCGATTGCCGGAAGAGGTGGCGGCCAGTTCGACGCGGCGCAGAATGGCGCGAATCCGCGCGATGAGTTCACGAGGGTTGAAGGGCTTGGGCAGGTAGTCATCCGCGCCCAGCTCGAGCCCGACGATGCGGTCGACGTCTTCACCGCGGGCGGTGAGCATGATCACCGGAATCCGCGAAGCCTTCCGGAGTTCCCGCAGGACGTCGAAGCCATCGAGGGCGGGCAGCATCACGTCGAGCACAATGATGTCCGGTTTCCTCTGGAGCGCGTGCTGCAGTCCCCGGGCGCCGTCGTGCTCCATTTCGACCTCGTAATGCTCCCGCTTCAACAGTTCTTCCAGCAGCGAGCACAACTCGCGGTCGTCGTCGATCAGCAGAATGCGCATCGGTCCTGCCTTGAGTTAATAGCACTCCGGCGGAGGCAGCGTAAACCATCGGGAGCGAGCTTTTACAGACATTTACACAAACCCGATAGACGCTTTACCGGGCGCCGGTACTCTCGAATCAGGAGGGCGTCGAACCCGACACCATCATGACCAGAAAACGAATCTTGCAACTCAGTGCGATCGGAATCGTGGGAGCCGGCCTGCTGGCCGCCCAGGGATTCCGGAATTTCGGCGGAGGCGGGCCGTTCGGCCACCTTCGCGAGTTTGTGGCCGTATATCTCGACCTGACGGACGCGCAAAAGGCGCAGGCCACCGGCATCTTCGACGGCGCCCGCGCCGCGGCCGAACCCGTGGTGGAGCAACTGAAGGCGGGCCATGAGACCATGCGGGCGGCCATCAAGGCCGGCAAGAGCGACGCCGAACTGCAGCGGATCGCGGACCAGCAAGGCGCGCTCATGGCGCAACTGGCCGGCAGCCACGCCAAGGCGATGGCGAAGTTCTACGCGATCCTCACGCCGGAGCAGAAGGCCAAGGCGGACAAGCTGCACGACCTGGTGAAGTCGCGCATCGGAGAGCGAATGGGGCGCCGGATGTTCGGGCCGGGTGCCGGTTAAACGGAGTCAGTTTGGCGGCCGGAACCGGCCGGCCCCCGCACGGCTTTGTCCGCGTGGTTCTCCCGTGCCAGTCCTGTTAGGATGGGTGGCAAGAGGAGCACCACGATGACGAATTTCTTCACCAGGCGGGACTTTCTGCTGGGCGCGAGCGCGGTGACGGCAGCGCTCAGCGTCCGCGATTTGGCGTTCGCAGCGCAGGTTTCGTCCAAGGCGCCGGCGAGCAAGCTGGCGATGCCCGGTCCCTATCGGGGCAAGGTCGTCGAGGTGCACCATCCCGGTTCCATCGTCGGCGGGAACTATCAGGCCGAGCCCGTGATGCAGATGATGAAGCGCGGCATGAAGGAACTCACCGGGATGGAGTGGGCGGACGCCTGGCGCCTGTTCGTGCAACCGGGAGAAGTCATCGGGATCAAACTGAATCCGGTTGGAGGCAAGATCTGCTGCAGCGCGCCGGAGGTCGTTCAGGCGATGATCAATGGCCTGAACGCGGCGGGCGTCCAGAACAAGGACATCATCGCGTACGACCGGTACCGCAAGCAGTTCCTGGACGTGGGATTCGACAAGTGGCTGCCCGACGGGGTGCGCTGGATGCACGCCGCCGAGGACTACGAGGAGATTCAGCAGGGCATCGAGGGCTACGACCCGGATCACTACATGGACATGGCGCTGACGCTGCCGGGGTACGACGTCAACAACCTGACGGCGCGGCGATCGTACGCGGCGAGGTTTATCACGCAGTCCGTCGACAAAGTGATCAACCTTTGTTTGTTGAAGGATCATCAGTCGGCGGGCATCACGATGGCGCTGAAGAACATGTCGCACGGCTTCGTGAACAACGTCTGCCGCAGTCACTCGAGCAGCACGCTGAACACGTGCGGAGCGTTCATTCCCGCGGTCGTCTCCATGCCCGTGATCCGGAACAAGGTCGTGCTGCACGTGATGGACGGGATCAAGGGCCTGTATCACGGCGGTCCCGGGGCGCGGCCGCAGTTTGTGTGGGAACAGAAGACGATGTGGTTCGCGACCGACCCGGTGGCAATGGACCGCGTAGGTTGGCGCGTAATCGACAACAAGCGCGTATCGGTAGGGATGGCGAAACTGTCGGAGGCCAAGCCCGACCAGTTCAGCACGTTCCTGAACCGGCAGGTGGAGCACGTGGAACTGGCGGGCGCGCTGGGCCTGGGCGAGTACAGCCTCGAGAAGATCCAGTTGAAGAAGGTCACGCTGAAGGGCTGACGGGCGGGAACGCGCTGCCCGGCATTGCCACGTGCGCTATTATCCGAATTCAAGATCCGCATACTCGGTTTGTGGCACGAACGATCAGAACAAGGGTCTCCCTTCCTCGCACGCTGGTTGAGGAGACTGAGGCAGTGGCCGCCCGATTGCGAATGAGCCGGAACGCGCTGTTTACCCGGGCATTGGAGGAGTTTGTCTGGCGCTTGCAGAATCGTGACCTCCTCGCAAAGCTCAACGCTGCCTACGCGGATTCCCCCGATCGCTCGGAGCAAATTCTGCAGGACGGCATGCTCCGATTGCTGCGGGCCCGAACCCACCGGCGCATGAGGCGCTAACCACGTTACATCTCTGTGACAAGTCGCTGACGGAAGCGACCCTCTCCAGGATTCCTGCGAACGAAAGAATCCCGCAGGGGATCTACCCTGATTTACGTCTTCACTAGACGGAGGTACCGCGGGAGAGAGAATCCGGTGCAGGAACCGGATCCATCGCAATACCTCAGGCCAGGCGGGGGCAGGAGAGGGTATGCCGCAGGTTTTTGTCAAACGATCGAGAATCCCCGCCCCCGTGGAGCACGTTTTCCGGTGGCACGAACGGCCCGACGCCTTTGAGAAACTGGCGCCCCCCTGGGAATCCGTGAGCGTCAAGACGGGGTGGACGATGGAAACCGCGCAGGAGCTTGTACGGGTTGGCTGGGTCGCGGAACCTCCAGGCTTCCGGCCGAACCGGCAAGGTCGCGGGGAGCCGGAGAGAGGGTCGTATTCGTACTGGAAGCATACCCGCCTGTTCGAGCCGGATGGCCCGGCGGCGTGCATCCTGGAAGACCGGATCGAATACCGCCTGCCCCTGGGATGGCTTGGACAGTGGTTCGGCGGCTGGTGGATCCGGTGGAAACTGGAACGTATGTTCGCGCATCGTCATGAGGTGACATTGCGGGAGACCTCCCGGCCCAGCGAAAATTGAACATGGCCAGTGACAGTCCCATCGGCGGGACCATCTTCGAAGTCAGAGCCTTCGGAATTCCGATCCGCTTCCACTTCACGTTTGTCCTGCTGCTGGTGTTCCTGTTGTTCATCGGGATCGGAGGCCAACAGTCGGGAGCGTTCACAGCTCTCTACGTTCTGGCGCTATTTGGCAGCGTGCTGCTGCATGAACTCGGACACGCGCTGGCCGCCCGGCGCTACGACGTCAAGACGCTCGAGATCGTGATGTTTCCCATCGGCGGGTTGGCGCGGCTGGACCGCCAGCCGAAGGCGCGAGAAGAACTGTGGATCGCGCTGGCCGGACCCGCCGTGAACCTGGTGATCGCGGCAGGCTTTGGCGTTTGGCTTCACTTCACCGGGTCGTGGCTTCCCATCAGCCAGATGATGCAGCCGACGGATCAGAACCTGGCGCAACGGATTGCGTCGGGCAATCTCCTGCTGGCCTTGTTCAACATGCTGCCCGCGTTCCCGATGGACGGGGGACGGGTTTTGCGAGCCATCCTGGCGTTGAGCCGGCCGGAGCAGGAAGCGACGCGCATCGCCGCCGGAGCGGGACAGGTGCTCGCCATTCTGATGGGCTTGTACGGACTGTTGGTGGGTCACTTCCTGCTGGTCTTCGTGGCGATGTTCGTGTATCTGGGGGCGGCGCACGAGGCGGCCGTCGCGCATGGGCAGACGCTGGCGCGGGGATTTCCGGTGAGCGCGGCGATGATCACGGACTTCCGCACGCTCCGGCACGGAGACTCGATCCGGGACGCGGGCAACCTGCTTCTATCGACGTCGCAGCAGGACTTCCCGGTGATGCTCGGGGACCAGGTGGTTGGGCTGTTGACGCGCGCGGCGTTGATTCGGGCGCTGGTGGCGCAGGGGCCGGATTCGTACGTCGCGGGCGCGATGGACCGGGAGTTCACGAGGCTGGCGCCCGACACGCAACTGTCCGACGCCCTTCCGGCGGCCGCCGGGCAGTGCTCGCTGGTGATGGACGGCGACCGCCTGGTGGGGTTGCTGACCGCCGAGAACATCTCGGAGTTCCTGGTGCTGCGCCAGGTTGGCTTGATGCGGGCCGGAGGCTGACATGGCGCGCGTGGTGATTGTCGGGGGAGGCTTCGCTGGGCTCTACGCCGCCAAAGCGCTGGGCGGGTCGAGCTACGACGTCACGCTCATCGACCGGCGGAACTTCCACCTGTTCCAGCCTCTGCTGTACCAGGTGGCCACGGGCGGACTCTCACCCGGAGAGATCGCCTCACCGCTCCGGTACATTCTGAAACGGTACAAGAACGTACGGGTCCTGATGGCGGAAGTCAGCGACCTCGACATCGAATCCCGGAAAGTCCACCTCGCCGTCGACGGCCTCGCCGAACGGGAGGCGGGCTACGACGTGCTGATCGTGGCCGCGGGAGCCCGGCACCACTACTTCGGACGTCCGGAGTGGGAGAAGTTTGCTCCGGGGTTGAAGACGATTGAAGACGCAACCGAAATCCGGGGACGGATCCTGCGGGCGTTTGAATCGGCCGAGCGCGAGACCGATCCCGAAAAGCGCCGGGCGTGGCTGACATTTGTGGTCGCGGGCGGCGGGCCGACGGGCGTGGAACTGGCCGGCGCGTTGGGAGAGATCGCCAACGACACGTTGCGGCACGATTTCCGGAGCATCAACCCGGCCGAAGCGAACATCCTGTTGTTTGAGGGCTCAGGGCGGGTGTTGAACACTTTTCCCGAGGTCCTGTCGGAGGCGGCGGAACGGTCGCTGATCAAGCTCGGAGTACGCAGCCGCGGAGGACTCGTGACGAATGTCGACACCGAAGGGATCACGGTCAAAACCGAAAAGGGCGAAATCCGGATCGCGACCCGAACGGTGCTGTGGGCGGCGGGGGTGGTCGCATCGCCTTTAGGAAAACTGCTGGCCGCCAAGACTGGCGCTCTCACGGACAAGATCGGACGCCTGCTGGTGGAACCCGATTTCACGCTGCCCGGCCACCCGGAAATCCTGGTGTTGGGCGACATGGCGAATTATTCCCATCAAACCGGAAACCCCCTGCCCGGAGTCGCACCGGTGGCGATGCAGGAGGGGCGGTATGCCGCGCGCCTGTTGCGCGCCCGGCTGAAGGGCGAGAACGTGCCCCCGTTCCGCTATGTCGACAAGGGCAACATGGCCACGATTGGACGGGCCGCCGCCGTGGGAGAGGTTTTCGGGTTACGGCTGAAAGGCCTGCTTGCGTGGCTGTTGTGGTTGTTCGTCCACATCATGTATCTGGCCGAATTCGACAACCGGCTGCTGGTGCTCACGGAGTGGGCGTACAACTACATCACCCGCAACCGCGGCGCGCGGTTGATCACCGGGGCCGGGGCCGATTCACGCACGATGTAGGGGAAGAACCCAATCGCCCAGGTCGGAGAAGCCGTCGACGCGAAGGTCGGGCGGATCCGCGAGCAGCGTCTCCGGCTGGAATCCGTAGGTGACGCCGCACGAACGCACGCCGGCGTTGCGGGCGGTACGCACATCCACCGCGCTGTCGCCCACCATCAGAGTCTGTTCAGGCGGTGTACTGAAATCGCGCATCAAGGTCTGAATACCGATGGGGTGCGGTTTCTTCTCCACAAAGCTGTTGCCGCCGTACACACGAACAAAGTGATCCCGTAAGCCGAGGCCGTCGACGATGGCCTTGCTGATGGCTTCGGGCTTGTTGGTCAGGACAGCCAGGGTCAGGCCCGCCTCACGCATGCGATCGAGCGTTTCGCGGACCCCGGGGTAGAGTTGGGTGTAATCCAGTTTGTGATCGCGATAGTACTGAAGAAAATATTGCAGCGCTGTCTGCACTTGCTGGTCCGTCGCCTGATCGCCCAACGCACGCCGGATCAGGACGGGTGCGCCATTACCGACGTACGAGTAGACACGGTCGTATTCCAACGGGTCCATGCCCATGAAGGCTCGCGTGGCATTGACGGAATGGGCAAGATCGAGTTTGGAATCGATGAGCGTGCCGTCGAGGTCGAAAATCAGCAACTGCATGGGTCAGGCCGCCGACGTCCGGCGGGCGCGTTTGGCGGCGGAGCGGACCGGCTTGCGGTAGGAGGCCGCCGCGAGCTTGTATTCGGCCATCTTCTTCTGCAGCGTATTGCGATGAATGCCGAGACGTTTGCTGGCCTCCGATTGATTGCCTCCGGTCTTCTCGAGCGTGCGGGTGATCAACGTCTTCTCCAGGATTTCGATGGCCTCCTGCAGGAAGAATCCGTTCACGACAAGGTGATCGACGAGCTTATGAAAAGTTTGATGAAGTTCCAAGATGACTACTCCGGGCGCGGCCGCTGCTTCAAGGCATCTTTGGCCACGCTTTTGATTAATTTTTGCGCCTGCTGGTAGCGGGCAGAAAACTCGTCCTTCAGTTCACGCGGCGCGATCAGGGTGACGGCATGCGCGGCTTCAATGACGTACGGCGCGAATGTCGATTCAACGACGGATTCGGGCGCTTCCGCCGACCGGGCTCCGGGGGCGAAGGCCAACACCGCCATTACGAGGGCGATCGCGATAAGGGCTCCACGCGCGAGGCCGAAGGCGGCCCCCAACAGCCGGTCCAGAAATGACAGCTTGGCGGCTTTGAGGACCTTTCGAACGATCCAGGCGACCAGCGAACCCAAAAGCTGGACACCGATGAACACGATGAGAAATCCACAGAAGTGAGCGACGGCCGGGGCGCTGACAAACGGTAAAAGAAATGCGCCCGCCAGGCCGTAAAACCAAAGACCGAGAACAATGGCCAGAATCGTGGAGACCAGTCCGATGATCTCCCGGGTGAACCCGTTCCAGAAACTGCTGATGACGGATCCGGCCAGGATCAACAACAGGACATAGTCGAGCCAATTGAGCGCGGTGAAGTCCATGCTTCGCTCTCAAACGGCGGCAAGGTCACGGCCGGTCAGCCGGCGGTAGGCCTCGCGATACTTTTCGCCGGTTCTCGCGGCGACCTCCGGCGGCAGCGGCGGGGCGGGAGGAGTTTTGTCCCAGGCGAGGGTTTCCAAATAATCGCGCACGTACTGCTTGTCGAAGGAATCCTGCGCGCGGCCGGGTTGATAGCGGTCCGCGGGCCAGAAGCGGGAGGAATCCGGGGTGAGAACCTCGTCCGCCAGGACGAGCTGGCCGCCGATGAAGCCGAACTCGAATTTGGTGTCGGCCAGGATGATGCCGCGGCTAAGCGCGTAGGAGGCGGCCTTGTCGTAGATCGAGAGTGTCAGGTCCCGGAGACGCACGGCCAATTCCTCGCCAACGAGGGAAACCATACGCTCGAAGGAAATGTTCTCGTCGTGGCCGGATTGAGCCTTGGTGGCCGGCGTGAAAATCGGAGCAGGAAGGCGGCTGCTTTCCTCCAGGCCCGCCGGCAGTGGAATGCCGCACACGGTTCCGTTCGCCCGATACTCCTTCCACCCGGATCCCGCCAGGTAGCCGCGCGCGACACACTCGACGTCGATCATCTTCGCGCGCCGCACCAGCATGGAACGCCCGGCGAGTTGATCGGCATAGGGCCGGAAGGCGGAGGGATAGGCCGCGGTGTCCGTGGTGACGAAGTGCGTGGGAGTCAGGTCGCCGAGATAGTCGAACCAGAACACCGAGAGTTGCGTCAGCACCGAACCCTTGCCGGGGATTCCGGTGGGCAGGATGCAATCAAAGGCCGAGATTCGGTCAGTAGCGATGAAGAGAAGGTGATCGCCCGCGTCGTAGACGTCGCGAACTTTGCCTCGCGAGAAGAGATTGAGGTCGGGGAAGGCGGTCTCTAAGACAACCGTTTGTTCTTGGGTCACCAGGGATTCACTTGTGGGGAGGCTCTAGAGAATGATAGCCGAAAAAGCGTCTCAAAGACAGACCCGCACCACGAGGCGTTCGATGTCGCCACCGAGCCGTTCCAGAGTCTCCGGAGGGAGCCGTTTCTGTATCTCTTCGAAGAGTTCATTCTCCTCGCGGCGGATGTGGGCGCGGAGAAGGGACGTGAAGGACTTCAGGGTCACTTCGTCGGGCTGGGTGCGCAGGCAGGCAATCAGACGTTCCACTTCGCGATGCTCGGCGATCAGTTCGGCGACGATGGGGAGATCGATCGCGGGGAACAGCACTTGCTCCTCGATGGCGAAGTGATTGGTGAGTTCGAGGTCGAAGCGGTCGACGGCGCGGCGGGCCAGGCGGGCCAGATTTTCCGGAGAAGGGTCGTGGTCGAGCGAGCGGCCGATGAGGACGCACAGGGCCAGGCCGTTGTGGTGCTGGTGGGAGAGCGGAATCAGGTTTTTGTCGCGGAGCATGGTCCAGTGGTCATTGTAGTGCGGCACCGCTCTGAGGTCGGCTGGATTTAGTCACACGCTTGCAGTATGGCTCCTGCAAACGATATAAACAAAGAATGCGAGCGAGCCGCTCGACTCTCCTTGGGTTCACGATCCTGTTCGCGTTGACCGCGGCCGAGCCTTACGGGTCGGTGCTGACAACCGGCCATGTTCGGATCGGCGGTGTCGCTGCGATCACGGGATCTACCATCTTTACCGGGCAAACCCTGGCCACCGAACAGGACGGCCAGGCACAAATCCATTCAAAGTCCACCGACCTGTTGATTCGTCCGCGTTCGCGGTTCAGCATCCATTCTCAAGTAGCCGTGCTGGAAGCTGGGTCCGCGGAGTTTACGCGAACCCGGCCGGAGGCGCGCTATCAGGTGGGGAGGCTAAACCTCTCGCCCGGAGACTCGACGGGCTTCGGCGCGGCCGTTGACGAACGTGGCCGGGTGAATGTCGCGGTGAGGTCGGGATCCCTTGCGGTGACCGACCCCAATGGTCAGTTGCTGGCGAACATGAAGGCGGGGCAGGCCCTGTTGTTTGGGTTGGCCGCCCAAGAGCAACCCCAGCAGCCCCAGAGCCGGAGCGGAGGGCAGGCGCCGGGAGTGGGTACTGAGAAAGACCGGAACGGGAAGACCGTCAAGACCGGGGGATCGAATACGGCGCTGTATGTCCTGCTCGGCGTGGGCGGCGCTGGCGCGGCCGCTGCCGCCCTGGCGCTGGGCGGACAAAATCGAGGCAGTTGAAACGGACGTCGATGGTGTTGACGCACGGCGTTTTCTTTCGAAGCGCGGGCCGCTGGCTGGCCGCGCTGATGACGGTTGTGTTCGCGGCGAGCGGGCAGAACGCCGCTCCCCCATTGCGGGCAAAGCAGACGTTTGACGCGGTGGATGCGTCGCCGCGGCCGTCGGCCGAGGAGGCGCAGGCCTGTGTGCAAGCCCACGCGGCGCTGATTGGCATCGTGCGTCCGGACCAGCAATACCTGGTCCACTACCGCTCGGGCTACTGCTTGCTGTTCGCGGCGCTGGCGATGGACGATTCCACTCTGTATCAGCGGGCGGCCCGGGACTTCATTCAAGCCGTGGCGACCTGGCCGTTCGGCCGGCGTGAATTGAGCCCTGTCGGGCTGCGAATCCTTCCGTTCATCGCCCGCATGGAGCGCGGCCGAATGGCGGGCTCGTACCCGGATACACAAACGCAACTGAGTTCCCTTGCCTCGGAGGCCGCCTGCGCGGACACCGCGGTGATGTCGGCTTCTTTCTGCCAGTCGTTGGCGGACACCGCCCGCGTGTGGGTCTCGTGGCTTTTCGCGCAGCGGGAGAACTGGATCGAGGCAACCCACCCTTACTCTCTCAACGCAGCAATCCCGCTGTCGCCGGCCGCGAAAGCCTGGAAGACCTGGGCGGAAGGCCAGCGCCTCTGGGCGGAGCGAAAGCCCGCGGAGGCGGAAAAACTGCTGGAGGAATCGCTCCAGAGCCTGACGGCTGAAGACGAATCGGCCAAACCCTCCATCGTGACACTGCTGGGCCCAAAGCCCAACCTGGCCGACATGTACTTCCAATTGGCGAGAGCGCAGCGGGACGCCGGACGCCTGGATCGGGCGATCACCAGCCTGGACGCGGCCTTGAAGCATCGGCCTGAATTCTCGAGGGCGATGTTCCTACGGGCGCGGGCGCGCGAAGATCTTGGTTTGGCGGAGCCCGCGCTACAGGATTACGAGCGAGCCATCCGCATGGCGCAGCAATCGAACGACACGTCGTGGACGGTGGGCGACGCGCAGTTCCGGCGTGGCGTTCTGCGCTACCAGCGCCGGCAATATGAACTGTCGCGCCAGGAGTTCGTAGCCGCTTTGGGAAGTCCGGCGACGGACGTATCTCGGGCGGACATTACCGCATGGCGCGTGCTGGCGGCCGTGGCCTGGGGCGATTGCCTGTCGGCCTCCGCGTTGGAGACGGCATCGCGAGCCGCGTCCCCGTCGTTCCCCAAGGCGGATGCCGAATCGCGGGTATTTGATTGCCGGTTCAAGGAAGCGGCTACCCTCGAGCAACTTCTCGCCCTGGAGAGAAACGGGAAGGGTTTGTCCGCCGCGCAGACCCGCGCGCTGCGAACCCGCATTGGCGCGGGTTACGCGGATGCCGGAGTGGCCGCGGAGGACAAGTCGGACCAGGCCGGCGCGGTGGCGGCCTATCAGAAGTCGATCGAGTACGACCCGGTGAATCCGAAGGCGCGATTCAACCTGGGCGCGATCCACATCGACCAGAAGCGGTTCGATCAGGCCGAGATCCAGTTCCGGGCGATCACGCAGGCGCACGCCAACGATCACGAAGCGTTGTACTGGCTGGGCGAATCCGTGCTGGCGCAGAACCCGACGACCGCACGGCGCGTGGAAGCCTGTACCTACCTGCGGCGGGCAACCGAAACCACGGACAAAGAGAAGAAACAGCAATTCCAGAAGGCTTTCGATCGCGCGCGCTGCACGAGGTGATCAGCCCGCCAGGGCGATGTCGAAAGATTCTTTCGCCGCGCGGCGGGTCTGCGCGATGTCGTCGCCGGAGTGAGCCGCGGACAGGAACGCCGCCTCGAACTGCGAGGGCGCCGCATAGATGCCGCGTTCGAGCATCGCCCGAAAGAAGGCCCCGAACCTCGCCGTATCGGCCTTGCTTGCCGACGTCCAGTCCGTGACCGGCTGCGGCGTGAAGAAGAACGTGAACATCGATCCGGCGCGGTTGACGGTGACGCCTTCAGGCGGATCGGCGGTGAGCGTGGCCGCGCGGCGGTCGAGATCCGCGTAGATCTCCGGGTGCGCGGCCAGGTGACGCAGCATGGCCAGCCCGGCGCTGACGGCGATTGGATTGCCGGACAGCGTCCCGGCCTGATAAACAGGCCCGAGAGGGGCCACCTTCTTCATGATGTCCTCGCGGCCGCCGTAGGCCCCGATTGGAAGGCCGCCGCCGATGACTTTGCCGAACGTGCTGAGATCGGGGTGGATGCCATAGAGTTGTTGCGCGCCGCCGCGAGCGACGCGGAACCCGGTCATCACTTCATCGAAAATCAGAAGAGCGCCGTGACGCGCGGTCAGGTCCCGGAGCGCCTGCAGATATCCGTGCGCGGGTGGCACGCAGCCCATGTTCCCGACCACGGGCTCGACGATGATGGCGGCGATGCGGCCCGGGTGGTTCTCGAACGCCTGCTCCACCGCGGAGACCGAATTGTACGGCAGCGCGATGGTCGTGTCGGCAAAGCCTTTGGGCACGCCTTGCGTGTCGGCAATTCCCAGCGTGGCCATGCCGGAACCGGCCTTCACCAGGAGGGAGTCCACGTGGCCGTGATAGCAGCCCTCGAACTTGATGGTGAGGTCGCGGCCGGTGAATCCGCGCGCCACGCGCAGCGCGGACATGGTGGCTTCCGTGCCCGAGTTGACGAGCCGCACCAGTTCCACCGACGGAACGGCGCGCTTGATCTCTTCGGCCAGTTCCACCTCGCCCTCCGTGGGCGCGCCGAAACTGGTGCCCCCTTCGAGTGCGCGGCGAATGGCGTCGACGACGGCGGGATGCCGGTGCCCAAGCAGCAGCGGGCCCCAGGAACCGACATAGTCGATGAAGCGATTCCCGTCGGCGTCGAACAGGTAAGCGCCCTCGCCGCGAGCGATGAACAGGGGCTTGCCGCCCACGCTGCGGAACGCGCGAACGGGGGAGTTCACGCCGCCGGGAATAGATTTCTGGGCGCGCTCGAATAATTCAGAGGATTTGGAGTACATCATCGGTTCCTGAGTGAGAGATTCGGACAGAGGGACTAAAGTCCCAGTCACGCTGAAGCGTGCGCCACGAGGCGCGAATCCGGCTGCGAACTGGCGACTCACGGCACTAGCTTTGCGATCGGCCCGGAAGCAGCCGGCTGAGGCCAAAGCTCATGGCAACATCGAAGAAACTCCCGTTGAGATTTCCGAGCAGCCGCTTCTTGAGGCCCAGGTAGGGTTGGGTTCCGGCCAGCAGGTCCTTCATCACGGTGGCGAATCGGGGGCTGCGCCGGGTGAACTGTACCATGCGCGCGGGCACCGATCCGAACAGAAAGTTCCCCAGGAAGATTCGCTTGGCCAGCCGGGAGCCGAATTCCAGGTCCGCCGTAAAGTCCCGCCGGAGCATGCGGCGATACTCGGAAAGCTTTTCCGTCAAACTGCCGACCTCGGAAAGCAGGGACTTGACGGCGAGGTCGGCGGAACGAACCGCGTAGTACAGACCTTCGCCGGTCACCGGGTCCACCAGGCCCGCGGCATCGCCCACCGCCAGCCAACCTTCCCCCGCGACGCGGTTCTTCTTCCACGACGCCGTCTCCAGCGAGGGCAGCAAATGGCTGTAGAACGCCGAGCCTTTCCAGTTGATGCCTTTCTCGGTCATGTACCGCTCGAGGCGCACCCGCAACGATTGGGCCGGTTCTCCCTTGCCGCAGATGCCCACGGACAAGTGGCCGCATCGGGGGAAGACCCAGATGTAGCCTTCCAAACCGGGCAGGAACTGAATGTCAATCCGGTCCTGGCAGCCGGTGACGTAGTAACCCAGTGCAGACATCGTGTCGCCGGGGGACAACTGCGTGCCCATCTCGCGGAAGGCATTGCGCGCGCCGGTGGCGAGGATGCAGAAGTCCGCCTCGTCCACGCCGTGCCGGGTCTCGATCCGCCAACGGCCGGAGCGGCGCTCGAGTCCGAGGATTCGCGTCTTCTCGATGCCCGCGCCCGCGCGCTCCGCGCGCTCGAGCAACATCCGGTTGAGATCGACGCGGCTGTAGATCAACAACGGCTGCTCGAGAGCGAGAACCGCTTCACCGCCCCTGGGAGCGGCCAGCGTCGTTTCGGTGATCAGCTTCTTCTGGGTCTGGTTCTCGATCAGGAACGGGTACTGATGGTACGCCTTGTAGGTGAGGCCGCCGCCACAGGGTTTCTCCCACGCGAGCTTTTCGTCGAAGACCACGGTCTTCAACCCGGCGGAGGCCAATAACTCCGCCGCAAACGCGCCCGCGGGGCCACCCCCGAGTACGGCGACCCGCTTCATTGCTTCGTCTCACCCTTGGGTTGGCTGGCGGGAGGCGGCATCGCCGGATGTCCCGGTGGCATCGCGCCGCCCGGCATCGCTCCGCCTGGCATCCCGCTGCCGCCATGAGGGCTTCCCTTTGCATCCGCTTTGGATTTGACGGCCCACTTGGCGCCTTTTCGTTCCAGCGTGTAGTTCATCTGCATGCCGGATCCCGGCGCACCGCCCTTGGGACGGAACTCCACCGTGGCATCCACCGTGTCTCCCTTGAAGTTCAGGGCGCTCACGGAGACGTCCATACTCGACAGAGTCACCCGGGAAGCGACGTGATCGAGCACCGCCTGCCGGATCGCCTCTTCGGTCTGCGGCGCCCGGTTGCAGGCGGCCACAAGCATGAGCATCAGGGTGATTACTGCGTATCGCACTGTTCGATTATACCTTTCGACAGAATCGCTTCCACCAGTCCCTCGACGTCGAATCTCGAGGCTTGGGCGGCGACGGCGAGGCCCCGCCTTTCGGCGGTCGCCGAGGTCACGGGACCTATGGAAGCCACCCGGACTCCGGTGAGCGTTCCCGGAGTGGCCGCGTTCATGAAATTGTCAACCGTGGAGGAACTGGTAAAGGTAATCCAGTGCGGCCGAGGACTCGCGTTGAAAACCGCGGCAATGCGTTCGGCCAGACCCTCCGGGGCGATGGTTCGATAGGCCTCGGCAACCACGACGTCGGCGCCCTGCTGGCGCAAGGTATTGGGGAGCACGTCCCGGGCCACGGCAGCGCGGGCGATCAGGACGGACTGTCCAGCCAAGGGATAACCGGACATCGCCTCCAGCAGGGACTCGGCCACGTACTCCTTGCCCGTCACGTCCACTTTCAGGTGCAGGGACTCCAACACCGACCGGGTGGCCGGTCCAATTGCGCAGATCCTTGCACGGATTGCCCGTAGATCCGTGGAGGACCGGTCGAGGCGGTCGAGAAAGTGGCGCACTCCGTTGGCGCTCGTAAAGACGAGCCAGTCAAACCGGTCCAGGCGACCAATGGCCTCGTCGAGCGCGGAATAGTCCGATGCGGGCCGGATCTCGATGGTCGGGAGTTCGATGACACTCGCACCCAATGCCGTCAGCCGTCCGCCAAGGTCTTCCGCTTGGGCCTGTGCCCGCGTCACCACGATTCTCTGCCCAAAGAGAGGCAGGCGCTCGAACCAGTTCAGCTTTACGGCCAAACGAACCACTTCCCCGACGATGATCGTGGCCGGCGGTTTCAGCCGTGCGGCTTCGATCATGGAGGGGAGCGAGGCCAGCGTGCCCGTCAGGGAGCGTTGGTCGGGGCGGGTCGCCCAGCGGGCGGCGAGCGCCGGAGTTTCGGGAGAGCGGCCATGAGCGATGAGTTGCGCGGCAATTTCGGCCGCGTGGGTCAGTCCCATCAGGACGACCAGCGTCTCCGACCGCGAGGCCATCAGCCAGTCGATCGTGGCCGGATCGTGGCCCGTGATCAAGGTGACCGCAGAGGTGTGGTCGCGATGGGTGAGGGGCACGCCGCAATAAGCGGCCAGCCCGAGCGGCGAGGTGACCCCTGGAATGACCTCAAAGGAAATGCCGGCGTCATGCAGAGCTTCCGCCTCCTCGCCTCCCCGGCCGAAGATGTAGGGATCGCCGCCCTTCAAGCGAATCACCGTCTTGCCGTCCCGGGCGCGATCGATCAGCATCTGGACGATCTCTTCCTGGGAGTGTGCACGAACCGCCTTCATCTTGCCGACATAGATCCGTTCGGCGGCCGGAGGGGCCAGATCGAGGAGGGCCGCGGGGGCGAGATGATCGTAGAGGACCGCATCGGCCCGGGAAAGCGCGTCGCGGCCTTTCACCGTGATCAGACCCGGATCCCCCGGACCCGCGCCGACAAGGTAGACCTTGCCCATCAGGCAAAATCCGTCGCGACCCGCACGAGCGTGCGAAGGGGCACGCCGGAAGGGCCCTTGGCGGTGTGCGGTTTGGCCTCGTCGACCCAGGCGGTGCCGGCCACGTCGAGGTGGACCCACGGCGTGTTCTCGGCGAACTCCTTCAGGAACATGGCCGCCGTGATCGAACCACCCCATCGTCCCCCGATATTGGGAAGATCGGCGAAGGCCGATTTCAGGTAGTCCTTGTAGTCGTCGTCCATGGGCATGGCCCACATCCGCTCGCCCTCGGCCTCGGACGCACTGAGGACCCGCGCTTGCATCGCCTCGTCGTTCGAGTACAGGCCGACCCGCAGATGACCCAACGCCACCACCACGGAGCCGGTCAAGGTCGCCACGTCGATAAGGTGAGTGCAGCCGAGCCTCTTGGCGTAGGTGATGGCATCGGCCAGGATCAGACGGCCCTCGGCGTCGGTGTTCAGGACTTCGATTGTCTTGCCGGAAAGGGAGGTGACAATGTCGCCCGGACGCTGGGCGCGGCTGCCGGTCATGTTCTCGACGGCGGGTACGAACGCGGTGACCGGGACGCGCGGTTGGAGTTGGGCGATCGCCCTCATCGCACCGATCACGGCAGCGCCGCCGGCCATGTCGTACTTCATCTTTTCCATGCCGTCGGCCGGCTTGATGGAGAGACCGCCGGAATCGAACGTGACGCCCTTGCCCACCAAGCCCAGGTGAGCTTCGGAAGCCGCCTGTTCCGGGCGGTAGCGGAGAATGATGAGGCAAGGTGGTTCCGCGCTGCCCTGGGCGACCCCCAACAGCGCGCCCATGCCAAGCTGCCGCATGCGGTCCTGGTCGATCACCTCGCACTCGAGGCCGCTTTCGGCGGCCACGGCGGGGGCCCGCTCGGCGAGGATCGTAGGAGTCAGGCGGTTGGAGGGCTCGTTCACCAGAGCCCGCGTGACGTTCTGCGATTCCGCGAGAATCCGGCCGCGTTCGATTGCGCCGGCGAACGCCCCAATGCCTTGCCCCGCCAACAGCACCTGGTCGATCTCCTTTGCCTCGCTCTTGTCCGTCTTGTAGGCGTCGGGCTCCCAATGGCCAAGGATGGCTCCTTCGGTGATCGCCGCGACCGGCTCATCGGAGAGGTGCGCCTCGACGGCAACGCTTTTCACGCCTTTCGACTTCAGGTGGCGGATCGCCACGCCGGCCGCCTCCCGTAGCGAGCGCCGTGAGAGTTTCGCTTCCTTGCCGAGCCCAACCAGCAGAAGCCGGCGGGCGGCGAATCCCTGCGGGCGGTGGATCAGCGCGAGTTCGTTGGGTTTGCCTGTGAACTCCCGGACAGACGCCAGTTCAGCAATGATCCCGGCGGCGGGTCCCGCGGATTGGTCCTGAAAGACGAGCGAGACCGCCGCGTCGCAATCGATGGCGGTCAACGGCCGGGTGTCAAAGGTAACGTTCATGGTCAGTTCTCAGAATAAGGGTAGCGACTTCCCAGCCGCGGCTCTGAAGCGACCGCCGGATTCAGCCAGCCGCCTTGCGCTCGCGGATCGCATCCCGCGCCTCGGCCTCCGCGGTACGTGCCCGCTCGGCTTCCCGCTTGTCATGCAGTTTTTTTCCGCGCGCCAGGGCCAGTTCGCACTTCACGCGTCCGTCCTTCAGGTACATTTTAGTCGGAATCAGGGACAGCCCCTTCTCCCGGGTCTTTCCTTGCAGCCGGTGGATCTCTTCGCGATGGAGCAGCAGCTTCCGCGACCGCATCGGCATATGATTCTCGCGGTTTCCGTGGGAGTACTCCGAGATGTGTGCGTTCAGCAGCCAGGCTTCGTTATTCTCGATGGTGGCGTAGGCCTCGCGCAACTGGACTTTTCCCGCGCGAGCCGCCTTGACTTCGGTGCCCGTCAGCACCATGCCCGCCTCGAAGCGGTCGAACAGGAGGTAATGGTGCCCGGCCTGGCGGTTATCGCTCAGGATTTTGATGCCGGTGTCCTTGGACGCTTTGGCCACGGGAGAAATTCCTACACGCTCACACTCTGAATCTCGTCAAGCTCTGGTGAGTGAAAGCCAAGGTTCTATCTTAGCACATGCTGCCCACTAAGATGCGTTTTTGCAACAAGTTAGCCATATTTTCCTGCATTCTGGCGCTGACCGGAACCGGGGAAGGCCGGACCCGCAAGGGAGAGCGGCTGGTGAAAGAAGGGCGGCAAGCGGAAGCCGTGAAAGACTGGGACCGGGCACTCACGGCGTACGAGAAGGCCCTGAGCGAAGATCCGCGAGACCCCGCCTACCAGCTTCTGGTGAACCGGACGCGGTTTCAGGCCGGGCAGGCGCACGTGGACAAGGGGCAGGCTCTCCGCAAACAGGGCAAGCTGGAGGAGGCGCTGGCCGAGTTCGAGCGGGGCTTGGCCCTCGATCCGGCATCGGGCATTGCCGATCAGGAGATCGTGCGAACCCGCGAGATGATCGAGCGGGAACGCAAGAAAGCGGCCGACCCTGGTCAAGCCGGCTCCGCCGACACGCGGCCTCTGACCCCGGCGGCTCTGGCGCAACTCCAGTCGAGGGAGAAGATCGACCGGATGCGCTCGGTGCCAGAGTTGAAACCGCTCTCGGGCCAGGCCATCAACCTGAAGATGAACAACCAGCCGCCCAAGGTCCTGTTCGAGACCGTGGGCAAGTTGGCAGGGGTCAATGTGCTCTTCGACCCCGACTTCACGCAGCAGGCGGGCAAGCCCCAGTCGGTGGAGTTCATGAACGCCACGCTCGAAGAGGCGCTCGACCATCTCTCGGTGTTGACCAAAGCCTTCTGGAAGGCCCTTTCGCCTAACGCGATCTTCATCACACAGGACAACACCACCAAGCGCCGCGACTACGAAGAGCAGGTAGTAAAGGTCTTCTACCTGCAAAACGTCAATACACCGCAGGAACTGCAGGAAATCTCAACGGTCGTGCGCACGGTGTGCGACATTCGGCGTTTGTTCACGTACAACGCGCAGATGGCGATTATCGTGAGGGCTGAAGGGGATCGGGTGGCGCTGGCGGAGAAGATGATCGCCGACCTCGACAAGCCGAAGTCGGAGGTGGTGGTGGATGTGCTGGTCATGGAAGTCAGCAAATCCAAGTCCCGCGATCTGGCCGCGACCATGACACCTACGGGGATCAGTTCGCCGATCACGTACAACAAAGGGGTTCAGGATACCAGCAACGGCTCGGGTGATGGGGAAACTCCTGCCGCCGCCACCGGTTCGATTGTCGGACGCAGGGTCAGCGTCGGAGGATATTCCATTGTCCTTCCCAACGGCTTGCTCGA
>CAZGUX010000198.1:0-23895 GCA_964529305.1 uncultured Solibacteraceae bacterium | reverse complement strand
GGTGGCGCCGGGAGCCGGCGGGAGACTCTCTGTCAGAATAGCAGACGGCCCGTGGGGACGAAAATCGGGAAAGCCGTAAATGAGTGAATTGGTGGAGAAAAGAAAATTGGAATGGTTGTCAATGACTAGCTGGCCCGGCGGAATCCGTCACAGGGAAAGTCCTCGCCTGGCTTCGCCCAGTGCCAGCCAGGGGGCTGGCCCGCGGTCCGGGGACCGCCCCACCTTTCGCGCCGGTCCGGGGTCCTTGGTGGAACCTGAGAACTTGATTGATATTTACCTGCTGTGTGTTTCGTAGGAATGCCGATGCCGGGCGCCATGTTTTGCGCGAGGGGCGGGGGGAAGCTGCACGGCAAGCCGATGGGTTCTGATGCATGCCGTGAGAATGGGAACTCGCCGCGGTTCGGAGCCCAAGCGGGGTCCCGATGTTTTCAGGCGCGAGGGGCCGGCGCCGTTCGGTTACCCTGAGATCATGTGGAAGCCGACCGAGGAGTCCCGCCGGGGGTGGTATGAGTTCACCAGTTCGGCCCGGCTCGCGGTGGATTCGATCCGCGCCCACAAACTCCGGAGTTTTCTCACGCTGCTCGGAGTGATCATCGGCGTCGCCAGCGTCATCCTGGTCGGCGCCGCCATCGAAGGACTCGGGGCCTACGCCGAAGAGAGCACGAACAAGGTCTTCGGCGGGGACAGCTACCTGGTCGCGCAGATCGCCAACGCCGGCCGCATCACGCGCAAGGAGTTCTTTGAGAGGTTGCGGCGGAACAAGCAGATCACGATGGACGATCTCGAGTATCTGCAGGCCACCAACGCCGCCAACAGCATCTACAGCGCCTACCGGCAGCGCTCCGTCGATATCAAGCGCGACGAACTGATTTGCGAGGGCGCCGGCCTGGTGGGCTCGAATGCCACCCTGGCGCAGATTCGGGATGTCCCGATCGCCGAAGGACGCTTCTTCACCGAACAGGAGGAGCGCTTCCGCCAGGCCGTGATCGTCATCGGCCATGAGGTCAGATCGCTCCTCTTCCCGGAAGGAGGCTCGCCCATTGGCAAGACGGTGAAGATCAACGGACGCGAGTTCACCGTAGTCGGCGTGCAGGACAAGCTGGGCTCGGCCTTCGGCCGGAGCGAGGACAAGGGCGCGTTCATTCCGGTAACCGTGTTTAACCGGGTGCTGGATCCGGGCAGAAACGTCGCGATCTTCGGCCGGGCGCGGCCGGATGTCCCGATGAGTCTCGACTCGGCCGTCGACATCACACGCGCGGCCCTGCGCAGCCGTTTTCACAATCGCCCGGGGCAACCCGATACGTTCGACACGCTGACGCCGGACGCCATTCGCGGCTTCATCGACCAGGTGCTGGCGCTGGTGGCGGCGGTCGTGGTGCCGGTCACCTGCATCTCGCTGGTGGTGGGCGGCATCGTGATCATGAACATCATGCTGGTGAGCGTGACCGAGCGGACGCGGGAGATCGGGATCCGCAAAGCCGTTGGCGCCCGGCGCCGCGACATTCTCACGCAGGTCCTGATCGAGGCGGTGCTGATGGCGGTGCTGGGCGGCGCGATCGGTGTGGGCGCCGGCGCTCTACTGACCGAAGCCGTGGGGCGGGCCTTTGAGATCACGATGCGAGTCACGCCGACCTACGTCCTGCTGGCCATCGGCGTCTCGAGCGTCGTGGGAATCCTCTCCGGCTGGTATCCGGCGTCCCGGGCCTCCCGGCTGGATCCGGTCGTGGCGTTGAGGGCCGAGTAAGCGCATGTACGTATCGGCCAACGAGAATGTGCGGATGGCGCTGGGCGCGGTGTGGACGCACCGGTTCCGGTCACTGCTGACGATCCTCGGCATCGTAGTCGGTATCACGACCGTGGTGACGGTGGCTTCTCTGCTGACCGGACTGCGGCAGGGCGTGGTGACCTTCTTTGAGGAATTCGGACCGGACAATATCTTCGTGTACAAGACCAGCGGCGATCCCAACCAGATGAGGTCGCCGGAGAAGGAGGCGCGGCGGAGGCCGATTCGGGAGGAGTACGCCGCCACCCTGCGCCGCTGGTCGATGACGACGGAAGGAATCGGCGTTCAGTTGTTCATCCCGCCCATTGTGGGCGGAAAGCCGCTGATCGCGAAGGTTCGCGGCTCTGAATCGGACAATTTCTCACTGGTCGGACAGACTTCGAACGTGCTCGATTTGTCGCCGCGCGAGTTTTCGAGCGGCCGCTCGTTTACCGCGGAGGAGGAGGCGCGAGGGGCGCGCGTGGCGGCCATTGGAGCGGATCTGGCCGCCGTGCTGTTCCCCGATGGTAAGGCCGTAGGCCAGCCCTTCATGATGGATGGCGCCGAGTTTACCGTGATCGGTGTCTATCAGAAGGCCAAGGGAGGTTTCTTCGGGGCCAACGGGCTCGACACCCAGGTGGCGATTCCGCTAAGAGCGGCCAAAACCCGGTATCCGCAGGTGGACCGTTTCATGATTCTCTGCAAAGCCAAACCGGGACAACGAAAATCCGCCTACGAAGAAATCGAAGCGCTGATGCGGCGGATCCGGCGCCTTCCCACCGACGCGGAGAACGACTTTTCGATTTCGACGCCGGACCAGATCATCCAGCAGTTCGATCGCATCACCGGGCTGGTCGGCCTGGTGGCGATCGCCATTTCCGGCCTGGGGCTTCTGGTCGGGGGCATCGGCGTAATGAACATCATGCTGGTGAGCGTGACCGAGCGCACGCGCGAAATCGGCGTGCGCAAGGCAGTGGGCGCGCGCAAGCGGGACATCGTCGGCCAGTTTCTGGCCGAGGCGATGACGCTGACCGGGCTCGGCGGGGTATTGGGCGTGGTGATTGCCGTTGTCGTGACCCTAATCGTGAGCGCGCTGGTACCCTCGCTACCCTCGAGCGTTCCGGGTTGGGCGATCGTCGCCGGGTTTGTGGTGTCGACCTCGGTCGGGCTGTTTTTCGGCGTCTGGCCCGCTGTGAAAGCCGCCAACCTGGATCCGGTGGAGGCGCTCCGCTACGAGTAAGCGTCAGCGTGCCGTGTCCACCAGCGCGCCGGCAGCCTTCACGATCGTATCTTCGATGCCTTCGCCAAACGGCCCGGGGTGGTTTTGATACAGCATGGCGCCTCCGCCTTCGTAGCCGCCCTCACGCAGGACGCGCTCGGAGGGAATGTAGCCCATGACATCGTTGGAATAGCCGGCCACCCAGGTGTCGTTCCATCCGTGCAGGGCCTTCAGCCGGAGGGAGTAGTCGACCACGACCTCGCCGCCCATCGCGATCATCTTGAACGCGCCGCCGAAGCGGATGACGTGAATCGGATACGGATAGGTGGTGGGGAGTTTGCCGTCGCGCGCGAGAATGCGGAGCAGACGCTCGGCATGCTTCCGCGCGGTTGAATTCTTGTCCTTCAGGCGCTCTTCCAACTCCTGACGGGTGGGAGGGGTGCGAAAGGGGACATCGACAATCTGGAAGGCCGCAATCAGGTTTCCCCGGACTGGACGCATTTTGCCTTGCAGCACTTCGCCCACGGCCGAAGCGAAGACGCGGCCGTAGGTTTCGGCCAATCGCACCGTGCGGCGCGGGAGCGGGTTCGAGTCGGCGCCACACCCGGCCACGAAGAGGGCCACGGCTCCCGGGTGGGCTCGCTCGATTTCCTGCTGGCCGTATCCGGGCCAATCGCCGTTGATCTGATAGTCGCTCAAGACCGTGGCATGACACGCATAGCCGGCCACGACGGCGCGCAGGCTCCCGTCGGCGCCGCGGACGGCGAGAACGGGCACGTCGGGGTCGACGGGTCCAGGGTACTGTCGATTGCCCACCCGCCGCCGATTGACGGCGAAGCCCGCGAATCCCTGTTCAAAGGCCAACTCGGCCGGAGCCATGGTCTCGAGGGCCACGCCCACCGTCCGGACCACGTTTCCGACGAACTCGCGGCCGTAGCGCTCAATGACCGGAAGTTGGTCGGCCGGAAGGTCGTACGACTCGCGCTCCATCGCCAGCGGACCGCTGTGCGAATGGGAGGCGTTGAACAGGATCTGGCGGCGTTCGAGGTTGAACTTCGCGCGGCACTGGGCCGCGATTTCGGCGGCTTGCTCACGGCTGATCCCGACCAGGTCGAGGGTCACCAGGACGACCGTGTGGCCCGCTCCATCGCGCAGCGCGAGCGCCTTGGCGTAGATGTCCTGCCGGACGCCTTCCGACGGCTTGGTGCGGGCGCCATAGCCGGCCATCCAAATGGACTCTCGAGGCGTGATGACCGTCTTGGCGACTCCGGCCTGCCAGGCTTGGGCGAATGCCGTCAGGGAACAGACGGCCAGCAGGAGAAGGACACGAACGAGGCTCATGAGACCTCGTATTCTACCCGAAGCACCCCGGCGGATGGGTGATGAATGAGCACCTAGGAAACTGCGGCGAACGGTGGCTCCGAACGGCGGGTGTAAACCCGCGTGTGGCGGAAGTGAATGACCAAACGCAACCCGCGGGTTTACACCCGCGGTTCGGAGAGGTTCCGCTGGGCGGCTGCAGGCGCCGCGCAACCGGGCAAAATGGCGTGATCCGTATTGAAGCTAGCGGTACCGTCGCAGCACGGCCAGCAGCCGTCCTTGAATCTCCAGATCGGCGGCCGGAACCATGATCGGTTGCAAGGCGGCGTTGGCCGGTTGCAGCCGCACCGCTTCGCCTTCGCGATAAAAGCGCTTCAGCGTCGCTTCCGCGCCCCGAACCAGCGCCACCACCGTGTCGCCGTCGCGGACCTGGGAGGTCTTCTCCACCAAGGCGAGATCGCCGTCGCAGATGTGGTCTTCGATCATCGAGTCGCCCCGGACTTCCAGGGCAAACACGTTCGGATTATCGGTGAAATCGCCGAACCGCAATGCCTCCCGCTGCTCGACCGCTTCCACGGGAGCGCCGGCCGCGATCCGCCCCATCAACGGCACGAAATTGGTGTCGCCCCGTCCCCGGCGCTGGTCTTGAAAGTACTTCGAGCCCAAGTCCAGCGAGCGGCTCTGGTTGAACCCCCGCTTGAGATACTGCTTCCCTTCGAGGGTCGAGATGTGCTTGTGCACCGTCGCCAGCGAAGCCAGGTTCAGCCCTTTTGCGATCTCGTCGTAGCTGGGGCTGTAGCCGTGCTCCTCGATGAACTGGGAGATGAAATCGAGCACTTCCTTTTGTCGCTTTGTAACGGCCATAGGCGTACCTATATTGTTGGCGAAGAAAAAGAGAACGTCAAGCTTTTTCTTCGCGCCGTATGGGGACTCGCGGCGAGGGACTGGTAGGGTAAGTAGAGTGCCGGCTCAGTCAAAAGTCATGATCCTTTGCGGCAAGGGGGGTGTGGGCAAAACGACCCTGTCCCTTGCCTTGGCGTTGCGGGTAGCTCGCTCCGGAAGACGGGTGCTGGTGGTGAGTTCTCACCCCCTCGAAGAACTCGCGGTGGCGGTGTCGCTGGAGGGGTTGTCCACGCGCTTCCCGCAAGCCGCAACCAACCTCTTCATCGTCCACATCGACTCGAAACAACTGCTGGCGGAGGTGGTGGAGAAGAACTTCCCCGTGGAGTGGGTGGCCAAGGCCGTGCTCAGCAGCAGCATCTATCAGAACCTGATCGAGGTTGCTCCGGGACTGAAGGAGTTCTACTTCCTGGCGCGCTTGCAGGCCCTCTCGGAACGACAGGCCGAGGGGACGCCCGCCTACGACGTGCTGCTGTGGGACGCTCCGGCGACGGGACACTTCCTGAGCACCCTGGGCTCGGCCAAGAACTTCGAGACCTTCCTCACGGGACCGTTGGCGGTGGCTGGGTCGGAACTGCATCGGTTCTTCTCGAACCTGGAGAATGTCGCGCTGCTGCCGGTGACCACCCTGGAAGAGATGGCGATCGCGGAGATGACGGAGATGTGCGAGACGCTCGAATCGGGCTACCGGTTGAAATCGGTGGCCGCGGTGTTGAACATGATCTCGCCCCTGGCGTTGGTAACGGACGAAGCCGCCCGGCAACTGGCGGCCGAGTGCGAAGGAACGGCCGATCCCGCGCTGAAGTTCGCCCTGGAGAGGGGAGCGCTGGAGCGCGAACGGGTCGCTCAGATACGAAGCCGTTCGATCGGGCCGTTGATCGGGATTGAGAGACTTCGCCGGTTCCAGGACGATCTCGACCTGCTGGACAAGGTCGGCCAGCCCATGGAGGGAGTGGCCGCGTGGGTATGAAGATGGTGGTGTATCTCGGCACGGGCGGTGTCGGGAAAACCTCGGTGGCGGCGGCGACGGGTGTGGCGCAGGCGCGGGCCGGTCTGCGCACGCTGGTGCTGACCATCGATCCCGCGCTGCGGCTGCGGACGGCCCTCCGGCTGCGCCCGGGGTTGCTCGAGCAACCGGTCGACCTGGATCCGGAACCCGCGGGCGAACTGTGGGCCGCGCTGCTGGATGTGAGAGCGACCCTGGACGAAGCGGTGAAACTGTACGCCCCGAAAGGGCTGGCTCAGCCGATCCTCACGCATCCGATCTACGCGACTATTGCCGATTCCCTGGTCGGGATGCAGGAGTTGATGGCCGTGGAGCGAATCGACCAGCTTTCGCGTCGCGGCTTCTCCAACATCGTGATCGACACCGCGCCGTCGCGGCACGCGATGGAGTTTCTGGACAAGCCGATGTATTTCGCCGAACTGGCGGGATCGAATCTGGTGCGCATGGTCGGCCGAACGTACAAGTTCGTGGCGCGGTCAGGTCTCGCGTCGCTGGGGCGCCGGACGGTTGATTTCTACCAGAGGGTGGAAGCGATTCTGGGCGCCGACATGGTGCGGCAGATTCTGGACTTCTATTCGCTGTTCGTGTCGATCGCCGAAGGCTACGCCGACCGCGCGGAGAAGACCGTGCAACTGCTCAAGGATCGCGACGTCACCGAATTTCGGATTGTCACTACGCCGCAAAAGGCGCTTCGGGACGCGCGCTATTTTGTCGAGGCTCTGGAGCGGCGCCGGTTCCACGTGGGAGCCTTGTACATCAACCGGGTCTGGGACCTCGCGTCGCCACCGCCCGCCTCTTCGTCCGGTCTGCGCGACGAACTACTGGGCTGGTACGGCTCGGTGCGCCAGGCGCACGAACAGGCGATCGAGCAGGTCCGCCGCGAGTTCCATTCCCGGATTCCCGTGATCGGCACGCTTCCGGAACTGGAGAGAGACGTGGACGGGCTGGAGGCCCTCGAACGGATCGCGTCCCTCATGGCGAGGAAGTAACCCTCCCGGGGTTCGCGCGTCTGTTGCCATAGGGCCAAGGCCCGTTACAATAAACATGATGCTTGTGCGTTTCTTGGTTTGCTTAATTGCCGGCTGCTGCATGTTGATGGGGCAGCAGAAATCGGGGAAGTCGTTCGGGGTTCAGACGGCGCCGGTGCAGATCGATGTCTACAGCGATTTTCAGTGTCCCGCCTGCAAGAACCTGCACGACGGAGTACTGCACCAGATCCAGAACGAGTATGTCCGGACCGGCAAGGTGTACCTGACGTACCGCGAGTTTCCGCTGCCCATGCACAAGTACGCGCGGGAAGCGGCCTCGCTGGCGACCGCGGCGGCGCGGCTGAACAAATACGAGCCGGTGGCCGGCGCCCTGTTCCGGCAGCAGGCGACATGGTCGAATTCGGGCAACCTGGAGTCGGCGATCGCCCCGGCGATCACGCCGGCCGAGTTGCAGAAGATCAAAGCGCTGGCCAAAGATCCGCAGGTGCAGTCGGCGATCGAACAGGACATCGCGCTGGGCAAACAGAACTCGCTCGCGCAGACTCCAACCCTGATCATCATGAAGAACATGAGGCGTTTCCCGATCGGGGGCAACGTCAGCTACGAGGTACTGAAGCGGTTTCTGGACAGCCTGCTGAGCCAATGACTCGCTGGGCCATGGTGCTGCTCCGTCTCCTGATCGGGGGCGTGTTCCTCTACGCGGCCTACACCAAGCTGAAGGAGCCCTGGCTGGTCTTCGCCTTGTCGATCGACGCGTATCAACTGCTGCCGTCGCCGGCGGTGTTT
The DNA here is from genome assembly GCA_964529305.1 of uncultured Solibacteraceae bacterium. Lineage (GTDB taxonomy): Bacteria > Acidobacteriota > Terriglobia > Bryobacterales > Bryobacteraceae > CAZGUX01. The sequence continues at coordinate 15,913 of CAZGUX010000198.1, read as the reverse complement.
TTTGTCGCCCGAACCCTGCCATGGGCCGAGTTGGTGTTGGGATTATTGCTGGTGAGCGGCATTGGGTTGCGTTATGCGTCGGCCGCGGGCAGCGCGCTGCTGGGAGCCTTTTTCGCCATCATGGTTCGCTCGTATGTCAAAGGGCTGGCGATCGACTGCGGCTGTTTCGGCCTGGGCGACACGCTGGGTCCCAAGACGCTCATCCGCGATGGACTGCTGCTGGCCGCGGCGGTCGGCCTGAGTGTCCTCGCGTTTCGAGCGAGGCCGCGGGTGATTGCAGAAAACTCCCCAACCACCTGACGTTTCGGGGTATCCTGAACGGCGAGGACTTTCTGCGAGGCAGGTGACTGGCCCCATTTTTGATCCAACAGTCAAGCATCGGGAGCTCGGCTCGGTTTTATGAAGCGCTGGTGTGCAAGCTCCCGCGGCCGGTATGGGCCGCGACGGAGAAGCCTAAAAGCGCCCGGAGGGCACCCACCCTGGACAACAGGGGTCAATGCAGGGGTTGGCACGGCGGAGTGGTTGGTCCTTTTTTCTTTTGGTGCGCCGTTCGCAGAGACCAACGTTCCAGGCATTCGCGAGCGTGCAGGAGATCGGAAAGCGCTCCGGCCTCATCTCCTTCGTAGTCTGTGACGAGGTCGTCCAGGAGACGGAGACTCTCCTCGTCGAGTTCAATCTGCCGGCTGGGCACGGAATGAGAGTAACATGGGCCAAACCGCCGCAGAAGGGGGCCTGATCATCATCTACAAGCGCTGCCGTCAGATGAATAGCTTTCCCAAGAAGGGGCCAGAGGTGTCACACTGAGGTAAGCGGGCCATAGAATGAGCATCACCGTGACGATTCCCGATTCGGTCGCACAGAGCCTCCGGCTGCCGGAACCCGAGGTCGAGATCCGGCTGCGTCGTGAGTTGGCGGTGGCCCTTTATACTCAGGCGATCCTTCCGCTTGGCAAGGCAGCCGAACTCGCCGGCATGACCCGTATCGATTTCGGAGAACTGATCGGGGAGAGGGGTATTCCACGCCACTACTCGCAAGAAGATCTGAATGCCGACATTGCCTATGCGCGTGGTGAGTAACACCTCTCCCATTTCCAACCTCGCCATTATCGGACAGCTTTCACTGCTTCGCGAGCAATTTGGCTCAATCGCAATCCCGGAGGCAGTCGCACAGGAGCTTGCCCGGCTCAGGCATGCTTCCGCGAATGAGAGCATCCAACAAGCTCTTGCCCATGGTTGGTTGGAAATCGAAAGTGCTCCCCCCCTGTCATCGGCTCTGTTGGCAAGTGGTTTGGATCCAGGGGAGGCCGAGGCTATCTCGTTAGCCATCGAGCGAAAAGCAGACCTTGTGCTGTTGGACGAGCGTCGGGCCCGCTCCGCCGCCGGCGCCATGAGACTCAAATTCACGGGACTTCTCGGGGTGCTTCTTCGGGCCAAACTGGCTGGGCGAATCGAATCACTGCGCGTGGAAATCGAAAAACTCCGTAGTCATGCGCGGTTCTTCGTCGACCCCGAGGTTGAGAGCCGAATCCTCTCTGCCGCTGGAGAAGGCACTTCCAGGTCACTCTGACCGGGCAACCTCTCCTCCGTCTGCTATTTTTGAAGAACCATGACCAGACGTGCGGCACTAGGGGCCCCTCTCGGAGTTGCGCTCGCATCCGCCAAAACGAAGCCCTTCGTGTTGGCGATGCACCAGACAACCCAGGCCGGATCGGATTTCCGCCGGTCCCTCGAAGGCTGTGCGAAGGCAGGAATCTTCCACGTCGAGATCATCCCGCCGCTGGCCGAGCCATTCATCAAGAAGGAGGGCGTCCCTGCCGCAAGAAAGCTGCTGGGCGACCTCGGCATTACCGCACCGGCCTGCGGCGGCGCGCGAGGCATCATCGAACCCAATCCGGAACGGGCGAAGGCTCTTGACGAACTGAAAGCCCGCCTCGAGTGGGTGGCCGCCCTCGGCATCGACCGGATCGTCGCGCCCTGCCCGTTCTACGGAAAGGCCACGCTCGATGACCTCAAGCGGGCTTCGGACAACCTGCGGGACGCCGGCGAGATCGCGGCTCAGTTCAAGGTGGCGTTGATGCTCGAGTTCATGCGGGGCTCCACCTTGATCGGCACGCTGCCCACGGCCTTGAAGGTGGTCCGGGGCGCTGCCCACCCGTGGGTCAAGCCGATGTTCGACTTCTACCACTTCATGGCCGGCCTCAGCCGCATCGACGACATCGACCTCGTCCAAAACGGAGAACTGCATCACGTGCACCTCCAGGATCTGCCGGATCTGCCTCGCGAATTCCTCGACAACACGACCCGGGAGGTCCCGGGCGACGGCGTGGGTCCCGTAACCGCGCTGCTCAAGAAGATTAAGGGTACGGGATATCGCGGCCCCCTGTCGGTCGAGTTGTTTCATCCCCGCCTGCAGAAGGGCGACCCGTTCGACGTCGCGCAGGAAATCCGCCGCAAATCGGAAGCCGTGATGCGCAAGGCGGGCCTCGGATGAGCGACGCCGCGGTCCGAGCCGAGAAACTGACCAAGACCTATGTTTCGGGCGACAGCGAACTGGTGGTGTTCAGCGAACTCGACCTGGAGGTGAAGCGGGGAGAACGCCTGGCGCTGGTCGGCGAGTCGGGCGCGGGAAAGTCGACGCTTCTGTATCTGCTGAGCGGCCTCGACCGCCCGACCTCGGGCCGCATCTTCATCGACTCGAAAGACCTGCTGGCGATGCGGCCCGGCGAGGTGTCCGAATTCCGCAACCAGCAGATGGGCTTCGTGTGGCAGAGCCACAACCTCCTGCCGGAATTCACGGCCACGGAGAACGTCAGCATGCCTCTGCGGATTCGGGGCCTGCCCGACCAGGAAGCCGACCGGAAGGCGGCGGCCGTTCTGGCGGAAGTGGGATTGGCCGCGCGCGGCCATCACCGGGCGGGCGAGTTGTCGGGAGGGGAACAGCAGAGGGTCGCCCTGGCTCGCGCCCTGTGCGGCGATCCGCCGATCCTGCTGGCCGACGAACTCACCGGCAACCTCGACCCGGTGACGGGAGAACGGGTGTTCGAATTGCTCACCCGGCTGCAGACGGCGCGCCAGTTGACCACGGTATTGGTTACACATAATCTGGAGTTCGCGCGGCGCTGTGATCGTATACTGAGACTAGATTCCGGCAGACTGATCCCTGCACCAAAAGGCGGGTAACGGCGCCGCCGGGATTGGGCTAAAGTAGGAGTCACGTAGCTGTTCAGGGAGGCAGCGGGAATTTATGTTTGAGCGCTACACCGAGAAGGCTCGCCGGGTAATCTTCTTTGCCCGTTATGAGGCCAGCCAGTTCGGCAGTCCTTATATCGAGACGGAGCACCTCCTGCTGGGCCTCTTGCGGGAAGACAAAGCGCTGGCGAACCGCTTCCTGCGCTCGCACGCCGCGGTCGAGTCCATCCGCAAACAGATCGAAGGGCACACGACGATTCGCGAAAAAGTGTCCACCTCCGTCGACCTGCCGTTGAGTCACGAGTGCAAGCGGGTTCTGGCCTACGGCGCCGAGGAAGCCGAACGGCTCAGCCACAAGCACATCGGGACCGAGCACCTGCTGCTCGGCTTGCTGCGCGAGGAGAAATGTTTCGCCGCCGAAATCCTTCACGAGCGCGGGTTGCGCTTGTCGACGATTCGCGAGGAACTGGCGCGCAACCAATCGGAGAAGGCGGCCGCCAACCGGCCCAAGGAAAGCTCGCTGCTCTCGGAGTTCAGCCGAGACCTGACGCAGGCCGCGATGGACAGTCTGCTCGACCCCCTGGTCGGCCGCGACTACGAACTCGAGCGCGTGGTGCAGATCCTGTGCCGCCGCACCAAGAACAATCCGGTGCTGATCGGAGAGCCGGGCGTCGGGAAGACGGCGATTGTCGAGGGCCTCGCGCAGCGGATTGCCGAGGGAGACGTTCCCAGCTTTCTGGCCGATAAGCGAATCCTGGCCCTGGACCTGTCCCTGATTGTTGCCGGCACCAAGTATCGCGGCCAGTTCGAAGAACGCCTGAAGACCATCATGAAAGAGTTGATGGAGAATCAGAACGCGATCATCTTCATCGACGAACTGCACACGCTGGTGGGCGCGGGTTCGGCCGAAGGCTCGCTCGACGCGGCCAATATTCTGAAGCCGGCCTTGTCGCGCGGCGAAATCCAGTGCATCGGCGCTACGACCCCGGGCGAGTTCCGCAAATCGATCGAGAAGGATCGCTCGCTGGAGCGGCGGTTCCAGGCGGTTAAGGTGCCTCCTCCGAACGAGGACGACGCCATCAAGATCCTCTTCGGGATCAAGGACCGCTACGAGAAATTCCACGCGGTGGGCTATACGGACGACTGCATCGAGACCGCGGTGCACGCTTCGCAGCGCTACATTCCCGACCGCTTCCTGCCGGATAAGGCGATCGACCTGATCGACGAAGCGGGTGCGCGCGTCAAGCTGCGCCAGACCACGCTGCCGGCCGAACTGGCCGATATCCAGAAGCGGATCAAGTTCATCGTGCACCGCATGGAGAATGCCATCGCGAACCACGAGTTCGAGAAGGCGCGCTTCTATTCGGATGAAGAGCGCAAGGAGCGGGAGAACCTGCGCCAGTTGCGCGAGAAGTACAACCTGGACGATTCGTCCTCCGGTATCGTCACCAAGTCGGACATCGAAGACGTCGTCGCTCGCTGGACCGGCGTGCCGATGACGGCGATCAGGGAAGAAGAGGTCAGCAAACTTCTCCGGATCGAAGAAGAGCTGCACAAGCGGGTGATCAGTCAGGAAAAGGCGATCTCGGCGCTGGCTCGCGCGATCCGCCGCTCCCGGGCCGGCCTGAAGGCTACCAACCGCCCGGCGGGTTCGTTCCTGTTCCTCGGTCCCACGGGCGTTGGGAAGACCGAGGTCGCGCGCGCCCTGGCGGAGTTCCTGTTCAGCAGCGAGAAGTCGCTGGTCCGGTTCGACATGTCTGAGTACATGGAAAAGCACTCGGTGTCGAAGCTGATTGGCTCGCCTCCGGGCTACGTGGGTTACGAAGAAGGCGGCCAGTTGACCGAGCGGGTCAAGCGCGCTCCGTACTCCATCATTCTGTTGGACGAGATCGAGAAGGCGCACCCGGACGTTTACAACATTCTGCTACAGGTGTTCGAGGACGGCCAGTTGACGGACGGGCTCGGCAACACGGTCGACTTCAAGAACACGATCATCATCATGACGTCGAACCTGGGCGCGCGCTTCCTGGAAAAGCGGGGACACTTGGGATTCTCGGCGCCGGCGCACCAGGGCATCCCGACGCAGGTCGAGGACATGGTCCGGAGCGAAGTGAAACGCGCCTTCAATCCGGAGTTCCTCAACCGTCTGGACGAAGTGATTCTGTTCCAGTCACTGACCGATGACGACCTGATCAAGATCATGGATCTTCTGGTGAACCAGCTCAACAAGAACCTGGTGTCCAAGCAGATCAAGATCCGGTTGACGCCGGAAGCGGCCAAGTACGTTCTCGAGAAGACCTGCGTCGACCGCAGCTACGGCGCGCGGCCGTTGCGGCGGGCGCTGCAGAAGTACATCGAGGATCCGCTGTCGGAGGCCCTGATTCAGGGGACGCTTCCGCACCCGGCCGAGTTGGAGGTGTACCTGGGCGACACCGGGATGTTCTACCGCACGGTAGGCGAAGCTCAGCCTGTCGGCGCGGGCGGACCGGCCGAACCCGAGACGGCGCCGGGCGTCCCGTTGTACACGTTCAGCTAGATGGCTTTTCCGGTCGCGCCGGTCTCCGGCCATGGTCTCCGACCGGCGCCCTAGCCTCTCAGGCGCAATCGTCGAACGCGAAGACGGATCTTCGACCCGCAACAGGCGAGCTAACGCTCGCCGAGGGGGGGGGGGGACTAAAGTTCCCTTGCACGCTGGAAGCGTGCGCCCCGAGTCTCGTGCGCGACCATGCTACCTGTCTAAAGTCCAGAGGCGCGCCAAAGCGCGCCGGCGGACTGAAAGTCACCTCAGGGCCGGTATTCCAACACCACCAGCGTGACGTCGTCGGCCTGCGGGACTCCCTGCGTGAACTCGGCGACGTTGGCAAGAATCGCTTTGTGCAAATCGGCCGCGGAGGCCGAAGGGTTGGCCGCGACGGCCGCCCGCAAACGCGGGAGCCCGTAGAACTCCACTCCCGGTCCGTGGGCCTCGGTGACGCCATCGGAGTAGATCACGAGTTTGTGGCCGGGCGCCAGCCAACGCTCCGCGGATTCAAAAGTCACGTCCTCCAGCAGGCCGACCGGGAAGCCGGTAGAGTCGAGTTGGTCCAGTTCGCCGGAGGGCGCCACCAGGATGGGCGCGCAATGACCGCAGTTGACGAAACGGAGCAGGCCGATCTTCTCCACCGTGCAGCAAAAGACCGTCGCATACTTCTCGCCGGCCGTGCGCTCGAACAGGAACCGGTTCAACATGCCCATCATCTGAGCGGGGTCGGAGCGCGTGTTGGCGGCGGTGGCGAAGGCGCCCTGCAGGAAACAGGCGAGCAGGGCCGAACTCACCCCTTTGCCGGAAACGTCCGCGACGGCCGCGGCCCAACTGCCGTCGGACAACGGCAGGACATCATATGAGTCGCCGCTAACCTGATACGACGGGACGCTGGAACCGCAGGCTCGCAGCCAACCGGCGGAGGGCAGGGAAGCCGGCGCGAGGCTACGCTGGATCTCCCGCGCCAGGGACAGTTCCTTGTCGATTTTTTGCTTGGCCTGCTCTTCCTCCAGCAGGCGTGCGTTCTCGAGAATCGTGGAGGCTTCGAGCGCGAGGGTCTGGAGCAGTTCGCGATTGCCGGCGGAGAGGTCGGCGGCGCCTGCCCGCGAGTCCATATACAGCACGCCGACGGTGTCGTTGGCGGCATCGAGGACGTTGGTGTCCTGTCCTGCGCCAATGCGGATGCGAACCAGCGGCACGCACACGACCGCGCGCAGGTCGAGATCGGCGACCGAGTGCTCGGGACGGATTCCGGATTCGCCGGCCGGGTCGAATTGCATGGACAGCAATTCCCGGCGGGTTTCCAGCGCACGGCGAATCAGCCGGCGCGGGACGCCGAGATCGCTTTCGGCGAGAGGGACTCCGCCGCGGTCCCGCGCCACGCGCACTCCCAGATCGCCCTCATTCCGCAAAAACAGAAAGCCGCGCTCGGCTCCAGTCACCAGGAGAGCGGCGTCCACGACCGAGGCCAGGATATCGTCGATCGACAGCGACGTTTGTAGCGCGCGCGCCACCTCCATCACCGCGCGAAGCTTGGCCAGGTTTCCGGCCGGCCCCGCCGGCAGCGGACCGGGCTGGCCGAGTGCGGGAAGGTTGTTCAGCAGGCGCGTGATCTCCGTGCCCGCGAGGACAAAGATCACCTGATAGGAATCTTCAACTCCGAATTCGATCTTGTCCTGATGTTTCAGGCGGTGCTGTTCCACCCGCTGGCCGTTCAAAGACACGCCGTGGCGGCTCTCGAGATCCTGGATGTGGTATTCGCCGCCTTCCCAGAAGATGCGGGCGTGATAGCGGGAGGTCCGGGAATCGCGGAGGACCAGGTGGTTATCCGTCTGCCGCCCGATCTTGAAAGGCAGCGTTTTCAGCGGCATCGTGATGCGGTTGCCGCTGGGATCGACGACGACCAGGGATGCCGGGAGTACCTCGTCGCCGGGAACGCGAGGGTCCATCCTACTTCCTGGCGCGGGTCTTGGAGGTGGTCACGGCGCCCGAAGCGTTCGCGCTGGCGGCGCGTTCCTTGGCTTCGTCGACTTCGCGGGCGCGTTGCGCCTGGCAGGTGGCGCAGTAGCCGCCGACTTCCGTGCGGGCGAGCAGGATCTCAAAGCCGAAGTCCGATTCCACCTGCCGCCGGAGGCGCTGCAAGGGGTCCCCGAAGAATTCCTCGACCTTCCCGCAGCGCAGGCAGATGATGTGCGCGTGCTCCTGCTTCATGCGGGTTTCGTAGTAATGCTGGTCGCCGCCGTAATGCATCAGGTCGAGTTCATCGATGAGCCCGCCGTGCTTCAGTAGTTTCAGCGTGCGGTAGACCGTAACCCGGTTGAGCTTGGAGTCTTTTTCCTTGGCGAGCTGAAAAAGGCTCTCGGCGTCAAGATGGCGGCCGGATTTGTCGATGAGGTCGAGCAGGATCTGGCGCTGCCGGGTGAGGCGGACGCCCTGTTCTTTGAGCGACCTTCGAATGCTGCCTGCGGCCATAATATTCTTCTATTCTACCAGCGGGGCGGGTCCGCCGAAGGCGAACCCCGCAAAGAACGAGGCGACCCACGATTTTCGATGGAACGAGCCGTCCTGGTTCCCACGAGGGGCATTCGAACGGCTCAGCCTCCCCAAGGCGGTCTTTTCTCCCTCAACTAGGACGGCTTCTTGACCATTCGATAAATCGCCAGCAACAGAACGGCGCCCACGACCGACATGATGAAGCCGGCCGCCTGGCCTTCCTGATACCACCCGATGGTCCTACCCAGGAAACCGGCCACAAACGCGCCGGCGATGCCCAGCAGCATGGTGACCAATATGCCCCCCGGGTCTTTACCCGGCATGACAAACTTAGCGACCGTGCCTACCACGAGTCCGATCAAGCACGTCCACAACAGATGCATTCCCAGGCTCCTTTCGTCATTCAATGTCGGGGGAACTCAACCGTCGTAGCTTAGCGGAAATCCGCCCGTGTTTCCACCGGCTTTCCCGGCCGGCCTCCCACGCGGTCTCGAGCCAGCTCGCGATCTGGTCCAGTTTTGATATACCAGGACAGGATCTTCATCATGACCTCGACTCTAGCGTCGCGTGCAATCTCGATCGCTGTCCTGCTGGCCGTGCCCCTGGCGGCCGGGGACCTCGTCCAAACCGACGTGTTCGTCAGTGGCAAGGACGGCTACGACACGTACCGCATCCCGTCCGTGATCGTCACCAAAAAGAAGACCGTGATCGCCTTCTGTGAAGGGCGCCGCAACAGCAAGTCGGACACCGGCGACATCGACATGCTGGTCAAGAGGTCGACCGATGGCGGAAGGACATGGAGTCCCCAGCAGGTGATCTGGGACGACGGACCCAACACCTGCGGCAATCCGACGCCCGTGGTCGACCAGGCGACCGGCGTGATCTGGCTCCTGCTGACGCACAATCCCGGTGAAGCCACCGAACCACAGATGGCGCGCAGGACCTCGAAAGGGACTCGAACGGTTTGGGTCACCCGAAGCAATGACGACGGAGTTCATTGGACGCGGCCGGTCGAGATCACGCGCGACACCAAGAAGCCGGAGTGGGGGTGGTACGCGACCGGACCCGGTGTCGGCATCCAACTGGAAATCGGCCCACACAAGGGCCGGTTGTTGATTCCGTCCAACCACACGGTTCAGCCGGATCCGAACCGGCCGGATGTGTTCCGGTACGGCGACCACGTGATCTACAGCGACGATCACGGCGCCCATTGGAAGGTGGGCGGGGTGATCCCGTGGCTCGACGTGGACGAACCGCAGGCGGTCGAACTGGCCGGCGGCGGCATCCTCATGAACATGCGCTCGGGCAAGGATGTCCGCAAACGCATCAGCGGTCTTAGCCAGGACGGCGGCGCTTCGTTCTCCGGCCGCCGTGTGGACGAAGCCCTGGTGGAGCCGCCCTGCCAGGCGAGCCTTCTGCGGTACACGCGAAACCCGCGGCACGACAAGAACCGGCTGTTGTTTTCCAATCCCGCCGATGGGGAGCGGCGCGTCCGCATGACCGTGAGGCTGAGCTATGACGAAGGGGCGACGTGGCCGGTGTCGCGCGAGTTGCATTCCGGACCGTCGGCCTACTCGGTCCTGACGGTACTGCCGGATATGAGGATGGGGTGCCTCTATGAGCGGGGCGAGCGTCAGCCGTACGAGACCATCACGTTCGCGCAGTTCCCACTCGAGTGGTTGTCCAAGGGCGCCGACCGGTTGGCGCCGCGCGGAAACCGCTAGGACGTAGCAGGCCGCTTGCGGTCCCAGCGAGAATACTTCAAGTCCTGCTCTGGAGGCGCCTCGAACTCGGCTGCCAGAACGGGATATTCCTCCGGGCGCTCCGCCGGAAGACCCGTGAACTTGATCCGGTAGATCGGGATCTCGATGGGCGGCTCGCGGGGATCCAACTCGCGCGCCTGTTCGAACGCGACCGCCTTTCCGGTGGCCACCCACCGCGCGGACTTGACCTTGCTCCTCATCCGGGACAGGATGAGCGTGGACCCCGGCCACCGGTAGACGTACATGAACAGCGTGTTGCCCTTGCGCGTGAAGTTCATGTAGTTGCTGCGGACCACTTTGCAGCGTTCCGAGCCGTAGACGGTATCACCGTAGCGGCTCATCCACCGGCCCATCTCTTCGAGAACCTTGACCGAACCTTCCGGGACCGAGCCATCGGCGCGTGGGCCGATGTTGAGCAGAAAATTGCCGCCGCCCCGGGCGCACGTGATCAGACTGCCCAGCAGCGACCTGGAGGTCTTCCAGTTCTCGTCCGCCTTGACGTAGCCCCAGGCGCCGTTGATGGTCATGCAGGTTTCCCAGGCACGGCCTTCTTCAGCGGCCTCGATCTTCTGTTCGGCGATGGAGAAATCACCCGGAAGCCCTCCGCGATCGTTGACGATGATGTCGGGCTGAAGGTCGAGCACCATCTTGCTCATCTTCGCCGCCTCCCAGCGCTCGGAGTCGAGAGGCCAGGTGCCGTCGTACCAGAGGATGTCGAGTTTGCCGTAGTTCGAACACAGTTCTCGCACCTGGGCATGGATGTACTCGACAAAGCGCTTGCGCGCGGCTTCGTCGACCACGCAGCGAAGCCCGTCCGGGTGATACCAGTCCATCATCGAGAAGTAGACCCCGGCGCGCAGGCCTTCGGCGCGGGCGGCTTCCAGGAACTCCGCCACCAGGTCGCGCCCGCAGGCCTGTTTGGTGGAACAGAAGTTCGTGGTTTTGGTATCGAACAGGCAGTAGCCGTCGTGGTTTTTGGCGGTGAGGACCATGTACTTCTGGCCGGCCTGCTTCGCCAGTTTGGCCCAGGTCCGCTGCGCGCCGGGAACCGGTTTGAACTGTTTGCCCAATTGCTCGTATTCGGGGACAGGGATGTTCTCGTGGTCCATGTTCCACACGTCGCGCGCCAGCACGGCGTGTACGCCCCAGTGAGTGAACATGCCGAAGCGGGCTTCGGTCCACCATTTCAGACGGCGAATGCGATCGGCCGCTTCACGCGGATCGGCTACGGGTTTTGGGGCGGACGTTTTTTGAGGCGTGCATCCCGCGGTCGCGGCCAACGCGGCGGCGCCCAGGGCGCCCAGAGAGTCGCGCCGCGAAAGAACAATACCGGGTTTCATGATCTCCCACAAGCGTACTGCAAGGCATGGTCAGGGTCGAGCGGTTGGCCTGGATACGCCTAGTCGATGGAACCGCCGGCGTCCGGTTCGGGAATCGCGCGGCCGATGCCGATTTCGAACTTCAGCCGCACGCTGCGGTCGGCCGTCCCGTGCCACTTGGTGAAGCAGTCCTTGACCACCCGATAGATCGACTTCCGGTTCTCCACGAACACCTTGAACCAGGACAAAGCGCCCTTCTGCGGGAAGTAGATGCCCCGGAAGCACAAGCGCGCCACCAGGTGGCTGATCTTGTACGCGGCCGGCTGATCGTCGATCGCGTCGAGGGCCCGCTTGATCGCCTCCGGGCTGTAGGAGTTCGACCAGGCATACTGGACCTCATGGTGCACTTCCGGAATGGACATCTTCAAGGGAGTGTGCGCCATATGGAACGGCGCGAAGTCGAACCAGTGTTTCGGCCTCGTCAGGCGGCCCGCGGCGGCCAGGCGGTCATAGAGGGGAGTCGCGGGGAACGGCGTGATCTGTCCGAACACCGGCAGGCCCGGAGGCCACTGGCGAATCTGCTCGAGGGTGCGCTCGCCCACTCCCGGCGTGTCGTTGTCCAGGCCGAAGATGAACGACGTGATGGCATACAGGTTGCGCCGCGCCAACCGCTCCAGCACGGCGGCGTACTCGCCGGGCTTGTTGAAGCCCTTGTTCACGTCTTTCAGATTGGTGGGATCGAGCGACTCCATGCCGATGAAGATCCACTTCCCGCCGGATTGAGCGATCAAGTCAACGAGTTCCTCGTCCCTCAGGAGGTTGGCGCTGATCTGCGCGACCCACGACATCTGGGCGCCCGCGGCGATGATGTCGCGGAGCAGGGACTTGGTGCGCTTGACGTTAATCGCGAAATTGTCGTCGACGAAGAAGACCGCGACTTTGCCTCGCGTCTTGCGGGCTCGCTCCTTCAGGCGCAGCATCTCGTCGACGACGCTTTGATTGGTGCGAAACCGGATGGAGTCCCCAAAGAAGCCGGTCACCGTGCAGAACTCACAGCCATAGGGGCAACCCCGTCCGGACTCGATGGGAATGAGATGGAAGCGCTCCCAGGTGAGATCGAAGAAGCGCATGACGGGCCGAAGCGCGGCGGGAATGCGATTGAACTGATCGATCTCCATCGTCTCCCAGGGGATATCCGGATATTTGCCCAGGTCGGGCTTGCGCTCCTGGCCAAAGGCGTCGACAGGCGCGTAGACTTCCTTGAGTTGGCCCGCGGCGGCGTCCGCGACGATTCGCGGCCAGGTCTCGTCGGCCTCGCCCAAGGCAATCGCGTCGGCATGACGCGGTCCGCCATCACGGCCGAGGGCCTCATCCGGAATCTCGGTGACATGGGGCCCGCCCATCACCACTTTGAACCCGGCGGCGCGCAGCGCGTCCGCGGCGCGATAAGCGCGGGCGATCATGCGCGTCATGGCGCCGATGCCGATCAGGCCGATGCCATTTGCTCGCGCATATGCAACCAGTTCCTCGTCCGTCAGTTGCTTGGCGTTGCCGTCAATCAGCAGCACTTCGTGCTCAGGTGGCGTCAGCGACTGCAACAGGAACATCCAGAGGTGAGGCATGAAGTTGCCGGTCACCCCATTGTCGGGATTGTAAAGGAGGATCTTCATGAACGCCGGTTAGGCCAAACGTGGGCCGCGCTTCCTTTCCCCGGCGAACTGGACTGTCTAGAAGAGATAGAATGAGTGCTGACTCACTCGTTCGGGCGGGATTTCAGTTGAGCCCCTAGTGTACCACCGAAAAAGGGGGATAGTTCCGAGCCCTGAACGCTCCACGGGCTTGACCCTCTCACTCGGCGGCAAGCTTGCTGTGCTTCCGGCTGAAGAGGAAGTAGATGACCAGGCCGATCGCCAGCCACACCACAAAGCGGACCCATGTTTCCAGAGGCAGACCGAGCATCAGCAGAAGACATGTGGCGACCGAAGGCGTTGGGATGGAGGGCGATCAAGGGTAAACGTGCTCTACCTCCGATGCTCCGTTCCCCTCGGCGAGGCTCCTTCAGTCTCCAACTGGCTCACCGGAACCCCGACAACAGCTTGAGATCCCCGTCGCGTTTCTTGTACCAGACGCCGGAAACCAGGAAGCGCCGGTCCGCCGACACGCTGAGACCCATCGCGACGAACTTGCCAGCCGGATAGATCATGTCCGATTTGCCGGTCGAAAAACGGTAGAACCGGAGCGGAATCCCACTCGGATTCCGCTGACCGAGATAGTAGACGCCATCGCTGACAACCGTGAAAGAAAATAGATTGAACAGGGATACAATTCGCACTTCTTCGCCGCCGCCGATGGGGGCGCGCCAAAGGTCCATCGAACTCCAGCCTGCTGAATAGTACAAGAAACGGCCGTCCGGGGAGACCTGCACATGCGGCCCGCCATTACGCGTGATTCGCTCCGCTGGTTCCCCGGCCAGGGACACCTTCCACACTTGAAATGCGCCGCCACGACTGGAGCAGAAGTAGACCCACCGTCCGTCGCGCGACCAGGTGGGAGAAGTGTCTTCGGCCGGGTGGGTCGTCAGGCGGCGAGGCGAGCCGCCCGTGGAGGGGACGACATAGACATCACGGCTCCCCGCGGCATCGCTCCCGAATGTGATCCACCGCCCGTCCGGCGACCAGCGGGCTTGCAGTGCCCAGCGTCCTCCCAACTCCGTCAACTGGACGGCGCCGGAGCCATCGCTGCGGCAAACCCAGAGTTCATGGTCTCCTGACCGATCGGAAGTAAAGGCGATCTGACTCCCATCGGGAGAATACTCCGGGAACCATTCGCGGCGCGACGAGGTGATAAACGGCGCCGGAGGCTGGATGTGGTGAGGAGAGCGTAAGAGTTCCATTCGCCAGATATCCATGTCTTCCGAATCATCGGAAAACGCGATGAGAGATCCCTTCGGCGTGATGGCGAGATCGCGGCCGACCGGCTCGCTCCCGGGAACGGGCCGTGGCTTGCTCCCCGGCGCCGCCGAGATCCGGAACAGACCAGCCGGCACGTTGTCGCGGGAGGCATACAGGATTTCACGGCCATCGGCCGTCCAGAGCGGGTTGCTCACCGCGAACCGCTCGAAGGTGAGTTGGCGAGGAGTGCCCTGTGCCAGAAAGTCCCGCGTGAGCGAAAGAAGATCGACGTTACCGGAACTGGTATCGCCACGCACAAAAGCCAGTGTTCGCCCGTCGGGCGAAAGAGCCGGCGCGGTGTCCCCCATTCCGGCCGGTGGAGTGGTCAGCCGGCGTTTGTCTCCACTCGCGACAGACATCAGGTACAGGGAGGAGAACTCCGACTCAGCCGAAGCTTCCATCAGGATCAGGCTTTTACCATCCGTCGTCCAAACCAGGTAAGGCTTTGGAACCGTGAGGGCGGGGCGAAACGTTTGCCCCAGCTTTCGCTCCGGGCCCCCGATGGCCGGTACCGCAATGATCTCGAGATTCGTGCATACTTTCATGCAGCGGCAGAACGCGATGATGCGCCCGTCCGGGGACCATGCCGGGAACTGATCGGCTCGGGGATCGGTGGTGAGCCGTTGGGGCTGGTCGGCGCCCAGAACCTTCACGTTGATATCGGAGTTGTTCTGAGCCTCGCCGTCCCAGCTAAAGGCCACGCGGCTGCCATCGGGGGAAAAGGCCGGGTATCGCTCGACACCTGGGTACGCCGTGAGCGGCGCCACGCGGACGGAAGCCTCGGAAGGGCCGGCGTCGGGAAGGCGCGCAATCATCACCCCGACGATCCCCAAGACCGCCAAACCGGCTGCCGCGGACCATGCGTAGAGCCGTCCCCGCCCGGGTTTCGCAGGGGGCTCGCGTTCCTCGGCGAGACCGGCTCTTGTCCGCCACCATTCGTCCAACTCCGCTCCGATGGCAAAGACGGTCCCGCGTTTTCGGTGGGACATTCGATGGACGGGCAGTCCCTCTTCAAGCGCCCAACGCTGGACCGTCCGTTCGCTCCGGTTGAAGTAGGCGGCGATCTCCTTCCAGGAATCCAGCCTTCGATTCCCGCCGGGCAGAGAATTGGTCCCTCCGGGAGTGTGCGCCAGCATACTCACTCCGGCAAGCAGTATACGACTCAAGAGCGACAGTTACAACCACGATCCTGAATCGGGTCCGCAAAGACTCGACAAGGTGCGACAAGTTGCGACAACTCGTTTGCGGCCAATGATTTCCATTTCCCGCGTGGTTTGCGCTTCGTACGATCAACCTCAAGAGGAAACCGCCAGGAGGTTAAAATCATGAAACCCGCGGATTACGTGCTGATGTTCTTTCTGACGGGGCTGGCCACTGCGGGCGAGGGCGAATGGGCCGCCGGCCGCCCCGAGCCGGAGCGCCGGTCGGAGACCGGCGCCACGTCGAGGGCTCCGGCCGGGCCGGAGGATGCCTCTACGGCATCGCTGCTCGGCAGCCTGGCCGCCCGCAGCCACCAGAGCGGCCGTTTCGCCGAGGCCGAGTCCTCCTATCGACGTGCCCTCGCGATCTGGGAGAGCCTCAGTGTGGAAAGTGCGGAGTGGGCCAAGGCGCTCAGCGACCTGGCGACACTCTACCGGAAGCAGGGGCAGTTCCTTCGGGCGGAACCGCTGTTCCAACG
>CAZGUX010000197.1:0-108221 GCA_964529305.1 uncultured Solibacteraceae bacterium | reverse complement strand
CGCGGACATTCCCGGCCGGATGCCCGGATTCGGGTTGACGAATTCTACAATCACCTTTCCCTGGTCCACTCCCTTGACGGCCGCGGTGAATCCCTCGCCTCCCTCCGCCACCAGCACCAAGGCCGGTTGGCCGGCACGAATGTCCTTCTGAATATCGGCGGTAGCGTCGCACACCGCGTCCATGTCTTCGAGCTTGACGGCAATCTGAAAGAAGTCCACCTGGCTGCGCGCGACCGGCAGACCCAGTTGGCCCGTACGTCCAATGACGACCCCGGTAGCCGGTGAGATCACCTCCGAGCCGCCAAGATCCTCCTGCGCGCCGTCCAGTTCGTCCTGTTTCTCCTGCACGATTCGCTTCGCGGCATCCACATCGCGCAGTATCCTGTCGACGCGTCCTTCGGCGGCCCGAGCGCTTTGCTCGACACTGTCGGAGGCCGTTTTCGCCAGTTCGAACTCACCCGCCGTCTTGTCGAGGGTGATTTTGGGGGTCGCTCCTTCCGAGTAGAGAAACTTCTGCCGTTCGTACGCTCGCGCGAGCCGGTCGAACTCGGCGCGAGCCCGGACAGCTTCGGCGCGCGCACGAGAGGCCTCGAGCCGGGCGGCGATGACCTGGCTCTCCAGGGCGGCCACGCGCTCGTTGGCGCTGTCGAGGGCTTTCTGGGCCGCATTCCGGGTGCTCTCCAGACCCTCGGCGGAGAGTCGAGCCAGCAACTGGCCTTCGTACACTTCCTGGCCGACTTCGGCGAAAAACGCAACCAGCGTGCCATCCTGCGGAGGCGGCACGTCGACCACATGGCGGGCCCGCAGCTTGCCGACCAACTGGACTTCTGTCACCGCGGGCGCGGGTTCCGGCGCCGTTTTCGGGGGAGGCGGCGCGGGCCGGCGCAGGAACGAATACGACACCGCGATGCCGAGCAGAAACGCACCTGCCACGGCCGCCAGCGTCTTCGCGCTCACCATATCCCGATCATAGCAACGGCTCTCCCGATGTATGATTCTGAACGGAGGCAGGTTGATGAATCGCAGACACTTTCTCGGGACCGCGGCGGCCGCGGTTTCCGCGCAGGCGCAGAGTCCGAACGACCGGATCGAAGTGGCGATTGTGGGTCCGGGAGGACGCGGAACCTCTTTGCTGAAGCAGGCCATCGAGTTCAGCGGGAAGTACAATGCGCGGGTCACCGCCGTTTGCGATATCTGGAACCAGCGGAGGGACGCGGCGGCCAAACTGGTGCGCGAATCCCACGGTGCGGAGCCCAAAGCGTACCGCCGGCTGGACGATGTTCTGGCGGACAAGAGCATCGACGCCGTGATCATCGCCACACCGGATCACCAGCACGCCAAGATGCTGAAGGCCGTGGTGGAATCCGGCAAAGACGCCTATTGCGAGAAACCGATGGGGAATGTGCTGGAGGAGGCGAATGCCGCGTTCGAGGCCGTAAAGCGGACGGGCCGCATCGTGCAACTCGGCACGCAGCGGCGCAGCTATCCGAAATACCAGTCGGCGCGCAAGATGATTGCCGACGGGCGGCTGGGCGACTTCGTTCGCGTGGATGTGCTCTGGAATGTCTACAGCCCCTACCGCTGGACGCGCAAGCCCGAAGCACTGCGGGAAATCAAGGAGAGCGATACGGACTGGAAGGAATTTCTCTACGGCAAGCCGTACCGGCCGTTCGATCCGAAGATCTACCGGTCGTTTCGCCTGTTCCGGGAATTCTCCAGCGGCATCATCGATCAGCACATGACGCACGGCATCGACGTGGTCCACTTCCTGACCGGTGAGTTGTACCCGATGACGGCGGTGGCGGACGGCGGCCTCTTTCACTACAAGGACTACCGCGAGAATCAGGACAATCTTCAGGCGGTGTTCAAGTACGGATTCGGCGGCAAGCCGTTTCTGGCCACCTTCGCGTCGAACCTGGCGAACGGCGCCGGACACGCGACCCGCGTGCTGGGCACGCTGGGTACGGCCGATGTCGAGGAGGGCTGGCGCATTTCCGGCGAGGGTGTCGATCATCCGGACCGGATCAAGACCGAGCAGCCGATTCCGGATGATCCTACCGCGGTGCACCACATGGCGAACTGGCTGGACAGCGTGCGCCGGCGCGATGCGAAGAGCCTTTATGCTCCCGCCGAAGCGGGCTACGGCCACTCGATCGCCTGCATCATGGCGACCGATGCCTTGTGGAGCGGCCGGCGGATGACGTTCGATCCAAAGACGCGGACGATCCAAGGAGCATAGGCTCGGCCGGCGGATTCCGGTATCCGAATCAGGTCGGGCCTAGCCGCGAAGGCCCCTTCGTTGGACCGAGCCCTCGCCTTTCCATCGACGCTGTCTCGGGCGAACGTTTCTAAAACCAACGAGACCTGACCCCGGCTGACTGACAGTGTCCGATGACCCGCCCCGTTTGTCTTTGCCGCGGGATCGCACTACGCTGGCAGGTGTCGCCCATGCGTCGCCTGCTATTTGTCCTGATCGCCGCCTGCGCGGCTTCCGCCCAAGTCAAAATCCGCACCGAGCGCGATGTCGTTTGCCTGGCTCGCGATGGCGTCAAACTGCGGGCCGACGTCTACCGTCCGGACGACGGCGACACGTATCCGGTTCTGCTAGCTCGCACCCCGTACGGCAAACAGGGGGTCAACGGCGAAGGGAAGGCACGCCGGGGATATGTCGTCGTCGTGCAGGACACGCGCGGCCGGGGCCGCAGCGAGGGCCGCTTCGATCCGTTCATGGATGACGAGCGC
Source organism: uncultured Solibacteraceae bacterium (assembly GCA_964529305.1). Taxonomy (GTDB): domain Bacteria; phylum Acidobacteriota; class Terriglobia; order Bryobacterales; family Bryobacteraceae; genus CAZGUX01. The sequence goes on along the minus strand of CAZGUX010000197.1, from coordinate 105,479 downwards.
GACGGCTACGATGCCGTCGAGTGGGCAGCAAGGTTGCCGGGCTCCAACGGGAAGGTCGGCATGTTCGGAGGCTCGTACGGAGGCGCCACGCAGGTGTTCGCCGCCATGGCCTCGCCGCCTCACCTGGTGGCCTTCTTCCCGGTGTTCCCGGCCATCGGGTACGGCACGCACAACATCCTGTTCGAAGGCGGCGCGTTCCGCCAGTTGCTGGCGTCGAGTTGGGCAGCGGCGCAGACCATCGAACTGTACGGACGGGCCGTGGGCCGCGCCGGTGGTTCGCGGCAGGAGTTTGAGGCGCTGCTGAACGCCGGCCCGGCCGCCGGCTTCATGGAGACGATGTTCCGCCGCTCGATGGAATGGGGAGGCGGCGGCTGGTATCGCGAGTGGCTCGCCCACGCTCCCGGCAGCGAATACTGGCGGCGGACCAACATGGCCGGCAAAGTCAAAGGCATCAAAGCCGCCGGCTGCTATGTCGCCGGCGTCTACGACATCTTCGGTCCGGCGACGGCCGCGCTATTCTCGGCTGTGCGGAAGGACGGCGGGTCGGAAGAGGCCCGGCGGGGGTCCCAGTTATGGTGGGGACCGTGGACGCACGGAGGCTCCAAAATGAAACCCGGCGACACCGGCTTCGGAACGGAGCCCCAGGTCAGCTACGGCAAATACGAGGATGCATGGTTCGACTATTGGCTCAAGGGAGTCGCCACCGAGGCGTCGAAGACCGCGCCGGCTCGCGTCTTCGTGACTGGAGAGAACCGGTGGCATGGGGAAGACCAGTTCCCGCCCGTCCGCGCTGCCGTACGTGAATTCGCCCTGGCGAAGGAAACCGTCCTGCTCGGCGGAGCAGCGCCCCCCAGTGAGAGCCGATGGGTGAGCGACCCTGCTTCGCCCGTACCGACGCTCGGTGGCAAGCTGTGTTGCCATCCGGGATTCATGCCGGGTACCTTTGATCATGCGGCGCTCGCGGCCCGCACGGACGTCGCGGTGTTCACGAGCGGACCAGTGCGCACCCCGCTGCGCGTGATGGGGCCGGGAGACCTTGCGGCGCGCGTGCGGGTGGATGCGCCGGATGCCGATCTAGTGGTCAAGCTAATGGAGGTAACGCCGGACGGCAAGAGTGTCGTGCTGGCGGACGGAGTCCTGCGCTTGCGGTATCGCGGGGGCGAGGATCGCGAGCAGTTCATGAAGGCCGGCAAGCCCGAGAACGTTACCGTGGCGCTGGGGCCGGTCACGCATCAATTCGCGGCGGGTACGCGGATCCGCTTGTTTGTGGCTGCTTCCGATTTTCCAAATTCATCCGTCAACCCTCAGACGAATGAACCGGTCGCGTCGGCGAAGGGCAAACGCAAAGCCACGATTTCCCTGTTTCATGGCGGCGCCGAAGGCTCACGGCTGAGGCTGCGCGTGCTCGACTAGCCGTTGTACGCTGTTGGCCATGTTCTCCCGACTCGTCCGCCGGGTCCACATGTATATGGCCCTGTTCCTGTCGCCATGGATTCTGATGTACGCCGTCAGCACAATGGCGATGAACCACCGCCACTTCCTCGGAGAGAAGCCCCCGTCGTTCGAAACTGAAAAAGAACTGAGCTATGACGGCCCGTCAATCGACCGCCTGAAGCCACGCGATGCCGCGGTCCAGTTGTTGACTCACCTTGGCATCGACGGTCCCCACAATGCGCGGCGGCGCGAGGACCGCCTGACGATCGACCGCTTCGATCCGATCCATCCGCGGCGGATCACGTACCATCCGCACGACCAGAGAGTGGTGATCGAACGGCAGGTGTTTCACATGCCCGCCGTGCTGGAACGCCTGCATCGGCGCAGAGGCTATGAACAACCCTATGCCGGCGCGCGGGTGTGGGGCGCTTCGGTCGACTTCACGATCGCGGCCATGATTTTCTGGGTCGCTTCGGGCTTATGGATGTGGTGGGAACTCAAGGTCACGCGCGCGCTGGGCGCCCTGTTCGCCGGCCTGGGGCTGGCGCTGTTTGTCCTCTTTTTGGTGCGCATATGAGCTTCAGCCACTTCAATCGCCGGCTGCATCTGTATCTCGGCCTGTTCCTGCTGCCGTGGTTCTTTCTCTACGGAGTAAGCTCCCTCGTGTTCAGCCACCCCAAGTATTTCGAAAGCCTGTTCACGAGCAGCCAGCCGGATTGGACGCCGCGGTTCGACCGCCCGTACGAGGTCGACGTGAGCGCCGGCGCGAATCTTCGCGCGGCGGGCGGCCGGATCATGAAGGATAGCGGCCTTGACCGCGCCTACGGCGTCTATAAAGAAAGCGAGCGGCGCTTTCATGTGTGGGCGTTCTCGTTTCGCGATGCCACGCGGATCGTTTACAAGGTGGACGAGAAGCGACTGGTGGCCGAGGACCGGCGCTTCCGCTGGGACCATTTTCTGACCGGAATGCACGCCAGAGGCGGTTTCGAGCAGGCGAGCTTCCTCGATACGCTCTGGGCCGTTGTGGTGGATCTGGCGTGCATCGGGATGCTGCTCTGGATCGCGACGGGAGTCTATATGTGGTGGAACCTGCCACACCTGCGCGTTTGGGGCGCCTTGGCGTTGGCGGGCGGGTTGGCCTTGTTTGTCGCGTTGCTCGTCTGAAGTTCTGCGTCACAGGCGGCCCTCCGGCTTCGTGGCGTGCTGGACGGGCAAGGCTCTAGGTAGCCCGTTATTTCAACGGACTGACCGCCCGAACCGGCCCGGCGCGCTCGCTGTAGTACGATACGAGAGGAGGCGTTGTCCCTGGATCCGGTTACTTTAACCCCTACTGAAACTCCACAAGCGGAGACCCAGGCTTCCTGGCTGGTGGCGGTTCGCGCCGCCGAAGCCAAAAAAGCCAGTTCCATCAAAGTCCTCGACCTGACCGGCGTCACCTCGTTCACGGATTTCTTCGTCATTTGCTCGGGCTCCAATCAGCGGCAGTTGCAGGCCATTGCCGACGAAGTGGAGAAGCAACTGAAAGAGCACGGCGAGCGGCCGCTGAGCGTCGAAGGCTACGACCAGGCCGAATGGATTTTGGCCGACTACGGCGATTTCATCGTCCACATGTTCTCCGAGCACGCGCGCGCCTATTACGACCTGGAGCGGCTGTGGCGCGCAGGCAAGGATCTTTCGATCCCGGCCGAAGCGTAGCGCCGCGTCCGCTGACGTGAAAATCTCGATCCTGTTCGTCGGCAAGCCCCGCGATCCCAACGCCAACCGGATGGCCGAGGAGTTTGCCGGGCGTAGTTCCCATTACGCGCGGATCGAGATGCGGGAGGTCCGGCCGGAACGCTACGACCCGTTCGACCGTCACCCCTCTGCGTACAAGATCGCGCTCGACCCCGGAGGCAAACTGATGGACTCGGCCGCGTTTGCCGCGCTGATCGAGCGGGGCGAGCGGGAAGACCGGGAGTTCCTGTTTCTCCTGGGCGGACACGACGGGTTGCCGCGGCCGTGGCGGGAGCGCGCCGACCTGCTGCTCTCCCTCTCACCGATGACGTGGCCGCACGAACTCGCGCGCGTTTGCCTGGCCGAGCAGATCTATCGGGCTTTCGCAACATTGCGGGGTCATCCGTACCCGCGCTAACGTAAGTACTTATGCCCTGGTTCCGCCCCAATAAGACTGAAGCGTCAAAGGGGGAAGAAGGCGAGAAGCCGCACGTTCGCACCGAAGGTTTGTGGCTGAAGTGCGAAGGATGCCGGCAGATCATCTGGAAGAAGGATCTGGAGGGGAATCTGAATGTGTGTCCGAAGTGCGGCGCGCATTCGCGGCTGGATGCCGCTCCGCGGTTGAAGATGCTCTTCGACGGCGAATACGAAGTGTTCGACACCGAACTGCGTTCCTCCGACCCCCTGTCGTTCGTCGACTCCAAGCCCTATCGTGAGCGGCTGGACGCGATGTTCGGCACTACCGGACTCCGCGACGCCCTGATCTCGGCCGCGGGGACCCTGGAGGGCCGGCGGGTGAACATCTGTTCGATGGATCCGAGGTTCATCGGCGGCAGCATGGGATGCGTCGTCGGCGAGCAGATTACCCGGGCCATCGAGCGCTCCCTCGAACAGCGCGTGCCGTTGATTATCGTCTCCGCCTCCGGCGGCGCCCGCATGCAGGAGGGCGCCATCAGTCTGATGCAGATGGCGAAGATCTCCGCCGCCTTGATGCGGCTCGATGAAGCCAAGGTGCCCTTCATCAGCGTTCTGACCGACCCGACCACCGGAGGCGTCACCGCCAGCTACGCCATGCTGGGAGACCTCAACATCGCCGAACCGAACGCACTCATCGGCTTTGCCGGTCCGAGGGTGATCGAACAGACCATCCGCCAGAAGCTGCCGGAAGGATTTCAGCGCTCCGAGTTCCTGCTGAAGCACGGGATGCTGGACGCCGTGGTGCGGCGCCAGGATCTGAAACACTACATCGCCACCGCGCTTCGCTTCTTCAGCGGTCCCGCAACGGCATGAACTACCCGGATTCGGTCCGGTACCTGTACGCGCTCGGCAACGAAATCAAATCGGCCAAGCTCGGACTCGACCGGGTGAACAGTCTCCTCGACCGGCTGGACAGGCCCCACGAAGCCTGCCGCTTCGTTCACGTCGCCGGGACCAACGGCAAGGGATCCACGTGCGCCATGATCGAATCCGGCCTGCGCGCGGCGGGGGTTCGGACCGGTCTCTATACCTCGCCTCACCTGCTCGAGCCGACCGAACGTATCCGCGTCGGGGGTTGTCCGGTGAGCCGCGAGCAGTTTTCGGAGGCGTTCGATGCCGTGCACGCCGCTTCCGAAGCCCTGTGCCGCGAAGGATCGCTCGACGCCCATCCCAGCTACTTCGAGACCATGACGGCCATGGCCTTCCTGCTGTTTCGGAAGCTGGGCGTCGACACGGCGGTCGTCGAGGTCGGCCTCGGCGGCCGGCTCGACGCCACCAACGTGATCGTTCCGCTGCTTTCGGTGATCACTCGCATCGACTTCGACCACATGGAGTATCTGGGCGATACCATCCGCAAGATTGCCGTGGAAAAGGCCGGCATTCTCAAACCCGGGGTGCCCGCCGTCTTCAGCGCGCAGCACGCCGACGCGATGGAGGTTCTCGACCTGACCGCGCGGAGAGTGGGCAGCGACACCGTCCACACCGGGGACTGGGCGGTTTCCGATGTCTCGCTCGACGCGAGCGGCGGACGGTTTGTCGCCAACGGTCTTCGCATCGCCTGTCCGCTGGCCGGAGGGCACCAGATGGAGAATGCCCTCACCGCGGCCGCGGCCCTGCTGCGACTCGGCATCGCGCCCGAGGCGGTGGAACGGGGCATTCGCGACACCCGCTGGCCCGGACGCCTGGAACGCCTGTCCGCCTCGCCCGAGGTTCTGGCCGACGGCGCCCACAATGCCTCGGGCGCCCGCGCCCTGGCGGCTCATCTTGACCGGTTCTACCGGGGCCGGGCGATCACGATGATCTACGGGTCGATGCGGGACAAGCGCGTTGACGAGATCGGGGAGATTCTCTTCCCACTGGCGCGAACCGTGATCGCAACCGCGCCCGGGATGGAGCGGTCGCTGCCGCCCGAGAGAATCCTGGCCGTGTCCCATCATCCCGATCTGCGAATCGCCTCGTCGCTCGACGAAGCGGTTTCCATGGCCGCCGGCTGGGACGTCCTGGTGATCACCGGATCGTTGTATCTGGTCGCGGAAGCTCTCCGCCGCTGGGGGGCCGACCGGCCGTGCTGACGACCCTTCGCGCCGCGCTCTTCACGGATCCGTTCATCATCCTGTGGACGGCCGTGATGGCAACCCTGTCGTTCCTGGCCTCGTTCATCGACCGCACCGGCTTCCGTCAGCACCGTCTGGCTCAAATCTGGGGCCGTGTCATGTTGCGCGTGGCCGGTGTCCGGGTCACCGTCGAGGGACTTGACCGGATCGATCCCGAGGGCAGCTACGTGTTCGTGGCCAACCATCAGAGCTACCTGGACACGCCGCTGATTCTCGGGAACATTCCGGTACAGTTCCGCTTTTTGGCAAAGGATCCTCTGTTCCGGAATCCGCTGCTGGGAGCGCATCTTCGCCGCGCCGGGCACATTCCGGTGGTTCGGAACGACCCGCGCGCCAGTCTCCGGTCGATGACCGATGCCGCGCGGGTGATCCACGAGAAGCGGATCTCCGTGCTGCTGTTTCCCGAAGGCGGGCGAACGGCCACCGGCGAGTTGCAGGAGTTCAAGGAAGGCGCGGCGTATATCGCCATCAAGAGCGGAGCGCCGGCCGTCCCGCTGGCCATCAGCGGGACTCACGATATCCTGCCTCCGGGCAACGCGCTGGTGCGCCCCGGAGAGGTCAGGCTGCGGATTGGCGAACCCATTTCAATGGACGGCCTGACCTTGAAGGATCGTGGACGGCTGAACGAGATCTTCCGTCAGAGAATCGGAGATATGCTCGAGGTCGGTGAGTCGGCGCGCGCCGGCTGGTGAGGGAGACCGAGGCACCCGCCACCAGCGGTCAGATTTCAGTGACCGCAAGGTTCGGAATCATTCGGAAATGGCGGAGGTTCGAGGTGCCGACGGCATAGCCCAGTTCGAGAGCGGACACGCCGATCAGCAGGTCCTGAAAGGCGACGCGGATGCCCCGCTCCTGCTGCTCCGCGTCGATACGGCCCGCTCTGCGAGCAACTTCGGTCGTGACGGGATAGACCGGCACATTGCCGATCAGGTCTTCCAGGAACTGACGCCGCCGGTTGGCTCGGCCGGGATCCTTCGCGCGCCAAATTCCGTGCTCCAGTTCCATCACACTGACGACCGATAGCGCGATCTCCGTGGGTCCACTCACGGCTCTGACCGCGACGAGGATGTCCTCAACAGCGAGACCCCGCCGCTCACCGGCGACGATGACGCTGGAGTCGAGGATCAATCCCATGACACCGGATTAAAGGGTTCACGGCGGCCTTGGATGACGTCTTCCACATCCTTGCCGAAGTCTTCATCTAGCGGCGTATGCGAGCCTCGACGTTTCGCTTGGGCGATGCATTCTTCAATGGACCGTCCACGGAAGCGCGGCCGCGCGACGACCGCCACCGGTTCCGAGTTGCGCACCACAATGACCTCCGCTCCCCGCTGGATCTTCTCCACCACGGCCGCGAAGTCCCTTGCCACCTCCGCCTCGGTCATGTGCAGTTCCACATCCTGATCATACACAGCTTTTTGTTTCGTCACGTGCGGACGTGTATGGAAGCGGGCCGGTCCCGGTACGGTCCCGGTACGGCGCGACCTCCGCTGGCATATCATTTCCCGATGGAGTCGCGCTACCTGGAAATGGCGGCCGCGGTGGATGCCGAGTTCCGCAGAAATCGAGCCTTGCACGGCGACAAGATTCACTGCCGGACCGGCTGTACCGATTGCTGTCACCACCTCTTCCGAATCACGGAAATCGAGGCGGCCTGGATTTCCCGGGGAGTTCAACGCATGGACACCCTCGCGCGGGAATCCCTGCAGACGCGGGCGCGCGACCACCTGGAGGCCCGCCGGAACTTGGTCGCCCCCCAAGGTGAGCCCGAAGGCTCGCCGGGCCGGCTGCCGCCGCCCGGAGCCAGGCTGGCTTGCCCCGCACTCGACCATGGCGTTTGTTCCATCTACGAGTTCCGGCCGCTCATTTGCCGCAAATTCGGCATGCCGATTTACAACCCCGGCCGGCCCGGACAGATCTTCGCCTGCCAACTGAACTTCCGGGACGGCGAAGAGATCGAGGACTCCCAGTTGATTCAGATCCAGACCGGCATTCATGAATCGTGGAGGCAATTGCAATCCGAGTACGACAACGCGGGAGGATACCGGGACGCCTCTCCCATCACGGTGGCACGGGCCATCCTGGAGGACTTCCCGGGTGTTCCAACGGCCGATTGAGCGATTGTGATTTCGAGGCCCGCGAGATGGGCCTCGTGCCGACTTGCCCGCGCGGTCAGTTGCCCAAGTGAACCAGGCGCGACAAAGCGCTTTCCGTCTGAGCCCTCAAGGCTGAAGGCTCGATCCGCATTTCCTCCCAGTTGTACGGTAATTCCCGCCCGCAATCGAGGCATGCCACGTACGTTTGTCGTGCTTTCATTGTTGTCGCGCGCACAGGGGTCATCGGAAACGTCGTGTGCTTGTGAGAGCAACCGAAGAGGCCTTCCCAAAAAGTACTCATCCTCCAGATCCTCCTACCTTATTTGATGACGAAAAGAGGCCCGAGGTTTCGTTCCGAAATAAACGGAGACGTTACCCGACCGTTGTTCAGTCGCCGCTATTTCTTCTTAGTTCAATGATTTGTGCGATGTGGAGCGGTGCAAGAGAGGTAGTACTAGAAGTCACGATTTCGTTTCGTGATTTTGGACGAAAAATACAACGGACGTTCCGCGGCGGTTCCAACTCACTTCGGCTCGCACGGGCGGAAGTCGACGAGCGTGCACGACCAGCCCGGGTACCCCCGGGACAGGGAGTACTGATCCTCCTCGACGCGAAACGCCAGGTCCACTCGCCGGCCAGCCTGCAGCCCGGAGGCGCACTCCGCCGCGTTCCATGCCTTCATTACCAGGGTGCGCCCCTGCTGGCGGACGGTCAGGCGGAGGTGCTTCTCCTTCATGATGCCAGGAGGCGCGGCGATCTCGGCGCCCTCGCATACCAGCACCGGTTGCTCGTTCGAGTGGCCAAAGGGGGCGAGCGACAAGATTTCGTTGATCGCTTTGGCGTTGAGTTCGGCCAACTGTACCGCGGCGTCCGCCCGAAGCACCGGGATCAAGTCTTCGGGAGTCAGTTTCCGCTTCGAGTACTCGTTCAGCCGTGCGCGAAACTCATCCACGCGGTAGGACTCCATCGTCAGACCCGCGGCGTGTTTGTGGCCGCCGAACCTGGTGAACAGGTCGGGCATCGACTCGAGGGCATCCAACAGGTGGAAGGACTCGATGCCGCGGCCCGAACCTTGCGCGACTCCGTTCTCGACGCCGAGCACCAGGGCCGGACGATAGAACCGCTCCACCAGGCGCGACGCCACAATACCCAGCACACCTCGATGCCAGCCCTCGCCCGCGAAGACCAGCGAACACTGTTCCGCGGTGACCGGCTCCCGCTCGCATTCTTCCAGGATCGTCCGAACGATCTCCGCCTCGGTCTGCCTGCGGTCGGAATTCAGGTCGTGCAGCATTCCGGCGAGTTGCCTCGCCCGGTCCGGGTTCGCGGTGGTGAACAACTCGATCACGTCGTTCGCCGTCGCCATGCGTCCCGCGGCGTTGATTCGCGGCGCGACGCGGAATGCGACTTGCTCGGCCGTCGGCGCGACCCCTTCGGGCAAGCTGGCCACGCGCAGCAACTCCCGCAGCCCGGGATTCTTCACCGTGTGCATCCCGGCCAGGCCGTGCTTGACGATCACCCGATTCTCGCCGGTCAAAGGCACTACATCGGCCACCGTTCCGATGGCCACAAGCTTCAAAAAGGACTCGAGCACGCGGCGCAGTTTTTCCGCCGGCCAGCCTCTCGTTTCGAGCAAGGCCTGCACCAGCTTGAACACGACGCCCACCCCGCACAGATTCTTCTCCGGATATCCGCACCCGGGCTGCTGCGGATTCAACACGGCGAGCGCCGGCGGCAGTTCAGCTTCCGGCAGGTGGTGATCGGTCACGATGACGTCGATGCCGGCTTCCATCCCCCGTGCCACGGCATCGGCGGCGCGGATTCCGGTATCGACGCTGACGACCAGCTTGACTCCCGCGGCGGCGGCCTCTTCCATCACCTCGGCCTTCATGCCGTAGCCGTCGCGCAGCCTGTGAGGCACGTGAAACTCCGCGGCGCCGCCCGCCAGCTCAATCGCCTTTCGCAGGATCACGATCGACGTCGTGCCGTCGACGTCATAGTCTCCGTAGATGAGAATCCGCTCGTTCTCACGGATGGCGGCGAGCAGCCGATCCACGGCGCCGCGCATTCCTCGCATCAGGAAGGGATCGTGCAGGTCGTCGAGGGACGGGGCGAGGAAGCGTTTGGCGTCCGCCGGTTCAGCGAGCCCGCGCGACGCGAGAATGCGCGCGGTGACCGGTTCGATGCCCAGGCTGGCGGCAAGCCGCTCCGAGCCAGAGGCGTCCGCGGTTCGCCAACGCGCTGGCGCGTTGCCCGATTGAAGAAGGAATTTCAAAGCAGTTCAATCACCCAGTGGCGCCGGGCGACGTTATTTGTCGCCCGGCGCAGCCCGGGTTCCGCCATTACGCGCGCTAAAAAAAACTGGGGACAGCCACTCCGTTTCTCGTCCAGCGTTTCCTGCAAGATCAACGAGTTGTGGTCGAGAAACGGAGTGACCGTCCCTAGTTTTTTCACGACTTGTCGCGCTCGCGGTTCACTCTCGCCCTCAGTTCTTCGAGTAATACCCGCCCAACGGTCCGGGATCCTCGCCTTCCTCTTCGTCACCCATGTGATAGAAGTCGGCGGCCTCGATCGCTTCCGTCGCATCCAGGTACGATTCGTACCAGTCCGACATCGCCCGATACATGTAGGCCATGCCGTCGTGGTGGAAGCTCAGCTCGATCGACGCCGTCAGGCCCGTAAAGACCTTGAGTTCATTGAGACTCTTCTCGAGTGACCGGGCGTCCTCGCGTGGCAGCGATCCCGATTCCAGCATCTCGAGAGCGTTCTCGACGTCCACCGAGGTAAACTCCCGGACGGCGAAGGAGATCAGCCGGACGCCGGCGCTCTTGGCCGCGTTCAGAAACCCGTGAAACTCGGGAAAAGCATGAACGTCCCAGTACACGACGGGAACATCCTCGAGCCCGCCGGGTTCGGCGCGAAAGACGGAGAATTCCTCGGAGGCGAGATGCTCCAGGATCTCCTGTTTGAGTGTGTCGAGATTCAAGTCCACGGTAGTTATCGCTGAGCCACGACCAGGACGTCGTGCTGATTGCCAACCTCGCGCGCGCTGGGCGTGACGATGGTCTTGGGGCCGATGTAGATCTTCTTCGCTTGCGAGATCGCCCTGCGGACGTCATCTTCGCACACAAAGTCGACAATGGCGGGGGGAGGAGGCGCGGGTATGGGGGCCGCCGCCGGAGGGGCAGCGGGTTGACTCTTCGTTTGGCAGCCGCACGTAGGACCGTCGGCCCTCGCCGGCGGGGGGGCTTCCACGGTCGTCCGGCGCGCGGCGAGAAAGCGGTCCACCACCTGCTCGACCGAAACAGCGGCCGCCGGCGTGGGCGCGGGTTTGGCGGCCACGGGAGCGGTGATCACTCCTCGCGCGGCCAGAAACCGGTCCACCGCGGACGCCACCGCGCCGCGGTCCGGCGCCTCCGCGGATTCGGCTTTGTACTCGAACGCTTCAGCCGCCGTGCGAACCGCGTAGGCAATCCGCTTGATATTGAACAGGTGCTGCGGCCCGACGTTATCGCTGGTGCTGTTGCCGGCAATCGCGCCGCAGCCCAACGTCATGGACGGGAATACGTTGGTCGTGATTCCCGTCGAGCCCTGCGGCGCCGGCGTGTTCACCAGCACGCGGAACGAGGGCATTCTCATGCCGAATTCGCGAATCTTCTCGTCGCACGCCGAATAGATCACCGACGTGTGTCCCAGTCCGCCGAACTTCAGCAGCGAGTAGCAGCGCTCCACGCCCTCGGCAAAGCTCTTGACGAAATACAGGGCCAATACCGGGGACAGTTTCTCCGCCGACAGCGGCTCGGACTTCCCTACCTGATCCAGTTCCACCACCAGAATGCGCGTGTCCGGGGGCACCTCAAAACCAGCCATCTGCGCGATCTTCGCCGGCGCCTGCCCCACACACTTCGGATTCACCGTCCAGCGCGGGGTCAGCAACAACTGGCCGAGAGCCTTCTTCTGCGGCTCGTTGCAGAAGTACGCTTTCTCGGCTTTCAATCGCGCGATCACCCGGTCCTTCAGCACGTCTTCGGCGACGATGGCCTGCTCGCTCGAGCAAACGGTTCCGTAGTCGAACGCCTTGCCTTCCACCACCTTCGCCACCGCGTCGTCCACATCCGCTGTCCGCTCGATCAGCACCGGCACGTTTCCCGGACCGACGCCCAGCGCGGGCGTGCCGCTGGAATAGGCGGCGGTCACCATGGCCGAACCGCCCGTGGCCAGGATCACGCCCACCCGCTCGTGATGCATCAGGGCGTTGGTCGCCTCGCTGGTCGGCGTCAGGATGCACTGGATGATGTCTTCGGGCGCACCCGCTTCGAGCGCCGCCTGGTACAGAACCGAAGCCGTCTCGCAGGTGCACTCTTTCGCGTTCGGGTGCGGGCTGATCACGATGGCGTTGCCCGCCTTCATCGAGATCAACGTCTTGAACATCACCGTCGACGTTGGATTCGTGGTCGGCAGGACGGCCGCCACCACGCCCACCGGAACGCCGATCTCGATCACCTTCTGATCGGGCAGTTCCCGCAGCACGCCCACGGTCTTCATCCCGCGCATCCGGCGCGGCAGGATGTCGCAGTTCAACAGGTTCTTGGCAATCTTGTCCGGGACATTCCCGTAGCCCGTTTCGGCCACGGCCAGTTCGGCCAGACGCCTGGCGTTTGCCCGCGCGGCGGCGGCCATTCGCTCCACAATCAAATCGATCTGTTCCTGGGTATACTCGCGAAACTTCAGCGAAGCCGCGTAGGCCTTCTCAACCTTGGTGCGGACCTCCTGGATCGAAATGAGGTCTTTGTCCTGAAGCATGACTCACCGAACGGGCAGGCGTGCCGCCGGCCTATCCGAGAGAACCCTTCGGTTTGTTGGCGCCCGGGAGGATCTTGGATACTTCGTCGTGCGGGCGCGGGATAACATGGACCGACACCAGTTCGCCCACCCTGCGTGCCGCGGCCGCTCCCGCGTCGGTGGCCGCTTTGACCGCGCCCACATCGCCGCGAACCGTAACCGTGACGTAGCCGGCCCCGATGAACTCTTTGCCCTGCAGGACAACGTTGGCCGTCTTGACCATGGCGTCGGCGGCTTCGATCGCGCCGACCAGTCCTTTCGTCTCGATCAGACCGAGTGCTTCCATCAAAGGTTTCTCCACGTGAGTTCTCACCGTAACACACCCCGGCGGGCGCGGCAATCGGGATAATGGTTTGTGCGCTGGCTGGCGGTATTGGGAGTGGCTCTCGCAGGCGGGGCTGGGCAGGACCTGTTCGACCTGGGCGCCGCGCGCGCCCGCGTCTGGTTCTTTCTCGCCCACGATTGCCCCATCGCGAATTCCTACGCGCCCGAAATCCGGCGCATCTGCGGCGACTATGCCTTCCACCGCATCGAGTGCGTTCTGATCTACGTCGACCCCACGGCGCCCGATGACGTCCTACGGGCCCATCAGCGCGAGTACGGTCTGACCCAGATCCCGGCGGTGCTCGATCGTCATCACGTCTGGGCGCCCAAGGTCCGTGCGACCGTCACTCCGGAAGCCGTGGTGATCGGCCCCCGGCGGGAGATCCTGTACCGGGGCCGCATCGATGACCGCCATCTTGGCTGGAGGGACAGCCGCCGCGAACCCACACGCGGCGACCTCCGCGCGGCCCTCACGGAGATCGCCGCCGGCCGGCCGGTCAGTGTCCCGCGAACCAAGGCCGTGGGCTGCTACATCCCCTCTCCGCCGCTCGCGAAGTGAGGTTTGCGACAATCGAATCATGGCGTTTGTCTCCATTCCGGAGGCTCTTGAAGAGATCCGGGCCGGCCGCATGCTGGTGGTCGTCGACGACGAAGATCGCGAGAATGAGGGCGACCTCACCATCGCTGCCGAGAAGGTCACCCCGCAGATCATCAATTTCATGGCCACCCACGGCCGCGGCTTGATCTGCGTCGCCCTGACCGGGGACCGTTGCGATCAACTGCGCCTCCCGCTGGTCACCCGAAACAACACGTCCGTGTTCGGCACGGCCTTTTGCGAATCCGTCGATGCCGCGCAGGGAGTCACCACCGGAATCTCCGCCGCCGACCGGACCCGCACCGTCCTCACCCTGCTCGACCCGGTCTCGCGGCCCGACGACCTCGTCCGGCCCGGTCACATGTTTCCGCTTCGCGCGCGCGACGGTGGGGTGCTTGTGCGCGCCGGCCAGACCGAAGCGTCGGTGGACCTGGCTCGCCTGGGGGGGCTGAATCCCGCCGGCGTCATCTGCGAGATCATGAACGACGACGGAACCATGGCCCGCATCCCGCAGCTGGAAGCTTTCTGCGAACGCCACGGGCTCAAGATGATTTCGGTGGCGGATCTCATCCGCTACCGCCTGCGCCACGAGCGATTCGTGCATCGCACCGGCGAGGGATTCGTCGAGACTGAGTTCGGTCCGTTCCGCGCCATCGCCTATTCGAGCGAAACGCAACCCGACTCGCACCTGGCCCTGGTGCGCGGCGAGGTCGCCGGCCAGGAAAACGTGCTCGTTCGGATGCACGCCCACTGCGCCTTTGGCGATCTGTTCTCGTCCACCCAATGTGACTGTGGCAGTTCGGTGCGCGGGTCGCTGGCCGCGATTGCGCGCGAGGGCGTGGGCGTCCTCGTTTATCTGCATCAGAACGGCCTCGGCTTCCGCTGGGCGTCGGATACTTCCGGAGCCAAGCGACTCCAACCGCACAGCCGTGAAATGGGCCCCGTCACCACGCAGCAGCACGAAATCGGCATCGGCGCGCAGATCCTGTCCGACCTCGGGCTCCACACCATTCGACTCCTGACCAATCACCCCCGCCGCGCGGTGGCCCTGGAAGGCTTTGGCATCAGGATCCTGGGCCAGGCCCCCATCCCGACGGTCACCCAGGTTCAGGCGGAAGAATGAGGAACGCCAAGCCTTCCGCGGGCGTCAGCGAAAACATGACCCGGCTTCCCGTCCTCTGTGCGTGGGCTGCGCTGGCAATGACGGCCAGCGGCGCGGATCGCGCGCTTCTCGCCATTTCGGGCGACGCCGAAATGGTGATCGGCGTCAAGGCCGATCGCGCCTTGGACAGCGGCCTCGGCCGCACCGCGCTTCGAGACCTCGCCTTCGCGGACGGCCGATGGGAGAAGATCCTCCAGGCGGCGGGTCTGGACGTGAAGCGCGACATCCAGGAGATCGTCATCGCGGCCAACCAGGCCTCGCGGCGGGACGCCCTCGTCTCCGCGCGCGGCGCGTTCGATCGCGAGCGCATTCGGGCCGCCGCGATGGGCGGCGGGTTGACCCGGCAATCTTACAACGGAGCTGATGTGTTCGTGGGTCCGGACGGCCAAGGGCTCGCCGTAGCCGCAGCCAACCTCGCCGTGCTGGGACCGGCGGTCCGTATACGCGAGGCGATCGACCGGTGGAAGCAGTCCGCGGCGCCATCCGCCGCCCTGCTCGAAAGGGTGCGCGGCGTCGAGTCCGGCGATCTGTGGTTGGTGTCGCGGGCGCCCATCGCCAGTCTTGCGGCGGTGGCGCCCGACCGCAACACCGCGGCGGCCGCGAGGGGCGACCTGTTCCGTTCGATCGAGCAGTGGGACGCCTCGATCCGTCTGGGGCCCATGGTTCGCGTCGACGGCCATGCCTGGGCGCGCTCGGAGAACGACGCGGCTTCCATCACCGAGGCCATGACCTTCCTGATGGGCCTTCTCCAGATGCAGGGAGGCGCGGGGGCCGGTTTGGCGGGTGCGATTGAGGGCTTCCAAGCCGCCTCGACCGGCAACCGGGTCACGGTGAGCTTTCAGGTTCCGGAGGCAACGCTGCAGAGCGCCCTGACTCGTTCCCTCCCGAGACTGTCGGAGAAAGAAAAGCTGTAGTCCGGCTGAGTGCTCAACTTGCGGATGGGCAGGCGGCGCCCCGGCAAGCGAACTCGAGGGCGTTTTCGTTCGCGCTCCCTTTCGCTCGGAGACCGACTCCGACGGGGCAGATCATCCCGCTCACTCTCGCATTTCGAGCAAGCCCATCGACAGCACCGAAGCGTTGATCCTCGCAGAGTTGGTTTCCTTCCCGAGCCTTCCCGTTACCCGTTAAACAGGGACCCGGCAGCGCCGGTATAAATCGCCGCCTGATAGGGCACGGGAGCGTTGCTGCTGGTGTGGATGTCAACCGTTTGGCAGCGGGGGCGGCGCCTCCCTCGGAGGCCACAAAGACCAGGCCGGCGGGTGCGACGTTCGGCACCGGTTGCCGGCCGGCGGATAGCACCTGCAGCACCACAATGAAATCGAGCGGGGAATTCTGGGCGGCGGGAGCACTGATGCGAATCCGGCCTTAGTAAGCGCCTTCCGGCAGCGCGCCAGGGTTGACGGCAAAGTCGACCGTGCCGGCGCCGCCGGCTGGTACCGAACCGGTTTGCCGCTTCAACCCCAGCCACGCCGTGTTGGTAACAACCTCAGCCGTTTAGTCGAGCGGGACGTTACCCTGATGGAGCACTACGAACGAGCGATTGCCTCGGGAGGCCCCATTGCCCTGACGGGCGCCGACCAGAGTGCCGTCGGGTTCCAGCCGGAGTTGACGCGAGGCCGTCGGGTTGGCGATGGAAACCGGAATATCGGTGACCCCTGCCGTGGAAGAGATGCGGACGACGCCTCGCGCAAAGCCGGACGGAAGGCCCGGCGAGATCACCGTAATACGAAGCGGCGCCTGACCATCCGGCGCGAGCTTGCCCCGCGCCGGCAGCGCCATGACGTACGTTCAGGCTGACGTACAATATCTGGAGTTTGGGACCCAGCATCGAACTCGGCCGCCGGGCGCGTGTCTTGCTCCTCGCCGCCAGTGTGCTCTGTCAGGCTGCCTTGGCTGCTCCTCCTGTCACGTTCGAGAAGGATGTCCTGCCGATCTTCCGGGCGCGGTGCCACTCGTGTCACGGCCCCAGTGTCAAGAGCAAAGGCCTCGACCTCACTTCGGCGGAAACCGCCTTGAAGGGCAGCCAGTCCGGGCCGGTGCTCGAGCCCGGCAAACGCGATGATAGCCGCCTGTTCAAGCTGGTCCGCAACGGCCAAATGCCTCCGGGTGGGAAGAACCCGGTCCCGGCGGAGGAGGTGGCGGTGATCGGCGCGTGGATCGACCAGATCGCTGCCAAGACCCTGCCTGCCGGGAAAGTCACCCAACACGATGTGATTCCCATCATCTTGTTGCATTGCACGGCCTGTCACGGCCCGCAGCAGCAGATGGGCGGCCTGGACCTTCGGACGAAATCCTCCATGCTGAAGGGCGGCAAGTCCGGCCCCGCATTCATTCCGGGAAAACCGGAGGAGAGCCTAATGGTCCGGAAGGTACGCTCCGGAGCGATGCCGCCCAAGGCCGGCTTGCTGAACGCGGGCGTGAAACCGATGAGCGCCGCCGAAACCGAAAAGCTGGCGTCGTGGATCGCGCAGAACGCTCCGGAAGTGCAGACGCCCCCGGACAGGGCCGGCACTTCCGCCGATCCGCTGGTGAAGCCGAAGGATCGTCAGTTCTGGTCGTTCCAGCCGCCCAAGGCTTCGCCCGCGCCCAAGGTGCGCCATGCCGATCGGGTCCGTAACCCGATTGACGCGTTCATCCTTCAAAAGCTCGAACAGGCAGGCGCCGCGCTTTCCCCGGAAGCGGACCGCTTGACGTTGATCCGGCGCGCGTCCTTCGACCTGACCGGGTTGCCTCCGGATCCGGAACAGGTGCAGGCCTTCCTCGCCGACAACCGGAGCGACGCTTATGAGCAACTGGTGGACCGCCTGCTCGCTTCCCCGCAGTACGGCGAAAAATGGGGACGCCGCTGGCTGGACGTTGCGGGCTACGCGGATTCCGACGGCGGCAAACTGAGCGCGGACATTCCGCGTCCCAATGCCTGGCGGTACCGCGACTACGTCATCCGGACGTTCATCGCGGATAAGCCGTACGACCGGTTCCTCCTGGAGCAGATTGCCGGCGACGAACTCGCCAACTACGAAAACGCTTCGGTGGTGACGCAGGAGATTGCGGATAACCTGATCGCCACCGGCTTTCTGCGAATGGCGCCGGATTCCACCAGCGAGCGCGAAGTCAATTTCACGGAGGACCGGGTGGACGTCGTTGCGGACGAGATCGAGGTTCTCAGCTCCGGCGTGATGGGCCTGACCATGAAGTGCGCGCGCTGCCACGATCACAAGTACGATCCGATTCCGCAGCGCGACTACTATCGCCTGGTGGCGCTGTTCAAAGGCTCCTTCGACGAGCACGATTGGATCGCGCCGGTCACGGCGGAAAAATACAGCCGCTATTTTCCAGGCCGCTATCTGCCCTTTGTGGAGCCGGGCGTCACTCCCTACCAGCTGCTGGAACGGGAACGCGAGCGGGAGATTCGCGACCGGGAACTGCAGGCGGAGATCAAGTCTCTACAGGATGCGCTCGACCAGAAGTTCGAACCGATCCGGAAGAAGATTTTCGAGCAACGGCTCGTGTCGACTCCGAAGACGCTTCACGATGACCTGCGAGCCGTCCTGACCACCCCGCCCGAACAGCGAAATGAAACTCAGAAGTTCCTTGCCAGTCGATTTGAGAAAACTCTGAAGATCGACCTGGACGACGCCAAGGAGAGCGATCCGGCGTTCGGTCTGGAAGCCGAGGACCTTCAAAAGCGGATCAAGCTGGCAGAGGCCAGGCGCGTCCCCGAACCGAAGATCCGCGCCCTTTGGGACCGGGGACAGCCGTCGCCGACCTATATTCTGCAGCGGGGCAGCGTGTCCAGCTTCGGACCGCCCGTGGAGCCGGGGATTCCCAGCGCGCTCACCGATGGCCGTACGCCGTTCGAAATCGCTCCGCCCTGGCCAGGAGCGAAGAAGACAGGGCGGCGTCTGGCGCTGGCGCGCTGGCTCGCGCGGCCGGAGAACCCCCTGACGGCGCGCGTCATGGTGAACCGGATCTGGAAGTCCCATTTCGGCGCGGGAATTGTCCGGTCGGTGGGCAATTTCGGCAAGGCCGGCGCGGCGCCATCGCATCCCGAGTTGCTGGACTGGCTGAGTGTCGAGTTCGCCCGCCGGGGTTGGAGCATGAAAGCGATGCACCGGCTCATGATGACCTCCAGCACCTATCGCCAGACCTCGCAAGCGACACCTGACGCGCAGAAGCGGGACCCCGACAATCGGCTGTTCTCCCGGATGACGATGCGCCGCCTGGAAGCGGAGGAACTCAGTGACACGATCCTCCAGATCGCCGGCAAGCTGGATCCAACACAGTTCGGCCCTCCCGATCCAGTGCTGGTCCGGCGCGACGGCCTGGTCACGCCGATCGGCACGGAGAAAGGATGGCGTCGAAGCATCTACGTGAATCAGCGGCGATCGAAACTGCCCACCCTTCTCGAAAACTTCGACCTGCCTCCCATGAGCCCATCGTGCCTGGAGCGCGGGGAATCGATCGTGGCGCCGCAGGCGCTTCACCTGCTGAACAACCGGATGATTGACGATCTGGCTGCGTTTTTCGCGCGGCGCCTGGAGCGTCAGGCCGGTCCGGATCGCCGGCGGCAAGTAGAGGGTGCGTACTGGACAGCATTGAGCCGGCCGCCTAACGACGAAGAGCGGAAGGCCAGCCTGGACGCGCTCGAGCGCTTCACTCAGATCTCGCAGGGAGATTCGTCCATCGCGCTCACGAAGTTCTGCCACACCCTGATCAATTCGGCGGCTTTTGTGTACATCGATTGAGGGAGACCATGATGGCCCGCGAGATCTCGAATCGGAAGGTGACCCGGCGAAATTTCTTCGGGAACATGACTGATGGCCTCTGTGGCGCCGCGCTTGCCTCGCTCCTGAGCCGGGATCTCTACGGAGCCGGCCGGGTCTTCGACCTGAAGCCCCAGGCTCCCCACTTCAGCCCGAAAGCCAAGTCGGTCATCCATTTGTTCATGAACGGCGGACCGAGCCAGATGGACCTGTTCGATCCCAAGCCCGCCCTGGACAAACATCACGGCGATTCCTACTTCGACAAAGTGGCCGCCGATCTGACCGGCCCCGAGCAGGCCGGGGGCCTGCTGCGCAGTCCGTTCCGGTTTGCGCAGCACGGCAAGTGCGGTCTGTGGCTGTCGGAACTGCTGCCGCATCTGGCCGGCCACGCCGATGACCTCTCGGTGATCCGCTCCATGCACACCATGCATCCCAACCACGAGCCCGCGCTGTTCGTGATTCATTCGGGACGGACGCTGCCGGGGCGGCCTTCCCTGGGCTCCTGGGTGGTGTATGGACTCGGCAGCGAGAATCAGAGCCTGCCTGCCTATGTCGTGCTCGACGATCCGCTCGGCCTTCCTGTCAACGGCACCTGGAACTGGCAGGCCGGATTTCTCCCGCCGGTGTACCAGGGCACGCGGATTCGCACCCACGGGTCTCCTATCCTCAACCTGCGTCCGGAGAGAAAAGAACCGTCCGAGATGGCCGCGGCCGGGCGTTCGCTGTTGAGCCGGCTCGATCAGATCCATCAGCGGAATCACCCCGGGCAGCTTCAACTCGACGCCCGCATTGCCAGCTACGAATTGGCCGCACGGCTTCAAGTGGAAGCCAGCGATGCGCTGGATCTTTCCAAAGAAAGCGAGGCGACACACCAGATGTATGGAATCGGCGCCGAGCCGACCGATTCCTACGGCCGCCGCTGTCTGATGGCCCGCCGCCTGGTGGAGCGCGGCGTTCGCTTTGTCCAGCTTTACATCAACGGCCAGATTTGGGACAACCACAACCACCTGGAACGGGATCTCCGGTCCGCCTGCGCGCGCACGGATCAGCCGGTGGCCGCACTGCTGAAGGACCTCAAGCAGCGGGGCCTGATGGATCAGACCCTGGTGATCTGGGGCGGTGAATTCGGGCGCATGCCCATCTCTCAGCTCCGGGGGGACCCCAAGGGGGCCGGGCGCGACCACAACCCGCGCGGATTCTCCTTGTGGATGGCCGGAGCGGGCATCCGCCCGGGAATCACCTTCGGCGCGACCGACGATCTGGGTTACGAAGCCGTGGAGAATAAGGTGAGCGTCGCCGACTGGCATGCCACGATTCTGCATTTGCTCGGATTGGACTACACGCAACTGGTCTTCGACGACAACGGCCTGCGCGAGAAGCTGACGTCGCAATATGAAGCGCGCGTAGTGAAAGAAATTCTCGTGTAGCTACCAGGCTGAACTCCTGGGCGCACTCTATCCTGGCTGCCCCTCTTACCGCTCGGGCGGGCTGCGATGCGGCTTCAACCGCTCGCGTTTCGACTTCCGAAATACGTCTTCGGCGTTGTCGCCGAAGAGAATCAGGCCCCGGCGCGTCACGGTCTGGCCCGGCCGGATGGCGCCGAAGTAGGGCGAGGAGTGCATGCAATGGTGAGAGGCATCGGAGTTCTGACGGACGCCGAGACACTGGTCCCACAGGATACCGATGGCGCCCTGACCCTCCTTGGCCTGGGAGACGACTAGCGGGCTTTCGGGCCGCGTCTCGCTTCGTCCCCAAAAGTATTCGTAGGCCTTGTACGACGGCAGGTCGAACCAGACAGGGTTGAAAAAATAAGCCGCGCGGATCCCTTTCGATCGGTCTGTCCGGGTCAAGGGAGTCAATCCCGACGCCGTCACGATGAAGCTCCGCTCGTAGGCTTCATCGACGAAGCGAGGGGTGCGGTGCTGCAGGCAACCACCGTCGCTGTAGACCTCGTGAAATGTCTCGTTGGAACGATTGGTCAGGTGCAGCCACATCTCGATCCGGTCTCTCCCGGCTTTCATGCGAGGAGCGACCCTCATGCCCTGAATCATGGTGCGGCGCCGGCTGGTTTTCTCGTACGCCTCGGTGGAGTACCGCTCGGTGGGTTCCCAGTCGTAGCCGATGACACCGGGCTCGGAGGTCCGCCACTCCATGGGAGTGCGGATGAACGTCAGGAAGGTTCCCTCTCGCGAGTCGACCAGTTCAGGCAAGCGAATTTGCCACTCGCCCTGGTAGCCGTCGTGAAAGATGGCGACGCGGTGATCGTTCGAGGGAGCCAGCCGGATTTGGGCCCGAACGCCGCCAGGCAGCCCGAGGACAACCGCAAGGATCGGCAAAACGGCGATCCGCCGGAAAGCGCTTGTCATCTGTCGATGATACTCAGTATTGGTCAAGCCGTTCCGGCTGCCGGGAGTGGGGAGGACTTTAGCTTTAGTCCGCGGCGCGCTTCAGCGCGCCCCTGGAGTCCGGACTCTTGAACCGTGGCGCACGCTTCCAGCCAGGGGAACTTTAGTTCCCCCACCTGATTGGCGTTCCCACGAGCCGTTGGTCTCGAACAAGGAGCCACTCGAACGCTGTCTGGCCTACCAGTACGCCAGGGCCTCGGCAATCTCACCCAGGTGTCGCCCGTTCCAGGTGACGTCGGCCAGTACCGGCAGGGAGTGCGTTTCGAATACGGCCGGGAACCGCACGTCGATCTCGCAATGAGCGACCTGCCCGCCTCCGACCGTCATCTCCGCTTCCCTCGGCTCCAGCTCCACCCGCGTGAGCGAGCGAAACACGAGGCGGCAGCGGCTTTCGGTCCGCTCGTGATTCGTGACGCTGACCCGGAATCGCACGCGTTGTCCGGGTTGAACCCGAATCTTATAGGGAGAGAACTCCACCCACTGCCGGTCCATGCCCATGCTCGGCGCCGTTTGGCCGATGACCCTCTCAAAGCGGCCCTGCCACTCGTCCATCCACACCGCCCAGCGTTCGACCTTCGCCCGGTCGAAGTCCACCGCTCCGCCGTGCCCGGTCAGCAGGATGTCCGGCGAGCGGTCGAAGATCTGGCGCGGCATGTCCCGGTAACTTTCGACCGGGGTGCGGTTCTTGGGGATGAACGAAAAAATGAAGTCGCGCTGCTCGCGGAAGCTGAGACCCGAGATGTTGTCCCCAATTGCCAGAAAGACCTTGCCATCGGCTTCAAACCGGATCAGATGGTGATAGAGCGTCTGCCCGGGAAACTGTTCCACCCGAAACCGGTAGCCCCTCCACTCGAAGTCTTCGTGCCGCCCGACAACCCGGTCGACGCGAAAGCCTTCGGGTACCGCGCACGGCATCTCGTATCGCTCCGGGTGTTCGAGGATGTCCTTCAACTCCGGCGAACTGACGACCTTTGTCCCGTACCGGGCGCGCAGAGCGGGATAGCCGGCGAGATGATCGTCGTGATAGTGAGTGGGCAGGAACCACTCCACGTCTTCAATGCCGAGGTCGCTTTTCAGGTAGGGCGTCAGGTGGTCGATGAAGCGATGAGGATTGGCGGCAATGGGCGCGGTGGCTATGTATCCGCAATCGATGAAGAGGCCGTGTCCCTCGTCATCCCGGACGATGTAGGTGTTGGCCCCGGAATTGGTCACTTCGAAGACGTGTGGCGCCAGTTCGCGGAAGCGCGGCCGGAAGTATTCGTAGGGCCGCGCGTGAAACATCTCGTAGAGGCGCTCGAGGGTCTGGCGCAACCCGGTGAGCGCGCCTGGCGACGCCCGGAACGGCGCTCCATGACCCGGCAGAATCCAATCCAAAGCGAGCGATGCGACCCGCTTCAGGCTATCGAGCAGGTTGCTGTGGCCCTGGAAGTCCATGTACTTCCACTGCGCCGAGTAGTAGTCGATCAGCCGGTCCGGGGCGCAGAGCAAGTCTCCGCAGGCAAGGACCTGATGACCGTCAACCTCGAAGCGGTAGCCCGCGGAGCCGAACGTATGGCCGGGCAGCGGGACGACCTCGATGCGGAGGTCCTGCCAGCAGAACGTCTCGTAGTCCCGCGCGTAGGCGTCCGGCCGGAGATCCTCCAGAGGTCCGAAGGCGGGATAGTACGACGTGTAGTTATCGAAAATGTCGTAAGACGCCCGCAGGAGGTCCGCCTCTTCGAAGAAGCGTTTTTCCGCGAAAGGAACCACGAGGGCGGCTCCCGCTTTCTGCCACGCGGCAGCCGAGGAGCATTGATCGCGATGGAAGTGGGTGAGCAGCACGCGATCCACGGGTCCGGTTTGCGGCCCTGGAAGAAACCTGGTCCCGCAGTCGATCAGCAGAACGCGACCGTTGCGCGAGACCCGATAAATGCTACAGGTATCCTCAGTCCAGAAAAGGTGCTCGGAAAGTGGCTTCATCGATCTGTCTTTGCGTGAGTAGATAGTCTACACGGAACGGGTGCCTGCGCTCGCTGGGTCGCCCGGTTTTCAATAGGAGAACCGTTTGGAACCGGGAAAGGCATTTCGTTGGGACTCTCGGTCGGTTCCCGGGTCCGGCGGCCAGATCACACCAGGGACACCCGTTTCTTGCGGTCAGGTCCTGGCTCGTGTGAGGCCGCCCGTGCGCATGAACTCAAGAAAGCGCCGTCTGTGCCGATAAGGATGCTCACGACTGACACGATCGAGATCCGCCATGCGAATCGAGTCTTCACAATCTTCCTACGAGGCCACGCATCGTCTCGCGACCCAAACGACGGTCATCGACGAGACACTCGATCGTCCCGGTTTCGCCACAGAACGGGCGGCCGTGCTCAGAACCGTGACTCAGCCAGTAACGGTGGACACGGTGGCTCTGTCTGGTGTCGCCCAAGCCTCCGCGAGCACGAATCGCGATGACCTTTCGGATATGGATCCGGCGCAGACACTGGCGGCATTGGCCATTGAAGCGCTCCTGGGGCACCGGATCCGGTGGGTTCGCCTTCGTCCCGGCGCTAGCGGCAATGCCGACGCTGCCGGCGCCGCCCGGGTAACGGCCGGCGCCACCCAGGTGCATCGGCGGACGGAGATCCGTTCCGAATCAGAGCAAACGACCTTTCAGGCTACGGGGACGGTGGAGACTGCCGATGGCAGGACCATCGATTTCCGCGTGAGGCTGAACTTACAGCGCGTGTACCAGTCACAAACCACCGTCACCGCGGCGAATACCACGGATCCGCTCGTAGTCAATTTCGGTGGCGGATCGGCCCGGTTGGCAGGCGGCAGGATCTCGTTCGATCTCAAC
This sequence comes from uncultured Solibacteraceae bacterium, assembly GCA_964529305.1. Lineage (GTDB taxonomy): Bacteria > Acidobacteriota > Terriglobia > Bryobacterales > Bryobacteraceae > CAZGUX01. The sequence continues at coordinate 80,733 of CAZGUX010000197.1, read as the reverse complement.
TCCGACGGCGCCAACGAAGAGATCTCATTTGTCGCTGCCGGAAGTGGCTTCCTGGCACTGGACGTGAACGATGACGGCAAGGTCAACGACGGCCGGGAACTTTTCGGGCCGCACAGCGGGAATGGCTTTGCCGAGCTTGCCGACTACGACTCCGACGGCAACGGTTGGATTGATGAGGGCGATCCGGTCTTCTCCCTGCTGCGTATCTGGACCCGGGATGGACTTCGAACACTTCCGCAGCAGGGCATCGGCGCCCTCTCGACGTTGTCTGTGGAAACACCATTTGCTCTCAAGGATGGCGACCGGTTGCTGGGAGAGATCCGCGGCACTGGAGTCTTTCTCTCCGAGCACGGGCCCCCGGGTACCGTTCAGCAGGTCGATCTGGCAGGGGAGTAACCTGGGGAGTAACCGGCCTGGAGGGAGCGGCCGCCCGCGACGACACACCAGATGCGTCAAGACCGCCGGGAGCCGGCCGGCGGTTGAAACAGAACGGCAAGGTGTCTGGCGCGGACGCTACGTCCGGTCGAAGTTCGGCACCTTTAACCGCTCGCCCTTCTTCAACGCCGATTGATGACCAACCAACCCGGGCGCAGTCATCGCCAGCGCGTGATAGACATCGATCTCCGGCTCGCGATCGTCGACGAGCGCGTTGATGAATTCCGCGCTCAGGAAAACGTGGCTGCCGCCGTGCCCGCTCTCGTGGCGCATCGACGGCGGCACCATCGGGTCGTTCAGATACTTCGGGTACGCGAGCGGCTTGGTCTTCTCCAGCCGTTGGCGTTGGAGATCGCCGTTCAGGCCGCTGTTGGCCATGTACACGGTGCCCTTCTCGCCGTACCACTGCGCCCGCTCGCCATCCTCGCCCACCAGCCAGAACACGTTGCAGCGCACCATGTGTCCCTGGTCGGTTTCCATCAACGCCGACGAGTTGAAGAACGGATTCTTATATACGTTGTCGGTGACATACGGGTGCTGGTTGCCCCACCCGAGCGCCGACACCGAGCGAATCCGCTCTCCGGTGACGCCCACCAGGTATCCCAGCGAGTGGGTCGGATAGTGGAGAGGCGGCAGACCCCAGCGCCAGCTACGCGAGCCATTGGGCTCATAGAATCGCGTCTTCTTGTCTTCGATCAGCTTGGTCAGGTCGCCGCGGTCGTGATAATAGGCCAGTTCGCTATAGAACAGCTCGCCGAACTCTCCGGCCCTGTGCATGTTCCTCGCGTAAATGCAGCCTTCGCGATACCAACTGGTCTCGCCCATCATGTACCGCAGTCCGGTGCGCTCCTTCAGGGCTTTGAGTTTCGCGGCCTCTTCGAGGTGGAACACCGACGGCACGGCGCAGTAGACGTGCAGCCCCCGATTCATCGCCATTTCCGTGTGCTTGTAGTGCAACGGAGGCGGCGTGAAGATGGCGACGGCGTCGAGGCGCTTTTCCAGGCTGAGCATCTGCTCGAGCGACTCGTACGCCATGTTGCACTTGTAGACCTGTTGGAGCCTTCTCCGGCGGTCGGTGCGCAGATCGGTGACCGCCGTGACTTCACAGTTGGGGTGCTCGTGGAACGAAAACCCCGCGCCGAAGCCTCCGCCGGCAATGCCCAGCCGGATCTTCTTCGCCGATTCGAGAGGCGCCGGCTTTCCCGCCGTGTGTGTATGCTGCTGGGCGTAGAGGCTGAACGCTCCCGTTCCAAGCAGCAGATCTCTGCGTGATGTCATAACCTTCTCCCTTGGTGGTGAAGACCTCCAAAACACAAGCCGCAGGGCAACCTGAACGATGCGCGGACCCTCTCGCTCCTGATCACGCCAAACGTGGTGCCGGCGGCATCGTCGGAATGTCCTCCGCCTTCGGGTAGAAGTAGCGGAGCGAAAGACGGCTCGGCCACGGCGCCCTTGGAATTGGCCTGTAACGTAATTCCCTGCTGGACGAATGGAGCGAACCCTTCCTTCTCGACACGGACGCGATACTCGCCAAGAGGCAACAGGGGCACAACATATCGACCCGCGGAATCCGGCGTCACCGAGCGAATCTGAGTGGTACGGGAGTGACTGGCGGTGATCGTCGCCCCAGGAATCACCGCCCCGGAGATATCGTGAACGGTCCCGGTGATCGTGCCAGTGGTTTGCGCAAACAGCCATGCGGCAAGCGCCAAAGCAACGTACAGCTTTCCGTTCATGCCGGGTCTCCTCCGAATGAATTGACGACCGATCAGTCTACCATTCCTCGGCGTTCCGGAATGTATTCTCCGGCTTTCGGCCGGCGCCGGTTTGGCGTGATGCCCGGGCCGTCGTCTTTTTTCCTTGCGGCGTGTCGATTTTAAGAATTCTCAATCGAGATACAGAGCGTAGGAGGGCGCGCTGTCGGCCGATCCTGCGCTTCGGAGTTACCATCGGCCACCCAGCCTGCGGGGCGACCCGCTCTTCAAACTCGGGCGGTACGCGGAGGCTCTCGACGAGTTTGAGCGGGCCGCGTCGCTGGCGGCCAATGCGCAGGAACGCCAGATGTTGCTGGATCGGGTCAAGGCCCGCCGCGAGACGGGAGGCGGAACCCAGGGATAGTCCCCGGGGTTAATCACGTTCCGGATGGGCCGGAAACGTCGCAGCGCCCATCGGTTCGCCGGCGCCGCGCGTGTCCTCTCCGACGATCATTTGCCTGGGCCGTCCCCTTGCCGCTTCAGGAACGTCCCTTGTCTCAATTCCTCAAAGGCCTGCTGTAGTTGTGCCTGGGTGTTCATGACAATGGGGCCGTACCAGGCCACGGGTTCCTGGAGCGGTTTGCCGGAGACCAGGAGGAAACGGATGCCGTCTTCGCCGGCGTGGACGGCGACCTCGTCGCCGCGGTCGAAGAGAATCAGCGATCGATTGTCCGCCTCGGAAGGCGGAGTCGTATCGGCCCAGTTCACCGATTCGGTCGGGACGGCGAGAGGCCCGGAGGCATTGCAGAACTCGCCATTGCCGGAAAACACATAGGCGAACGAGTGGCGGCTGGTCTCGACCGGGAGAGTCTTGCTCCGGCCGGGTGGCACCGAAACATCCAGGTAGGTCGGATCGGCAGCGATCCCGTCGATGGGACCGGTCTTGCCCCAAAAGGCTCCGCACACCACGCGAACCTGGGTGCCATCGTCATCCTGGATCTCGGGAATTTCGGCGGCCTTCACCTCCTGATAGCGAGGCTCGGTCATCTTGAGCGAGGAGGGCAGGTTGGCCCAAAGTTGAAACCCGTGCATCCTGCCGGCCGGATCGCCCTTGGGCATCTCCTGGTGGATGATGCCTCTGCCCGCGGTCATCCATTGGATGTCGCCCGCTCCGATCACGCCGTGGTTCCCCATGCTGTCGCCGTGCTCCACCGCTCCGGCAAGAACATAGGTAATGGTCTCGATGCCGCGGTGAGGATGCCACGGGAATCCGGCGAGATACTCGTCGGGTACATCGTTGCGGAAATCGTCGAGCAGCAGAAAGGGATCGAAATCCGAGGTATTTCCGAAACCGAACGCGCGGCGCAGGTGGACGCCGGCGCCTTCGATGGCCGGCTTGGCCTTACTCAGCCGTTTCACGGGACGTAGCGACAAGAGGAGCCTCCTCTCATCAACCATAGACCACTTTGGGCCGATCGGCGGATAGGCACACTGCTGCCCGCTCCCGGGTCTCGTGAAGACTTACGACAGCATCGCCGGCGGCCTGGGTTCTTCCCCGAAATTACTGCCCGCCGCGAAATCGGCGCAGTCCGGCGATGGCCAGCGTACCCAAAGCGAGCAGTAGGGCAGAACCGGGCTCAGGCACGGCGGAGCCGTTGATCGTAATGTCGTCGATCGAAAACCAAGTGGATTCGGAGTTGGATCGAAGTTCGACCGTGTTGATGCCGGTGAAATTCGCCGTGTAGAGCTGGAATGCATCCGTAAGGGTCAGGATGGAACCTGTCGCCACCAGGGTGTTGGCGGCGTTATATCCAAACAACTGGACCGTACTCGCGTTCGAGCCATATGACGACGAAAGCGTTGCGAGAAGCACGCTGTTGAAATTCGTGGGGGTCCCGAACTGGATGAACAACGATTGAGGACCGCCCCAAGTCCAGGCGTAGCCGTTGCCGCTGCCGCCGGTCGGCGCGGGACCGACAACTGGAGTTGAAACGGTCGTGGCGCCCCATCCCTCCGGACCGGTCGCCGGCGACAATAAGCTGTTGCTCCAGACGAACCCTTCGTAAGTGTTGGCGATTCCCAGGTCAAAAAAGCTGCCGGTGGTGGTGAAATCGTCAAAATCGATCACCGCCGGGAAGACTGGAGCCGCTGCCAGGAAAGCCGCTGCCAGGAAAACTTGCACCCTTGAACCCATTTGTTTGTCTTCCTCCTCAGGAAGCCTGTGGGAAGAAATTCCCCACAGGTGTCGCCCGACTCGCCCAGTCTATAAAACTCGGGGACAGTTGTCCATCAAAAAAGCACCCATTAAGGTAACAACCTTAAGCCGTGAGCGGCCTGATTGTCCTTTCAATCCGCAGCGGCCGATCCGTGGATTCTCCATTAATCAGGTAGTAGCCTTAGCCGGGCCTTTTTAAGCCTCCCCAATAACGCCCGGGGTTAACGTGCGCCCGGGCGAATCCGGCGGACACGGGCGACACACGCCGATGTCGACCCATCGTTCGGTTGCAGCAGCGTTCGGATCAGAATTCTTCCCCGAATTACTGAGGTTTCCCGATAAGGAGGGCAAAGAACCCCGCTTATGCGCTTCTCCGCACTGCTTTTCATCATCCTGCTTCTGGCGGCCGGGTCCATCCCAGCGGCTGAGGAGGGCCCTTCCGGGGCGGTTCCGGAGCCCGTTCCGGCACGGGCCGATAACCAGACCCGGTCCCAAAGTCCTTGGGCCAATCTCAAGAAATCGGTACCCGAATGGCCCTCGTGGCTGAAACTGGGAGCCGAAATCCGCGGCCGGTCCGACAACTGGCTCGGTTTGAACGGGATACCGGGACGGGACAACTCCTACTATCTGCACCGGGTCCGACTCAACGCGACCGTCGCCGTGTCGCGGTGGATGAGGCTGGTAACCCAAGCTCAAGATTCGCGGGAGGTTGGCTACGATCGCTCGCCGGTTCCCGGTACCGTCGCGAACTCCCTGGATTTGCGGCAGGGATACGTCGAATTGGGGGCTGGTGGCAACGAAGCCCCGTGGACAGTGCGGGCGGGGCGGCAACCCCTGATTTTCGGCGATATGCGGCTGGTCAGCACCAGCAACTGGGGGAACGTCGGGCCGAATTACGATGGCTTCCACATAACTGTGCGCCGGCCGGGCGTCCGCCTGGATGGTTTCAGCTCGACGGTGGTGATCCCGATCGAGCGCTTTGACCGGCCCCAGCGAGATAAACGGCTTTCTGGCGCCTATTCTTCGTTCGATGTTCTGAACAAATCGGTAACAATCGATGGATACGCCTTCTGGAAGAAGAACCTGTCGGCGGTAGACCTGTGGACCTACGGGATGAGGAGCGCCGGCAAGATCCCCCTGGGTCTCGACTACAACGTGGAAGTCGCCCTTCAGCGAGGGCGGGTGGCGCGGGACGACGCCGCCGCCTGGGCGGGGCATTGGGAAGTCGGACGCCGGTTCGACACACCGGGTGGTCCGGTCCGGCTGGCCGTCGAATACAATTCGGCAACCGGCGACGCGGCGCCCCATGACGGCCGTTATCAAAGCTTCGACTCTCTTTACCCGACCAGCATCTACGGCACCGCCGGAGATTTCGGCTGGAGGAATCTGCACGAACCGGTCTCGAATGTGGAATGGCAGCCCGACCGGAAGACCAAGCTCAAGGTCGCCTATCACCAGTTCTGGCTGGCCGAACGGGCGGACGCGCTGTACACGTTTTCAGGCGCCGTCTTTGCCTCGCATCCGGACGCGGCCGAAAGCCGGGTCGGCGGGGAAATCGATGTGCGCTGGATCGTGCAAATGAACCAGCGTCTCCAGTTGTGGATCGGATATGCGCATCTGTTCGCCGGTCCGTACCTCCGGGAATGCGGCAAAGGGTCGATGGATTATCCCTACGCGATGTGGACGTACAGTTTCTGAAACCGGCAAAATACGGGGCGGAGTGCGAAAAACGGGCGACGTCGAACGGCGGGAATCGAGATGAGTTCCGCGGAGAGGAAAGAGTTGATGGAGAACCCGGAAGGACAGGATTTCACAAACGAAGAAGTGGCGGCTTGTTTCCGCCTGCTGCCGCAACCCGCGGTGGTGATGGATCGGAACCACACGATCCTTTTTTTGAATGAGGTCGCGGCCCGGGTGGCGGGCAAGCCCTGGGAACGTTGCGTGGGAGCGAAATTCTGGGACCTGTTCGATAACCCGGAGTGCCGCCGGGGGACCTGCGCGGCTGCGCGCGCGATGGAGACCGCGTCGACGGTGACCGGCGAAGCGCTAGCGATGGTTCAAGGGAAACCCAGGGCGGTGCGGATCACGGCGGCGCCGCGATTCGACAACCACCACAACGTGATTGGATGTGTCGAGATCATCCACGACGCCGCCGAGGAGATGCAGTTCCTGACCGACCTGGGCGGCATCGTCGAGGCGATGCGGGAAGGCCGCCTGCGCGAGCGCGCCTCCACTGAGAGGTACCAGGGCCGGTACCGCGAGATGATGGAACGCGTCAACGCGATGCTGGAGACGTTGGTGGTCAAGCTGGATGTGGCCACCGAGTACGCGCGGCGGATTTCCTTGGGCGACCTTCCCGGCAGAATCACGGAAGACTACCGGGGCGAGTACGGCCGTCTCAAAGACGCCGAGAATGCCCTGATCGACCTCGTGAATCTGCGCAACGCCCATATCCAGATGCTGATCGAGGCGTCACTCGAGGGTAGGCTGGACGTTCGCGCGGACATCACAAAATACATTGGATACAACGGAAAGCTCCTGACCGGGTTGCACCGGATGCTGGACGCGGTGGTAGGCCCCATGAAGGAAGCGACCGAGTATGTCGAACGGATCTCGATGGGGGATGTCCCGGACAAGATCACCGACGAGCGCAACGGCGCCTTCGATGAGATGAAGAGCGCCCTCAACCGGTTGATCGATGTGGTCCACATGCGGAACGCAGACCTCCGGATGCTGATCGGGGCGGCTCTCGAGGGAAGGTTGAAGGTCCGCGCCGACTCGTCCAAGTACGCCGGGGCCAACGGAAAGATGCTGGACGGCATCAATCAGTTGCTCGACGCGGTGATCGCCCCGATCGAGGAAAGTTCCGGGGTGCTGCATGGTCTGGCCCAGGGCGATTTGACCGGCCGGGTGAAGGGCGGCTACCAGGGCGACTACGAGCTGATCAAAACCAACCTGAACCGGGCGATGGAAATGCTCCAGTCGACGCTGGGCCGGATTGGCCAGCACACGTCGACGTTGGCGTCGTCGTCGGAAGAGTTGACCGCGGTGAGCAGCCAGATGGCCGCGAACGCGGAAGAGACGGCCGTGCAGGCCAGCGCGGTGTCGGCGGCCAGCGAGCAGGTGTCCAGGAACGTGAACCTGGTGGCCACCGGCAGCGAGCAGATTCAGACCTCGATCCACGAGATTTCCCGAAGCGCCCACGACGCCGCAAGAGCGGCCAAAGCCGCCGTGGGAGCGGCCGAATCCACCACCGGCAGCATTGCGAAGCTCGGAAAATCGAGCGTCGAGATCGGCAAGGTGGTCAAGGTCATCACGCAGATCGCCCGCCAGACCAACCTTCTGGCGCTGAATGCCACGATCGAAGCAGCGAGGGCCGGTGAGGCGGGCCGGGGCTTCGCGGTAGTGGCGAACGAAGTGAAAGAGCTCGCCAAAGGGACCGCCCAGGCGACCGAAGAAATCGGCCCGAAGATCGAGGCGATTCAACACGACACGACCGGCGCCATCCAGGCCATCGCCGGGATCAGCGGCATGATCGGGCAAATCAACGACATTTCCACGCATATCGCCTCGGCCGTGGAAGACCAGGCGGTGACGACCAATCGGATCGGGCGGAGTGTGGGCGAGGCGGCCAAGGGGACGGGCGACATCACGAAGAACATCGGCGGGGTGGCCGTGGCCGCGCAACACACCACGAGAGGGGCCGGCGATACGCGGACGGCGGCCGAGTCGCTCAGCCGGATGGCGGCGGAGTTGCAAGCTCTGGTCTCGCGGTTCAGGTTCTGACAAGAGTCAGCCGAAACCGCTGCGGTGCTTCGATCACGCCGGTCGGAGACGGTCGGAGACCGGCGCCACGTGACGGGGCGATGATAGACTGACCCGTGTGCGCCGTGTGAGTCGAGCCTTGCTGGCCTGGGCCGTTTTGCCGCTCATGGCGGGAGCCCGCGCACCGGAGATCCGGTCGGTGTTTCCGATGGGCGCCGCACGCGGTCAAACGGTCGAGGTCACCGTTCTGGGCGATCACCTGGAAGGCGCGACTCGAGCCTGGTTCGATTGCCCTTCAGTCACGGGGGAAATCGCTCACACTCAGTCAAAAGAGGTGAAGCTGCGGGTGCGCATCGCCGGTGAGGCCGATGCCGGATTCCACACGCTCCGCCTGGTCACGCCACGAGGGGTGTCGGGTGCGGTCGGGTTCCGGATCGGCGCCGAGCTCGCGATCAACGGCGAGACGGAGAAACCCGGATCTCTTCCGGTTTCGATCAACGGGCGCCTACCGGAGCCTGGGGCGACACGCCGGTACCCGATGGAAGGACGGCAGGGCGAGTTCTGGCGCCTGGAAGTGATTACGGGAAACGGGCTGGTAGAAGCCGATCCCGGGCCCTTCGGCTCGCCCGTCCTGACGGTGTACAAAGCCGAGGGCAGTTGGCTCGATCCGAACCATCACCCCCTGCTGCTGTGCGAAAACGAAACGAGGAACTTCGAGTTTCCCCGATTGTCGTTGGTTCAGCATCGATTGACGCGATATGTCTGCCGGTTGCCGGCCACCGGCCGGTACCTGATTGAGGTGAGCGCTCTCGACGGCGGCGGCGGACCTCATTTTGTCTTTCAGCTTCGGATGTCTTCCGAGGGCCCGGATTCCTGGATTCCGCGCGTTCTGGCGCATCCGGATCCTCATGACCTCCGGCAGTCGACGTTTCTCCGGCGGCTGGACCCGGAGTGGGCGTCGCGTCTGCGAAAGCGCAACGGCCTGGAAGCCGCCCCGCCCGCGGCGCGCGTCGCCGAAAAGGAACCCAACAACACCGCCGAGGCCGCCGTGGCGCTGCGCCCGCCGGCATTGATCGAGGGGAACATCGCGACACCGGGTGACGCCGACTGGTTCCGCATCGATGTCGCAAAGGGCCAGACCCTGGTGTTTGAGCTCGAGACGCCCGAGACGCCGCCGCCGTACTTCAATCCGCGGCTGACGGTGACCGATGCCTCCGGCGCGACGCTGGTCGAGAACATCTATCGCCGCGTGGATGGCGACGGTGACGATTGGGTGAAGCTGATGGAGCCCAAGACCTCGTACCGGTTCGAGCAGGGCGGTCCGCAGTACGTGTCGATTCGCGACCTGACGTCGCGCAACGGATCGCCGAAGTTCCGCTATCGGCTCCTGGTTCGGGAGCCGGTGCCGCATGTGGGGCGCGCGACGATTCGCCTGCTCGGCCTGGGGTTCATGGATCGGACGCTCGACCGGTTGAACCTGGCGCCGGGCGAGGCCATCGAACTCCCGGTGGTGGCCGAACTGGAAGAAGGCTTCGACGGCGCGGTGGCGCTGGAGATGGAAAACCTGCCGCCTGGAGTGACCGCATCGCCGGCGGCCGTGAAACCGAGAAAAGGGATCTACATGGTGGATGGCGAAGTGTTCGAAGGCCGGTGGGAAGGCTTCATCAACGTCCATCGGGAACGGTACCGGCCCAGGCGCCTGTTGATCAATGTGCTGTTAAGCGCCGCCGAAGGAGCGCATCCGCTGGACCAACCGGTGATGGTGAGGATTGCGGTGACCGCTTCGTCGAACGGCCGGCTGATTCGCGGGCTGGCGACACAGCAGATTCCCCTGATGGTCACCGTGGGTACGGCGGCCCCGCCGCGAACGGAGAATTGACCGGATGACCCTGGCCCGCTCGATTGCACTGCTGCTGGCGGCCTCGGCCGCAATGGCGGCGGAGCGGCCGTTTGGATTTGCCCGGGAGATCGGCGCGATCCTGACTCGCGAGGGGTGCAATGCGAAGCAATGCCATGGAGGCGTCAAGGGCCGCGGCGGCCTGCACCTGTCTCCGGAAACGAGAACGCCCCGCGAGGACTACGAGTGGATCGTACGCGGCGGGCAGTTCCAGGTGCTGACCAACGAGGTGAAGGCGCCGGTGGTTCCGCGAGTCAACCCGAAAGACCCGGAACAGAGCCTGCTGCTGTTGAAGCCGACCCTGACCGTGCCCCACGGGGGCGGCCGGCGGTTTGCCAAAGATTCGGAACCGTACCGCAAGCTCCTGGAGTGGATCCGCCACGGCGCGCCCTACGGGGCCGAGCGCGAACGGGTGGAGCGGATCGAGATCGAGCCGCCGGAATTGTTTCTGGCCAAGGGCCAGAAGGCCGCCCTGCGTGCGTGGGCGATCGGAGGGGATGGGGCGCGGGAGGACGTTACGGCCGAGACTCGGTTCGAGTCGAACAACGAACAATCGATCCGGGTGTCGCGCGAGGGCGCCGTGGAAGGTGTCGGGGGCGAGACGGCCATCGTGGCGCATGGCGCCGGCCACACGGCCACGATGCTCGCAGCCGTGGTCCGGCCGGGCGCCGAGCGGTTTCCGGAGATCGCGCCGTACAACTTCATCGACGAGCCCGTGCAGGCCAAATTGCGGAAGCTGAACATTCCGCCTTCGGGACTCGCCACCGACGGGGAATTCCTGCGGCGGGTGTGCCTGGACATCGCCGGGACCCTGCCGCCTCCGGAGCGGGTCCGCGAGTTTCTGGGCGATCGCGGCAAGGACAAACGTCAACGGCTGATCCGGAGGCTGCTCGATTCGCCGCAATACACCGATCTCTGGACGTTGCGCCTCGGGGACGTTTTCCGGGTCGGGCAGGGGGAAAATCAAAGCGCGCACTGGGAGTGGGTGCGCAACCATGTAGCGCGGAATACTCCCTACGACCAGATCGCGCGGGAACGGATTTCCGCCCAGGGCGCGCGCGGGCCGATCGATCACTTCGGCGCGGGCGAAGCGACGCCGATGGAGCGATCGGTTGCCGAGGAGGCCCGGGTGTTTCTCGGCCGCCGCATGGACTGCGCCCAATGCCACAATCATCCCTACGACAACTGGACGCAGGATCAATTCTGGGGAATGGCCGCCTACTTCGCCCGGATGACCTACGTCAACCGCACGGTGTCGCTGGTCCTGACCGACGACGAAGCGGGCAATGAACTGGACGTCGTGGATCCGGCTCGCAAAACACCGGTGTTCTCCAAGGCGGTGCACCCTCGAACAAAAAAACCGGTTGCGCCGGTGTTTCTCGACGGGCGGCCGCTGGACCCGCGATTCGCCGCCGACCCCCGCCTCGAGTTGGCCGAGCGGATCACCACGCACCCGTATTTCGCCGAAGCCATTGTGAACCGGGTGTGGGGCTACTTCTTCGGGAGAGGCCTGGTTCATCCGGTGGACGATTTCCGCCAGAACAAATCTCCCTCGCACCCGCGACTGCTGGAGGCGTTGGCCGAGGATTTCCGGACACACGGCCACGATTTGAAAAGGCTGATCCGGCTGATCGCCGAATCGCGAACCTATCAGACTTCGGGCTCGGCGCTTGCGGCGAATCGGGAGGACGCTTTGAATTACTCGTGGTCGCGGCCCCGGGCGATGGAGGCGGAGGTTCTGCTGGACGCGATTTCTTCGGCCACGGGAATTCCGGAGGCCTTCCGATCGGAGGCCGGGATGCGGCTGCCGGCGGGACAGAGGGCGATCCGGCTTCAGTACCCGGCGGTGTGGGAAGACCGGTTTCTCGAAGTGTACGGGTGCCCCCTGCGGGACGCGGTCCCGGAACGGCGGCCCGCGCCGCATCTCGGCCAGGCGATGCACCTGTTGGCTGGGGACACTCTCTCGGGCAAGGTCGGCGCGGCGGGGGGACGATTGGACAAACTGTGGAAGCAGTCGCTCCCCAACGCCAGGATCATCGGCGAGTTGTATCTGGCCGCCCTGGCGCGGCCGCCGTCGCCGAAAGAGCAGGAAGAGATCGAACGGCGGATGGCCCAGCGGACCGGCCGCCGCGAGGCGCTGGAAGATCTGTGGTGGAGCGTGTTGAGTTCGCGCGAGTTCAGCTACAACCACTGAGGAGGCGATTGACGGTGAGACCATCGGGACATTTGGGGCGGCGGGACTTCGTTCGCGTCGGCGCGCTCAACTTCCTCGGCATCCACCTGAACGAGTTTCTGGCCGCGAACCGCGCCCTTGCCGCAGCGCCCGGCAAGGCTCAGGCGTGCATCCTGCTGTGGCTCGATGGAGGCGCCAGCCAGATCGACATGTGGGATCCGAAGCCGGCCAGCCTGTTCCGGCCCATCCCGACCAATGTCCCCGGCTTGCAGATCTCGGAGCTGTTTCCGAAGGTCGCCCGGCACATGGACAAAATCTCCGTCATCCGCTCGATCTATTCGCTGGAGAACGACCACCTGAACGGCCACCACTACGCGATGACCGGGCACAAGCCGAATCCGGCGATGAAGTTTCCGAGCGTGGGGTCGATCGCGTCCAGGGAACTGGGGGCGCGGAACCAGATCCCGCCGTACGTGATGATGCCCAGCCTCAACGGCGTCTATGACGAAGTGTTCAAGTCGCAGATCCTGGGCGGGGAGTGGGACCCGATGATCCTGGCGGGAGGCGAGGAGGCGCCGGAAGGCGAAGTTCGCGTCGAGATCAAGGATCTGAAGGTGCCCGACCTGAGCCTTCCGAACGGGGTGACGGCGGCACGTCTGGACGACCGCCGCGCGTTTCTCCAGATCGTGGACCGGGCCTATCGGGAGCGGGCGGAGGTGGCCGAGTTCGCCAACATGGACGCCTACTCCGAGCAGGCCTACCGGATGATTCTCGCGCCGCAGGTCAAGCGTGCGTTCGATCTCTCGCAGGAGAAGGAGGCCACCAAGGAAGCCTACGGGCGCAACGGATTCGGGCAGAGCGTGCTGCTGGCGCGCCGCCTGGTGGAGGCGGGCAGCCGCTTTGTGACGGCCTGCGGTTACAAGACCGCCTCGTGGGACACGCACAATCATCACAACACCAAGTTGCGCGACCGGTTGGCGCCTCCGCTCGACCAGGCGCTGGCCGCGCTGCTTGCGGATTTGAAAGAGCGAGGACTGCTCGACTCGACCGTGGTGGCGGTGATGAGCGAGTTCGGGCGCACGCCGAACATTAACTCGAACGGAGGGCGCGATCACTGGCCGCACTGCTGGTCGATGCTGCTGGGCGGAGGGGGTATCGCCGGGGGCGCGGTGGTCGGAAAGAGCGACGAGCGCGGGGCGGCAATCAGCGACCGCCAGGTCTCGATTGGCGACATCCACGCGACGCTGTACAAGGCGATGGGCATCGACTGGAACAAGGAGATCATGCATCCGATCGGCCGGCCGCTGTTCATCGCAAATGGCTTGAACGATCAGGCGGGAGTGCCGATCCGGGAGTTGGTGGGATAGGAGCGATCGGCGCTCAGGGTTCTCAAACCCGGGCAAGTGGAATACAATGTGCGCTTGAAGGACAAACGCTCCGCCAAAGAGTCCTCTCCCGCGGGAGAAATGTAAGCCACCATGCCGGACCCTGTATCCACAACCCCGCCTGTGCCCGCCGCCGAGGTCGTCGCCACGCTCAGCGATGGCGCCAAGGTCAAGCGCCGTCTTCGCCGCATGCGCGCCTGCGACGAACGGGACGAGAAAGGCAAAATCTGCGCCGGGCACCTCAAGCGCTGGTATTTCTTTGGCGACGAGGTGAAACAGAAGTACGGGCCCGACGCCGAGATCTATCGTTGCGAACACTGCAAGACGCTGTACCTGCCCAACCCGGACGAAGAACCCAGGTCGGGCACGCTCTCCTGGTGACGGCCCTGAGCCGTCAGCGCGCCGCCGCCGGTCCCGCCAGGTCCGGTTTCCGGTGGAACAGCAAACGCCACACCTTTCGGCCGATCCAGTAGAGGATGACTCCGACTGCAATCAACACGCCGGCGATCACCGGAATGGCAATCCACGGATGCGTGTAGGCGAGCGCGAGCAGCGCCACCACGCCGACATCTTCTGCAATGCTGATGACCGAATGCGTCACCGGTTCCGGAACCGCATGGGCCGTCAGGCGGACTCCCATTTTGGTGGAGTGCGTGCCGAACGCGATGGATCCGGCGGCGAGCACGGCCAGCGCCTGCATCATGGGATCGAGTTTGGCCGCGGCGCCCATCGCTAGAAACGCAGCGCCGGCGGGCCGGATCACCGTGTGAACCGTGTCCCATACAGGAGTCACGAACGGGATCTTGTCGGCGATAAAATCCGCGACGTAAAGCACGCCGGCGGCTGTCAACACCACCGGGTGAGCGAGAATGCCGAGGCTTTCGGGGACGCCGCTCAACCAGCCAAACCGCAGGCTGAGGCCGATCGTCAGGACGGCGAGATACAGGTTGACGCCGGCGGCCACCGCGAGGCCGAGAATGCCGGACAGCGTGGCAACGGTGCCCATCTCTCCTACTCTACGCAGATTTCCGCCCCGGAGTTCCGGGATCGAGCCCGGGGATCGGATGGGCAATGCTTTGATCTCGCCGTAGTGGGTCGTTTCACTACTTCACGCCGGCTTATCCCGACGCTAACCACGCTGGAAGCGTGCGCCACCGGCTGCCGTGTCCAAACTCCAGCGGGATCCCCAAACATCCGGCTCCCTCCCTGCGAACGTGAAAGTGGGAACCCCTGGCATCCCGTCTTCGCCGCCCGAGGCGGCGGCCACGACGATCTGGTCACGGCGGTCGCCCTGGCCTGCTGGTTGCCGCCGCCAATACCGCGATCCTTCCTCCGGCCGGGAACGTCCGTATTGGTTCTGAGGGCTGGCGGGGCGACGAAACGGCGCAACTACACTTTCGGCTTCGGAGGAGGCAACTCCCGGGCTTGAGGGGCACACTGAAAACCCTGCCGGGCGTGAGACCCGTCGCAAAACGGCCGGTTCTGGGAGTGGCCGCAACGGCACAGGGAAAGGACGGTTCGGCCCGCGAGGCCGTAGGCATTCCCGGCGGCATCACAGATGGTGAACTCGCCTTCGATGCGGAGGGGGCCGTTGTTGAGAACGGTGACTTTGGCTGCCATCTGTTCGATCCTATCAGACTGGGTCGACCGGATGGAGATTCCCTTTGGCATGTCTTGCAGGTATGCTGACGAGTCAAGAAGGGAGCAACCGCTCATGAGTGAACACCCGACCGGCGACCCGTCCCGTCGCCAGTTTCTGACCCAGACCAGCCGTATCGCAGGAGCCTCGGCCCTTGCCGGCGTGGCACTGCCGCACGTCCACGCGGCGGAAAACAACACCATTCAAGTGGCACTGGTCGGCTGCGGAGGCCGGGGAACCGGGGCCGCCGTCAACGCCCTTTCGGTTACCAACGGTCCTACGCGGCTGGTGGCCATGGCCGATGTGGTCCCCAAGCGGCTCAACGACAGCTACGACAAGTTGAAGACGCAGTTCGGCGACCAGGTGGACGTCCCACCCGAGCGCAGGTTCCTCAGCTTCGATGCTTACCGGCAGGCGATGGACTCATTGAAAGCCGGGGACGTCGTGATCCTGGGGACACCTCCGGCGTTCCGCTGGGTGCAGTTCAGCTATGCCATCGACAAGGGCCTTCATTGCTTCATGGAGAAGCCGGTCACGGTGGACGGGCCGACCACGCGCCGCATGCTGGCCCTGGGCGAGGCGTCGGTGAAGAAAAACCTCAAGGTGGGCGTGGGTCTGATGGTGCGCCATTGCCGGGCGCGGCAGGAACTGCTCAACCGGATCCGCGACGGCCAAATCGGGGACATCGTCGCCATGCGCGGCTACCGCATGGGACAAGGCGGCGGCACCGCCGGACCGAGGCCGGAAGGCGTCAGCGAATTGATCTACCAGATCCAGAGGTTTCACGCATTCCTGTGGGCCAGCGGCGGCGTCTTCAGCGATTACTACATTCACCAGATCGATGAGTGCAGTTGGATGAAAGGCGCCTGGCCGGTTGAGGCCCACGGCGTGGGCGGACGGCACTACCGGCGCGACTCGCTGGATCAGAACTTCGATACGTACTCGGTCGAGTTCGTGTATCCGGACGGCACGCGATTGTACTTCGACGGCCGCAACATGGCCGGATGCCGCGACGAATTCGCGAGCTACGCTCACGGCTCCAAGGGCTCGGCGGTGATCTCGACGCTCTCGCACACACCGGGAATGACGAGGATCTACAAGGGTTACCAGATCCCGAGGGTCCTGTCGAAGAAGGACCTGCCGCTGGCCGATGATCCGAATATCGTGTGGGCGTTCCCGCAACCGGAGCGAAGTCCCTATCAGTTTGAATGGGACGATTTGATGCAGGCCATCCGCGACGACAAGCCCTACAACGAGGTCCAGCGAGGCGCAGAGGCCAGCCTGGTCACCTCGATGGGCCGGATGGCGGCGCACACGGGCCAGATCATCACCTACGATCAGATTCTGAACTGCGACCACGAGTTCGCGCCAGACGTCGACAAGCTGACGATGGATGGCCCGGCCCCGCTCCGCGCGGGTTTGGACGGCCGTTACCCGGTTCCGGAGCCCGGGATCAAGAAAGACCGCGAATACTGAGGCGGCCGTCGCCCCTCGCTGGCGTCCCAATCGACGGAGCGCTATGGTGCGGGTATGGGCGTGCTCAACTTGAACCAGGAGGCGGAGGCACTGGCCAACGCGCTCCGGGATCCGAACGAGACGGAATCGCGGATCGGCAAGGCCGCGAAGAGGCTGCTGAGGGCGGCCGAAGAGTCCCGATCCGATGTCCGAAGCGCCGCAGTGCGATCGCTGTCCGCCAGCATCGAGTTGGACGATTCAAAACGGGCGGCCGCCGCGGCGGCGGTCTGCGGAACCTTGGTGGAGATGGGCGCCGACCCTGCTCCCATGGAGGAGCCTCTGATGGCGCGGTTGCTCCCGGCGCTTCGGAAGTTCGCCGAGGAACTCCCGCCTCCGAGCGACGAAGAACCGGAGTCAAGCGCTGATGCCGATGAAAGCGACCCGCCGGAACCGGAGAAGCCGCCAGGGACAATCAGGATGCTGTGGAGGATGCTCGTCGCCTCGTACCGCCTCCGCCGCGCCATCAAGGATTTCATACGGGAGGAGGAAGCAAAGCCAAGGTCGGAGGCTGAACGGACCGTCCGCGACCTCGAGGCTCCGGCCATTGCCATGTTTTGCGCCAGCCCTTCGATCCGGGCAGCTCACCTGGGGATTCGCGATCTTGCCAAGGCGGTCGAGAACCGGCTGGCCTGTGGAAGCTTCTTGGCCTCTGTGTTTGATGTTCTGGAGGATGAGCCAATCGCCGTCATCGAACCCTCCACACAAACCGGCATATTGGCTCGACTGTCTGGCGTCGACGTAAACTTCACCCTTTCCATGCTGCTCATGGAGCATTTCCCACGACCGGACGGCCAGTCGAAGTCACGGCTCTCGGCGCGGGCAGCCAGCGTGCTCAACGGGGGCCCTCAACAGGTTTGCGAAAACGTGACCGGCATCTGGAACCTCTACAATTGGACCGCCGTTCGAAGCGACGGCACGTTGCCCGACGGCCAAACCGCCAGCGAGCATTGGATCTGGAACGAAGGGTCGCCTGCCGACATCGCTATGTTTGAGGGCAGACGCGTCATCCTGCTAGGCCCCGCTGCATACGTCCGCTATTGGCCCGCCCAGCGTACGTTCGCAGCCATGCGGCCGCAACTGCGGATCGAGACTGTCCTGACGTCGGACGACGTGCGGGACTGGTTGGAAAAGATTCGCATGGCGAACACGCCGTCGCCTGGCGATCGCGGCGACGGCGGTTGAGCGATGCGTCCGACCTCCGGAATCCTTTGTCGTGCCTTGGAGCCACCGTCGGGATCATATACCATGCCTGGAGACTCAACGAAAGGAGCTCCTCCATGAATCGACGCAATCTGCTGCAGACGGCCGGCTTCGGCTGGCTGGCCGGGGCGGGTCCGCTGGCCGGCGCCCAGACCCAGGCGCGCAGGGGGCTCCCTGAGCTGAAGATTACCGACGTCAAAACCATCCTGACCCAGCCAGGGGGCGATCACCTGGTGGTCGTCAAGGTGATGACCAGCGAGCCCGGCCTCTATGGAATCGGCTGCGCCACCCACCGGGAACGTCCGCTCGCCGTGGCGAGTGCCGTGAACGACTACTTGAAGCCGTTCCTCATCGGCAAGAACCCAGCCGATATCGAGGACATCTGGCAGTCGGCGTACGTGTCGTCGTATTTTCGAAGCGGCGTCACGCTGAATAACGCCCTGAGCGGGGCGGATGGCGCGCTGTGGGACATCCTCGGCAAGCGGTGCGGCGTGCCGGTCTATCAATTGCTCGGGGGGAAGGTGCGGGCGGCGGTGCCGCTGTACGCGCACGCGCAGGGGCGCGAGTTGAGCGACGTGGAAGACCAAGTGCGGAAATGGATGTCGCAAGGCTACCGGCACGTCCGCTGCCAGGTGGCCACGCCGGGTTTTTCCGGCTACGGCGTGTCCGGGGCGCAAACGTCGGAGGCGATTCAGAAAATGCGGCCGATCAACGCGCGGCCTTCGCCGGTGTTCGAACCTACGCCCTACGTCAACCGCACCATT
Organism: uncultured Solibacteraceae bacterium; assembly: GCA_964529305.1. Taxonomy (GTDB): domain Bacteria; phylum Acidobacteriota; class Terriglobia; order Bryobacterales; family Bryobacteraceae; genus CAZGUX01. The sequence continues at coordinate 62,051 of CAZGUX010000197.1, read as the reverse complement.
CAGATGTTCGAGTACCTGCGAAGCAAACTCGGCTTCGATGTCGAACTCCTGCACGACGTGCACGAGCGGGTGCCGCCGTCCCTGGCGCTGCAATTGGCCAAGGCGGTTGAGCCCTACCGCCTGTTTTTTCTGGAAGACCCGTTCGCACCGGAAGACGTGGACTGGTTCCGCATCATGCGCAAGCAAACCACCACGGCGCTGGCGATGGGCGAGCTGTTTGTCAATCGCCACGAATGGATGAACCTGGTGACCGAGCGGTTGATCGATTTCATCCGGATTCATGTCTCGGCGGTCGGCGGCCTGAATATGTGCCGCAAGGTCGCGGCTATGTGCGACTTTTTCAATGTCCGGACGGCGTGGCATGGGCCGGGGAACGTCTCGCCGGTCGGCCATGCGGTCAACATGCACCTGGACCTGACGGCCTTCAACTTCGGCATCCAGGAGCAACACTACTTTTCGGACACCCTGCGCGAAGTGTTTCCGGGCGCGCCGGAGATCCGCGGCGGCTACATGTATTCGAACGAGCAGCCAGGCTTGGGTGTCGACATCAACGAGAGCCTGGCGGCGAAATTCCCCTACAAGTCCCCCGGAGGCAGCCGAGGCAACGACCGCAAGCTGGACGGGACCATTGTCCGGCCGTAAGGCTTCGATCCCAGGGACTGCAGAACAGAGCCAGAAGAGCGGCCGCCGTGAGGCGGCCTGACGCTCCGCTTCACCTGCGTGGGCTGCTGCATCGGCCCAATCAGCCGTATGTGAGGTAGGTGCGAGGGCCGGCGGGCGCCGTCCGAACGAAGCGTGCGGTATCCTGAGACACGTCATGACGCGAGAGGTTCCGCCTACGCACCACAAAGCGCTCCAGGTCAATCTGGACAAGTCGTTTTACGGCGTCATCGCGGAGATCGGCGCCGGACAGGAGGTAGCTCACTGGTTCTTTCGAGTCGGCGCCGCGGCCGGCACGGTCGCCAAGGCCATGTCGGCCTACGACATGAAGTTCAGCGATGCCATCTACGGCCCTGCCCGCCGCTACGTCAGCCGGCAGCGGCTTCAGGAGATGCTGGACTATGAATATCGCCGGCTGATCGAGCGCCTGGATGCCAGCCGCGGCGAGACGTCGCGGTTCTTCGCCTTCGCCGACACCGTCGCGGCCACCAGTTTCTCACGCAAGGAAGAAGGCCGCGGCTGGCTGGGCATCCGCTTCCAGACCGAGCCGCGCGGCGCGCCTTCCGACATTCTGATTCACGTCCGCCTGCTCGATCGCGAGAACCACCAGCAGCAGGACACGCTGGGGATTCTGGGGGTCAACCTGGTGTCCGCGGCCAAGGATCTCTGGCAGGACCCGGAAGCCCTGATCGGCTCGCTCGCCGACAACCTCGGTTCGGGCCAGATGGAGATCGACATGATCTCGTTCTCGGGACCCGCCTTCCAGTCCGTGGACAACCGCCTGATGACCCTGCACCTGGTGCAACTCGGCTTGTCGGGCGCGGCGATGTTCGATGCGAAGGGCGAGCCGGTGGAGCTTTCCGAAGCCCTCTACCAGAAGCCCGTGATCGTAGGGAGAGGCAGCTTCCGGCCGGTCACCCTCGCGACGGCCGAACTGCTGCGGCAAGCCTACGAGCTTTTCCTGAAGGAACCTGCCGTGGATGCCGGGCAGGTGGTCCCGATCTTCGAGATGACCATGAGTCACCTGAAGGTGGAGGGGACCATCGACAAGCAGGACTTCCTGGACCGCGTTGACACGCTAAGCCCGGTCGGCGTGTCGATGATGGTCTCGAATTTCGCCGAGTATTACCGGCTGGCCCAGCACCTGTTCCGCTACACGAAGAAGATGGTCGCGATGGGTCTCGGCGTGCCCAGCCTGCTCGAGATCTTCAACGAAAAATACTACGACCATCTGGAAGGTGGGATCCTGGAATCGTTCGGGAGGCTGTTCCGGAACGGGCTGAAGCTCTACGTCTATCCGATGCTCCAGGACGGGCGTGTGGTCACTGTCGAGACCATGGAGGTTGCGCCGAACCTGCGGCACCTGTATTCGCACCTCGTGGAGAACGGATCGATCGAGGGGATTCGGAAGTACACGCCCGAGTACCTTTCCATTCAGCCCGCGGACGTGCTCCACAAGATTCGCACGGGCGATCCGTCGTGGGTGGACCAGGTTCCGCCCGATGTCGCCGAACTCATTCGCGATCGCGGGGTTTTCCGTCGCGCGTAAGCCGAAAGGAAGAAATCGTATGAACGTTCACGATCTGCGGGACCTCCACCGCCACCAGGCATGGGCCGATGCCGAATACTGGAAGGCACTGGACGCCTGTCCCGCGGCGCTGGAGGATCAGGCGCTCCGCAAACGGCTGCACCACATCGCGCAAGTTCAGTACGTCTTTTTGCGCGTCGCGCGCGGCGAGTCGGTCGAGCGCTTGTCTCTGCCGCCCACGGCGGAACCGCGACTCCTGCGGGAGCAAATACGGCAGAACCATCAAGGGTACGAGGACTTCCTGGCGGGCGACCTGGACGCGCGGTTGGGCGAGATTGTCACGCTGCCCTGGTTTCAGGAGCCTCCCATCCAGATCACGGTGGCGGAGGCGCTCACGCAGTCGGCGCTACATAGTCTGGGTCACCGGTCGCAGAACGCCGTGCGCCTGAGGGAACTGGGAGGGAAGACGCCGATCCTGGATTTCATCGTTTGGCTGTGGAAGGGCCGGCCAGCGCCCGAGTGGAGTTAGTGGCACGCCCTATGTGGTGCGGACTTTAGTCCGCGGCGCGCTTCAGCGCGCCCTTTAGGCCCCACGCGATTTGTTGGTATTCAAGGCCAACTTTTCTCACCCGCCACGCGTCTGTAAGATATGAACGCGTGATCGGGCCGAATTGGCCAACGGGTTCATCCGTCCTTGCGAATGTTGCGAAGCCTTTGGGTCCTTGCGTCGTTGTTGGCACTACCACTCGATGGCGCGGGGACCTGTCCTTCCGGCTTGCCGGTGGCGGAACTCCGCCTGATGGCGGTTGCCCCTGAAGGTGGTGCGGCTCTCCCGATCCAAAGCCTGAATCATTTGCCCGCCGGAACCCGGCTGCTGTATTTCCCCACGTCTAGCGCAACGCCGCAGAAGGGCGAGTTGTCCCTGCTGGTGGCCCCCACGAATCAGGGCCCGTTGCGGCTGCTTGAATCCAAGCCGGCGGCCGCCACTGCCGAGTGGACCGTGCCCTTTGACGTATCGCTAGCCGCGATCGTTTGGGGGCCGGAAGGACTGGATCGCGGCAAGATCGAACAAGTGGGCGAGCGCGACCGCGAGGTGCTGAACCAACTGGCCCGATACGCGGAACAAACCGCGCAGACCGAGGCAATTCTGCGGGCGCTCTCCGACGTCAACCGGAACCTGGGGCAGGATCTCGATGTCGCGGTCCGAAGCTTTGCCACTCAATATGGAACGGGCGCCCGGCTGAATCGCGCCGCGCCGCCGGACGAACAGACGTTGACGCTGCTTCGCGCGGTGAACCCGGCCCTGTCCACCTACGATCCGCTGCGCACGGAACCGCACGCGCGGCTCCAGCAATCGGCGAGCCTGGCCGCGTCGGTGGCGGGACTTTTCTTCGGAAGCACGGTCGGCTTGGGCGCGGGCGGCGCCGCGCTGTTGACGAACCTCCACACGCTGCTGTTTCCGCGGCTGGAGTTGCGATCGTCGTTCGCGCAGTTGGGCGGCGGCGAAGCCCTTACCTTGTGCGCCAAACACGCCCCGCCGTCCGCCCGAACCCGGCCGGCCTACCTGTGGGCCCGAAACTTTCCGGGCGTCCAGCCTCCGGCGGTCGCTCTTGCCGGCCCCGCGCCGGTTCCGCTCGGAGCTACGTCACGGCTGGCCGTCACGGCGGATGCAGCGTTGCTCGATCGTGTCCGGCACTGGCAGTGGGTGACGCCCGATGGGCGGAGGGTGTCGGCGAAGGTCCTGACCGTGCCGGGCAAACCCGTGCTGGACGCGGCGTTCCCCGCGGACCAATTCTCACCCGGCCGTCACCAGTTGGAAGGCATCTGGGATTGGAACTCGTTCGATACCAAAGTCGAGGTGGACGTCCGGCCTCTCTCCGACCTGAAACCGGTGAGGCTGGCGCGCAATTCCAAGCCGAAGCTGATCGCCGGTCGCGGGAAAGTGACCGTCGACCTGGAAGGCGCGGACTTCGAGTTTGTCGAGCGAGTGGAGCAGGAAGGCCTCGAGGCGGCGTTCCGGCTGCCAAAGGGCTTTCGAGGCGGGCCGCAATCGACGCTGGCGGTCGACATCGATACCTCTAAGCTGGCGCCGGGCCCTGTCCGTCTCGTGTTGGTCCAGGCGGGAAACGACCGGCAGGAGATCACGATTCCGGTTCGCCCCGAACCACCCCGATTCACCAACCTTCCGCTCCGGCTGAACGTGGGGGAACGCGGCCAGGCGATCGCGCTCAAGGGCGAGCGGCTGGATGCGATCACGAGAATCGAAGCCGAGGGAGCGGCCTTTGAAATCGAATCGCGAACGGCTACGTACCTTCGCGTCCGCGGCGTGCTGGCTGCCGCGGCGAAACCCGGGGACAAACTTGCCTTCCGGGTGTACCTGCGGGACCTGGAAGATCCCACTCCCCTGCCCTCGGCCATCGATGTGGTGGGTCCGCGTCCGCGAGTGACCCACGTGCGGCCGTCCCGTCCCGCGGAATCGGCGATTGCGCTGAAGAACGACGAACTGGGCGCGCATTTGCCGGCCAGCTTCGGGTTGACGGTCGCTCACGTGAAGCCGCAGGCGATGGTCGAAGCCGGCTGCGACGACGCCACCGCGGAACTGGCCCGCAAACGCGTCCGTGTGGGTGGACGAGTGGAAGGCCTGCGGGCGGAGCGGTCGGCGGCCGACTCGCTCTACGTGGTGATCGATCCGGGACTGGTCGGGCAGCCTGGCTGCCGCCTCGTCCTCCGGATCGCCACGGATCCGGAGGGGAACTCGGACCCGGTAACCCTGGGACAGGTTGTCCGGGTTCCTCGCATTGCCCGCTTCCGCCTGACCGATGAGAAGAGCGGCGACGCCGGGTTTGCCGGTGTGCTGGAAGGCAGCGACCTCGAGTGGATCGAGCGAGTGGGCTGGAGCGCGGACTCCGGACTCCGGGTCACGGAACTCCCGGCCGCCGCGCCCGGAGGCGCGCAGACTCTGTCCATCACGATGCCCTGGCCGGCTCCCGCCCCACATGCGCCACTCTATCTCTGGCTGCGCGGCGAAACCGAAGGCCGCAAGACCACGGTGCGCTGGTAGAACGGTCCAACTATAATGGCCCTTCGAAGCGCCGATCGGAGACCGGCGCCACGCCGGTCTCCGACCAGCCAACGCTGGAACCTGAAATGTCCAAACATGCGGGCATCGCTTCTCTCTCACGCCGGAGTTTTGTTTCAGGGTTGGCAGCCGCGCCGATGGGCGCAGCCATCTCGGGCGCCAAGGTCATCGACTGTCACACCCACCTGACCCACCACAGCATCGCCAACTGGTCCGACCTGGACCGAAAGATGGTGGACGCCGCCGACAAGCTCGGCATCGACCAACTGTGCTGCTCGATTCTCACCGACAAACGCGACGCTACGCCGGAGTTGTTTCGCCAGTGCAACGACTGGGTGGCGGAAGCGATGCGGCGGTTCCCCGGCCGCGTTCTCGGCTATTGCTTCGTGAATCCGGGTCACGGCCGGGAGGCGCTGAAGGAGGTTCGCCGGTCGATCGAGGAGCGTGGCTTCATCGGCATCAAGCTCTACAACACCTACTTCGCCAATGAACCGGTGGTGTACCCGGTGGTCGAACTGGCGATCCGCCTGCGGATTCCGATTCTGCATCACGCTGGGCACACAATGTGGCTGTCGACGCCCCAGCCGAGGATCAGCGACGGCAGCCATCTTGCGGAGTTGGCGCGCCGGTACCCCGAGGCCCTGCTGATCTGCGCGCACATCTGCGGCGGGGGCGATTGGGAGTGGGAGATCAAGTCGCTTCGCAATGCGCCCAGCGTGTATCTGGATACCAGCGGCAGCGTGGCCGATGAAGGGGTCGTGGAGATGGCACATCGCGTCCTGGGGACAGAGCGGCTTCTGTTCGCCACCGACCTGTCGATGACGGCGAGTGTCGGCCGCATGCGGGGAGCGCAGATTCCCGAGGCCGACAGGCGCGCGATCCTGGGAGCCAATTTCCAGAAGATCCTGGGCCGGAGGGGCGTGCGATGATCGACGTCAATGCCTACCTCGGCCATTTCGCGTTCCGGCAGTTGCGCTATAACGACGCCGGGGGACTGTTGCGCCTGATGGATCGCGCGGGCATTCAGGAGGCGCTCGTGTCGAGCGCGGCCGCCATCACCTACCGCAACGCGAACTCCGGCAACGAGGAGGTTGCGGCACAGGTGAAAGGCCACGCGGGACGCCTGATTCCCCTGGCCGTACTGAATCCGGTGTATGCGGGGTGGCGGGACGATCTGCGGATCTGCCGGGAAGAGTTCGGTATGGGCGGCGTCCGGCTGTATCCGCGCTGGCACCAGTACCGTCTGAACGACCCTCGCGCGCTGGAACTGGTGAACGCAGCCGCCGAGCACCGGATGCTGATCTCGATTCCGATCCGGGTGGAGGACCGGCGTCAGCAGAGTTGGCTGGTCGATGTGCCCAATGTCGACTTCGACGAGATCGCAGCACTGGTCCGGGCAACTCCTCGGGCCCGCTTTGTCCTGGTGAACGGATCGGGATATACGGCGTCGATCCTGGGCCGGAAGAACAATGGGCTGCCGGCCAATTACGTGATCGACATCGCCTTGCTCACCGCCGAGATTTCGAATGAGATTGGACAGTTGATCGCGAATCTCGGCGAGGACCGTGTCGTGTTCGGCACGGGGATGCCGTTTCACTACCCGGAACCGGCGCTGGCCAAGCTCGAGATCCTGGAAGTCAGCGAAGGTGTGAAAGAAAAGATCCGCAGATTGACGGCGCAGAGGCTGTTTCAGGGCTAGGGCTCGGCCGGCACTGTGCTCCGAACCGCAGGCGTTAGCCCACGCGTTCTGCTGTTGTACAACGCTCGGGCTAACGCCCGCGGTTCGGAGTCTCGCGCGCCGCGGGCCAGTTGAGGGTACTTGGCATCGAACCGCGCGCGTGAGCGCGCGGGTTGTCTTTTCTTCCGAGCCGCGAGCTTCAGCAATCGATGGTCTTGTGCCGAAAGCGTCACTTTCCGCGAAAGCGGAATGTCAGGCCGGCCGTGATCGTCCGAGGATACCCCGGAGTCGCGTGGATGCTGAACGCCGGCGGTGCACCGCGGAAGGGGCGGGACTCGAGGTAGTTCTGTGTCTCGTAATACGACCGATCGGTCAGGTTGTCGATCGCAAAGTTGAAATCGATGCCGCGCCGGATGCGGCGCACCATGCTGAAATCAACCACCGTGTGACCCGCCGCCAACAGTTCCGGATCCTCCCCATCAAGACGGTAATGGTTGATAGCGCGCAACCGCAGCGACCCGCTCCATCCGCGCCACGCCGCCAGGGTGAGGCCGGCGTTGGCCACGAAATGTGGCGCTCGATCGACATACAGGCGGGGGAACGTGCCGCGGTAAAAGCCGTTGCCGACCTTGGTCACTCCGGCACTGAAGCTCAGCCGCCGCGTGAGATCGACCGAGGCCTTGGCTTCAAACCCGTACGCGCGGCTGGGGCCGAGAAACTCCAGCGTCCCGTCATCCGCCACGTAGACCAGTTCGTTCGAGCGATCGATCAGAAACAAGTCCGACGAGACGGCGAAACGGGAAAACCGGGACGCGGCCCCAAGCTGATAGAAGTCGGTGGTGGCGACTTTTGTCCCGCCCGGCGATTGCAGGATGCTGCGCGCGTCGATCGAGGAAATGCCGCGGCCATAGTTGGCGTGCAGCGTCAGCGGAAGGCGTTGGATCGGCGTATAGGCCAGGCTGAACTTGGGCTGAACTCGTCCCTGGGTTTCCGCGAGGCTGAGGACAGGCTCGACGCGGTCTTTCACGTCGAAACGGAACAGGTCGTAGCGGAGTCCGCCGTTCAGCAGAAGCCGGCCGGAAAAGAAGCTGAGCGAATCCTGCACGTAGCCTGCGCCGTTAGTCACACGCGCATTGGCCCGCGTGGTGACGCCAAGAGGAACCCGGTCGATCCGGGGATAGAGCCCGACGTTGATCTGGTTGTCGTGGAAGTTGCCGCCCGCCGTCAGCAGGCTTTGCGCCCCGAAGAGCCGGTGAGGCCGCAGATACTGGGCGTTCGCGCCTTGCTGCAGGCGCGAGTCGTGCTGCTGGATAGCGTCGCCGTTCTCCGGATCGTTCAGGAAGAACGTGAAGTTGGAATACAGGTCGAACAGCGACCGGCTCACAAAGCCGTCGAACTTCCAAACAGCGCCGTTCGCCTGCTCCAGCCGATGATACAGGGCGAGGGTGCCGGAACGGATACGCCCGCCTTCTCCGGAATCCAGGTACCCGAACCGGTCGAGGCGTCCGGCGATCACTTCGTTCAGCGGGATCTGCCCCGACGAAGAATAGTCGTTCCGGGCGGCGTTGTACTTCACCGAGAAACTCCGGCGTTCGCCAATCCGCCGGGTGACGTTGCCGGTCAGGTTGTCGCGCCGGTAGTCGAGCGGTTTCAGAAACGGCCCGTCCGTGTGCGATCCCTCGTAGGAGAACAGAGCATCGGTGTCCCGCAGGTCCGGGCTGAACGCGAGAAACCCCCGCTGGGTGTTGAACGAGCCGCCCTGAATCCGCGCCGTCCACTGGTCGGGGAAGGACTCGCGGAGCCGGATGTGGACGACGCCCAAACCGCTGAAGTCCCCGTACTCGGCGCTGAAGGGGCCGTTGATGATGTTGGCTTCCTGGATGAGTTCCGGGCTCAGGCTCTTCAGCGAGCCGAGGTATCCCTGCCCGTGCCCTTGCGTCGTCTGGTTCTGCTGGATGTTGTCGACCAGCACTTTCAGGCCGCCGTTCACGCCCCCGTGGTCGAGGTTGAAGCCGAACCGGCGGACTTCAATCGACTTGCCGCCGCCCTCGTGCTGGCCGGCGTTGATTCCCGCATTGAGCTGGTGAAACACCTGGTCATCACGCGAGAACAGGGTCTGCTGAAACACCTCGGCGTTGCGGCGGTCGATGGAAGGCTCGACCGGGGAGGCCGTGATGACGATGCTCGTGTACACCGGCGAGATGACGGGCTTCGGATCCGGTTCGGTCTGGCCAAAGGCTGCAGTCAGCCCGGCGGTCATCAGCAGGAGGGGGATTGGTGCTCTCATCAGACAGGTCCGTAGCACGAAGATCCAAATCGTATCACAGAAGAGACTACGAGAGAAGGCCGGTGTTTGGATTTCCCTTTTTGTCTGGCGGCCTGTGGCGGGCGCCGGTTAGCCGATCCGTCCCCGGGCGTTACGGAGTTGAATCGTCAACGCCTGGCCGTCGACTTTGGCGCTGGCCTGGTGGGCGTCCCCATCCAGCGGAACGCCGGACCAGAGGACCGTCAGGGTCTCGGCCGCGATGTAATCGCGGTGCGCGGCGAGGGCTCCGGTGAGCATCTCCGATTCGGAGGCGACATGGAGTTCAATGCGATCCTCCATCTCGAGACGCGCGGACTTGCGCAATTCCTGAATGTGCCGGACGGCCTCGCGCGCCATTCCCTCGGTGGCCAACTCCGGAGTGATGCGGATGTCGAGCAGCACCTCCAGGCCGCGGTCGGCGACGCCGGAAAAACCCTCGGGCGCGGCGAACTCGGCCGACACGTCGTCCGCTGTCAGTTCCACTCCGTCGCCGCCCGACAGCGGCAAGGAGAAGGTCCGGCCTCCGCTCACCGCCGCCAGGACCTCTGCCGGATCGGCCGCGGCGATCGCGGCCTGAGCCGGCTTGAGCTTCGGACCCAACTTCGGACCCAGGGCCTTCAAGTTGAGCTTGATTTCTTTCTTCAGCAACGGACCCGCGGCGGGGTCGTGCAGCGTCACGCGCTTGAGATTCAACTCCTCGCAGATCTGTCCGGCGAAGCGCTCCACGGCGCGCCGCTGGCCCTCGCTTGCAGGCAAAACTCGCATCTCGGCCAGGGGCTGGCGGGTTTTGATCTTGACCGCGTTGCGCGCTCCCGCTCCCAGCGAAACCAGGCGCAGCAGGTTGTCCATGTCGGCCGAAAGCTCCTCATCGATCAGGCTTTCGTCGGTGGCGGGGAACGCGCAGTGGTGCACGCTCGATTCGCTATCGAGCCCTTCCGCGCCCCGGCGAACCAGGTTCTGGTAGAGGCTCTCACTCAGGAACGGCACGATTGGGGCAACCAGTTTGGTCAGGGTGACCAGCACGGTGTAGAGCGTCTGATAGGCCGCCAGTTTGTCGGCGCCCGCTTCGCTCTTCCAGAATCTCCGGCGGTTGCGGCGGACGTACCAATTGCTGAGCCGCGCATCCACGAACTGCTCGCAGGCCTGGCAGAATGTGGTCAGGTCGAAGCCCTGGTAACACTCGTTGGCCTGGCGAACCAAAAGCTGCAGGTCGGAAAGGATCCAGCGATCGAGGTCGGTCCGTTCCGCCAGGGGCACCGGGGGCGCCGCCGGGTCAAACTGGTCCAAGCGGGCGTAATTGCAGAAGAAGGCGTAGGTGTTCCAGACCTTGAGCAGGAACTTATTGCGAATCTCGTCGGCCGGTCCGGCGCCGAAGTTGATATTGTTGGCCGGATTGTGGCGGCAGAACAGCCATCGCACCAGGTCGGCGCCCATCGGCGGCAGTTTCTCGACCACCCCGCTGGGGGTTTTGATTTCATAGCCCTTGTCGGCCACGCCTTCGAAGGGAATGGCGTTGCCTTCCGACTTGTGCATGGGCCGGCCCCACTGATCGCGCACCAGCGCGTGCCCCAGCAGGGTCTTGAACGGGGCCGATTCCGCTAGCATCGTGCTCATGGCCAACAGCGAGTAGAACCAATTGCGAAACTGGCCCGGGAAGGACTCGACAACGAAGTCGGCCGGAAACCACTTCTGCCAATAGGCGCGATCGCGGTTCCACCCCATGGTGGAGAACGACACGATCCCCGCGTCCAGCCAGGGATTGCCCACGTCCGGAATCCGTGTGGAGGCGCCTCCGCATTTCGCGCACGCGATCTTGACTTCATCCACCCAGGGGCGATGGGGCGAACGTCCGTCAAACTGCTCCCATCCGGCAACGGCCCGCTGGCGCAATTCGTCTTTGCTGCCGATGACGTCGAAATGGCCGCAGTCGTCGCACACCCAGATGGGCAGCGCGAGTCCCCAGAAGCGCTTCTTGGAGATCATCCAGTCGCCCATATTGCGAAGCCAGTCCAACTCGCGCTGGAGGCCGAAGTCGGGGATCCAGGTGACGTCCTCGCACACGCGCATGATCTCGCCCCGCCACGACATTTCGATGAACCACTCGTCGACGAGGCGGAAGAGGAGTTCGGTCTTGCAGCGCCAGCAGTGCGGGTAGGTGTGGGGATACGGCTCGACCGCGAGCAGCAGTTCCTTCCGCCGAAGGTCTTCAAACAGCCATTCAGCGGTTGCCGGATCGACCGCGGACCGGCCCTCCAGTGCTCCGGTTCCCGGCAGGAAGACGCCTTCCTGATCCAGGGGTGACATCGGGGGAAGCTTTTCTTCTTTCCCGAGTTGAAAGTCCTCCTTCCCGCATCCGGGCGCGATGTGGACGATGCCGGTACCTTCGGTCTCGCCGACCATGTCCCAAGCGACCACCCGATGAATGTCGCGCGCCGAGCGGGCCTCCGTCCATCCCTGCCGAACAGCGGCTTCGGCAATCTCGCGGGGGAATCCGCCAGGCTCGTTGGCCGCCAGCAGTTCGTCGAAAGGCCCGTCGTAGGCCCAGCCCACCATCGCGGAGCCGGGCAACTCGCCGAGGACTTCGAACCCGCCCTTTTCCCGGAAGATCTGTTCGAGCGTCTTCAGCTTCGGGACGCCTTCCACCCAATCTTTTCGGCGGAACTCTTCCTCCAGCCGTTTGGTGGTCAGGGCGGCTTTCGCCAGGTAATAGATCTGGTCGCGATGGAGCACCTTCAGGTAGGTCAGGCTCGGATTCACGGCGGCGGCCACATTGCTAGACAGTGTCCATGGCGTCGTGGTCCAGACCAGCAGGTTTCCAGGTTGGCCTCGCAGCGGGAAACGGACAAACACCGCCCGGTGCACCACGCGGCGATAGCCTTCCTGAACTTCCATCTGGCTAAGACCGACGCCGCAGCGAGGGCACCAGGGCATGGCGTCGTAGCCGCGATAAATGTATCCCCGTTCGTGGCACCGCTTCAGGAACCGCCAGATCGAGTAGTTGTTCTCGTCCGACATGGTGAAGTAGCTGCGCCGCAGGTCGGGCGGCTTCTGCCAATCGTCGCCGCGATCCCAATCCATCCAGTAGCCGAGACGGATGGACTGATCGGTCTGGATCCGGGCGAAGCGGTCGACGCGTTCCTTGCAGAGTTGAACGAAACGGTCGATGCTGGCGAAGCGGTCGCCGGGCACCAGGTTCTCGATGTCGCGCTTCGATTCCATCGGCGTGCCTTGCTCGCGGAGTTGCTTTTCGACCTCGACCTCCACCCAGAGACCTTGGCAGTCGAACCCGTTCTGATAGCGGAGGTCGTGCCCGGTCATCGCGAAGTAGCGCTGGAAGACGTCCTTGTAGGCGCGGCCCCAGGCGTGGTGGACGCCCATGGGATTGTTCGCGGTGATGGGACCGTCGAGAAAGGACCAGCGGGGCTTGCCCTGGTTCTTTTCGCGGAGCCTCTCGAACGCTTGCGTCTGTTCCCAGAATTCCAGGATGTTGCGTTCCTGGGCCGGGAAGTCGACTTCCGTACCAACTCGATCAAACGGCATGCTGTTCCTTCGCGCCAAACTTCGCGGGGTCTCGAATCGTGCGTGTGCTTCCGCCGCCGGAGGATGAACGAATCCGCGCCGGAGGACCGTGCCCGGCGGGCGTCCGATGCCGGCCAAACGAAGAGCGATCAGCGGCGCGGCATTCCTGCTCGAGTTGCCGCTGTCAACTGGTTAGGCCGTCACCACGCCCCACCGCGTATAGGTTGATTTTAGCATCCAGGCTTCAAGCTTCACCGGCGAGGTTGTTGGCGAGGGTTGCCGTCGCACAAATTTGGCCGAGTATTTATTTGAGACTTGCACTTTGAGAGGAAGCGGGTCTGTCCCATTCCTCCCTGATCTGTAAGGATTCGTCGGAGTAGAAGTGCCTTCCCTGCCTATTCAATGGCTCGGACAGAATGACATAACCCTTCTGGGACGGGCGAACCTCAAATCGGTAGTAGCCCTTGACTCCGGCGGCCAAACTCGGCGAGATAAGGTTGGCCCTCGCCAGTTGATCCAGTGTTCCGTACCGCCTCGTCGCCGCAAAATAGTCCGCCTCGGCGCGGTGAACAACAATGATCGCTTTGATCGCTCCAGGTTCGGGCGAGCGACACCAGGTAGCGCACGCCCCGAGAAACATTGTGCCGACGACCGCGTAGCCCGACAGGAATCTCCACATCGAAAACACCTCCATTCCGAATGACGGTGTCCCCGCGTCTTTGTGCAATGTCGGTAAGGTGGCTGGCCGGACCGCAGTCATCCGAAGTCGGATACGAGGCGGGCATTGCGATCCCGCCTCATTTGGTGAGGACGAGCGATCGAGGAGTGACTACTTCTTCGCGGCCGGAGGCATGTTGAGTTCCATCTTCGGGATGCCGAAGTTGCCCCCCAACAGCTTGAGTTGGCTCGGGTCGATGGTACCGATCACGTGGACGACGGCGAGTTCTTTCGGCTCGGCCGCAACGACCACCAATCCCTGAACCTTGACGCCATCGGTTTTGACATAAACGCCGGCGCGTTCGTTCTTTTCGCTCACATCGACGATCCGCTGCCAGCCGGGCCCCTTGATCTTGGAGACGGCCAGTTCGATGTCGGCCAGGTTGTACTCACCCTCCTTTTCGAACTCGAACGCGCGGACGTAAATGCCGGTCAGATCGGACGCGATCTTGCGTACCTTGGCCTGATTCTTATCGGTCTCGGAGAGGAACTGGGTGGCCAGTTTCAGGGCTGGCCCATCCAGGGCCACCAGCGTCTTCTCCTTGGCCTTCGCGGCCAACTTGTCCCAATCCATATGGGAGAAGATATCCTGGGCAGGCGCTAACCCAGCCGCCAACAGAAACGTGATTGCGGTTCGAAAGAAGAGTCGGTTCATGGGATTGTCCTTTGATTCAGCGAATCGAGACGCTGTTCGACCCGCTCCAGTTGATGGTTAGTGATGTCGATGGCCATAAGGAGTTCGGCCTTGGCGCGTTCGCCTCGCCACTGCCGCACCGCCGGCCCGGCCGCGACGGCGAGCGCCGCCGCCATTGCCCACGGAAGCCAGCGAGCCGCATGGCCCCGGCCAGGACGCCGCCGCTCCGCCGCCACCCGGGCCAAGACCTCTTCTGCCAAGTCCGCGGGCGGCTCCACGCGCTTGAGCGATGCTTTCAATTCGTGCTCGAAATCATTCATTCAAAACCGCCTAACCGGATGCATTTCTCTCGCAATACGGCCAGCGCCCGGTGCAAGCCGCTCTTCACCGTGCCGAGCGGAACGTCCAATAACTCGGCGATCTCCCCAGGCTGCAAATCCTCCTGGTAGCGGAGAATCACCATCAGGCGGGCCCGGTCCGGCAAGCCGTCGACCAGTTGCCGAAGCCATTGCCGTAGCAGTGGATCCTCCTGCCGGCCCTTGGCGACTGCCGGAGGGGCTTGCTCCAGCCCGACTCTCGGCCGGTAGCGGAGGCGCCGGGTTTGGTCGATGGCGCGGTGTACCGCGACCCGGCGCAGCCAGCTTTCCAGATGGGCCTCGGACTCGATCGCGGCGATGCCCCGGTAGAGATGGAGAAAAACTTCCTGGCTGAGTTCCTCGGCCGACGCCGGATCGCGGAGATAGCGGAGCGCGATCGAATAGACCATCGACTGGTGACGCCGGACGAGTTCTCCAAAGGCCCACTCATCGCCCGCGCGGGCCAGGTCGAGAACAGCGGGCGCCACTGCTGGTTGGACCGACGTATCCATCGGGGTGCACCCAATAATACGCGCGAGAAGGCAGTTGGTTCAGAAATTTCCGAAGTTTGACTTGGGCGGTTCTCGCGCGCTATCGTCGAAGCTGAACCCACCCGAGGGCGCGGTAGCCAAGTGGTAAGGCAGAGGTCTGCAAAACCTTTATTCGGGGGTTCGATTCCCCCCCGCGCCTCCACGGACTCAACCCGGTCTCCGGCTTTCCAGACAGCCTTCAAACCCCGATGGTCTCGCCGCAGCACGACGCGGGTAGACCTCCCGAACTCGTTATCGTGAGTTGTTCAGAGGAGATCTTTGAGATACGGTTTACCTCTAGTGGCAAAGAAAGCGATGGTGCGGCCGCGGTCTGTCACCCGCTCGAGGCAGGGAATGCTTCGTACCCGCGGCAGGCGTCCATCACGACCGCGGTGGTGTTCTTGTTGTCCTGGCTGGTCTATAGCGTCAGCCTTCCCTTCACCGGGCAAGACCAGGCGTGGGTGGTGGCGTCGGCAGTGAGCCTGTTGCCCGAGGGAAATACGGACCTCGACGAGTATGTCAAGCCGACCCCGCCGGCATACCAGTACGCCCTCGAATGCGTTCCCCCGGCTGGACCGGCTGTCCGTTACCGGGTCGGGTTGGAAGCGTGCGCGAACGGGCGCGTGTACAACTTCTTTCCGCGGGCCATGTCGGTGCTGGCGCTGCCGTTTGTGTGGCTGATGGAGCAGGCGGCGCGCCAGTTTGGCCCGGCCATCATGGCGTGGCTCCCGAAGGTCCCCGAGCCGCTGCGCGTTTTTCTATCCGGAGACCTGATCGCCGGGCGAGATCTGGCGGAGATGTGGATTGCCGCGTTTGCCGGCGCGTGTACCGTGGCGATCTTCCACGCGACGGCACGCCGGCTCGTGGCCGCTCGAGCCGCGTGGTGGATCACTTTGGTGTTGGCTTTCGGCACGTCCATGTGGTCGCTGGCGACGCGTTCGCTCTGGCAGCACGGGCCGTCGGCGCTCTTTCTGATTTTGGCCGTCTACTTCCTTGTGCGTGGGCGGGAATCGGAGGAGTGGGTTGCTCCGGCCGGATTGGCCATCGCCGTGGCCTACACACTCAGACCGACCAACGCCATCGCCGTTGTCGTATTGACTCTCTATGTCGTGCTGCATCACCGTCGAGTGCTTTGGAAATACCTCGCTTGGGCGGCGCCCGTGGCCTTTGTATTCCTTACCTACAACGTGACTGTCCGGCACAGCGTTCTGCGCTTTATTACCGCTCGGGTTTGGAGTGGCCGGGCATGACGGGGTGGTTATCAGGACTGGCCGAACAGACCGTGAGCCCGTCTCGGGGTTTGATCGTGTTCACGCCGGTGTTCATCGTTTCGATTGCGGGCATCTTGTTGGCCTGGCGCCGGAAGTGGCTCTTCCCCCTCGCCCAGTACCTGATCGCGATCGCGGTGCTGCACGCGATCGTGGTCGCGATGTGGTGGCCGGGATACTGTTACGGATCGCGTTATCTCGCCGATCTCAACCCCTTGCTGGCGCTCTTCCTGATACCTGCCATCCAGGTTTGGGAACAAATGCAGACCATGCCCAGAAAGATCTGGCTCGGTGTGT
Source organism: uncultured Solibacteraceae bacterium (assembly GCA_964529305.1). Taxonomy (GTDB): domain Bacteria; phylum Acidobacteriota; class Terriglobia; order Bryobacterales; family Bryobacteraceae; genus CAZGUX01. The sequence goes on along the minus strand of CAZGUX010000197.1, from coordinate 45,480 downwards.
TTGTGACGCTCGCGATGTGGGGCCGATTTGTCCACTTCCGCGGAGCTTATTCCGTGCCCGCGCAGTTGTGGAACGAGACGCCCGTGAGTCTGATCGAACAACGGGATCGCGTCTGACTGGCGGGACCCGCAGTTTCTGCGAGGCCTGTAGTCCCTGAAAATCGGCGCGATCCCGCGCCCGCCAATTTAGAAGGCCACTGGCCCGCCACCCGGGGCTATCACGCTGGATGGTTTTTCACGAAACACGAGCTCTTCCGGCCACACCGTGGTCAGTCCGTTCTCGACGAACTCGTCGAGAAAACGCACCGGAGCCGCCGCCGCCCCCTGAGCCAGAAACTCCTGGGTGAGATGAACCGAGTCGCTCGAACGCTTGGATCGCAGATAGTTCTCGAAGGTGCCGGACACCATCTTCGCTTTGCGGTTGACGACATAGGTGGCCAGGCGCCGAAACAGCTTCGGTACAATCACGAGTCCCACGTCGGCCGCCGGATTCAGAGGGGCGCCCTTGCCCCGGAATACCAGATCGAGATCGAACTCGGCCGCGCGCACGGCATCGTTCAGGTACGGCCAGATACCCCGATCCGCCAGATAAGCCCGGTCGGCCGCCGCGGTGATCGTTGTGATTTCCTCCTCCGACATCGACGAGTAAAAGGCCGGGAATGCCCAGCCCTGCTCGATAATCCAGAGGTTCAGGTCCTGTTCACCCGCCGGCAATTGCACAAAGATATTCCCGACAAAGCGGCCGTAGGTGTCAAAGACCTCACCAGGCGTATCGACGGCGGTACGGATTTTGCACGGGAGGGGACTGGCGCCGATGCCATTGAGGAATGTCGCGAGGGCATTTGTCGCCGTTTCGGCCAGAAACTGCCGGAATTCGAGATTCCATCGGAGGTAGAGTTCATGTTGTTCCTCCGTTTGGTCCGCCTTCTTCTTCGCCGCGGCAGGCCGATAGTGTAATTCGGGCGCGTCAATCCCTTGAAGCCGGACCCTGATCTTCCCGCCTTTGACGATGTCGTAGGTGGCGGCTCCCTTCACCTTTGCGTTATCCAGGGAGTGAGTGACCCGGAACGGTTGGTCCGGACTCGGGCGGAACCGGAAAGCTCCGGCCGTCACGTTCACCCGAATCTGCGTCGTGTCCGCGTCCGACCCGCCGGCGGGCCAGAACTGTGAAAGGTCGATCGAGCCGTCGACCTCGAGCAAACCAATTGCCATGGGACCTCCTTGTGGGGCGCGAATTCGCGCCGGTGGCTATTCTACTACTGGCGTGGCAAAAAAGATCGGCGATTTTTCGCCTCATGCCAGCGAGAATTGGTTCTCGGCGACAAAGAACGCAAGGAGAGGCCGCACGGCTAAGCCAGAATTTCCTGCACGACCCGCGCGGGGAACTCGTCGGTGATCCGCTCGCCGCGGCCTTCCCGCTCGAAGACCAGGTTGCGATGGTTCAGCCCGAGCAGGTGCAGCACCGTGGCGTGGAAATCGTGAATGCTGACACGATTCTCCGCCGCACGGTAGCCGATCTCGTCGGTCGATCCATAAGTGACCCCGCCTTTCACGCCGCCGCCGGCCAGCCAGACGCTGAAGCCCGAAGGCCCGTGGTCGCGGCCCGCGTTCGGTCCGGGATCCTGGGCGATCGGGAGGCGTCCGAATTCCCCGCCCCACACGACCAGAGTCGAGTCGAGCAGGCCTCGCTGCTTCAGGTCTTTCAGCAGCGCGGCGGCCGGCTTGTCGGTCTTGCCGCAGGCGTACTCGAGACCCTTGCGGATCTGATTGTGGTTGTCCCAGATTTGTCCCTCGATATAAATCTGGACCAGCCGGACGCCCCGCTCCACCAGACGCCGGGCCATCAGGCAGCGGCGGCCGTACGAGGCGGTGCGTTCGTCGTTGAGGCCGTACATCTCGTGGGTCGCCGCATTCTCTTTCGACAGGTCGAGCGCGTCGGTGGCCGCAATCTGCATCCGTGCCGCCAGTTCGTAGTTGGCGATCCGCGCCTCCAACTCGGCATGGCCGGGATGCTGGTCGCGATGCCCGGTATCCATGCGGTGCAGCAGGCTGCGGCTGAGATCGACGATGGCGTTGGGGTACTCTTCCTTGGCGTGAAGGTTCAGGATTGGGGACCCTTCGGCCCGCACTCGCGTGCCCTGGTACACAGCAGGCAGCCAACCGGCCTGCCAGTTCTGAATGAAGTTGACTGGAGGCCCCTTGGGATCGTCCAGCACCACGTATGCCGGCAGATTCTGATTCTCCGAGCCCAGTCCGTAGACCACCCACGCGCCCAGAGTCGGGCGGGTGGGCAGGATACGTCCTCCGTGCATCAGGAACAGCGCCGCTTCGTGCGCCAGGTGGGTGGTGAACATCGACCGGACGATCGCCATGTCGTCGACGCAGCCGGCCAGGTGAGGCAGGATCTCGCTCACCTCCGCGCCGCATTGGCCGTGCTTGCGGAACTGGTAGGGCGACGGCATCAGGCCGCCGGTTTCGCGAACCGCGCGCACCTCCGCGGCGAGGTCGCGGCTGGGAGGCTGGCCGGCGTACTTTGCGAGGGCGGGCTTCGGGTCGAACAGGTCCACCTGGCTGGGCCCGCCGTTCATGAAGAGTTGAATCACCGATTTCGCCCGAGGCGGATGATGCGGGGGCTTGGCCTTGAGATCGTACAGCCTGGGCCCGGCTGCCGTCGCGGCCAGCGCCGGATTCGCCTGAAACAGGTCGTTGCCCAGCAACGTCGCCAGGGCCGCGCCGTGCAGGCCGTCGGCGATGCGATTGAAGAAACTGCGCCGGGAACAAGTGTCCATTGTCTTAGTCCACGTACAGGAATTCGGCCGAGTTCAAGAGGGTGTGGCACAGCGTGGAAAGCGCCAGCCATTGCGCTTTCCGCCGGATGGGCTCAGCGGGCGGGTTCGCCTCGAGGTGGCGGGTCCACTCCCGCTCCATCGATTCCAGCGCCTGCCGGGCCCGGCCCAGTTCTTCCGCAGTCGGGTCCCGCGACAAGGTCACGCCATAAAGACGCTGGACCTGAGCCTGGTGATCTTCTCCTGCATGATCGATGATGCGGCCGGCCAGATAGCGTGAGGTCTCCCGGACCAGGTCGCTGTTCAACAGTTCGAGAGCCTGCGACGACACCACCGATTCAGCCCGCTTCACGCAGTTGGGGTTGAGGAACGGGGCGTCAAAGGTCTCGAGCAGAGAGATCGGACGCGTCCGCCGGATGGTGAGGTAGATTGAGCGGCGATCCCCAGTCTTGCCGGGCTCGGTCACCGTTTCTCCGTCGGGCATCACCTTCAACGGGACGGGCGGCCCATACGCCGTAGTGTCCAGGCGTCCCGCCACCTGCAGGATGGAATCGCGCAGCGCATCGGCATCCAGACGCCGGAACGGGAATCGCGACAACAGAACATTATCCGGGTCGAGTTCGCGGACGCGATCCGGCGCCTGCGTGGTCTGACGGTACGCGGTCGAGGTCATGATCAGGCGGTGCATGGCCTTGATGTCCCAGCCTCGCTCCGCGAATTCGACCGCCAGCCAATCGAGCAGCGCGGCGTTGGACGGGGGCGTTCCCATGCGGCCAAAGTTTCCGGCCGACATCACCAGCCCGTTGCCGAAGTGATGCTGCCAGATGCGATTCACCATCACGCGCGCGGTCAGGGGATGATTGGGCTGGGTCAGCCAGCGGGCAAGCGCCAGGCGGCGGCCGCTGGTCTGGGTCTGGTAGGGCGGCGGTTCCACGCGATACGGCGGCAGTCCGGCGCTCACCACCGACACCGCGCCGGGAGCGACGAGCGGCCCGGGATGCGTGGCTTCACCGCGAAACAGGATGCGCGTCGGAGGCGGTTCGGGGCCCAGGTCGAACAGCGCGCGGATCTTCGGGACGGCCTTCAGCTTGACCTTGGCCTCCCGGATCTCGCCATCAAGCGTTTCCTTGTCCTTCTTGAAATCGGCGAAGGTCTCTTCGAGGTCGCGCGTCTTGACCGCCAGCGTGGACTCGTGCTCGACCAGCAAGGCTTTCTGCGTTTGTGACCGTTGGCCTTCCGGAGTGTCGAGGGCTAGTCGAACGGTTGCCCGAACGCCGGCAGGAAGTTTTTCCAGCCGCGCGTCGATCAGCTTGCTCCGGTAAGCGGTGGTCTTGCCGTCGAGTTCCTTCTCGAGGGCGGCGACGCGAGCGAGGATGGGCGCGTTGTGCGTCTCGATCGCCTGAGATTCGCCGGCGATGCGCAGCGGCAGATAGCGGGTGTTGTGCTCATCGCACTTGGCGCCGACGCCGCCGCAATTCATGCTGGGGGCTCGCCAGGCGAATGGATCGTAGGCCGGCGTCAGGATGGCCGCCAGACGATAGTAGTCCCGCTGCGGAATGGGGTCGTACTTGTGGTCGTGACAACGCGCGCACCCGACGCTGAGGCCGAGCACGGAGCCTCCAAGGATTTCCAGTTGCGCCGCGATCACATCCATCCGCTCGGGGATGAAATTCTGCTCGGTCGAATAAGTGGAGTCGGGTCCCGTGCGCCAGAAACCGGTGGCGGCCAGCAGGTCCACCTGCCGCGGCGTGTATTCGGCGGAGGCGCGATAGTCGAACAGTTCGTCGCCGGCGATCTGCTCGGTGAGGAAGCGGTCGTATGGCTTACCGGAATTCAGGCTGCGGATGACATAGTCGCGATACCGCCAGGCATGGGGGCGCAGTTCGTCGGCGCTGGTGCCTCCCTCCGAGTCCGAGTAGCCCACCGCGTCCAGCCAGTAGCGAGCCCAGCGTTCGCCGTAGCGGGGCGACTCGAGGAGCGCGTCGATCATCTTTTCGTAGGCGTCGGGCCGCGTGTCCGCCAGCAGCCGATTCAGTTCGGCCGGGGCGGGCGGCAGGCCGATCAGGTCCAGATAGGCGCGGCGAATCAGCGAGCGGCGACTGGCTTCCGGGGCGAATGCAAAACCCTTCGACTCGAGCTTTTCCAGGAGGAATGCGTCCACCGGGTTCCGGACACTCGCGCGGACAACGGGGACGGCGGGGCGCTGGGGCGGACGAAACGACCAGAACTCGCGGTCTTTCGGTTTGACCATCGGATCGGCATCGGCGCTGACGTCGAGCGGCGATTCATCGTCCGCGGGGGCGCCGGCGGCGATCCAGTTCCGCACTTTCTCCAACTCGTCGGAGGTCAGGCCGCGAACGGAGTATTGTTCCTGCAGTTTGGGCGGAGGCATTTCCTGCGCCGCGATGCGCCGGATCAACAGGCTTTCGTCAGGCTTGCCGGGGACGATCGCGCGGCCGGATTTGCCGCCCTTCAGCAAGGGCGCGCGCGAGCGCAAGTCAAGGCCGGCCTTGCGCGTAATGCGCCCGTGGCAAACCCAGCATTTGGCGCTCAGGATGGCCTGCACTTCTCTCTCGGCAACGGGAATCACGGCCACCCCGGTTTCTCCATCGCGCAAGGCCCCGGCTTCGATCCAGGCGCGAATCACCTGGGTTTCGACAGCCGCCAGGGACTTGCCGCCCATCGGCATCTTGCCGGAGGAGACCATCGCCAGCAGAAGGCTTTCAGCCGGCTTGCCGGGCACCACGGCCGGACCCGACTTACCGCCTTTGAGAATGTCGTCCCGAGAGGCGAGCGAGAGGCCGGCCTGGCGTGATTTGACGTCGTGGCAGGCGAGGCATCGGGACTTCAAGATAGGAAGAACGTCGGCCTCGTACCGCGGCGGCGCGGCCCACAGGGGGAACGCCAGGAGTCCGGTAATCACGGCGGCGGTGACGTGGCTGGCTCGCATCATGCCTGTAGCTCGAAGCTTACTATAACGGGGCCGGTTTGCGCTGCCTGTTGACCGGGCAGCCCGGCGGGATTTATTTGCGGAAGGAAGGGACTGTCAGCAAAGCCGCGACGGCGATCTGGGTCAGCCAGCAAGTCCGGTGGGCTTGGAGTTCGCGTTAGAACTAAGGTAGAATCGCGTCCCCAGGTTTCAGGGTGTTGTAGTGGACCCATGATCATCTGGAGCGGCCGCGGATATCTGGTGGCAGCTCATCGCAGTTGGCTGCTTGTTTGCCACCGAGTTGCTGACGGAGAAGTATTTCGGTGATGATGCCTACTATCAGCAGAACGGATGGCCGAAGCTCCTCGGTTTTTTCGCAGCCGGCGCGATCGTTTGGTGGATGGGAGTACGTTGGAGAGACCAGAGCGCTCGGACAGTGATCGACTAAGGAGACAGGAAGAGAGTTCGTGATCGAACGCAAGGATGCGCTTTTCTTTGTCCCCATGCATTACTGGGGCCCCATTCGATTCGCATTGGGGAGGCATGTAGATCGCAGCCAGGTCAACCGTCTCACCCGCGATTTCGCCGGCGGCAGCGAGTAGCCGGACGGATAGAGCGGGAAACCTTGGCTGAACCGCTGGAAAGGAATAGCGATGCACGACTTGGTGGTCCGCAACGGGACGGTGATTGATGGAACCGGGGCGACACCCCGCCAGGTGGATGTCGCGATCGACGAGGGACTAATCACAGCGCTCGAACCGAGGGCCGGGCGCGCACGCCGCGAGGTAAATGCCGAAGGATTATTGGTCGCGCCTGGTTGGGTTGACATCCACACACACTATGACGGTCAGGCAACCTGGGACCCGGCGATGACACCGTCGTCGTGGCACGGTGTAACGACAACGATCTTCGGCAATTGCGGAGTGGGATTCGCACCGGTTCGCCCGGGCAGCGAGACCTATCTCATCAACTTGATGGAAGGCGTCGAAGACATCCCCGAGATTGTACTTTCGGAGGGAGTCGACTTCCGTTGGGAGACGTTCGGCGAGTACCTTGACGCTCTCGAGGAAACGCCTCGTGTCATGGATGTCGGAGTACAGGTGCCCCACGCGGCGCTACGCTTCTACGTGATGGGCGATCGCGGCGCAGATCACAGGGAACGCCCAACCGGGGACGAAATCGCGCGAATGGGGCAGTTGCTCGAGGAAGCGCTCGGAGCTGGCGCATTCGGCTTCAGCACATCCCGCACGACCAAACATCGCGCTGCCGACGGCCGCCCGACACCCAGCCTGAGCGCCACGGAACCGGAGCTTGCTGGGATCGCGTCCGCCATGAAGCGCGCCGGCACCGGCGTGATCCAAGTGAACTCCGACTTTGGCGCCGGAGAGTTCTCATTGCTTCGCGCAGCCGCGGAACTTGCCCAGCGACCCTTATCGGTGCTGCTGGTTCAGATGGACATCGCGCCCAATCGCTGGAGCGAGACGCTCGCATCGTTGGACAGGGCTTGTGCCGAAGGGCTCGACTTTACAGCGCAGGTCGGATCGCGCCCGATCGGTGTCCTTCTGGGACTGCAGGCTTCGCGGCATCCGTTTCTTACGCACCCGCTTTGGCACTCGCTGCAGGCGCTCGACCACAATGGGCGGATCGCCCGCATTGTCAACGACCGCGACTTGCGCCGCCGCCTTGTCGAAGACCGCCCAGATGACGATTACACTCGCGGGATGGCCGCGACCCTTGCGCGCACCTTCGAACTCGGCGCGCCTCCGAACTACGAGCCCGACTTGGCCAACAGTATCGCCAAACGCGCTCTGGCTGACGGCCGCGATCCGTTCGATCTTGCCCTGGAATTGCTCCTGCGAGAGGGTGGCACTACCCTGTTGATGCACGCCTTCGAAAATTACTCGGCCGGTGATCTTAGCGTTGTCCACCAGATGCTCGTAAACCGCAACACGGTCTGCGGTATCGCCGACGGCGGCGCCCACGTTGGTCTCATATGCGACTCCAGTTCGCCCACCAGTCTGCTCACCCTCTGGGCGCGCGATCGTACGCGCGGTCCGAAGCTGCCGCTGGAATTCCTGGTCCACAAGCAGACGATGGCGACAGCGCGGAGTTACGGGCTCCACGACCGCGGAGTGATTGCTCCGGGCTACCGTGCCGACCTCAATGTCATCGACTTCGCGGGCTTGGGTCTCGAGCGGCCTGTCGTCGTGCACGATCTCCCCGCGGGCGGCAAGCGAATCGTGCAGCGTGCCAGGGGCTACCGGCACACGTTCGTCCGTGGAACCGAAGTCTCGCGCGACGGAGAAGACACCGGCGCCCGGCCCGGCCGCTTGCTTCGAGGGTTCCAAACCGGCCCAAGCGGGAGGTCGCTCAGCCCGAACCGGCTTGCGCCCGGTGACCCGCCCGCGTAGGAATACCAATATCGAATGGTGTTGTCGCAGGGAAGGAGGCCGCGCTGGTTGGGCGTTGACCAGGGGGCGCTGGCTTTTCATCAGCCGCAGGGCTGCCAAAGCGGTCCTCAAGGGCCGAGTTGAGTCGGTTGACTTCGCGGACATTGTTGGCCAAACGAGCCAAGTACATCGACCGGTGATACTCGTCGAGCTGTTGCTCACATGGCGAACAGTATTGCTGGCGCGAAAAGAGGGGGAGACGTTTGCAACAGATCTGGCAGGACGTGAAGAAGGTAGCCATCGGATAATCCCTAAATACAATCTTGAGGTGGCTTCCGGCGAAGGGGAAGTGAATGCAGTACCACCTTTTGGGGTCCAGTCTCTTACGCGCCACGGGTTTTTTCCCTGTCAGGTTGCGGGAAAACACCTTAAGCGCTTTTTTATCGCTATGTGCGAGGAGACACCGGGGCTATACACGAGTTCTTTCTTCCTGGGCCGGCGCCAACCATTTCCCAGGCGACCTCGGCAGGGAGATAGTGGCTGCGAACGTTGGTGTCGTGGGTTTCGATGGACTTCCCGCGGGCTTCCTGGGTTTCCTACTATAACGAGAGGGGGTAACGGGCCGCCTCCGCTGCACACAAGCTCTCCGGCACAGCCATCGCCATGATCCGCCGTTTTGTCGGGAAAATTGCCGATATCCTTGGCAACGGTACGTTTGTGGGGATATGGGCGCTGTTCACGCTCATCGGTCTGGCGCCAGAACTCCTTTGGAATTGGCGATCCAGTCCGCTAGTTGGGGCCCCTCTGACAATTGTGTTGAGAAATGCCGTGGAGTCGCTGCCATTTGCCGCGGTTGCCTATTATTACTCCAAGAAGAATGGCAAGAACGGGTCCGCTTCATCCTAGTTTCGAGAGCCAGTTACCGAAGGCGAACATGCCCGTGAACAACCTGGCGATCCCTTCCTGGGAACACGTGCGGAAAATTGAGTGCGAGCGCTAGCCCTCTTACGGTCGGGGCTGCGAGGCGTTCTTCAATTTGTTTTGGTGGGCCGCAGGCCCCATGGGGAATCCCTTGACAACGCTGAACCGCCCGGGCCTTCGGACGATCCAGCGAGAAAGTCTGGAGGCGAGATCCCGCACTTCAAAGGTCTCACCAGAAGAGGCCGAGAGTGGCGCGCCTGGAGAGGCGCTGGAATGATACGATCTGAGATACCCATGGGACGCCGGGGGCGCGGAAGGTCGTTGTGTATCTGGATCACAGCCTCCGTGTGCCTCGCCGCCGTCAAACTGCCGGAACCCCCTCCGGAACCAAAACTCTCCTCGTTGCACCCCTTCACCGGACAGCGGGGTACCGTGGTCCCCGCCGTTCTGCGAGGCACCGGACTGGCCACCGCGACCGGAGTGTTCACAGGGCACCCGGCATTCACCCTCGAAATCGAGGGAAGTGACACCGAGCCTGCCGCCGCCAACGCGAAGAGCAAGGTTCCTATCGACCTGGTCCGCGTGCGCATCCGGATCGCCGCGGACGCCAAGCCCGGCTGGCATCTGTTCCGCATGGTTACCCCGCGAGGGCTCTCCAACGCGCTGCCGGTTTATGTTTCCGATCAGGCGGTGGCCGCCGAGCCGGAAGGAGCTCATGAGAGTCCGGAGACGGCGACCGGCATTCAGCAGGTCCCGGCGCTGGTCACCGGGCGTCTGGGCCAGCGAGGCGAGGTCGACTACTATGCGTTCGACGCGCAAGCCGGACAGACGTTGACCTTCGAGGCGATCTCGGGGCTGCCGTCGCTGGGCGGGCCCGGCGGGAACGCCAACGGCTTCGATCCGGCTCTCAGCATCTATCAGCCTCTCGGAAGCTGGTTCGATTCGAAGCGCGTCAAGCGCATCGCGTTCAACGACGAACCCCTGTGGGTCATCGGCGACCTGACCAACGCCCACCTCGTCCATACCTTCCAGACGGGCGGGCGCTATTTCCTGCGCGTCGAAGGGTTCTCTGGCCAAGGCGGGCCGGATTACAGCTATCAGCTCAAGATTCGGGCAGGATCCGTTCCGCCCGAGCCCGCGCCGAAAACGGGCGCGTGGGAGGAACGCACTTTCGAACGGCGCCTGTCCGCCCACCGGCCGAACGAACTGGCCGAACGCGGCGGAGCGGCGCAGGTGCAGAAAGCAGCCGAGACATACCGCGGGTCATCCGAGGGACCGACCGTCAAGCTGCCGGCGACCGTGGAGGGCGCTCTGCTGGCGCCGGGCGAGACGCACCGCGCCCGCTTCCACATCGAGAGCCCCCAAGACATCGCTCTCGAAGTGGAGACCCCGGAAACCGCGCCCCCGTTGTTCAATCCGATCGTGCGGCTGCTGAATGCGGCGGGCGAGGAAGTCGCGACCAATATTATGGCCGGCCGGGGCGCCTGTTCGGGCGCCATGTATAAGTCGATCGAAGCCAAGACCGTCATCCCGCTCCGCAATCTCGGCGACTACACGGTGGAGGTTCGCGAGACCACGTCCGACCTGGCCGCGCCGGGATTCCGCTATCGCGTCATGATCCGCCCGCAGGTCCCCCACCTCGGGGACGTCAAGGTCGAAGAGGATCGGATCAACCTGACGCCTGGTGACGCGCGAGCGGTGCGGGTGATGTTCGACCGGGAGGAGAACTACCGCGGCGCCGTGGTGGTGATGGCCGAATCGCTGCCGCCGGGGGTGCAGGCGGCGGCGGGCGCGGACTACGAACCGGACAAGGATCCACCGGCGCATCCCGGCAAGCGGGAGAGATATACGCCGCGCACGGAACGCTCGGTGGTGGTGTTTGCCGCCGCCCCCGATGCGGCGCCGATGCGACAGCCGCAAGTGGCCCGCCTGGTGGTCCGGCCGGTGGTGGACGGAAAACCGGGAGCGGTGGTGGCGCGAAAGGAGATTCCCGTGATGGTCGTGAGCAAACCATGAGACGCCTGATTGTGTTGGCATCGCTGTCGATCGCGTGGGCGGAGCCGAAGCTGGTTTCGGTAAAGGTCGTGCCGTCGAGCGTCACGCTCACCGGGGCTGGAGCGACCCAGCAGTTCGTGGCGATCGCTTCGTTCGAGGGCGGCACGGAGAAGGACGTGACCGCGGAGGCCGAATGGCAAGTCGCTCCTCCGGCTCGGGCCCGCCTGATCGGACCGGCGCGAATCGCCGTGGCGTTCGATGGGCCGCTCTCGGTGACCGCGGTGCTCGGGACGGCGAAGGCTCAATCGGCGGTCCGGATCGAAGGCTCGGCCGCGGCCCGGCCCGTAAGCTTCGCATATGACGTCGTCTCGATCCTGACCAAGCGCGGATGCAACTCCGCGGCCTGCCACGGCGGGGTGAAGGGCCGAGGCGGCCTGAAACTCTCGGCCAACGCCCTCTATCCCAAAGACGATTACGAGTGGATCACCAAGGGCGGGACCTATCAGGTTCTGACCAATGAAGTCAAAGGGGAGCGGGTTCCCCGGATCAACCAAGCCAAGCCCGAGGAGAGCCTGCTGCTGGCGAAGGCCGCCGGCGCCGTGCCGCACGGAGGCGGGCGCCGCATTCCCAAAGAGTCCGAGGATTACCGGCTCCTCCGCTCTTGGGTGGAGCGAGGCGCGCCGTACGGCGACGATGCCGCCACGCCGAAGTTGACTCGCCTGGAGGTGTTCCCGCCGATGGCCACCCTGCCGGTGAATGGCACGCATCGCCTGCTGGTGACCGGGCATTTCCTGGACGGTCACCGCGAGGACCTCACGCACCAGGTGGTCTATTCGACCAATGACGGCGAGGTGGCCGCGGTTGGAGGCGACGGCGTCGTGAGCGGGAAGCGGTTGGGCGAGACCGCGATCCTGATTCGCGCGGCGGGACAGTTCGCCAGCGCGGGCGTCGGCGTCATCGGGCCGCCGGTCGCGAATTATCCCCAGATTGCGCGTTGGAACCTGATCGACGAGCACGTGTTCCGCAAGCTCGAGCGATTCCACATTGTGCCCTCCGATGTCGCCGGCGACGGCGAGTTCCTGCGGCGGGTCTGCCTGGACCTGACCGGGACGCTGCCGCCTCCGGCCCGCACGCGCGAGTTTCTCTCGAGCAAAGATCCCAGGAAGCGCGAGAAACTCGTCGACGCGTTGATCGGCTCGCCGGAGTTTGTCGACTACTGGACGTTCCGCTTCTCCGACATCTTTCGCGTGGCCATCTTTGCCAACGGCCTGACGCCGAAGTTCAGCGACCGGTATTGGGAGTGGATCCGGGAGCAGATCGAAACCAATCGCCCGTACGACGCGATCGCGCGGGAGCGGCTTTCCGCGCAGGGGTACAGCGGACCGTCGCGGCACTTTATCCCGTACAACCAGATCGGGGCGCCGGCGGATGTGATGGCCGAAGAGGTGCGGGTCTTCTTTGGCCGCCGCCTGGACTGCGCGCAGTGCCACAACCATCCCTATGAAACATGGAGCCAGGATCAGTTCTGGGGTATGGCGGCGTTTTTCTCGCGGCTGTTCAAGATGGGACCGGTGGTCTTCGATCACCCCGTGAACATGGACTTGAGTTCGAAGGACGTCGATGGGAAAGTGGAGTTGTTGCACCCCCGGACCAAGGCAACGGTCCGGCCCGCGCTGCTCGACGGGTCTAAGGCGCAAGTTCCCGCGGACGGCAATCCCCGGAAAGTGCTGGCCCGCTGGATGACGTCGCAGCCGTATTTCGCCGAAGCGGCTGTGAATCGCATCTGGGGACACTTCTTCGCGCGCGGCATCGTCGATCCGGTGGACGATTTCCGTTCCACGAATCCGCCAACACATCCCGAGCTGCTGGCAGCCCTGGGCCAGGACTTCCGCGATCACGGCTACGACCTGCGCCACCTGATGAAGCGAATCGTGATGTCCCGAACGTATCAGTTGACGGGCAAGCCGAATGACACCAACCGCGAGGATCGGGTGAACTATTCGCGTTCGATGCCGCGCGCCCTGGATGCCGAAGTCCTGCTGGATGCCGTGTCGGATACGACGGGCGTTGCGGAAAAGTTCGCGACCGCAGTGACCGAGGGATCGACGGTCGGCCAGGCGCCGGCGGGAACCCGGGCGATCCAACTGCACGACCCGGACATGTATTTCTCCCGGTTCCTGGAGTTGTACGGGCGGCCGAACCGGGGCGCGGTTCCGGAGCGCTCGGGCAAGCCGAATCTGGCCCAGGCGCTGCACATGCTCGCGGGTGCCACGTATGTCGACCGGCTGAGCACCAAGGACAGCCGGCTGAAAGGCTTGTTGGACGAGGGCGCAAGTGATGAGAGAATCTTTGAAGAGTTCTTCGTCGCGGCGTTGTGCCGGGTGCCGGAGCGCGAGGAGAAGGAAGCGTTGACGCAGTTGCTGGCGAACCGGGGCGACCGGGAAGCGGGGCTGCGGGAGTTTATCTGGGCGTTGGTGAGTTCCCGGGAGTTCGCGGAGAACCACTGACCGAGGGAACTAAAGTTCCCGTGCACGCTGAAGCGTGCGCCACGGGGGGAAGAGGAGGATCATCGATGCCGAGACCACACATGCCGCGACGGGATTTCCTGAACGCCGGAAGCCTCGGCTTTCTCGGGTTGACCTTGAGCGACTACCTGCGGGCCGCCGCAGCGGCCAAGGCTCCTTCGGCCGCCAAGGCAAACGCCGTGATCCTGTTCTGGCTGGAAGGCGGGCCGAGCCACATCGACACCTGGGATCCCAAGTCCAACAGCAACTTCAGGCCGATCTCGACCAATGTCCCTGGGATTCAGATTTCCGAACTCCTGCCGCGGATGGCGAAAAAGATGGACAAGTTCGCCATCGTGCGGTCGATGCATACCCGAGGCAACGACCATCCGCAGGCCACGCACTATGTCGTCACCGGCCACGAAATCAATCCGGCGATGCAGTTTCCGAGCCTCGGCGCCATCATTACAAAGGAGATGGGACCTCGGAACGCGGTTCCGGCTCACGTGCTGGTGCCCAAGTGGGAACGCGGCCGGCAGTATGAAGACTATTTCCGCGCCGCCTTCCTCGGCGGCGATTACGACCCGATGTGCATTCCGGATCCCGCCAAGCCGGACTTTCAGGTTACCGACCTCAGCCTCCCCAAGAGCGTCTCACAGCAAGCCGTCGACAGCCGTTCGGCGTTTCTGAAGGTGATCGACCAGCGGTACCGGAGCTTGAACGAGACCGTGGAACACACGGACATGGATGCGTTCTCGGCGCAGGCGTGGAAGATGATTCTCACGCCGGCGGTGCGGGACGCGTTCGACCTGTCCAAGGAACCGGAGAAACTGAAGGAGCGCTACGGCAAGGATTCCATCGGCCAATCGGCGCTTCTGGCCCGGCGCCTGGTGGAGGCCGGTAGCCGTTTTGTCACGGCCGCCGGGTATCACGGGACTTCGTGGGATACACACAGCGACAACGACAAGAGTCACCGCGACCGCCTCTGCCCGACGCTCGACCGTACTCTCACCGCGCTGGTGGATGACCTCGAAGAACGCGGCCTGCTGGCCACAACCCTCGTCGTGGCAATGGGTGAGTTCGGCCGGACGCCGCTGATCAATCCTCGCCTGGGGCGCGACCACTGGCCGAATTGCTGGTCATTGGCGGTGACTGGGGGCGGCATCAAGACCGGCCAGGTGATCGGGGCCAGCGATGAACGCGGCGCAAACGTCACCGACCGCGTGGTCTCAATGGGCGACCTCTACGCCACGATCTACAAGTCCCTCGGCGTCGACTGGAAGCGGGAGATCATGAGCCCGATTGGACGGCCGATCAAGATCGCCAACTCACTCGACGACCGGACCGGCGAGCCGGTGCGCGAACTGTTGGGTTAATCCACAGAAATCATTACGCTTTCACTCCGAGGATGATTCTCGGCAGGACACCTATTTCTCCAGAGGCTGGCATACCCCTGAGACTAGGTGATCGACCAGGGCCGAAATCGAGTAAAAACCCGCGCTGACAGACTAGTCCTATAGGTACTACAATCCTGTCAATACCTGACAAACGCAGTGCCGGCAGGGCGGGGTGCCCGCCGCCGCTGCAGGAGGATACCTTATATGCCTTTGCGATTTCTCGCTGCCCTGATGCTGTACCTGACCGCCGCGTCCGGCGCGACCCCGGCGGTCGTAACGGTGAACGTCTACCCGGAGACCGCCACCATCCGCCTCGGTTCGACCAAGACGTTCAGCGTGTCGGTCAGCAACACTACGAACAAAACCGTGACCTGGTTTGTCAACACGACCGCCGGGGGCAACGCAACTCTTGGCACGATCACGGCCGCCGGAGTGTACACTCCGCCGGCGAAGGTTCCAGCGCCAAACGTCGTCACCATTAGAGCGGTCAGCCAGGCCGATCCGGCCAAGTCCGACACCTCCACGGTGACTCTGCAGAACCCGTTACCTTCGCTGAGTTCGCTGGCGCCTCCGGACTTCAATACAGGCAAGCCGTTCTCCATTCAGGTGATTGGCAAGAACTTCGTCAGCGGAGCCGTGGTGCGATTCGGCGGAGCGCCGCTGGCCACGAAATTCGTATCGCCAACGGAGTTGACCACCACAGGAACGGTTTCGGTCGCCGCTGGGACGAAGGTGAAGATCGACATCCTGAATCCCGAGCCTGGCTCGGCGGCCTCCAACGCGAAAGAAATCACCGTGATGACGCCGGTGACCGTGACCGTGTCGCCCGAAACCCGCAACCTGCGGGGCGGGGCGACGTACGACTTCTACTCATCGGTCGCCAACAATTCAAATCGCAACGTGGTGTGGAGCGTCAATGGCGTGAACGGCGGCAACGCGGTGTTGGGAACCGTCGACGCGCAAGGAATTTATGCAGCACCGGTGGTTTTGCCCACTCCGGCCAAGGTGACGTTGAAGGCGACGAGCGTGGTCGATTCTCAAGCGTCGGACACAGCCGAAGTCACGCTGCTGAATCCGCTTCCGGTGATTGCGGGACTTTCCACCATGGGCATCGCGATTGGCCCGACGACCTTTTCGGTCAATGGCTCCGGCTTCGCAAAGCTCGCGAAGGTAACGGTGAACGGAAGTCCGGTGACGGCGACGTGGGTATCGCCGGCGCAGTTGAACGTGACTACCACCATGCCCGCGAGTGTCGGGGGCTTTGCCCTGGTTCAGGTCTTGAATCCAGACCCCGGTGCCGCCTCGTCGGTAGCCTACGCGGTGCGCGTCAGACCGGCAAAGACGGTGATGTCGCTGTCCACCGCGGCGCGCTTCCTGGAACAGGCCAGTTGGGGGCCGGACCCGGAGAGTTTGGCCAAGGTCATGAGCGTTGGCCGGGAGGCGTGGCTGCAGGAACAGTTCTCCGCCCCGATGTCAACCTACGACGACCCGGTCAACGAGGACGAAAGTTTGAGTTCGTTGCAGCGCGACTTCTTCCGCAACGCGATTCGTGGTCAAGACCAGTTGCGACAGCGCGTGGCCTTCGCATTGAGCCAGATTTTTGTCGTGTCCGGCGTTGAACTTCCTCGCTACCACCAGATGGTCCCCTTTCAGCGCCTGATGCTGCAGCACGCATTCGGAAACTTCCATACCCTGCTGCGAGAGGTCACACTCAGCCCGGCCATGGGCGAGTACCTCGATATGGTGAACAACGACAAGCCCGATCTGAAGCGCAATATCCTGCCGAACGAAAACTTCGGGCGCGAGGTGCTTCAACTGTTTACGATCGGCCTCTTCGAGTTGAACATGAATGGCACGCGGAAGACGGACTCCGCCGGCCAGCCGATCCCGGCCTACTCGGAGGAGACCGTGAAGCACTTCGCGCGCGCCTTCACCGGATGGACGTATCCGCCCAAGCCCGGCTTCCAGTCGAAGTGGAAGAACGACCGTTACTACCAGGGGCAGATGGCGCCCTTCAACGACCATCACGACGACGCAGCCAAGACGCTGCTAGGCGGGCTGGCGCTGCCGCCGGGCCGGACCGCGCAGGAGGATCTGGACGCCGCGCTGTCGAACATCTCCGCGCATCCGAACGTTGCGCCCTTCGTCGCCACACGCCTGATCCAGCGGCTGGTCACCGGCAATCCATCGCCGGAGTACGTGGCCCGGGTGGCCGCTGCGTTCGCGGGCGGAAATGGAATCCGGGGTGACTTGAAGGCGGTGGTTCGCGCGATCCTGACGGACGCGGAAGCCGGAACGCCGCCGGCGCTCGGCCTCGTGGGTCCCGATCTGGGTCCAACGGCGGGACATCTCCGGGAACCGGTCCTGTTCGCCACGAGTTTGCTACGGGCGATGGGCGCCGTGATCACGGACGAGCCTTCCGTTGCCGGTTACGCCGAAACCATGGGCCAGAAGCTGTTCTTCTCGCCCAGCGTGTTCAATTACTTCTCCCCAGGCTATCGGGTGCAAGGCATCACCGCTCCCGAGTTCCAGATACTCAACCCCTCCACCTCGCTGGCCCGCATCAACTTCGTCCATCGCGCGGTGAACAACTACCTGGGCAGCACCGTGCAAGTGCAGACCAGGCAGTTCGAGGGACTGGGCGGGTCGCCCGACCTGCTGCTGGAAGCGATCGCCAACGCATTCCTGCGCGGCCAGATGAAGGAAGACATGAAGGCGAGCATTCTCAAGGCCATCGGTACAACCACCGATCCTCGCCTGAAGGCACGGATCGCGTTGTACCTGGCGGCGACGCAATCCCGATTCCAGGTGCAGCGGTAACTCAAGAGGAGATCAACATCATGAAGAGCCCATTATTCGTTTCGCGCCGCGAGTTCATGCAGAAGAGCGGCCGCCTGGTGTCGACCATTGGCGCCGCCGCGGCGTTCGCTCCGTTCGGTTCTATCAACGCCCGCGCCCAGACCGGGCCAGACTACAAGGCCATGGTGTGTATCTTCCTGTTCGGCGGCAACGACGCCAACAACATGGTGGTCCCGCTGGGACCCCAGTACACGGCATATCAGAGCATCCGGCAGGGTCTGGCGATTCCCACGGCTTCGCTACTGGCCTTTGGCAACTCCCGCAACGAGGCGTACGGACTGCATCCCTCGATGGCGACCCTGCATCCGCTGTACGCACAGAAGAAGCTGGCGATCGTCAACAATGTCGGGACGCTGGTACGGCCGACTACCAAGCAGGAATACCTGAACCGCACCGCCCCTGTCCCCTCAAACTTGTTCTCCCACTCCGATCAGCAGCAGCAGTGGCAGAACGCATCGCCGCTTCAGGCCGCGACCACCGGTTGGTGCGGGCGCGTGGCGGACAAGGTGGCGCTGCTGAATTCGCCGTCCAACTTTCCGCCCGCCGTCTCGATCGCGGGCAACAGCCTCCAACTGATCGGCCAGCAGACGCAGCCGACCACCATCACCGGATCGAGTTTCGGAATCGAGGGATCCGACCACTCGGCGGCCATGGACGCCCGAGACGCTTCGCTGCAGGAGATGCTCAGCTTCGACAGCGGCGTGGTGTTGTTCCAGGCGGCCAGCGGAATTCTGCGCGGCGCGATCGAGGTGGCCAAACTGGTGGACGACGCGACGCGCAACGCGCCTCCCCTGGCTACCGTTTTTCCGCAGACCAGTCTCGGCCAGCAGCTTTCGCAGGTCGCGCGGATCATTCAAGTGCGCAGCCAACTCGGCATGCAGCGCCAGATCTTCTTTGTCTCGCAGGGCGGCTACGACACCCACAATGGACAATTGGGGTCGCAGGCCGGGTTGTTGCAGCAGTTGAGCGAGGCCATGGCGGCCTTCTACAACGCGACCGGCGAATTGGGCGTCGCCGAGCGAGTGGTCACGTTCACGGAGTCGGAATTCAACCGGACCTTCCAGCCGAACAACGGTGCGGGCACCGACCATGCCTGGGGCGGGCATTGCCTGGTGGTGGGCGGAGGGGTCAAGGGCGGCGACACCTACGGGGCGTTTCCGACCCTGGCGCTGCAGGGGCCGGACGACTCGGGCAACCGCGGAAACTGGATTCCGACAACTTCGCTGGATCAGTACGGCGCGACGTTTGCGTCGTGGTTCGGGGTGCAGGGCGCGGACCTGCCGGCGGTGTTTCCGAACATCAACAACTTCCCGGTGAAGAACGTGGGGTTCATGGCGTGAGTTGCGCCGGGCGACGAGGTGTGTCGCCCAGGGCAGCGTTTTCTTTGTGATTAAACCAGAGCCCCCTTGCGGTCGGGCCTCGGAAGAGTGGCAAGGCAGCGCCGGGCGACGTAGTTTGTCGCCCGGCGCCCCTTTTCAGGCGACAGCGACGGGGGTTGGGGCCGGCTGCTTGAACTTGCAATCGCTGCTAGGACATTGCCATACGGAGCCTGACTTCAAGTAGCGCTCGATGAGATAGCTGCCTCCGCATTCCGGGCACTTCTCCTGAATCGGCTTACCCCACGCCACAAACTTGCAGTCCGGATAGCGGTTGCACCCGTAGAAGGTCTTGCCGCGCTTCGATCGCCGCTCGACCACCTCGCCCTGAGTGCACTCCGGGCAGGGGACGCCGATGGTCTTCTGCTTCACGTACTTGCACTTCGGGTAGTTGCTGCACGCGGTGAACTCGCCAAAGCGCCCGGTCTTCAGGACCAGGTTACTGCCGCACTGGGGGCAGGGCTCTTCGAGAGGCACGTCGGCCTTCTTCTGCGTGCCTCCAATCGGCTTGGTGGTTTTGCAGTCGGGATACCCAGTGCACGCGTGGAACTGTCCGAACCGGCCCTTCTTGAGAACCATCGGCCGGCCGCAGTTCTCGCAGTATTCCTCACCCTCTTCGGAGACCTCAGTGCCGCCGTTGCCGTTGACCACCTGCGAGATTTCGCGCGTGAACGTGCACTCCGGATACCCGGTGCAGGCGATAAAACTGCCGTGTTTGCCCCACTTGATGACCAGCGGCTTGCCACACCGTTCGCACAGCATGTCGGTGGGCTTTTCCATCCGCTTGATGTCGGTCATGTTCGCGGCCGCGTGCTCGAGGTCCTTTTCGAACTTCTCGTAGAACTCGGCCATGGCCTCGCGCCAGTCGCGCTTGCCCTCTTCGATGTTGTCGAGTTCGTCCTCCATCCGCGCCGTGTACTTCACGTCGAAGATGTCGTCGAAACTTTCGAGCAACAGATCGGTGACGACCATTCCCAACTCGGTCGGGGCGAAACGTCCACCTTCTTTGGTGACGTACTCGCGTTCGAGGATCGTCGACAGAATCGCCGCATAGGTGGAAGGACGTCCGACGCCGTCGGCTTCGAGTTCCTTGACCAGGGTCGCCTCGTTGAAGCGGGGCGGCGGTTCGGTGAAGTGCTGCTCGGGCTGGATCGATTTGAACCGGAGAACCTCGCCTTCCTGCACGACCGGCAACTTGTGCTTCAGTTCCTCGTCGTCCTCGTCCTTCTGGTCCTTCCCTTCTTCGTAGACCCTGAGAAAGCCGTCGAACTTCGGCACCGACCCGGTGGCACGGAACAGGTAGTTCGCGCCGGACTTGCCGGGAGCCGCCACGTCGATCGTGGTCTGGTCAAAGACCGCGGGCATCATCTGGGAGGCCAGAAATCGCATCCAGATCAGCCGGTACACTTTGAGCTCGTCCTCGGCCAGGAAGGGCGCTACATCTTCCGGCGTCCGCAGCACTGAGGTCGGCCGGATCGCCTCATGGGCGTCCTGCGCGTCCTTTTTCGACTTGAAGACATTCGGGCGCTCGGGCAGGTAGCGCGGTCCGTACCGCTCGCCGCCGATGAAACGCCGCACCTCGTCGAGCGCATCGTCGGAGACGCGCGTCGAATCGGTACGCATATAGGTGATCAGACCCGTCAGGCCTTCTTTGCCTAGCTCGACACCTTCGTACAGGCGTTGGGCCAGCATCATGGTCCGCTTGACGCTGAAGCGGAGTTTGCGGGCGGCCTCCTGCTGGAGGGTCGACGTGATGAAGGGCGCCACCGGATTGCGGCGCTTTTCCCGGGTGGTGACGGATTGAACTGTATAGACTGCATCGGCGAGGTCCGCCAGGATCGCGTCTGTGGACTGCTGATCGGGGATTTCGGCGTTGACATCGCGAACCCGGATCAGCCGCGCACCTAGAACGGGAGGCTTTTTGGCCAGCAGGTCGATGTCGATCGTCCAGTATTCCCGGCGCTGGAAGGCCAGGATCTCCCGCTCGCGATCCACGATCAGGCGCAGGGCGACGGTCTGAACCCGGCCGGCCGAAAGTCCTCGCCGGACTTTGTCCCACAGGAGTGGGGAGATCTTGTACCCTACCAGCCGGTCCAGGACGCGGCGGGCCTGCTGGGCGTCCACCAGGTTCACATTCACCGGCAGCGGCTTCTCGAAGGCCCTCCGGATCGCCGTCGGGGTAATCTCGTTGAACATCACCCGGAAGATCGCCGGCCCGTCTTTCTTCCCTCCCAAAACCTCCTGCAGGTGATAGCAAATGGCCTCGCCTTCCCGATCCGGGTCGGCGGCCAGATATACGTTGTCTACCTTCTTGGCGGCGTCTTTTAACTCCTGAACCAGCTTCTTCTTACCTTCGATGACTTCGTAGTTGGGAAGAAACCCGTTCTCGATGTCGACCGAGAGCTGGCTCTTCGGGAGATCCTTGACATGCCCGAGTGAGGCTTTTACCACGAACTGCTTGCCCAGGTATTTGTTGATGGTTTTCGCCTTGGCAGGCGACTCCACGATTACCAAAGACTTCGACACAGATTCACCTGTAAGAAAGGATAAAGACTGCGCAGGAGGGGACGCCCCTGTCGAGCGGCGCAACCCACCACACAATACCACTACTTACCACACTTTCACAAAGTTCTTGCCCGGCAACTGCCGGATCAGGCCCATCATCTCGAGCTCGAACAGCGTGGCCACCAGCTCGGAGGGCGAAGCGAAGTCCAATGTTTCCAACAGCTCATCAAGGTGCCGGGGTTGATCGAAGGGCAGCTTGCCCAGGACCCACCGGGCCAGCGAATTCAGGTCCTGCTCGGCCGTGGCGGGCGAATCGAACAGGTCGGGCTGGGTTTCCTTGGCCAGCTTGGCCCGGCAGCGCTCGGCTAGGCGCTGCCGCAGGTCGGCGCCCAGGTTCGAGACGACGTCGTTCCAGTCCTGAACCAGTCGTGCGCCTTGCTTGATAAGCAGATTGGGCCCCCAACTCGCCCGCGACGTAATGTTGCCGGGAACCGCCATCACCTCCCTGCCCTGCTCCATCGCCAACCTCGCCGTGATCGACGAACCACTATATTGCGCGCCCTCGACCACGACTACTCCTTGGCTAATGCCGCTGATCACGCGGTTCCGCACGGGGAAGTTCTGGGGATAGCCTGGAGTCCCCATGGGGAACTCCGAGAGGAGTAGTCCCTGCGCGGCAATCTGCTCCGCGAGCTTCCTATTTTCAGTAGGATAAACCACATCCACGCCGCAACCCAGGATGGCGATGGTGTCGCCGCCCGCACTCAGGCTGCCGGTGTGGCCGGCTGTGTCGATCCCTCGGGCCATTCCGCTGACAATGGCGAGGCCCGCGTTCGCAAGGTCCGCCGCCAGGCGCTCCGCGACGGCGGTTCCATAGGCGGTCGGCCGGCGGGTACCGACAATCGCCACCGCGTCGGCTTGCAGCAGGTCCACCCGCCCTCGGGCAAACAGCATCGGCGGAGGATCGAAAATATCCCCCAACAGAGACGGGTAGCGGCGATCGATGACCGGAACCAACGTGACGACTTTGTCCCGGCAAAGCTGCTGTTGTTCGGCGGCTTCGTCGTAACCGCAACCGCTCGAGACGCTGCGGGCGACGCCCGCGGCCAACCCGGCGCCTTCCAATTCGGTGGGCGAGGCGTGGAGAATCGCCTTCGGGGTGCGGAACCGCTCCAGCAACCGGAGCAGGTGCCGCGAACCCAGTCCCGGGGTCATCCGGAGGGCCAGCCAATCCAGTTCTTCCTCTGGGCTCAATTGGGCGTTCTCGGCCATGGCAGTGGATGCGAAGGAACCTGTCATCATCAGAGTAGTGGCTGCAAGGGGTTACTGTTCTCACGCGGAAAGTCAGAGGGGTCCGGTTTTCCCCGCATCTGGCGGGACGGTAGACTGAGAGCAGCATGGCCAACCGGGTTCTGGTCCTATTGCTTTGCGGTTCGTTGGCTGCCGCCCTGCCTGGCGCGGACGCCTCCACGGGGTTTTGGGCGCTTCCGGACGGATCTTCCGCCCGCTCGGTCAGAGTAGATTCCGCCGGGAACGTCTATGTGGCGGGCTCAACCTCGCCGCCAACTCAAAATCGGAGCGACGCGTTTATCGCCAAGTTCAGTCCCGCCGGAGAGCCGTTGTACCTGGTGACGCTCGGTGGAAACGGCGATGACGTGTTTCAAGCCGTAGCGTTGGACGCGACCGGGTCGGCATTCGTTACTGGATTGAGCGCATCGCGAGATTTTCCCGTCACTGCGGGCGCGGCGCAGACGGCGTTTCAGGCACCGAGCTACCAGGGCGTGATCGTCAAAGTCGATCGGCGGGGCAAGGTTGCCTATGCGACCTATTTTGGGAACACCTCCAACACGATTGGGAACGACATCGTGGTGACCCGTTCGGGCGAAGCAGTGTTTACCGGCCAGTCGGTCGATGAAGGATTTGGCTCAACATCCGGCGCAGCCGCCTCGAGCCCCGCGACGAACACGTTCTTCGTGGCCAAGCTCAACGCGGCGGGAACGGCGATTTCGTTCGTCAATCGCGGCATCGGCGGCGGCAAGGTGGCGCTGGACGCCCAGGGGAACATCGTGGCGGCGGGTGCGACGTATGGCAACCAGGATCCGCCCATTACGCCTGGGGCGTTTCAGATCGCGCACGGGACGCAGGCCTGCGCGGGAACCGGCTGGGTGGGCATCGCCTGCATTTACCAGCATGTGGCCAAGCTCGACCCGACGGGCTCCCGGCTCCTGTTCTCCACCCTGGTCACCGGGACGTTTGGGGCCACTCCGGCCGGACTCGCGGTGGATGGCGCGGGAGATATCTACGTCGCGGGCACGACGCGGTCGCCCGACTACCCGGTGACGGCCGGTAGCCTGCAGGACACCTACCTGGCAACGAACCCGGTCACGCCGCCGTACATCGGGCCGCACCCCCCGATCATCGCGCCAGCCCCCACCGGCTACGTCACAAAGCTGAAAGCGGACGGGAGCGGGCTGGTGTTTTCGACGTTCGCCGGCGGGAGCGCGTCGGATACGATTACCGGCATGGTGCTGGCTTCCGAGGGGCTTCTGCTGGCCGGTATCGCCAGCTCGCCGGACTTTCCGGGCCTGTTCGGAGTTCCGCCGGTCTGCCTGCCGCAGTTGTACGTGATCCGGATGACGCTGGACGGGACCGCTGTGTCACGTGCGACCCTGGCGGAGGCGCCGATTGAACAACTGTCACGAGCGGGTTTGGCGGTGACAGCCGCATTGGCCGCCGACGCAGCCGGGATTTTGTTCGTCGCTGCCGGACCGGGTGTCCAGCGGGTGGATCCTGAATTGCCCCTGAGGCCGATTGCGTGTACGGCCAACGCGTCCGACCTGGTGACGACGAAGACGGTGGCTCCGGGCCAACTGCTGGCCCTCTTTGGGAGTCGGCTGGCGGAGTACACGGCAACGGGCGCGCCGTCGGACGGGGTCTTTCCGTCGACGCTGGGGAACCTTCAGGTACGGTTCGACGGAGTCACCGCTCCCCTGCTCTATGTGTCCCCCAAACAAGTGAACGTGGCCGTGCCGTACGAGGTCACATCGTCAACGGTGAGGATGGAACTCGCCACCGAGGGGAACGAAATCAGGGACACTCGCGAACTTCAGGTTGTCCCGAGAAATCCCTCGGTTTACCTGCGCCCGTACACGCCGGCACCCTGCAACGGAAGTTTCAGCACCACGGAGTGGACGGGCCGCGCGCCGCTTGCGTTGAACGAGGACGGAACGACCAACTCGTGCGAGCATCCGGCGCCGCCCGGATCGGTGGTGTCTCTCTTTCTGAACGGGGCGGGCCAGACCTCTCCCCCGCTCGCGACCGGAGCCGCCAGCGCGGAGGCGACGGCCCTGGCCCTTGGGGTGAACGTCGAGATGAGTGATCAGACTCCGCTGGAGGTTGTAGGGGTTCACCTGGTTCCTGGCTCGATCTCGAGTGTCGCGCAGGTACAGTTTCGGGCGCCGGCAACCGGCAGTTTCTCCGCGGTTCCGTTTGCGGTGTCGGTGGAGGGGGTTCGCGCGGCGGGTCCACCGTTGCTGTTGTGGGTCAGGCCGGCCCGGTAACCTGACGGCGGCACTCAGAGCAGCTTGCAGGCTTCGTCGAATTCGAGCCGTGGCAGGCGTGGGTGCACTTTGGCGGCGTCGCCGTAACCGAGGTTGCAGAGGAAATTGGATTTCAACCTTCCTGGCGCATACTCCTCGCAGACTCCTTCGCGTTCCAGCCCAGCCCCAAAGAATTCCTGGTCGACCCTGGCATTGTCAAAGCCGGACATGGGCCCGCAGTCGAGACCCATCGCGCGAGCCGCGAGAATGAAATACGCCCCCTGTAGCGTTGCATTCCGGCGGGCTGTGGCGTCGGCCAGTTCGGGACTGTTCTCGAAGAGACTCCTCGCCTTCGGATTGTGCGGCGCCAACTTCGGAAGCTTCTCGTAGAACTGCATGTCATTGGCGAGGATCGCGGTGACGGGCGCGGACATGGTCTTCTGCACGTTGCCGGGCGAGAGCGCGGCGCGCAACCGCTCCTTGCTTTCCTGCGTTCTCAGAAACAGGATGCGGAGGGGACAGCCGTTCATGCTCGTCGGCCCCCACTTCATCAGGTCGTAGACCGCGCGCAAGAGTTCGTCGGACACGGGCTTCGGGAGCCATGAGCCGAAGGTTCGCGCTTCGCGGAACAGCACATCAAGGGCTTGATCGGGGACTCGGGGGCTCATCGTTCGATTGTAAGTCGAGGCGCTCGACGGGCCCTGGGGGTTGGAAGGGCGGAACGCTGGTCCGCGGCCTTCCGGCCGCGGTTCGGAACCCGCGTGTCCCCGATTTACGTCGCGCCCCGGCTTCCGATCACGTCAGAATTTCGCGGATCACCCGGCCGTGGACGTCGGTCAGGCGGAAGTCGCGGCCGCCGAAGCGAAACGTCAGCCGCTCGTGGTCGATTCCCATCAGGTGCAGGATCGTGGCGTGCAGATCGTGAATCGTCAGCGGATTCTCGACCACGTGATATCCATATTCATCCGTCTGCCCGTAGATCGTCCCGCCCTTGACGCCGCCTCCGGCTAGCCACAAGCTGAAGCCGAACGGATTGTGATCCCGCCCATCTTTACCTTGCGAGAAGGGCGTGCGGCCAAACTCGCCCGACCAGATGACCAGCGTCTCGTCGAACAGCCCCCGAGCCTTCAGGTCTTTGATCAGCCCCGCGATCGGTTGATCGACGTGAAACGCGTTATCGGTGTGACCTTCTTTCAGCTTGCCGTGCTGGTCCCACGAGTTGCCGCCGCCCAGACCTTTGGGAGGAACAATCGTCAGTTCGACAAAACGAACCCCGCGCTCAACCAGCCTGCGCGCGAGCAGGCACTGGCGTGCATACGCGGCCTTGCCAGGATTCTCCGAATCCATTCCGTACAGCTTCCGCGTCGCTTCGGTCTCGCCCCGTAAGTCAACCAATTCCGGAACGGCGGACTGCATGCGGTAGGCGATTTCATAGTTGGCAATCGCCGCCTCGATCTGCGGATCCGCGCCGGCCGCGCCCAGAAAGCCCCGGTCGACCGATTCAATGAACGACAGCTTGCGGCGCTGCAGGCGGTCGGCCTCTTTGGGCCGGATATCCTGCAAGGGTTCTTCCCGCTCCGGATAGAGGAACGACCCCTGATGGATCGCCGGAAGGAATCCGTTGCCAAAGACGTTGATACCGCCCAGCGGGATCTCGCCGCTGCCCAAGACGACAAACCCCGGCAGGTTCTCCGTCAGATTCCCCAACCCATAGGTGGTCCAGGCACCGGTGCTGGGAAAGCCCGCGAAGGGCTGGCCGCAGTGGAAATAGAAGTTCGCCTGCGCATGCTCCATGAACTTCACGGTCATGGAGCGAATCACCGCCAGATCGTCGGCGCACGATCCCATGTGCGGAAACAGGTCACTGATGGGCATGCCGCATCGCCCGTAGTTGCGAAACTTCCAGGGACTCGGGAAGATGTTTCCGTTCTGGTTGAACATCGTCCGCTCGATGGGCATCGGCATGGGCTGCCCGGCTTCTTTGTCCAGCCGGGGTTTCGGGTCGAAGGAATCGATGTGCGAGACGCCTCCGGACATGAAGCAGAAGATCACGTGCTTGACCTTGGGCGCAAAATGCGGCTTGCGGGGGGCCAAAGGGTTCGGCTCCGGCCTTCGCGTCTGGCCGGACAGGAGGCCGGTGAGGGCCAGCAGGCCGAATCCGTTCGAGGCGCGCGCCAGCATCTCCCGGCGGGAGACCGCGATGGGACGGCTACCGTACATAGAGGAACTCCTTCAGGTTGAAGATCGCCTGCGCGAAGTCGCGCCACACCACCACACTCTCCACCGGTACCTGCTGCTCGGCGGCGAGGGATTCGATCAGCGACCAGGCCTGATCCCGCTCACTGGCCGTGGGCGGCCGTCCCAAGGCCCGCTCCCACATCGCTGCGATGCGGCCGGACGCGGGACGTTCCGCCGTGATTCTCCGGGCCCACTTCCCGGCCTGCTCGATGACGAAGGGACTGTTCATCAGGGCGAGTGGCTGGGCAGGCACATTCGTGCGGTCGCGCTCTCCTCGCGTCGTCGACGGCTTGGGCACATCGAAGACTTCCAGAAACGGATTGGTCACGTTGCGGCGAACCTCGAGGTAGATGCTGCGCCGGCCGTTGCCGTCGAGCGGCCCTTTGGGCTTGTCGCCTTTCGTCTTTCCGGTGTCGTGGACATAATATGTGTCGACTGGAGGACCGTACATCGCCGGGTCCAACTCGCCCGACACCGCGAGCATCGCGTCGCGGATCGCTTCGGCCTCCAGACGGCGCACCGGCATGCGGGAAATCCAACGGTTGCCGGGGTCGTCCCGTAGCGCTTCCGGCGATGCCTGACTGCTCATCCGGTAGGCTTGGGATGTGGCCAGCAGGCGAATCATCTTCTTGATCGACCACCCGTCGCGGACAAAGCGCCCCGCCAGCCAGTCGAGCAGTTCCGGATGCGATGGAGTCTCGCCCAGCTTGCCGAAGTTGTCGACCGTTTTCACCAGACCCGCGCCGAACAGGTGTGCCCAGATGCGGTTGACCATCACGCGGGAGGTCAGAGGATTCTCCGCGGAGGCGACCCGCCCGGCCAGGAGAAGCCGCGCCCTGCCACGTTCCCGAAAGGGGTCCCCTCCCAGAGCCTTCAGATACCGGGGGCTGACGGGCCGTCCCGGATTTTTGTGATTGCCGCGAACCAGCAGAGGTTGATCCGCCGCCCCTTCTTCCAGCACGCCCGGCGCTCTCCTGGCGACGGGGATCTCCCTCTCCAGGCGCCGGTACTCCGACACGAGCGGAGCTACGGCGTCCGGCTCGCCGATCGTCGACGCGAACAGGTTCGCGCGAACGCAGTAGTCGAGTAGCGCGGCCTGCTCCTCGTTCAGGCGATCCTTCTCCCAACCATCGATCGCTTGACCGAGCAGCCGCTGATACATCTCAATGAGCCCATCGGCGCCGGGCGGTGGCACTTCGTTTAGTACGAGGGCCGCGGGAACCAGTTCGTCCTTCGGCGTCTCCTTGGAGTTGTGAACGTAGACTCGCTGCGCGCCGAAGTACGAGCAGCCATCCCGCGCGGGCTCTGGCCGCGGCTTCTTCTTGGCGTCCTCCTCGTCGAGTTGGAACAAGGTGACATCGTCGCGCGTGGCGAACTCCAGGTAGGCCGTGAATCCCTTCCAGAACGTGGTGTCCCAACGTCCCCAGCCCATCTGGTCGCCCTTGGGACTGAACCGCATCAGGTAGATGCCGCCTCGGGGCACCGCGTAGTTTTCAATAATGAGTTGCGCGGAGCTGAAGTTGCCTCCCAACATGCGCATGCTGAGGAAGTCGCTCTCGATCCGGAAACGCGGGGACGTCAGTACGGCGTTGTGACGCGTCGAGAGCGTATGCGAATACACGCCTCCCGGATAGATCCCGCTGAGGATGCGAGGCCCCTCGGGCAGAATTTGAAACTCCCCGGGCCGGGAGGCATCGGGCGTCAAGCCGGAGCCGCGGCCCACCCACTTGGCGTAGTCCTCGCGCAGGTCCCACACCTTGCGGAAGTGGCTCCGGTTGAACTCGGCCCGCGAGCGGGCGTCCTGTTCCGCCGCGGCCCGAAAGGCTAGCCACGCATCCTGAAAGGTTGCCCCCTGCTTGTCGCGCAGGGAATACCAGGGACCGAACGGGCCTTCGAGATCGGGAGTCTTCGCTTGCAGGCGTCCCCGCAATTCCCCGATTTCGCCGCGCCACCGGGCCGCCAGCGCCGCCCGGATTCCGCGCTTTTGGCGCAGCAGTTCATCGTGATGGCGATTCAGGTCTTCGGGGAGATCCACCGCCGTCTGGGTCGGCCGCGCTCCGCCCAGCACGCTGAACAGCGCATAGTAATCTTCCTGGCTGATCGCGTCGAACTTGTGATCGTGGCAGCGGGCGCAGGAAATCGTCAGTCCCTGGAAGGCTTTTGAGAAGACATCGATCTGGTTGTCGGTCCACTTGATGCGGTCCTCCCACGGATCGACGGGCTGAAACCCGTGCTCGACCATGCGCAGGTTGGCGACGCCCAGCATGGACTCGTTCAGGCGCTCCTCGCGATTCAACCGGGGCGTGGGCAACAGGTCGCCCGCCAGGTGTTCGCGGATCATCTGGTCGTACGGCACGTCCTGGTTGAGAGCCCGGATGAGGTAGTCGCGATAGCGCCAGGCCATCGGAATGTCGGGATCGCCTTCGCTGCCGTGCGATTCGCTGTAGCGGACCAGGTCCATCCAGTGCCGCGCCCAGCGCTCGCCAAATCGTGGCGACTCGAGCAGCCGGTCGACCACCTTCGCATGAGCGTCCGGAGCGGTGTCCTGTTCGAAGGCGCGGATCTCCTCGGGGGCCGGAGGCAATCCCGTCAGATCGAAGGAGACGCGCCGGATCCAGGTGCGCCGCTCGGCGGGAGCAGCCGGCCGCAGAGAGCGCGCTTCCATCGCAGCCAGCAGGAAACGGTCGACCGGCTGTGTCGGCCACGCGCCGTCCCGCACGGCGGGCGGGTCCACCGCCCGAACCGCTTGCCAGGCCCAGTGTCCCCGTTTTCGAGTTTCGAGATCAAACGATACGAGGGGCGCCGGGGAGGACGCTTCAGCCGGCCAAGGAGCGCCCATCGCCACCCAGCGCTCGAGCACCGCTATCTCGCTCTCGCTCAAAGGTCCGGTGGGGGGCATCCGCGCCGGCAACTTCCCTCGAACGGCCAACAACAGGCGGCTCTCTTCCGGCTTGCCAGCAATCACTACCGGACCCGCGTCGCTCCCTCTCCGCAAACCAGCGGCCGTGTCGAGCGCGAGACCGGCGAACTTCGTCTTCCCACGGCTGCTGTGGCACGAATGGCATCGGGAGACCAGCAGAGGCCTCACCTGTTTTTCGAAGAACTCGCTCGAGTCCGGTGCTTGCGCCCCCAGCGAGGCCGCGAGCCAGCACGATCCCAGCAGTCCGATGCGATTCACCTTCAGCGTATTTCCCGCCTTTGGGCTGGATTGTACGTAACCCGGCCGCGCTTCCGCAACCGGGCGCGTTAAAATCCTCTGGCGAATCTGCAAGGGGAAAGCGTGGTGAACGAGTCTGCCTGCTACAATGTTGCCCAAGCTTCGAGGCGCAGGCATGACCCAGGTACCTTCCGATTATCCGCGCACTCTCGGCGCTCTTCGAAAAAGTTCTTTTTCGGAGGAGCGCATGGCCAGCCGGGGCGTCAAGGACGAGCTCCGCGAAAACCTGATCTGCCGTCTGAAGCAGGGCGGCACGCTGTTTCCAGGAATCGTCGGCTACGACGACACGGTGGCGCCCCAGGTGATCAATGCCATCCTGTCGCGGCACAACTTTATTCTGTTAGGCCTTCGAGGCCAAGCCAAAACCCGTCTCATCCGGCTGCTCACCACCCTGCTCGATGAATGGACTCCGTACATCGCAGGGTCGGAAATTCACGATCATCCCTATCGGCCGCTATCCCGCACCGCGCGCGACCTGATCGCCGAGATGGGCGACAACACGCCCATCGGGTGGCTCCACCGGGAACAGCGTTACGTGGAAAAACTGGCGACGCCGGATGTGACCATCGCCGACATGATCGGCGACATCGACCCGATCAAGGCCGCCCGGGGCGGCCACGAACTCGCCGACGAGCTGACCATCCACTACGGGCTGCTGCCCCGCGCCAACCGCGGCATTTTCGCCATCAACGAACTGCCGGATCTTGCCGGCAAGATCCAGGTGGGTCTGTTCAACATCATGCAGGAAGGCGATGTGCAAATTAAGGGCTATCCCATTCGCCTGCCCATCGACGTAATGCTGGTGTTCACGGCCAACCCGGAAGACTACACCGCGCGAGGCAAGATCATCACGCCGCTCAAGGATCGCATCGGAAGCGAGATTCGGACGCATTATCCTCTGGCGCTCGAACAGGGGATGGAGATTACCGAACAGGAAGCCTGGCTGCGGCGTCAGTCCGCGGTAGAGATTCAGGTGCCCAAGTTCATTCGCGAGACCGTCGAGCAGTTGGCGTTTCTGGCGCGCGAGGACAAACGGGTGGACAAGCGGTCCGGCGTCTCGCAGCGGCTTCCGATCAGCGTCATGGAGAACGTGGTCTCGAACGCCGAGCGGAGGGCGATGCTCGCCCGTGAGGCGATCGCGGTTCCCCGTGTGCTGGATCTCTACGCGGCCCTGCCATCGATCACGGGCAAGCTCGAGTTGGAGTATGAGGGCGAATTGAAGGGAGGCGACACGGTCGCCCGGGAACTGATCCGGAGCGCGGTCGGCGCCGTCTATAAGACCTACTTCGAGGGCGTCAACGTCAGCCAGATCATCCAATGGTTCGACATGGGCGGGTCGTTGCGCCTCGACGAGACCGTGGACGCGGCCGCGATGGTGGGCGAGTTGACCAGGATTCAGGGCCTGTTCGAAAAGGTCGGGGCGCTGGGCCTGGGCGCCAACGAGTCCGACGCCCTGCGCGCCTCCGCCGCCGAGTTCGTTCTCGAGGGCCTGTACGCTCACCGGCGCATCAACCGCAACGAAGAACTCGGATTCGTCGCCGAAGAGAAACGGCGGGACGCGGCTCCGAAAGAAGAGGGCAACAAGGGGCGCTACCGGCGCCAGTTCAACTAGCAGCCCGGCGCGGGCCGGGAGGCGGGTCACCCAAGAGCGCCGGCCAGGGGGCCGGCGGCGGGCCGGGGGGCCCGCCCCACAACAAAGGAGCCGGGAAGTGAAGTGGATCAAGTATTCTCAATTCACCGGTGAGGACTTCGGCATCGACAGCGAAGCCCTTCTCCGCGCGCTCTCCGACTATTTTCTGCAAAGCGGGTTCAACTCCCAATACCTGCACTTTAACGAGTGGAACCCTCACAACCTGGAGGAATTGCAGCGGGCCATCCGAGAGGCGCTGGAGCGGGGCGAGTTGTTTCCCGACGAACAGATGCAGCAGATGCTCGAGCAGTTGGCGTCGATGTCCGACGAGCAGATGCAACAGTTGCTCGACCGTCTGGTCCAGAAACTCGTGGACGACGGGCACGTCACCTTCACCGATCCGACCGCACAAACCGGCCAGGGGCAGGCTGGGGAAGAAGCGCCGCCATCCAAGGTCCATTTCGAAATCACGGACAAGTCCCTGGATTTCCTTGGATTCAAGACGTTGAAGGATCTGTTGGGTTCACTCGGCAAGTCGAGTTTCGGCCGCCACGACACACGGGACCTGGCGACCGGTATCGAGTCCTCCGGGTCCATCAAGCAGTATGAATTCGGGGACACCCTGAACCTCAACATCACCGAGACCCTGCGCTCGGCGATCCGGCGTCAGGGATTCACCATGCCCTTGGATCTCGAGTATTCGGATCTGCAGGTGAACCAGAGCGAGTATCAAAGCTCCTGCGCCACCGTCCTGATGCTCGACTGCAGCCACAGCATGATCCTCTACGGCGAGGACCGGTTCACGCCGGCGAAGAAGGTCGCCCTGGCCTTGGCGCACTTGATTCGCACGCAGTATCCGGGCGATTCCCTGCGCTGCGTCCTGTTTCACGACTCAGCCGAGGAACTGGAGTTGAGCAAGCTGGCGCGCGTGGAAGTGGGCCCTTTCTACACCAACACCCGCGACGGTCTTATCCTGGCGCAACGCATCCTGGAACGGGAGCGCAAAGACATGAAGCAGATCGTCATGATCACGGACGGCAAGCCCTCGTGTCTGACGCTCGAAGACGGCCGGACCTACCGCAACGCGTTTGGACTCGATCCGCTGGTGATCAGCAAGACTCTCGAGGAAGTGAATCGCTGCAAGAAGAAAGGCATCCTGATCAACACCTTCATGCTGGCGACCGATTACGGTCTGGTGAACTTTGTGCAACAGGTAACGGCGATGTGCCGGGGCAAGGCGTATTTCACTACGCCTTATACACTTGGACAGTACCTGCTAATGGATTACATGAACCGAAAGACGCGGACGATTCACTGAGTCAGCGTTGAATCCGGCCTGACCCGCTGCCGCCCACAAGCGCCAGCACCTCTTCCTTCGAGACGTGGTTGAAGTCGCCGTGGATGGAATGCTTCAGGCACGACGCCGCCGCGGCGAACTCGACCGTCTCCTGACCGTTCATGCCGGTCAGCAATCCGTAGATCAATCCTCCCGAAAAGGAATCGCCGCCGCCCACGCGATCGACAATCCAGATCCGGTATTTGCGGCTGAGGTAGCACTCGTTCCCATCGGAGAGCAGGCACGACCAGCCATTCTCCGAGGCCGAGAGACTCTCGCGTAAGGTGGTGGCGACGTACTTGAAGCCAAAGCGGCGATGGAGTTCCGCGGCGACCTCCTGGTAGCGGCCGGCGTCCAGGGTTCCCTGCGCAACGTCCACGCCCTTCGCGGCGACGCCCAGGACGATTGCCGAGTCTTCCTCGTTCCCGATCAACACATCGACATACTGCATCAGGTCGCTCATCACAGCGCGCGCCTTTTCAGGCGACCAGAGTTTGCGGCGATAGTTGAGGTCGCAGCTCACGGTGAGCCCTTGGCGTTTGGCCGCCTGGCAGCTTTCTCGGGTGGTGGCGGCCATGGGGTCGCTCAAGGCCGGGGCCGTACCCGACCAATGAAACCAGTGCTTGCCGGCGAAGACCTCGTCCCAGTTCACCGTGCCGGGCGCCAGTTCAGTGATGGAACTGCCGGCCCGGTCGTAGATGACCTTGGAGGGACGCTGCGACGCACCCGATTCGAGGTAGAACGTCCCTAACCGCTTGCCACTCCGCAGCACGTAATCGGTGTTGACGCCGAACTGCCGGACGAAATCAATACAAGCCTGTCCGATCTCCGTGTCGGGCACCACCGACACCACATACGAGGCCAAACCGTAGTTCGCCAGCGAGACGGCGGCATTGGCCTCGGCTCCGGTGTAGGCAACCTCAAACTCCCGGGCCTGCACGAAGCGCTCGTAGCGCCTGGTGGCCAACCGCATCAACAGTTCGCCAAAGAAGACGGCTTTCTTCGAGTCGTTCATGTCGTTCTCCCGTTGTCATCGAGTCCGGCCCTGCTCGACCAGCGCGATAAAGTCCCGGGCATTCTGGGCGATCGTCGTGAAATCCCGCGCGGCGATGAGGGGTTTTCCTGCCAATTCGCCGCCGACACCGACAGCGCACGCTCCCGCCTTGATGAACTCCGGGCAGGTCTTGCGATTCACCGCGCCCGTGGGCATGATCTCGATGTGCGGGAAAGGTCCTTTCAGGTCTTTGAAGAACTGCGGTCCGCCGACGCCGGCGGGAAAGATCTTGACGATGTCCGCTCCGGCTTCCCACGCGTTCAGGACCTCGGTGGGCGTAAGAGCGCCTGGCATCACGGCGACGCTGTAGCGCTTACAGATGGCGACCAGGTCGGGACGAAAAACCGGGGACACGACGTAGTTGGCCCCGGCGAGAATGGCTTGCCTTGCGGTTTCGGCATCCAGCACGGTGCCGGCGCCGATGTAGACGTCGTCGTCCTTCAGAGCGACGGTGGCTTTCTCGATCACCGCGAGAGCGCCCGGCACCGTCATCGTGATCTCGATGAACTTGACGCCGCCTTGTCTCAAGGCGCGGCCGACGTCGATCAGATCGTCGGCTTTGTCGGCGCGGATGACGGCAACCACGCCCGTGTCTTTCAATGAGTTCAGTATCGTCTGCCTGTCGGCCATAAGTGAATATCTCCAGTCGCCGGCGAAAGCGGCCTGCGGCGCTCCTGCCCGGCTATCCCGATTGTCGCGAATCTGATTGCGGAGTTCGATGAACGGTGTGGAGGGAAGGAAAGGGGGGAGTGCGCCGGGCGACAAACTACGTCGCCCGGCGCCCCTGAAGGCAGAAAGCCGGCCGGGGGGCCTGGGGCGGGCGAGGGCGCCCCCCCCAGGCCAGGTCAGAAGACGTACTTCAAGGCGAACTGGACCTCGCGGCTGGCGCCGGCGCTGCCGATGGTTCCGTACGCCGGACTGGTTACATTG
Source organism: uncultured Solibacteraceae bacterium (assembly GCA_964529305.1). GTDB lineage: Bacteria > Acidobacteriota > Terriglobia > Bryobacterales > Bryobacteraceae > CAZGUX01. The sequence goes on along the minus strand of CAZGUX010000197.1, from coordinate 9,875 downwards.
GCCGTCGGCAATCCGAAGTTCACGTTGTTCAGCGAATTAAAGAACTCGCCCCGGAACTCGATTCTGTGGGTCTCGAAGAGCCGGAAGTCCTTGTGAACTCCGAGGTCGAAATTCTTGAGGGCCGGGCCCTCGAGGATGTTGCGGCCGGCGGTCCCGTAGCGGAACCCGGTGACGGGCACGAACGCCGCCGTATTGAACCAGCGCAGCCTCGCCCTCTGGTCCCCCGGCAGGTTGCCGTCGGCCAGACGATCGGCGCGCACGCCGCCGGATTCAATGCCGATCGTGTTTGCGGCGGTCGGTGAGAACCAGAAACCGCTCTGCACCGTGAAAATCCCCGTGACCATCCAGCCGCCGAGCACTGCGTTGGCCACGGGATGGAGATCGCTAAGGTACTTGCGCCCGCGGCCCCAGGGCATCTCGTACACCGCGCTCGCCACGAAGCGCTTGGATACGTCGAAGCCGGAACGGCCCTTGTTGCTGCGGATGTTGTTTGCGTCCTGGAAATCAGACAACTGCGACGAGGTATTGTCCAGCGACTTCGAGAACGTGAAATGCGACAGGAACGTGAGGCCCTTGGAGAAGTCCTTGCGGACTTTCGTCGTGAAGGCGTGATAGGTAGCCGTGGAACCGTTGTTGGCGGAGACGACCACGCGATCGTTGGGAATCGGGCGGCGCGGCGGCAGAGCACCGGGGCCCGGATTTGCCGCGTTCAAGCTGGCATTGTTGTCCAGGTGCACTGCGAGGCTGCCGGCATAGGACACTTCCGCCATCACCGATTGAACCACTTCCCGCTGGATGTTGAAGTTCCACTGCTGGATCATCCCGTCCAGGAAGTTCAGGTCGTGCGAGAAGCCTGAAAACGCGCTGGCGAGCGACGTCGGGATGAACGTGTTCGACAGGTCGAACGACGGCGCCGGCACCGTGTTGGTGACGGTCTGCCGGTCGATTTGCGGCGTGTTGAACGCGAGCGTCTGTTTGGTGTTGTACGGTACGTAGGCGAAGAACACTCCGTAGCCAGTCCGGATCACCGTCTTGGTGGATCCGCCGGGGCGGTACGCAATGCCCAGCCGAGGGCCAAAGTTCTTCTTGGTGGCAATGCACAGACAGGGGCCGAATTCCGAGTCGGGCGCTTCGATGCGCACGATCCTTCCATCGCGGGGGTAGTAGTTCGCCTGGCGGTTTCGCGCTTCCACCACCGGACTGTTGTACTCATAGCGGAACCCGAGGTTGATCGTCAGGTTGCTCCGCGCCTTCCAGTCGTCTTGCGCGAAGAAATAGTAGTGAGTCCCGCGGTGGAGGCTTTCGAAAATGTTGGCAGTCGGCTGGAGGATCTCTCGAATTGCCGAACTCGGAATTCCGAGCAGGTAGTCCGCGAAGCCGTCACCGCCCGAGTATGCCCCGCTGAACGAGTAGTTGCCCCTGATCTGCGGATTGAATCGCTGATCCTCGTGCTCGCGAGTGATATCGGTTCCGAAGCGCAGGGTGTGCGCGCCGCGAATCCAGTTCAGAGTGTCGGCAAACTGAAAGTGCCGGGTTTTGAACAATTGCGGCGGACCGGCCCCCGCCCCGATGGAGCCGTAGCCGGATGGGTTGAACGCCGGGATTCCCGCGCTGATGCCGCGCGCCTGGGGCTGGTTCTGGTTGCTCGGAAACCCGAGATCGGCGTTGCTGATGTTCTGCGGCGCCAGATTCTTGACGTCCTGGCTGACGAAGTTGAACCCAGCCTTGAAGTCATTCAGCAGATTTGGTTGGAAGATATGCGTCCAACTGCTGCTGTAGGCTTGCGTGGTGACGGCTTGCAGCGCGCCGGTGATCAGCGTAAACCGGGGCGAGCCGATATCGAGCTTGGCCCAGTACACGCTGCCCCAGACCTTGTCCTTTTCCGAGAAACTGTGGTCCGCGCGCGTAATGATCTGATTCAGGTCGTTCCTGGCGCTGGGCGCGATGATGTAGTTGTTGCGAATCGCGCCGCCGACGTTCGGCAGCGGATAGTCCGCCAGGCGCATCGCGTTTCGGGCGATGGGATTGATGCGCGCCGCCGGGATCACCGCGTTGGCAAAGGGATCGCCGGTTACCGGATCGCGAATCACGCGGCCCAACTCCGACAAGTCGCCTTCCCTCATCCGCGCGGTCGGCACCGTGGTCGTCGACGTCGACCCTCGCCGGATGCGCGCCGCTTCGTAGTTGAAAAAGAAGAATGAGCGGTTCTTGCCCGAGTACAATCGCGGCACGAAAATCGGGCCGCCTAACGAAGCGCCGAACTGGTTCTGCTTCAGCGGCCGTCTTGGCTGTCCCGCCAGGTTCAGGAAGAAGTTGTTGGCATCCAACTTGTCGTTGCGCAGGAACTCGTAGGCCGAACCGTGGAAGTCGTTGGTGCCGCCCTTGGATGTCAGCACCACCTGGCCGGTGCGCCCCCCCATTTCCGCGCTATAGCTGTTCTGCAGGATCTTGAACTCCTGTATGGAATCAATTGGCGGATAGGCAATGGTGCCACCCGTGAATTCGTTGGTGACGTTGATGCCATTGAAGGTGAATTGATTGCCTTCCGGCCGGGAACCGGAAATGCTGAAGTAGCCCTGCGTCCCTACACCACCCTCCTGCGTGCGGGTTCCCACTCCGACGCCGCCCTGGACGACCTGTGGAGACAGCAACGCAAGCTGAGCATAACTGCGGCCGTTCAGCGGCAACTCCAGAATCTGTTTGTTCTGCACCACCTCGCCGAGCGTTGCGTGGGTCGCTTCGATCAAGGGCGGCGCTTCCGTCACGGAGACCGTTTCGGTCAACTGGCCTACCGCCATTTCGAAGTCGACCACCGCCGTCCGGCCGATCACCAGCGTTATCCCCGTCCGGACGGTCGTGCGAAACCCGGCCACTTCCGCCCTGGCCTCATATTCGCCCGCCGGCAGCGACAACACGACATAGCGGCCGGTCGAGTCCGCCGTGACTGAACGCTCGATGCCCGTAGCGGTATTTCGAATTTCAACTTTCGCGCTTGGGATGGCTGCACCGCTCGAATCGTGCACCGTCCCTTCAATAGTTCCCGTGCCCAGCGAGACTTGAGCTTGCAGCGAGAACCCTCCTGAAAGGAGGGCGATCGCGCTCGCCAACACCACTCCTCGAATGTTCATGCGATTGGTAACCTCGTTTTTTTTGTTTGGTGCCGGATGGGTATTACCGGTATCATAGGCAGCATATCGATGTCAAGAATTGCGATAGAATCTGGGGAATGCCGGTCTTGGTAAAGATCGTGATCCGACATCCGGTTCTGGTCGTCGCCTGGGCGCTGACGCTCCACGCGACGCCCAAGCCCGTGGCCCCTGCGATTGAGCAAGTCTTTCCTCAAAGCATACACCTGGGCGAGACGTCCGAGATCGTGGTCGAAGGAAACTACCTGGACGGAGCGAGTTCCGTACGGTTCGACGGCGACCGGCTGAACGGACGAATTTTGGAGTCGTCCTTCACCAGGGCTCGAATCCGGGTCGTGGCCCGCCCGGACGCCGACGCCGGGCTCTACTCCGGACGAATTGAAACCCGCCGGGGCATCACGAACCTGTTCCATCTCCGCCTGACGGGCTGGCGTACGGTGTCAGAGTCGGAGCCGAACGACCGTGGCGAGCAGGCGACGGCCGTCCAACTCCCTGTGTCGTTGAACGGCGTCATCGACAGCTACAACGATTCAGACTTCTATCGGTTCCACGCCCGCGCGGGCGAGCGGCTGGCCTTTAACCTGCTGATGGGCCGGAACGGCTACGCGACGGGGCACGAGATCGGCCACTTTACTCTGACCCTGGCAGACACGGCCGGCAAGGTGCTGCACACGCAGTTGTCACGCTTCCTGATGGACCCGTACTTCCAGTTCACCTTCGATCGCGAGGGGGACTATCACCTGATCGTGAACCACAGCCGGATGGCGGTGTCGTGCCTGGAGAGCGACTGCCAGCAGCGGCGGACGTTCGCCTCGTATCAACTGGCGATCGGCCGGAGTCCGATGCTCTGGTCGCTATGGCCGCCGGCGGGGCGCGCCGGAACGAAAGTCACGTCGACGCTGGAGGCCGATTTCCTGCCGGAAGCGCCGGCTCTCGACGTTTCGGGACAAGGCGTTTCGGCGCGGGTTGCGGCGGCCAAGGCCGGCCAATACCTCGTCGAGTTTACGATCGCGGAGGACGCGTCTGAGGGGATGCGGCTGATCTCCGTTCGCGACCCCGCCGGCCTGGAGTTCCCGCTGACGTTTCAGGTATTCCGGCGCGAATTTCAATTCGAATCCGAGCCCAACGACTCGCGGGACCAAAGCCCACTGATCCAGGCGCCGTTCACCCTGGTGGGCAGAATCGATCGCGCCCGCGACGTCGACTCGTTCAGCTTCATGCCGACAGGGGCCGAAGCGCTTTCCTTCCGATTGACCACTCGCATCCTCGGATCGCAAATCGTCGACCCCGCCTTGCACGTGCTTTGCAAGGAAGGCGACGTCGCCCTCAGCAACGATGACGATCCGAGCCCGCGCAACCCGCGAAGCCGCGATCCCCATCTCGAGTTCAAGGCCGGCGACGCCAGAGCCTGCCTAAATCCGGAAGACGGCTACTACTTGCAGATTCGCGATTCCTCCACCAAGTTTGGGCCGGGGGCCTTCTATGTCTTCGAAGCCGAGAAGCCGCGGCCTTCGTTCGAGGCCGCGCTGCGGATGGAGCGAATCCAAATCGAGCGCGGCCGCTCCACTTCCGTGCCGATTTCCATCAGGCGCTTCGGCGGTTTCAACGGAGACGTAGAGGTCAGGATGGAGGGCGCTCCGGCCGGTGTTGAGGCGAAACCACTGACAATTCGCGGAGGCCAGGCGTCAGGGAACCTCGAACTGTCGGCCGCGGGTGTGGTCCCCCACGGTACGTCGCAGATTCGCCTCCTCACTTCCGCTAAAATCGGGGACACGATGGTAACCCGGGAAGTGATCACCCTACAGCCGATGCTGGGCGATGGTCCGGGCTTTGTCCAAACGGCAACCCAGCCGGTGCTGGTCAGTGTCGTGGATCCGGTCGTGATGGCGCTGGAGCGGATTCCTCCTCCGGGCGCCGGATTTGCCGCCGACCGGCACAAGCTGATGCTGAATGGAGATCGGACCTGCCGCGTGATCGTGCGCCTGGACCGGGCCGAAGGCTTCAAGGATCCCGTCGAGTACTCGATCGAAGGGCTGCCGGCGGGCCTGAAGCTCGACGGTGTGGAATGGAAGGACGAGGCGACCGCGCATCTGGCGGTGAAGGTGCTGCCCGATGCGGACGTCAAGCCGGGCGAGTACCGTATCACCGTCGTGGCATCGTCGGGGCGGCAGGTGCAGGAAGCGCTACGCGCATTTTTTGTCAGAGTGGAGAAGTGATTGATGAAGCTTGGCGCCTATCTGTGGTTGTTGGCAATGACGCCGCTGGGGGCAGCGGAATTGACGAAGATTGCCGTCGAGCCTTCGGCGGGATACATTCACGGAGCAGGCGGGGTTCACTCCTACCTGGTGACCGGCCGATACTCCGATGGAACCGTCAGAGACCTGACCCGCCAGGCTACCTTCTCGCTTTCGGACGCGAAGATCGCCACGGCCTCGTCCGCCGGCGTCTTTACGGCGGCGGCGGAAGGGTTCACGGAGATTCGTGTCCAGGCGGCGGGTCTTTCGGCCAAGGCCGCGCTGGTGGTGGGCCCGCCGCGCGCCAAGTCGTGGCAGTTCCCCACGGACGTCGCGCCAATCTTCTCCAAACTGGGCTGCAATAACAACAACTGCCACGGCGCGTTGAACGGACAGAGCGGCTTCAAGCTGTCGCTGTTCGGCTACGATCCTCCCGCCGATCATGAAGCCATCGTCCGAGCCTCCAACGGCAGGCGGATTAACCGGGCCGCGCCCGAGAAGAGCCTGCTTCTGATGAAGCCGACCTTCCAGAGCCCGCACGGCGGCGGCAAGCTGTTCGATACGAAGTCACTGGAGTATCAGACGCTGCTCCACTGGATCACCGACGGGGCTCCCCTCGGTCAAGGCGCCAGTCCGAAGCTGACGTCGATTTCCGTTTCGCCGTCGGGACTTCGTGTTCTCGACACAAAAGGTGAGCAGCAGCAACTCCTGGTGATCGGCAGCTACGCCGACGGCTCACGCGTCGACCTGACACACCGGGCGCGGTTCGAAACCGGGGACGAGCATGTGGTGTCGGCCAGCCCTTCCGGTCTTCTGACCGCCAAGGCGCAGGGCGAGACGTCCATCCTCGTCCGCACGTTGGGCCAGGTGGACGCGATCCGGATCGCGGTGACGGCCGGGCGCGCGCCGGTCGATGGTCGCGCGTGGCCTCGTAACAACTTCGTCGACACGTTGCTCTTCGACAAACTGGCCAAACTGCGGATCCGGCCGTCGGAGTTGTCGAGCGACGAGCAGTTCCTCCGCCGCGTCTACCTCGACGTGTTGGGCGCCCTGCCCTCGGCCGGGGAGACCTCGGCGTTCCTCTCGAGCAAGGATCCCCGCAAGCGCGAAGCGCTGATCGACCAGTTGCTGGAGCGGCCCGAGTACTCGCAGTTCTGGTCGCTCAAGTGGGGCGACCTGTTCATGATTCAGGCCATCTACAACATGAACAACAGCCCCTTCGCCGCCGAGTACTTCCGGCGGAACTTCGCCGAGGACCGGCCGTACAACGACGTGGTGAAGGAAATGCTGACGGGCGTCGGCCCCATGGCCGAGGTGGGTCCCAACAGCTTTTACGCGCGGGAGGACCGCAGGCCTCCGGAGGAATACGCGACGCTCACGTCCAAGACGTTTCTCGGCCTCAGTCTGGAGTGCGCGCGCTGTCACGACCATCCGAAGGAGAAGTGGAAACGCGACGACTACCTGGGACTTGCGGCGTTCTTCTCGCAGGTGCGGATGAAAGAGCGCAACGGGTATCGGCAGTTCGAAGGTTTCGTGGTCCTCGACTACGCTCGCGAATTTCGTCACCCGCAGTCGCGTCAGGTGGTGAAGCCCCGTCTGCTGGACGGCACCGAACCCGTTATCGGCCCGATGGTGGACCGGCGCGAATTGCTGGCGAACTGGATCACGGCTCGCGAAAACCCGTATTTCGCCCGCGCCACCGTCAACCGCGTGTGGAAGCAGTTGTTCGGCCGGGGACTGGTGGACCCAGTGGAGGACTTTCGCGCGACCAATCCGCCCACTCACCCCGAGCTGCTCGACCGGCTTTCCGAGGCGTTTATCGAGCACGGCTACCGTTTCAAACCGCTGATCGCCCTGATGCTGAAGTCCCGGGCCTATCAGTTGGCTGCCGCGACGAACGAGACCAACGCGGAGGACACGATCAACTACTCCCGTTACTACCTCCGCAGGCTCGGCGCCGAGCAGATGCTGGACGCTGTGAGCACCGTGACCGGAGTGCCGGAATCCTACCTTGGCTACTATCCGGGGAAGCGCGCCATCGACCTGCCGGATCCCGGTATTCCGTCGTACTTCCTGCAGACGTTCGACCGTTCGGTGCGCGAGAGCGCCACCTGCGAACGCAATTCGACTCCCGGCATTACGCAGGCGCTGCACATGATTAACGGGGACACGATCCTGGCCAAGATCAGCCACGCGGAGGGCCAATTGCGGAAAATGATCGCGGCAGGCCACTCGGACGAGGACATCATCCGCCATTTCTACCTGGCGGCGTTGAGCCGTCAACCCAAGCCGGAAGAACTGGCGGCCGGCAAGGAGTTCCTGACCGCGCAAAAGCAGCGTGAGAAGGGGCTGGAAGGCCTGACTTGGGCGTTGCTGAACTCGAAGGAATTTTCCTTCAACCATTGAGGATCCTGTGACACCACGTACGATCTGGGGACGTCGCGATTTCGTCAGGGCCGGCTCGCTGGGTCTGGCCGGTTTGAACCTGTGGGATTTCGGCCTTCTGCCCAAACTCAAAGGAGCGGAGGCGAAGCCCGACCGGGCATGCATTCTGATCTGGCTGATGGGCGGCGCGCCGCAGCAGGATATGTGGGACATGAAGCCCGACGCGCCGGCCGAGTACCGGGGCGTGTTTAAGCCCATCCCGACGAATGTCCCCGGGATTCACGTCTCCGAGCACCTGCCCCACATGGCGAAAACAGCGGACAAGTACTGCATCCTGCGGTCAATGACCGGCAAGACCGCGCAGCACGAACCGGCGCAGCACCTGGTGCTCACGGGCTACAGCCCGTTGGCCACGCTCGGCTTTCCCTCCGTCGGTTCGGTGGTGGCCAAGGAGATGGGCGCGAAGAACGGCGTGCCGCCGTATGTCGCGATCCCCGGGCCGCACTACTCTTACGGTGCGGGGTTCCTCGGCGGCGCCTACGGGCCGTTCGCGGCGGGCGACCCCAACGAGAACCGCTACCGCGTTCGCGACGTCAACGTGCCGACCGATCTCGACTGGAGCCAGGTCAACGACCGGCGGTTCCTGTTGAAGAAGCTCAACGCGATTTTCGAGCAGGACCCGGGCGTGAAGAACGGCGACACGAAGGGCGAACTACGGGACCTGGACAACGCCTACGAGCGCGCCGCAACCTTGATGACTTCCGAAACGGCTCGAAAGGCCTTTGAGGTGTTTTCCGAGTCCGAGAAAATGCGCGACTTCTACGGCCGCACGCCCACGGGACAGGGCTGCCTGCTGGCCCGGCGCCTGGTGGAAGCCGGCGCGCGCTTCGTGCAGATCCACACGGGCATGAATGTGTGGGACACGCACGTCAACAACTTCAACATGCTGAAGAACGACCTGCTGCCGCAGTTCGACCAGGCGTTCGCGGCGCTGGTTACGGATCTCGAGCAGCGGGGAATGCTCGACTCCACGCTGGTGATTGCCACGGGCGAATTCGGCCGTACACCCAAGATCAATTCGAACGCAGGCCGCGACCATTGGCCGAAAGTCTGGTCGACCGTGATGGCCGGCGCGGGCATTCCAGGAGGCGCGGTGTATGGTGCGTCCGACGCGAATGCGGCCGAGGTGAAAGACAAGCCGGTGACCGTGGAAGACTACACGGCTACGATCTACCAGCGGCTGGGGATCGATTTCACGAAGGAGTACCACACGTCCATCGGCCGGCCGGTGCGTCTCTCGGGCGGCCAGCCAGTGCGGTTCTCGTGAGGCACGGTCGGCACCTTTGCCGGCGCTTGCCTCTCGAACCGACCCCTGCGGCTTCAGCCAGCCCTCATTCCTAGTCGCTATTCTATATTCGCTATTCGCGAATCGCGAATATAGAATGGGTGTATGGCGCTGAAGCCACAAGACGTCTACGTCGCCCTCAAGATTGTTGCGGCCGGGTCGCGCCGTGCTCCATATTCGCACCTCGCGCTCGAGTTGGTGATGAGTCCCTCTGAGGTACACGCAAGTGTCAAGCGCGCCCAGGCAAGTGGATTGCTACATGGGCCTGATCTGGAGAGTCGCCCAAACATAGGGGCGCTCGAAGAGTTTCTCGTGCATGGATTGAAGTATGTGTTTCCGGTGGAACGTGGCGAGATGACTCGTGGGTTTGCGACCTCGTACGGAGCAGCACCGTTGCGCTCGTTGATTGCGGTGACGGGTGACCCGATCCCTGTATGGCCATACGAGGAGGGCACTCAGCGTGGCATTTCGCTTACACCATTGTACAAGACGGCCCCAGCAGCGGCCCTGCGGGACGAATGCTTCTACGGACTGTTAGCGCTGGCCGATGCACTACGCGACGGCCGCGTTCGCGAGCGTAAGATTGCAGAGGCGGAACTGCACCGGCGCTTGCGGGGGACAAATGCCGCGCTCAAACATTGAGCAACTCATCACTACGGCCGAACTTCTGCGCCCAACGCTTGCCGACCTCGTGTTCGTCGGAGGCGCCGTCCCGAGCCTGCTGGTCACCGATGAAGGCGCGGGAGCACCGCGATCGACCCTGGA
>CAZGUX010000196.1:0-21591 GCA_964529305.1 uncultured Solibacteraceae bacterium | reverse complement strand
TCACGGCGACCCTTGGTGAGTCCTCGGCCACCGCAACCTTGACACTGATCGCGCCGGCGACTCTAAATTCACTGGTTTGTTCGCCCTCGTCGGTGGCTTCCGGGTCGTCGACATCCTGCACGGCGACCCTGTCCAAAGCGGCGCCCAGCGGAGGACTGTCGGTGGCGTTGGCCGATGATAGCCCGTCCGTCACAAGGCCGGCTTCCGTCTCCGTCGCCGCGGGTGCAAATAGCGCCACGTTTATCGCAGCCGTAGCTGCCATCACCGCCGACGCCGCCGCGCAAATCACCGCTACGTTGAGTGGTTCGTCTGTGACCGCCGATCTCACCCTGATTGCGCCGCCAATTCTGTCGTCCCTCGCCTGCACACCAACCTCAGTGGCGTCGGGCGCATCCACCACTTGCACGATTACCCTATCCAAGGCCGCGCCAGACGGGGGGCTCTCAGTCACGCTGACCGCCAATAATTCCTCCGTCACTGTGCCCGCTTCCGTCGTGGTCGCCGACGGAGTCACCACGGCGACGGTCACCGCCAGCGTAGCGGCAATAACGACCGATGGAAGCGCTCAGATCACCGCGACTCTCAATGGTTCATCAACCTCCACGACGCTCGCGCTGGTCGCGCCCGCGATCCTTTCATCGCTTGGCTGCTCCCCATCGTCGGTGGCTTCCGGGTCGTCGACTACCTGCACCGTCGCCCTCTCCAAGGCCGCGAGGAGCGGCGGAATCACAGTCTCGCTCTCGAGTGCGAATTCGTCGGTCACCGTCCCTGGCACCGTGTCCATTGCTGACGGTCAGGCCACGGCTTCGTTTTCGGCAACGGTCGCTACCATTGCCGCGGACTCGTCGTCCGTGCTGACCGCAACATTGAACGCGACGTCGAGAACAACCACCCTGACGCTGGTGGCGCCCGTGGCCATCACCTCGCTCAATTGCTCACCGTCGTCGGTAACTTCCGGATCATCCACCACCTGCACGGTCGCCCTGTCCAAGGCCGCGCCCAGCGGAGGCTTCGCCGTATCGGTGACCAGTTCCAGCGCCAACCTCACCGTCCCCTCCACCGTCACCGTGTCTGCCGGCACAACCAGCAAAGCCTTTACTGGCACGGCCGGAACCGCAACCACGACCGAATCCGTGACGGTCACGGCAGCCCCGGCGGCGACAAACTCGTTGTCGTCTCTGTCCGCCACAACCGCGAGTTCGGACGTCACGACGACCGTGACCATCCAGCCCCCCGCGCCTCAACTGAATTCCCTGTCCTGCACGCCAACCACACTGTCAGGTGCGGGGTCCACGAGTTGTACCGTCACCCTGAGTTCGACCGCTCCCTCCAGCGGGGTGGCGGTCGGGGTGACGAGCAACAAAGCCAGCCTGGTCGTGCCGTCCACTGTTACGGTGCCCGGAGGGTCGAACTCGATCACGTTCACCGGAAATGCCTCGGCGGTCAAGACCAAGACGACGGTGCAGATAAGCGCGACGTACGGAGCCACTACAAAGTCCGCATCCATCACCCTTCAGCCCGGCACGGCACTTTCCATCTCATCGGTCCAGTGCACTCCCTCGAGCGTCGTCGGCGGGTCGGGCGCAGCGTGTACCGTTTCGCTGTCGGCCGCCGCGCCGGCGGGTGGGGCTTTGGTTTCCCTGACGGACAATTCTTCCGCCGTGAACACCCCAGGCTCGGTCACCGTGGCGGAAGGGGCGAGTGCGGCCGGCTTCTCCGTCAGTACGTCGAGCGTGACCGCCCAGCAGTCGGGTACCATCACCGCTTCCCTAGGGTCGTCGACCGCGACGTCAACGGTTACCGTTGTACCGGCTTTCTCCTTTCGCTCGTTCACCTGCTTACCCTCCAGCGTCTCACCCGGAAAATCCACTCAGTGCACTCTGCAGTTGAGTAATGCGTTCACTGCCGACGCTTCCGTCCGGCTGACCGATACGGATCGCTCGTTCACGGTTCCCGATCCGGTCACCCTGCGAGCCGGCCAGACGTCACTGACCTTTTCCGGTTCGGCTAAGACCCGTATCGCGGCTGGTCCCATCACCATCACCGCCACGCTGTTCGAGCAATCGATTCAGACCATCGTGACTATCCTGGGGACCGCGTCGCCGGCGCTCGCCGTTCCCGCCACCCTGACTTCCGTTGGCGGCGCCGCCGTGCAGTTCGAGGTCTCCGCCCATGATCCGGCGGATTCCCCGATCACTCTCTCGGCCACCAAACTTCCCCCCGCCGCTCGCTTTGACAGTGTCACCGGAGAGTTTTCGTGGGAACCCAACGGAGCGCCTGCCGGCACCTACCCGGTGGAGTTTTCCGTGGTGAATAGCCTCGGACTTTCGTCCTCAGCCTCCGTGGACGTGGAGGTGGTTTCCGGCGATCCCGTGCTCGAGAAGCTGATTCATGCGGCAACCCGCAAGGAGGAAGCGGCCTGCTCGCCCGGTTCACTGGCGACTTTGCAGGGGACCGGTCTCGGCGAAGACCTGCAATTGTCAATCAACGGGGAGCCCATCACGGTGATCGCCGGGTCGGCCCGGGAGACGACCTTCCAATGCCCTGACCTCGCCGCGGGAACGGCCCTTTCCCTTCAAGTACGGCGTGGGTTGCATTCTTCCAATCTTCTCGACAGCGTCATGGCGGACTCCGCTCCAGGGATCTTCGCCCTGGATGCTAGCGGCGGCGGCCAAGGCGTTGTGATGCTCGGGGATACGGGAAAAGTGCTGATGCTGCGGTCGCCGGAAGTGCTCAGCCAACCCGCCACGCGTCAGGACCTGATCGCGATTGCGGTAACCGGATTGGGACCCGAGGCCGTCGACGCGCGGGGCCGTTTGCAGGTCTTCATCGGCCAATCCCTGGCGCCCGTTGAATCCGTGATTGCGGCGGCGCCGGGCATCTGGCAGGTTGTGGCCAAAGTACCCGAGGAGGCTCCGTTGGGCATGAGCGTTCCGCTCCGGCTAACACTGAGCTCGGCGGACGGCGGATCCCGGAACAGCAACATCGTGAGCATCGCGCTCGAAGCGAGAAACCTCGAAGACCGGTGACCGTGTCTTGATTTGCAGCCGGGCGACTCCATCCCGGCGTAAAGACCTGCACGGAATGAAATATGGCATAATAGGGCGGCCTTACAGACGAAAGTGGAAAACCGAAGCGGATTACTCAATAAAGAACTGACCAGTCCCACGTACTGGAATAAATTCTGGGAGCAGCAGCGTGCCCCTCAAGGCAGTACGCCCTCTCGGCGCCGCTGGTGGTCCACCGGCGGATACCGGACCCGGAAGCAGAGCGAAGCCTTTCGTGATCTGTTAACTGCCACGCCGCCCCCGGGACCGCGTCTTCTCGAGGTCGGCTGCGGCAACACTTTCTGGCTGCCTCGTCTGGCCAACGAATTCGGCTTTGAGCCAACTGGTATCGACTATGAGGAGGTCGGCTGTGAAATGGCCCGTCAGCAGCTTGCGAGCCACGGCGTGGAAGGTCAGATCATCCTGGCCGATCTGTTCGCCCCTCCTCCGGCGTTACTCGGCAATTTCGACCTCGTGGCGTCCTTCGGAGTGGTGGAACACTTCACCGACCCGGTGTCCACGTTTCGGGCGCTACGCCAGTTCATGAAACCGGGGGGTCTTTTGTTAACGTCCGTTCCCAACTTCAGCGGTTGGCTGGGAAAGGCTCAAAAGTTCTTGTGCCGGAGCCTATACGACGTTCATGTCGCCCACAGTGCCCAAACCCTCCGGCTTGCCCAAGAGGCGGCCGGCTTCCAGGTAATCGACGTTCGTTACGTCATGCTTCACGACTTCACGGCTTGCGACACCGGCCCCGACGAGCGGCGCGCGGGAATGCGCTGGTTGCGGAGGAACGTCCACTGGGCCCTACGTCTTTGGACGACCGCAGCCATGGTTTTCGACGCCAGGATTGGCGGGTATCCCGTCAACCGCTGGACCGGTTCGTACATCGTCTCGCTCGCTCGTTCCCGTTAGCCGGTGTGTTGGTTGATCGCACTCGATCGATCACGGTGATGCCCCGTTTGTCGTCGCCGGCTATACATTCAAACAGTCCCGGTCTTCCTGAGGAGCCACTCTGCCACAACCGCGGGCGGAATCAGGATTCGCGGGCGATGTATCCGCAACGACAACCATGGCGGGAGCCGTTGAGCGCGCCGTCTCGTTCGCGCGGGGGTGTCTCAGAGTTTCGCGGGCCTGCTCGAAATCCGATTCCGTGAAATCGTATACTGCGTGTTCCTTCAGCCTTTTCATCCGTCCCGGTGACGGACCCGCAACGGTCGTATGATCGAATCACAGGGGTCAATTTTTATTTTGACCCTTCGGCTCAATCACATCCGAAAATCGGGAATTGCGGCCTTCCGCGGCTTCGCTATCGTGAAGGCAAAGAGAACTCTCATGGCCGTCCCTTCCAGTCTCGCGCGCGGAGAACCACGGCGGTTCTCTTGCCGCCGACCCGGAACTGAGCAGCCTGTTCGAAGAAATGCGAACAGGTTCGAATCGGCCTCTCCTCGCAACTCCATGCCACTACGCGAGTTACGAAACTACACGGGGTCTTCTGTTCGAATTTCCCGTTTTTTTCAAGAATTCGAACAGGGCTCCTGGATCGAAGGGCTTACACCCCGCCGCCCTGTGGACTCACTGTTTGTGGGGACACACTCACCGCAAGGTTCCGGTGGGAACGGGTGTCGAGGCGGGGCGCACTCTTCTGACACTCGCCTCGATCAGGTTCAGAGAACCGCTCCACGTGACGCGGCCAAGTCAAAGCGTTTCAGTCGTTGTCTTCTTCCCGGATTTGTCCCCGGATTTCTCCGGCCGGCCACTTGCTCGAGTGCACGTTCGCGTAGGCGACTCCCGCCCGCAGGGCCCGTAAAGCCTCGGCAAACTGGCCTGCGTCCACCCCCTGTCCCGACGGCCCCACGACCTCCGCCGCGGTCACGGTGCGGGTTACCGATCCGGAGGCCGGACACACCGGCGTGCCCGCGGGTCCGGGCGATGCCGCCGTGCCGCACAGCCAGATCATGATGCCGCCGGAAACGCTCTTTTGTCCCAGATGAATATGAGCCATCGAGACAGCGCCTTCCAGGTCCGCGTACGAAAGCTCATACCGCAATTCGGTGTTGGCTGCGTTGATTCGCCCGCTGAAATTCCCTCGGGCAACCGTGGAGAGCGAGGGAACTTCCTGAAATCCGGAGAGGCTGGCGCGAACCGAACGGGATCGGGAATCGGCCACGGCGAGTCCTGCCAGCGAGAGGCCGACGAGGCATCCTGCAGTTGCGAGTGTGCGCATGTCGAAGGGGTCCTTTCGTGGTTTTTTGTTTGCTCTGCAAGAGAGCATTTCCAGGATGGACCCATCCGCACGATGCAAAGTGTAAATTTCGCCAGGCACGCGCGTTAACTTCAGCTCACGCGCCCGGAGTCACCTCAATCCGGCGTAACCGCAGCATTCCCCGATTTTCTACGGCGACACCGAAGTGGCAGAAACCGAAGACCTCCGCGATCGGCAGCGTGACGGCGGGCCCGTCATTGACGCGCAGGGTGGCCGTCTTTCGCGCTGCCTCCACACGGACACGGACGGTTGACATCTCACCCAGGCGCACGGTCCCACACGCTTTTTCCCCTTTCAGCGAATACCCGGTGAACTGATACTTCGCCCGATGGCCCCGGCTCTCCACGGGCACCCGCGTCGTGGGCGACCCGGCCGCCGCGAAGGCCTGTCCTCCGGCCGCGACGCGAAGCCGTAGGCAGGCCGCCGACGTCTCTCCCGGAGCCAGAAAGGTGTCGTGCCACAACAGGCACGCGTCCGGCCGCTCGACGGAAAGCTGGACCGTCATTTCGCCGGCATCGAGCAGCGGAAGGTTGTGGGTCAGGCCGCACGCCGGCTCGGGATGCTTTTCGGAGTGCTCGATTTCCAGAGTGCCCCCCGGCGCCAGCCAGTCGATGCCGGGCACACGGTTGTCATCGGGAATCTGCTCCACCCACCCGTTGCGGCCGTCGCGGAGATCGACCGTAAATGGCTGCCGGCGCCACCACGAAGGCTCGATCCGCGCCATCACGGCGCGATTGCGAGTCCAGGACCCGCGATTGTAAGAGACCAGCAGCGCGCCATCCGGCGTCTCCTCCAGAAACGGATAGGTGACGTGGATTCTGGGAGCGTGGGAACTACGCGCGAAGTCGGTGTGGTCGATCTCGCGAAATCCGTGAAAGCGCTTGCCGTCGCGAGTGGCGGCCAGCACCAGGCTCTGGCGCGCGTACACGCCCTCGACATGGTTGTTCCACACCAGGACGATGTCTCCGCTCTTCATCCGCAGTAGCGTGCCGGGAGCGTTGCTCGACGGGAACTTCGACGGCCGCGCGGCCTCCCACGTCTTTCCCTGATCGGAGGAGAAACTCTCCCACAGATAACCGGTCTGCGCGCGAATGACCATCCACAAACGGCCGTCCGGCAACTCCACGACAGACGGTTCGCTCGCGCCGCTTTCGAACCCCTCGCCGCCGACGGTGAGAATGCTGGGCGAGCGCCTCCAGGTGCGCGCGTCGTCGTCGGAGTACAACACGGAGACGACAAACTGTCCCTTGTTCGCCGTCAGGATGCCGAAAGGATACAGCACGCGGCCTGAAGAGATCTGCAGTGCGGAGAGCACGTCGCTCACGTAGCGCTCGCCCGTCGGCAGGGGTTGCGGCTCGCTCCAGGTGCGGCCTCCGTCGGAAGAGCGATGAATATGGGCCAGGTTCAGCGACTTCGCCAGATTACCCGAAGGATCGTAACCCGAATACCGCACGAAGATGTGAATGAGGTCGCCCGAGCGAAGCTGCAATGCCACGTGAGACAGGACGCCGTAAGTGGCCGACCCCTGCGTGACCAACTGGGGCCGGCCCCAACTGACTCCGTTGTCTTTCGATTCACGAGCGACCGCGCGCGTTACCGGAAACACCGCTTCCCGATGGCGCAGCGTGAAGAACTCCGGCTCGTGCGTGAACCACAGGATTCGCCCGTCTCGCAGCGTGACCACCGGCGCTCCGCGATCCGCACGATTCCCCGTCTCCAGGGTGTAGATGTGCTTGCCTTCTTCGCCAGAGACTCCAGCCTTCAACATCCCACTCGTGAGCGGCGCTGCCGCGGTTCCCAATAGCCATTCGCGTCGATTCCATTTCATAACGGGTTGCCGGTAGGATTGTACCGTATGCGCCGATCGGTCCCGCTCCTTCTACTCGCTCCCTTGCTGTTCGCGGAAATGCTGTCCGGGGAAACTCACGAGTTCAAGCCCCGCGGCTATTCGATCGTGTTCACCGCCAACGCCGAGCCCGCGCTCCGGATCAAACCGGGGGACGTGGTCTCAACCACCTGCGTCGACTCCAACGGCGACGACGAGACCGGCAAGCACGTGACGGAGCCGTACAACTCCCTGACCGGACCTTTCTACGTCGAGGGCGCGCAACCCGGGGACACCCTGGCCGTGAAACTGGAGAAAATCTGGCTGACCAGCCGGAAGGGCCTGGCCTCCACGCGGCTATCGGAAGCGTCGGTGACCCCGCAATACCTCGTCCGCTCGCAGTTCAAGTCCAAGATCTATTTCTGGGACTACGATCTCCAGAGCATGACCGCGTCCACGCGCGGCCTGGGAGAACGGATGCAGAAGTTCAAGCTGCCTCTGCGGCCGTTCCCGGGCTGCATCGGAGTGGCTCCCGCCTGGCGCGAGTCGCTGTCGTCGATCATGGCCGACAGTCACGGCGGCAACCTCGACTACAACAAACTGGTGGAAGGCGCCACGGTGTACCTGCCGGTGTACGTTCCCGGCGCGTTCCTGTTCCTGGGGGACGGACACGCCGCGCAGGGCGATGGCGAGCCGAGCGGCGGCGCGGTGGAGACGACGATCGGCGTTCGCTTCCGGGTGGCGTTGCAGAGCAAAAAGCCGATTCCCTCGGTGCGCGCCGAATCGGACGAGTTCTACATGGCGATGGGAATCGGCAACCCGCTGGACGTCTCGTTCCAACGCGCGACGGCGAACATGGTGGACTGGCTGACGAAAGACTTCGGACTCACCAACGAGGAAGCCCATGTGCTGATCGGAACCACGGCCCGCTACGACATCGCCGCGGTGGTGAACCCTCGCGGCGCGGGCGTCGTCTGCAAGATTGCGAAGAAGACGCTCGGCAAGTTGACCGGCGGGCGTTAGAATCCGTCCCACACCAACGCGGGGAAATCACGGGCGACGGTGAATCCGACTTGCTCGTAAAGGTCGATCGCGCCGGTGTTGGCGGCCGTGACGGTGAGGCTGCAACGGCGATAGTTCATTTGGCGGAGGGCGGAGAGGGCCTTGCGCAGCAGTTCGCGGCCGATTCCCCTGCCGCGCGCGTAAGGGGCCACGCACACCTGGGTGATGTGCCCCGTGTCCGCCGCGACGCTGGACGTCAACAGCAATCCGCACAGTTCCCCGGATGCCGGATCGAGCGCGAGAAACGAGGCGGGCGCGAGAAACGTTCCGCAGCCCGGATACTGAATGATGTTGAACAGAAACCGGCGCGCGCCGTCGAGCGACTGGTACTGGTCGTTGATGTTGCCGTCGATGTGCCCGACGTAAGAATCGGCGAGCACCTCGGCCGAGGCCTCCTGATAACGGTCCTGCCACCCAATGATGGTCGCGGGCGATCGGGAAGGACCCAGAAAGCCCCTGTGCACTTCCGCCACCATGAACCGCCGCAGGTACCGTCGCAGATAGCGGCGAGCAGGGAGCCACGCCACCGGTTCGTGCTCCATCATCATTAGCTGAGTCTCGATGCGGCGAATGCCCGGCGCGTGGAGCAACAGTTCGACGGCCGCCGCCAGCAACCGGTTTTCCGAGTGCGCGTCGCGATGGCCGCCGGTCACATACAAATCGCCGATCAGGCCCTTGGGTTCGTCGGTGACGCAATAGGTATAGCCGATCACCTGAGCGCCGTCGATCAAGGCGAAGCCCGAGAGCGCCTGCTGATCGACAAAGCGCCGGACCAGGCCGGCGGAGGGCGCGAAGTCCCAGTCGTACCGCTCGCGCCAGCAGCGAATCTCATCGTTGAACAGGGAATCGAGCGCCGAGGAACGCAGGAAGCGAAGGTCGGTGAGTCCAACTCCTGGAATGGGCTCAGCAGCCATGACGGTTAGCGCAAGACGCGGACCCGGTGGGCCTCGCTGTCGCCAATGTAGAGGATGCCCTTGCGATCGACGAAGACGCCGTGCGGACGCGCCGTTTTGCACTTCAGCGGGTCGCCGTCAGGCCCGTCCCCGCGTTCTCCCGTGCCGAGCACGGTCGTGATCACGCCGGTCTTCAGATCGATCCTGCGGATCGTGTGGCTTTCCGTGTCGGCGATGTAGACGCTCTGATCCGGGGACCAGGCGATGCCTTTGGGGCCGGAGAGTTTGGCCGTCTTCGCGCTGCCGCCCTCACCGGTGAATCCTTTCTCGCCGGTGCCGGCGAGATGGTAGATCTTCTTCTCTTTCGGGTCGATCCGGTAGACGGCATTCCCTTCCCGCAACGCAAGGTACAGATTGCCTTTGGGGTCCAAGTCCAGGGCGCGAGGTCCATAGAGAGGAGTGCCCTCGAGGGGAGCGCCGTCCGGCGTCGGCTTCTTCTCGCCCGTTCCCGCCCAGGTGGTGACGGCGCCGCTTTTCAGGTCGATCTTGCGAATCCGATGATTGCCGATGTCGCAGACCAGCAGGTTGCCCTCCGGGTCGAACTGAATGGAATGCGGCTGGCGGAACTGCGCCTGCTTCCCTGGCCCGCCATCGCCCGCGAACCCAGCTTGCCCCGTGCCGGCCACTGTCGAAATCGTCTTCGACTTCATGTCGACTTTTCGCACCAGGTGGTTCTGCATCTCGACGAAGTACATCGCGCCGGCCTTGTCGAAGCGGATTTCGTACGGCTGATTGAGCAGCGCCTGGGTGGCCGGGCCGCCATCCCCGGAGTAGCCCATCTTTCCGGTCCCGGCCACGGTGGAGATCGTTCCCTTCTCGAGGTCCAGGCGGCGAATCACGTGATTGTCGACTTCGCAGAAGTAGAGGGCGCCGTCGGGGCCAATCACGAGACCGTACGGATTGGCCACCTGGGCCTTGGTTCCGGGGCCTCCGTCGCCGGAGTACCCGGCGACTCCGGTGCCGGCGATTGTGCGCACGATGCGATTCTTTGCGCCGGCCTCGAAGGCCGCCAGCAGGCACGCGATCACGACAAGGGCAGAGCGCATAAGCGGATGTGACTGCAGTATACTTCGGCGGACCCGCGTTGGGGGAAGGCTCCGGGAAAAAGCCGCGCAACCGGCGCCACAGGGGTCAGTAGGTCACCCAGCCGCCGTCGACGTTGAGGATCTGGCCGGTCAGTCCGTCGCTCAAGGGGCACGAGAGGAACACGCACGCCTTCGCGATGTCGACCGGCATCAGGCGGCGTTTCAGGCTCTGGTTGTCCACGATGGCCTGTAGCTGCTCTTCGGTGACAAAGCGCTTCTCCGACTCGGTCTTGATCGCTCCGGGCGTGATGCAGTTGACGTAGATCAGATCGGGCCCGAGTTCGCGGGCGAGCGTGCGGGTGAATCCGACCACACCGCCCTTGGAAGCGACATAGTGCGACAGGTTCTTCGAACCCATGAAGAACGTGATGGACGAGATGTTGACGATGCGGCCTCCGCCGCGCTTCAGCATCAGAGGGACGGCGAGCTTACAGGTGTGGAACATGCTCTTGAGGTTGACGTCCTGCATTTCGTCCCATTCGGCTTCGGTCATTTCGAGAAAGGAGCGGCGGGGGTAGATGCCCGCGTTGTTGATGAGGATGTCGACGCCGCCGTACAGGGCGACGGCCTGGTCGACAACGGCGGCCAGGGCTTTCGCGTCGCGGACGTCGGCGGTTCCGGCCAGGGCCGTCCCTCCCGAGCTTCGGATGCGGGCCACGACGGATTCGACACCGGGGGAATCCCGGTCAATCGCGACCACCTTCGCGCCCTCCTGGGCGAACAGTTCCGCGGTGGCTTCCCCGATGCCGGTGGCGGCGCCGGTGACGATGGCAACTTTATCTGTGAGTAGTGGCATGGTGGGAGTGCGACCTGACCATATCGACTTCCCGGGACGCTTGTCAAGGGTTCGAGTATCCTGTATGGGATGCCACAAGTCGTCTACGATCATAGCCAGATCGATTTTCTGAAACCGGGCAAACATCATTATCAGGTCGCCTTCGGGTACGACGGGAGTTGGGGCTTCGCGCTCGTCCCGATGACGGTGATCAACGGGTACCGGAAGCCGGCGCCGGGACATCACGCGGGACCGGGCGTGTATATCAACGGAGGGAACCACGGCAACGAATATGAGGGGCAGGTTTCGGTCAAACGATTGTGCCGCGACCTGGATCCGGACAAGATTTGCGGGCGGGTGATCCTGATCCCGCAACTGAACCAGCCGGCGTGCGTGGCCGGCACGCGCGAGTCGCCGCTCGACCGGGTCAACATGAACCGGGCGTTCCCGGGCAACGCGCGGGGATCGATCACGTACCGGATCGCGAACTTCGTGAAGACGCGGGTGTTTCCGCAGGTGAAGGTGGTGATCGACATCCACTCGGGCGGTAAGGAGGGAGCCTTCGCCATGTGCACGTCGTTCCATCCGATTCCGGACCCGGCGCAGCAGGCGGAGACGGCGTTTGTGGCCAAACTATTCGATACTCCGGTGGTGATGATCTATTCGCGGTCGCTGCACTCGGGCCTGTTGCCGGACGAGGCGGAAGACGAAGGCAAGATCACGGTAGGCAGTGAATTCGGCGCCGGAGAGACCACCAACATCCAGGGCGTGAAGCACGGTTACGAAGGCTGCCTGAACGTGCTGCGGCACTACGGACACCTGGAAGGCGAGATCGTGAGAGTGGATGCGTCGCGGCCGCACCCGCCGCGTCTGGTGGCCGCTCCGGACTTGAAGGACTACATCCCTTGCCCCTGCGACGGCATCTGGGAACCCACGGTTCCGCTCGGGTCGGACGTGAAGCAGGGCGACCTGCTGGGCCGCATTCACGATTTTGACGACCACACGACGGAACCGGTGGAGATCCACGCACATCGCGACGGAGTCCTGATGATGGAGTACCTGGGAGCCGTGGTGAAGAAGGGCGCCACGCTGTTCGTCATCGGCCAGGAGCTGGAGCTGTGAAGATCACGTCCGTCGACGCGATGGTGCTGAAATCCGAAGGGCTGTACCGAAGCCCGGAGGGAAGTGAAGAACCGCCGGGCGCAACCTACATGGGGCTGGTCCGCGTGACCACGGACGCGGGGATTACGGGCTATTCGGACGTGGAGACCTCGGCGTTCGTGGCCAAGGCCGCGATCGACGCGCCGCGGTGGAGCGAGCCGGGCATGGAGTGCTTCGACGGGCTGGCCTCGCTGGTGGTGGGCGAGAATCCGTTGGAGGTGGAGCGCCTGTGGTACCGGATGTGGCGCGGCAGCGTGTATTATGGCCGGCGCGGCGTGGCGATCCAGGCTATCTCGGCGATCGACATTGCGCTGTGGGACATCCTGGGCAAGTTCTATCAGCAGCCGATTCATGTCCTGATGGGCGGCAACAGTTGCCGCAAGGTGCGGGCGTATGCGAGCACGCTGTTCCGGCCGACGCCGGAGGCGATGCGGGAGGCGGCCAAGCGCTATCTGGACGAAGGATTCACGGCCATCAAGTTCGGCTGGGGCGTCTTCGGCCGCGACCACGACAACGATGTCCGTCTGGTGGAGGCGGCGCGGGAAACCATCGGCGGCGGCGTCGACCTGCTGATCGACACGGGCTGGTTTGTGGAGCGGACTCCGAAGCAGGCGGTGCAGGTGGTACGGCGCTTGGAGCCGTTCCGTCCGTTCTTCGTCGAAGAGCTGCTGCACCCGGAGGACTACGACGGATATGCCCGGGTGGCCGAATCGGTGGACACGCAGATCGCGTGCGGCGAGCAGGAGGGCACGGAGTGGGGATTCCACGAATTGATTCATCGCGGCAAAGTCGACATTCTGCAGCCCGACCTGACGCGCTGCGGAGGATTCACGGCGGCGCGCAAGATCGTCCACATGGCCGAGATGGCGAACCGGCTGGTGATTCCTCACTCCTGGTCGTCGGACCTGTTGACGGCCGCGTCGCTGCACCTGAACGCGTTCCAGCGGCGGCCGGTGTTCGTGGAGTTCAATACGTCGCAGGGCCCGCTCAGCCGCGCCATGGTGCGCGAGCCGCTGCGTCTGGAAGACGGGTATGTCGCCGTGCCCCAGGGGCCGGGATTGGGAGTGGACGTGAATGAAGACACCATCGCCCGTTACCGCATCGCCTGAGGCCGCGGCCTCGGGAACGAATTGGCGTGCATGGGGCCTGGTGGGCCTGCTGTGGGTCGCGTTCCTGATCAACTACATCGACCGGCAGGTGGTGTTTTCCATTTTCCCGGTGCTGCGCCGGGATCTCGGATTCACGAACGAACAACTCGGGCTGATCGGGACGATTTTCATTTGGGTGTACTCGCTGTGCAACCCGCTGGTGGGGCGCCTGGCAGATGTGTTCTCGCGGCAGAAGCTGATCGTTGCCAGTCTGGTCCTGTGGAGCTTCGCCACGTTGGGCACGGGCTTCAGTTACAGCGTGGGCGCGTTCCTGATGTGGCGGGCGGTGATGGGCGTGACGGAGGCGATGTACATCCCTCCGGCGATGGCCATCATCGGCACGCTGCACTCGGGCGCAACACGGTCGCTGGCGCTGGCGCTGCACGGCACGGCGCAGTTCAGCGGCATCGTGGTGGGAAGTTGGTTCGGCGGGTGGATGGCGGACCGGACGGGCTGGCGGTCGGCGTTCTTCGTGCTGGCCGGCGTCGGCCTGCTGTACGCTCCGGTGTTGATTGCGGTCCTCCGCGGATCGGCAAGCCAGATTCAGATGCCCAGCAGGTCGACGCCTGCGCCGGTGTCGATCCTGTTGCGGAGCCGGACGTGGTTCGCGCTGGCGTTCGCCTTCTTCTCGTTCTGCATCATGCTGTGGATGATTTATGCGTGGCTGCCCAACCACGTGTACGAGAAGATGGGGCTTTCCATGGCGGAGGCGGGGCTGACCGCCTCGTTCTGGGTGCAGATCAGCAACGTGATCGGCAACCTGACGGGCGGATTCCTGGGAGACCGGCTGTCGCGCCGCGTGCCCTCGGCGCGGTTCATCATCATCTGCTTTGGCCTGACGCTCTGCGCGCCCTTCGCCTGGCTGACGATGGCTACGGCGTCGTTGACGACCCTCAAAGTGACGGCGGTCGGCTTCGGGTTGTTTGCCGGTTTCATGTCCGGCAACGTGTTCGCGGCGTGCTGCGATGTGATGCCGGTGAACGCCTACGGGCTGTCCATCGGCACGCTGAACATGGTGGGCGGCATTTCCGGAGGCGCGGCCATCTTCGTCGCCGGCCGGTTCAAGGATACAGTGGGTATCCACGGGTTAATGGGCTGGGCCGCGGCCCTGGCAGTTGTGTCCGCCATCCTGCTGGCATTCACGGTGTGGCGGCGTTTTGATCAGGACTATTGTTCCCCGAAAGTCATTACTACATGAAGATCACAGAGATTGTTGCTCGTCCTCATACGGTCACCGTCAACCCGGCAATCGCCATCCGCAGTTCGCTGGGCCATCACCGCATCTCGCCGTACGTGCTGGTGACCGTACGGCTCGAAGGCGGCCACACGGGCATCGGGGAAGCGACCGTGATGCCGGTGTGGAGCGGCGAGACGCAGGAAAGCGCGCTGTCGAACATCGAGACGATCCTGGCGCCGGCATTGGTGGGCACGGATGCGCGCGACATTACGGCCGCTCTCGCCACGATGGACAAGATTCTGTACAACCACTGGTTTACGAAAGCGGCGATCGAGATGGCGCTGTATGACGCCGTGGCGCGCAGCATGGGCGCGCCGGTTTGGCAACTGTTTGGCGGACGCCGGCGCGACGAGGGAATCTGGCTGAAGATGTCGATTGGCGCGTTTCCGCCCGATGACGCCGCCCGCATCGCTCTGCACGCGAAGTCGCAGGGCCTTCGGGGATGCAAGGTGAAGGTGGGAACGGAGGTGCGCGCGGACCTCGATCGGGTGGGCGCGGTGCGCGACGCGGTTGGCCCCGATTTTCGCGTCGGTGTGGATTCGAACGGCGGCTGGACCGAGGCCGAGACCGTGGCGGCGCTGGCCGGCCTGGAACGGCTGAACGTCAACATGATCGAGCAGCCGTTGTCGCGCGGCGGCAACGAGTTTCGCGCCTGCGCGCGCATCCGGCAGCGGACGCACATCCCGATCATGCTCGACGAGTCGATTTTCACGATCGAGGAAGCGATGGAGGCCATCCGCTGGGATGCCTGCGACATCATCAGTATTTATCCGGGGAAAAACGGGGGCATGTACCGGTCGACGCAGATCGCGAAGATGGCGGAGGCGGCGGGGATGGAGTGCGTCATCGGCAGCAATCTGGAATGGGATGTCGCGAGTTCGGCGATGTTGCAGGTGGCGGTCTCGATTCCCAATCTGTCGGAGAGGGTGGATCACGACATCATCGGGCCGCTGTACCAGGAGCCGGTGACGGATCCTCCGCTGCGGATCGCGGAGGGGCGGTCGTGGGTTCCGGCCGGGCCGGGCCTGGGGCTGGCGTTGAAAAAGTTCGAAGGATAGCTACGGGGACCTGGCGGCGCCTCGCGCTGGCGGCGATTTTCTGCCGGATAGTGTCACAATGCCACCATGGCGTGGTGAATTATGATCGAGTTCCACGCGATCTGAGGGCGCTTCTGGATCGGACTCCGAGTTGCTTGGCTGGCGTCCTCGCTTACAGCGGCCGCGAGGCGGTCGAGATCGGAGGGAAGCTGTGGGCTGTGCGATCGGGCTTTTTGGTTGCCTGACCGGCCGCCGAAGCACCGTGGGGCAACGGTCTCATCCACCGGCCAAAGGCAGGCGGAAGGCCACCATCTCCTGATCGTTGCGGACCAGAAGAACGCCACCCGTCAGAACCGGATGGTTCCAGGTCTTTCCGTGCAGAGCCGGGAACCGCGCGATCTCGGTGAACTGGCCAGGAACCGCGGCGACCAGCGCGAGTTCCCCTTCCTCCGATAAGATCAACCCCAGATCCTGGTCGCGCACGAGGAGCATCTGGCCGTGGCCGTACCGTCCGCCCTTCCATTTGCGTTTGCCGTCCGCGAGGTCGATACAGGCGAGAATGCTCCCATCGAACCCGAAGGCATGACCGTTGTGCACGACGAAATCGTTGAAGTACGGCTTGAGTCCTGTCGAGGTCCAGACCTCGTTGGCCGTCCAGCCTCCGGGTCCCGGCGCCACGGCGAGGCGGCGGGTTCCCATGCCTCCAGACATGTCGCCAGTGGTGATGAGGAGGCCGCCGTCGGCCATGGCGGCGGGCTGCAGGATCGCCGAACCCGGCCAGGCGTGCTGCCAGAGTACGGCGCCGCCGGCCGGCGCGACGCTGATGGCGCCGGAGTTGCTCAGCAGAAGAACCTGGGGAACGCCGGCAATCGTCACCAGGTGCGGAGAACTGTAGCTGCCGCCTGCGTTGGGACCGTTCCACCGCGGGCGGCCGGTGGCCATCTCGTAGGCGGCCAACCGTCCAGAGGCGGCGACGATGACCAGGTCGCCGACGATCAACGGCGAACCCGAGAAGCCCCAGCCTGGAATTCGGGCGCCGGTGTCGGAGGCCGCGTTCCGGGTCCAAATGACTTCGCCGGTGGCGGCATCGAGGGCATTCACGATTCCGGTCGCGCCCAGCGAATAGACGCGTTCTTGATGGATCGATGGCGTTCCGCGAGGGCCGGCGCCGCCATTGGATTCCCAGAAGCGCGCGGCGTCGCGGTGCGCCCACACCGGATCGCCGGTGGCGGCGCGGTAGCAGGCGACGACTTCGAACTCGCCGCGCTGTTCCTGCGTGTAGATGAGGCCGCCGGCGACCGCGAAGGACGACCAACCGGGTCCGACCGGACGCCGCCAGAGTTCGACCGGGGGCGATGACGTCCAGTCTGTCTCGAGCCGCACACCGGTGACCACGCCATCGCGGCGGGGGCCGCGAAAACCGGGCCAGGCGGCGCTGGAGGTCACTGCGGTCCCAACGGAGGCTGCCGGTTTGCCCTTGGTGCGCGACACCTGCGGTTCCGGAACGGCCTCCTGCTTTGGCGGGGCCGGCGGCCGCGCTGGTGGTTCACTTCCGGCCCCAGCCAAGAGTCGCTGTTCGGAGGTCTTCGTCCAGCGCCCGGCGAACTGCGCATCTCCCTCTCCGGTGATGCCATCCGTGCGCAACAGCGCAAAGAGGCCGCAAGCCGCCGCGATCGCCGCCACCAGCAGGAGGCGTCGAGGTCCGTCAGCGAAGCGCCGGCTGACCACCGCCCAACCGACCAGCGCGAGGCTCAGGACGGGGGTGGCGTAAACCGGAAACATCATCCCCATCATTCCGGTGGCGAGCGACGGGTGCAGAATGGGCCGGGTCGCCAGGACCGCGACGACGATCAGCACCACCGCGCCCCAGCGCTCGAGGCGGGGCGCCCGGCTGAAGAACGCCCACCAGACCAGAATCGCCAGTCCGGCCAGGAGACTACCAATGACTCCGACGGCCATGGCTCCCGGAAGGGCGAGGGGTACGGCAAACCGGAGTACCCATTGCGCTGTGAGGGCAACGACTCCCGGCCACAGCCGGAGCCGCTCAGGATGCAGTGCGCCAGTCTGGGTGGGGGACATCGTGATCAGATACGGTCCGCGCCGGCCGCTTGTTCCCGGAGATTTCGCACGCGCGGTGGACGGAAAGGGACCCCCTCGCTTACGCTCGGGGCTGCGACTCGTGTTGTTCTATTCAGCTGTTGAGCTCAAAGGCGCACTTAGCGCTTGGTTTCGCGGGCCAGGCGCACTCGCGCGCCCTCGAGCTTCTTGTTGACTTTGGCCACTTCGGCTGGATCGCTCTCCGATTTCGAGTTGCGTTCCCACTCCGACAGAGAAGTTTGCCACTGCTGAATGGCATCGCGGATCTTGCCTCGCGCCAGCAGGACGTCTCCCAGATGATCGTGTACCGTGGGATCACCCGCGGTTTGCTGGATGGCGCGGCGCAGGAACTTCTCCGCGTCGTCGAGATTGTTCAGGCGGAAATGCACCCAACCGAGACTGTCCAGGTAGGCGCCGTTGTCAGGATCCAGATCGACGGCGCGCTGAATCAACTGGCGGGCCTCCTCCAGTTTGACGCCGCGGTCGGCGAACATGTATCCCAGGTAGTTCAACGCACCGGCGTTCTTCGGGTTCGAGCCGATCACTTTGCGGAACTCGCCCTCGGCGGCTTCGAAATTCTTCATCTTCTCGAACATCGCCCCGCGCATGAACTGAACGGCTTCCACCTCGGCCTTCGACGAAGAGATCTTCTCGGCGCTGTCCAGGGCCTTCTGCATGTCGGCGAAGCGTTTGCCCTTTTCGTAGACCTGCGCCAGGGTGAGGTAGACCTCGCGGTCCCCCTCGCCTTTCAGCAAGCCTTTGATCAGAGCGGAGCCTTCATCCACCCGGCCATTGTCGGCGAGGAGGTTGGCGCGAACAACGGTCACCATGCGATCTTTCGGATACTGTTTCAGCGCCGCGGCGGACTCCTCGTCAGCCTTCTTGAAATCCTTGGACAGCCGGTAGGAGTCGACCACGTGCACGGCGGCGCGCGGACCGAAGTCGGGCCCGAGTTGCGAGAGCGAACGGAAGGTAGAGACCGCTCCCGCATAGTCGCGGGCGGCGCGCTGCAGGAAGCCGAGGCGCTCGAGGAACGTGGCGCGATTCACTTTCTCCGGCGGTTGATAGTCGCTCTTCTCGGTGTCCTTCAGGATGGACTTCATGGCCGTGATGGCCTGATCGATCTTTCCTTCCGTCTCGAGAAGATTCACTTGCTCGTAGCGCGCTTCCAGGCTGTCGGCCTCCACCGCGAGAGCCTTGTCGAGCGACGTCCGGGCCTGGGCGAAGTCCCGCTTCGAGCGGTAGATCTCCGCCATTCGCAGGTGCGACTGCGCGTCTTTCGGATCGCTTTCGATCACGTCCTGATAGAGCTTGAGGGCTTCGTCGGGCTTGTCGGAGTTGAACAGGTTCTGGGCCAGGGCGCGTTTGATCTGCGGGTTCTGCTGATTCATCTGCAGGGCCTGCCGCAGCACCTGGGCCGCGCTGGAGTAGTCGCGCATCTGCTCGTAGGCGTTGGCCATCGCCAGCAGAATCCGCAGGCTGGGCGTTTTGACCTTCTTCAGCATGTCGATGACATTTTTGGTGTCACCGACGTCGGAATACACCATGGCCAGGCCCGTCAGCGCTTCTTCGTTTTCGGGCTCCGATTCCAGGGCCTTTCGAAAGGCGCTTTCCGCCTGGACCGAATTCCGCGACACGCGATAAAGGCGGCCGAGCGTGATCCAACTGTCGATATCCTTGGGCTCCTTGGAGGTGACCATCTGGTATTGCTCGATCGCCTTCTTGAGCATCTCTTCCTGAATCTGGCCCTGCTGCGGATCACCGATCAGGCGAGTGTAGATGCGGCCCAGCATGCGGCGCGCCTGGAGGTTGTCGGGATTCTTGGCCAGCAGGGCTTCCGCCTCGGAGACCGCGGCGCGCAATTGATTGGACGCGACGTAGAGGTCGGTGAGCGTCTCGAGGATATAATCGTTGTTGGGCTCGAGCTTCAGGGCCGTCTTGAGATGGTCGATGGCCTTGTTGAAATACTCGCCCCGAATTCCGTACGCTCCGGCCAACTCGGAATAGAGGTGGCCCATGGAGAAGTGGTAGTAGGCGTTGGCCTTATCGACAGCGGGAGACTTGGCGGGCGCGGCGGATTCCTGTCCAAAGGCGGCCAGCGTGGCCCCGCCTAAAACCAAGCCCACGAGAAGCGATGGCAACGATCGTTTCAAATCCATTTACACTCACTTTCGGCGCCGCGCAAACGCCACCAATCCAGTCTTTAGTATACCCTTCCCTTGCCACGGCTTAGCCAGATGATCGGAAGCGACGCGTCCAGCCCCCTGATCGCCATCGTGGGCCCTACGGGGTCCGGCAAAAGCGCACTGGCCCTTCAATTGTGCCGCGGGTTCGACGGTGAGGTTCTAAACTGCGATTCGCTGCAACTCTACCGGCAGTTCGACATCGGCACGGCGAAACTCACCATAGCCGAGCGCGAAGGGATTCCCCACCATTTGATTGACGTACTCGAGCCCGAAGAGGTTTTCACCGCCGGCGAATTTGCCCGCCGCGCGCGGCCGATTCTGCTGGATATCTCGAGGCGCGGGCGGTTGCCGGTGGTAGTCGGGGGAACGGGATTCTATCTACGAGCGCTGATCGAAGGCCTGTTCCGCGGGCCCCAACGGAATGAGGCGGTGCGCACCCGGCTGTCGGCGCGGGAGCAGCACCGGCCAGGATCGCTCCACCGCCTGCTGCGGCGCCTCGACGGACGCTCGGCGAAAGAGATTCACGCGAACGATGTGCCCAAGGTCGTCCGCGCCCTCGAGGTGCGGCTGGTGACCGGAAAGCCGATGTCGGAATGGTTCGCCACCGACCGGGACGCGCTCACCGGGTATCGCTGCCTCAAACTGGGACTGTCGCCGGACCGGGAACGGTTGTACGAGCGGCTGAACGAGAGAGTCGTCCGGATGTTTGACGGCGGCCTGGTCGACGAGGTGGCCGGCATGCTACGCCGCGGCGTCCGGCCGGAAGCAAAACCCTTCGAGTCTCTCGGCTACCGCCAGGCGCTACAAGTGTTATGGGGAGAACTTACGGTAAAAGAGGCGATCTTTTACACGCAGCGCGACACCCGCAATTACGCCAAGCGCCAGTGGACCTGGTTCCGCTCCGATCCGGCCGTCCGGTGGCTGCAAGGCTTTGGGGATGAATCGGATATCCAGGACTTGGCGGCCAGGGAGACGGCTCGTCACCTAGCCGCGACTGCGGCGCGTTCCGGAAAATAGCCGCGCTTCCGCCCTTAATTTTTTCTCGCTGGGGTTCGGAACATTTTGCCTCCCCGTTCGTAAATACCTTCGACCGCCGTTTACAAAAGCCAAAGAAGAAAGAAAAGACCCATGAAGAACCTACTTTTGCTCGCTACCGTTCTGGGAATGACCGCGCTCGCGTCCGCCAAAACATTCTCGATCACCTTGTTCGAGCCTTCGCACGTGGCCGGGACCGTGTTGCGTCCGGGCGATTACAAGATCGATGTCAGCGACAACAACAAAGTGACGATCCGCAGCGGCAAGACCGTGATCGACACCGAAGCCCGCGTCGAAACAACCGAAGAGAAATTCAACGCCACTTCCGTCCGCTACCGCAACGGCGATGGGAAGTACCGGATCCAGGAAATTCGCCTGGGCGGCACCAAGAGCAAGCTCGTCTTCAACTAAGAACAGCCCGGCCGGCGCCAAACCGAATCAGCAAGCTCTACCTCCTGCAGCGCTTCATCTCCGAGAACCCCTCTCGGCGGTGAAGCGCCTTTTTTATCTGGTTCCTGCGTTGGTAGAAACCGCCTCGGTAATCGCGAACCAGGGTCCCTGCGAACCGCCAAACCAGGCCGACCAATACCAGGACGAGACGTCGCTCCACGAACGGCCGGACGGATCGATGACCCTCTGGTACACACGGAGCCGTTCGCGTCCGCGGACGGCGTAAAAGG
>CAZGUX010000195.1:0-27198 GCA_964529305.1 uncultured Solibacteraceae bacterium | reverse complement strand
ATCGGCCGCCCGGGGGGCTGCCTCTGGCCAGGCTTTCCGAATGTGGACCGAAAGAAGTCGTAGAGTTCACCGATGCGATACTTCTCCACTCGGGTCACAGGCAAGGGATCGGGTTCGTGCTGCAGAGGATCATCGGGCAGGAATTTCTGCCCGCTGAGGAGCCCGGGGAGGAGTATCAAATAGACGGCTGTTGTCCTCACGGTTCTCGTTCCCCTACCGCCTGCCGCGGATCGTCGTCTCGCGGATCCTTGCCGACCGCGCAGCGCCAAACTTTGTCCAAACCTGAAAGCCCTCATGACTGAACCCCACGTCGATGCGGAGGAAGTTCCGGTTTCTGGCATTGAACCGCAAGCCAAACCCCGCGGAACTTTCGAGGTCGTGAAAGTTCACCTGGGAACGCAGCGGCGCGACTTTGCCGGCGTCCACGAACAGGGCCGCGTCCAGTCCGCTAAACACCTCCCAACGGTACTCGGCGTTCAGGACCAGAACGTTGTTGTCATAAAACCGATAGGTACGGAAGCCGCGCAAGTCGTCGGACCCGCCCAGGGTTGGCTGTAAATAGAACGGAACGGAACTCCCGCCGTTGGGATATGAAAACGTTGCCGCGCCCGTCAGCGCGATCACCCGCCGCTTGTTGAACAGCGGGAAGTACTGTCGCGCTTCCAGGTCGAGGCGCCGGAAGTCATATCGGCCCGCGCCGACATCGTCATAGACGCTGAACTGGGCCTGATACATGCCGCCTGACCGCGCGCCGGCCGGATTGTCGCGGTAGTCGAGGCGGAGGAAGGCCCCGCCTCGCACAAAATCCGTCTGGGTCGCCAGCCCGGGGGTATTGCTTTCCTGGTACAAGTCCTCGGTGCGGGCCACGTCCGGCCGGTTGCCTCGACCGGTGTTGAAGCCGAGATACCCTCCAGAGAAGCCGGTGTGCAGATAGCGCAGGGCTCGGATCCCGACGGTCAATTCATGGCGATTTTCCTCCAACCGGAAGTGGGAGCGGCCGCCTCGCTGGGAATCAGGCCCCTGGCCGTAGTAATCCATGCGCGGGTAGTTCCCGTAGCTGGAGATGACGTCCAGGAACGCGCGCCGGTTCATGAGATGAGGCACTGTGGCCTGAAGGTCGAACAGGTATGCTCCGGAGAACGAACCGGCGGCCGAACCGCGAAAGACGAGCCGTCCTTCGGCGATTCCGTACTGCGTATACTGAGGCCCGAAGGCGAATCCCTGACCGGTCCGCAGCCCGCCGATCCGCACTCCCAGCCCGCCGAAGCCGGACGACAGGTTGCCCATCACGAGGCCGGCCAGCGAGGAGACTCGCTTGTCCACGGAGTCTCGTTTTTCCGGCCGGAGAAGGCCCGCTTTGAGGAGCCGTTCCTCGCGAATGCGCCCCGCCCTTGTGACCTCTCCATCCTCCGCCGGGGCGTTGACGCTCAAGCACAGGCCCACTATCGCGGCGCCGGCCACCGGCCACCGGTAGATCGGAACGCGTCGGAAGCGAGAGAAGTCCGAATGCAAGGATCATCCTTTCCAGAGCGCAGGGGAGAGTCTACAGCGATCTGCCCAAAGAAGCGTTGCCAGTCGGACACGCGAGGCGGCAATCGCACCACCGGTCCCTTCGTGGCCACGAAGCATCGGAAACTCGAAGTTCTGATCACCCGGGCCCAGAGGACTCCTGTTGCGCACGGCCTCGGACTATTCTACTCCCGAGTTTGGGGAACCCGCGCCGTTCGCACCCGGATCCGAGCGGTTAAGGAGAGTCCATAAAGGATGGTTCCCGCCGCCCCCAGGACTGCCGCGCCGGCGAAATTGGCCTCGGGACGCCAAGCCCACAAAGC
The DNA here is from genome assembly GCA_964529305.1 of uncultured Solibacteraceae bacterium. GTDB lineage: Bacteria > Acidobacteriota > Terriglobia > Bryobacterales > Bryobacteraceae > CAZGUX01. The sequence goes on along the minus strand of CAZGUX010000195.1, from coordinate 25,366 downwards.
GGCTCCGGCGAACGCGCCGGTGCTGACGATCAGGTCGCGCACGAGGTAGTACGCGCCAACCACGCGGCCGCGGGTCTCGGGAGGAGCGTGCTGCAAGATGAGCGCCTTGCGCGCGGGGTCGCCGAACTCCTTGAGGCCGCGAACGGCGAAAGCCGCGGCGAGGCCCCAGAAGCCTCCGGCGGCCCAGAGAGCGATCGGAAAGAGCGTGAAGAACAGGAACGTCATCATCACAAAGGGTTCCCGTCCATAGCGGTCGGAATAATGTGCGGTTGGCAGATACGATGCGATCGCCGTGGTCATCTCGATGGCGAGCAGAATTCCAACCTGGGTCGCGCTCGCATGGAGGGAATCCATGGCATAGATCACGACCCAGGCAAACGGGAGGCGCTCGCAGTAGCGCACCAGGAGATCGCTGATCAGCAGCCTCCGCAGCGCCGGGCTGAACGATCGGAGGATTTGGCCAAGATGGCCGAGGCTGCCGTTCTTCGCCGGTGGAGCCTCGATGATACTCAGTTGGAATCCGATGCTTGCCACCCCGCAGAGAATGGAGAACTGAAGGCCGATTCGGACTCCCTCCAGCATGCCGAACCGGTCGATTAGGATCCCGCCGGCGAGAGGTCCGATCAACACCGGGATTCTGCGGACGATCGACTGAACTGCGATGCCCATGCCGTGCTGCGACGGCGGCAGGTTGGAGGCCACCATTGAGAACAGAGCTGGCAACGAGAGGTTGGACCACGACAGGAAAAGGAACATGCCGGCGATCACGGCGATCCAGTGCGGCCAGATCAGCAGAACTCCGTAGCCGGCCACCGACAACAGGTGAAACAGGATTAGGGATCGGCGGTTGCCCCACCGGTCGGCGAGGGCGCCCCCGGGATACGCGTACACCGCGCCGAGTACCGTCTTGATCGCGTCGAAGAGCCCGATGGCGGCCACCGAAGCGCCAAGGACCTCCAAGTATTTGGGAAGGAATCGGCTCCAGGTTTCTTCGCCCGCGGCAATCACCAGGTTGGCCGCCAGCACCAGGCTCAGGTTACGCCGCAGTCCGAGAAACGAGATGATCCGGTCGCGCATCGCCGCCCTCCGAGGATAAAGGACGGTCGCGTTCAGGCGTTGCGGCGGAAGGCAAACGAAAACAACCGGGCGTTCTGCAACCGGAAGCGGAGGCTGACCGGCTTCCCCTTTGACGCAGACAGCGAGGGCTGCTTGCGCCACGTCACCACCGCGCGAAGGTTGTCCCCTTGGACCAGGTCCGACGGACTGCCCATCGGCTTTCCCGCCTGGTCGAGCAGTTCGACGATCACCGAGCCGGCCTTGCCCGTGGACGCGTTGATCTCCAGGCGGTCTCCCGAATGAACGACCGGTACGGTGGTCAGCGAGCTTTCGGCCGACAACCCGTCGGCCGAAACGAAGCGATCGAGTTTCCACGACGCCAGACCGATGCTGCCGGTGAACTTGGTTAGGCGTCCCGTGCCTTCCGCGCGATACAGACAGCCGCTGCCGTGGGTGTAGTTCGCCCCGCCGTAGTAGAGGCGGATCTCGTCGCCTACCCGGATCGCCCGCGATTGAGTGACCATCAGGCCTTCATCCCAGTCGCCCGGGCCTCCGGGCGCCACGCAGGGCACGCGGAACGGGCGAGACCAGTTGCGGAGATCGCGTGTCGAGGCCAACTGCAGTTCGAACGGACCTTCGTGATTGCGGGGATGCAGACGGGCGTTGTTGTTGATGGTGAAGACCCACGGGAAGCCGAGCGTCACGCTCTCGGCGAGGTAGAAGCCGAGCCCGTAGAACTCCGTCCGCATCAGCTTGGGGTCGTCGGGCACTTCCAAAAGAAGCCGCGCCTCCTCGATGCGGGTGAGCGACCCGGCATCGTCCCGAAGGTCGGGCGCGAACACAAGCTCCGGTTTTGTCCAGTTGACGAAATCGCGCGAGGTGATCAGGTAGAAAACGCGGCGCTTGATGCCCCGGACCTCTGTGCCGATCTTGGGGAGCGCCACGTATAGCTTCCGCTGTTCGTCGTAGTAGCCCGTGATCACGTCGCTCGACGGGCAAATACGCTCCGGGGAAAACTGCTTCCAGTGGAGCCCGTCGGGCGAGACCATGGTGTAGTAGCCCGTCTTCCCCTTGGGCGCGTCGGTCCACCCGATGAGCTTGTATCTCCGTTCGGGATCGGGGTCCTGGAGGTCTTTCATCACCGAGGCCAGGTGCTGCGCCTCGATCACCGCGTTGGTCTTGAGACCGGTCTTGGAAGGCACCGTTCCGACCATGGGTTTCTCCCACCCGATCCCGTCGTTGCTGATCGCGTAGTGCGTGTTGTAGGGATACTGGAAGTGGCCTCCGCCTTCGGCGAGGTCCCACATCTTGAACAGCTTTTCCTGTTCGTCGTAGATGACGTTGCCGTAGAGTTCGAGACGCCAGCCCTCGTACGGGCGGTCGACTTTCACTAGCGGATTGTCAGGGTGCTTTTGCGCCGGATGCAGCGTAAACGCGACCGCCCGCGACTCCCGGATCAGCACGTCATCCACAAAAAGCTGGGCGCGGTCGCCGACATCGAACGGGCTGTCGGACCGGTACGCCGGCGGGTTCTCCTGGGCGGAGGCGAACGCGGGCGCGAACGCCAGCGTGGCGGCAAAAGCGCGGCGGTTCATCCGGGAGGGGAAGTCCCCGTTCGGGCTCATGGTTCAGTGCTCCGATCGTCGCGGGCGGCAGGCAATGAAGTCGTGTTGGCCAGTCGCAGAGTCGTCCTGATCATAGGTGGGGTCGGGTGTTCGCTGATTCGGAATCCCCGATTATATCCTCACCGATTCGAGATTTTCTGATCGGTAGACGCCGCCCCGGTGGCTTGGCTGCAAGTCCACTACGCGAGACACTGGGGGTAATGGATCAAACTCCGTGGACGAAGGGCCGTGGCTTCCGCCACACTGCTCTTCTGCTCTGCCTGATAACGGCAGTCGCGTCCGCTGAATGCGACAACAGCGATCTGACCGGCGTCTGGGTCGTCAAGGCGGATGGGTTAGTGGTCAAGCCTGAATCGGCCGCTGGACCCTTCGCGCGCGCCGGTCTTCTGACCGCCGAAGAGGATGGTACCGTCATGCTTGTCTCCACGACCACTGACAAGAATGGGATCATCTTCAGGTCGGCTACGGGTCGATATCAGGTGAACCCGGTTTGCACGGTCGAAGTTCGCGTCGAAACCGCCTATCCCTCCCGCGGCGCTGTTTCCGAGCGCTATGCCGGTGTGCTTGGCAACAACGGACGGGAAGTTACGTTCCTGCTGGTAAACCCCTCGGGAACGACCATCCGGATGACGGGCACTCGTCTCCGCGGCCAGCCTTGCGGAGTCGCCGACGTTCGGGGCCGCTTCGTCCTGGAGTTGGACGGCTGGGAGCACGGTTCTCCCATCCGCCGTTTGGGCCTATTGACGGCCGACGGCGAGGGGGCCTTCCGTGCCGGCCTGCTCGTCAGCGCTTCCGGCGCGGGCGAGGTCACGGCCGAGACCCTTACGGGAACGTACTCGGTCACCGAAGAGTGTGCCTTTGAATTCAGGACCAACGTCCGCGAAGTAGGTAGCCCTGCCACCGGCAGTGTCCAGGCCCCTTTTCCGGCCGCGTTTCGCGGAGCCGGATTCGACAGTTTCGAGAGAGCCGCGCTGGTTCAGGACTCTCCCGGCGCCGTCGTCTCCGGTACACTCACCCGCGAACGCATCCTGCTGGGGACCACTCCTCCTCCTGTCCAACTCCTGCTCAGCACGGCGTCGTTGTCGTTCACGGCCTCGGCTTCCAGCCCGTCCCGTTCGGCGGCGTTCAGTTATTCTTTGTCGGACTCCGGCAGCCGTCCCGTCACGGTGCAGGGGGCCGCGCAATCCGGCGGCTGGCTCTCGGTCCAGCCGTCGGGCGCAAACACGCCGGGCTCCGTGACAGTTTCGATCAATGCCTCGGGCTTGGCTCCGGGCACGTACGCCGGCAGCGTCACGGTCTCGGTTTCCGGGGTCGGTTCGGGCGTCATCGGCGTGGTCCTGACGGTGACCGGCCCGTGAGACCGTTGGGCCTCCTCGTGTTCGGGGATAACCACATCCTGGTGCGCGGTCCGCTTCCCGGCCCAAGGCGCGCTCGAGATCTGGTTCGCCGCTGGATGATGCCGGCGATCGGGCAAACGATCGATCGGGCCGGCATCCTTTTCGAGTGGACGATCACGACGCGCGAGGTAAGGGAGGACATCGAGTGGGCCGTGGTGCTGGACTCCGACACGAGCCCGCAGTCCGCGGTTCTTCAGTTACTGACCGGGATCTCTGCCCGCGGCGTTCCGATTCACCGTTGCCCCGGACCTCTCGACCCCTTGATCCAAGCGGACGCCTGGCCGGGCGCGGACTGACATCCGCGCCGTAGATTTGACCTTGAGAAGGGTGGCGCACGCTTCAGCGTGCAGAGGAACTTTAGTTCCCGCGCCATCCTGATTCCCGCCGCGCGCTCCTTAGTGGTGGGTTTCCTCGAGGGTCCTGCCGATTTGCCGGACCGCGCCCATCACCCGCTCGTAGTGAAGACGCATGGGGCCGAGCACCGCGATCTTGGCCGTGATTCCGCCCGGGAGCATGACCGACGTTCCGATGAGTACGAGGTTCTCCATCGCGGGGTGTGCCGCTCCCAGACCTACCTGGACGTGAACTTCTCCGGGATACTGTTCGAGAAACCGGTCCAGCAACTCCAGCAGCCGTTTCTTCTCTTCCAGCGCCCGCAGCAACTCGCGCATCTTCTCGTGTGTGAGCCGCGGGTCGCCAATCAGGTTCGAAGCGCCTTCGAGATAGATTTCGGGAACCTGATCCGAGTCGAGCAGCCCCTTGCTGTACAGCAGGGTGAGTTTTCGAACGTTCGCGTCGTAGACGGCGCGTTCCAGATCGATCCGGCGCAGCAGTTCGGCGCGCGCCTCGCGGAGCGACCAGCCCGCAAAGTCGCGGTTGACGTAGTTCCGGATGGAGTGAAGCTCTTCCTGCGTCGTGCCTTCCTCCAGAGTCACCACGCGGTGGCGGACCATGCCGTCGCTGGTGACCAGGATCATCAGGACGCGGCCGTCGGCCAACAGCACCAGCTCGGTTTGTTTCAGGACCTGCGACGATTGGGGAATGGCGGCGGCGATGCCCACGTTGCGGGTGATCTCGGTCAGGACATGCGAGGAGCGCTCCACCTGCTGTTCCAGACTGTCCGACGACTCGAGCTCGACCCGAATCCGGGCGGCATCCGCCACCGGAATCCGGCACGCCACCAGCGACGACGCGTAGTAGCGGAACGCCTTGTTGCTCGGCACGCGGCCGGCCGACGTGTGCGGCTGGCACAAAAACCCAGAGTCCACCAGGTCCGCCATGGCGTTACGGATCGTCGCCGGACTGAGCCGGTCCCTCCGCTTCCGGGAAATCGTGCGGGACGCAACCGGTTCGCCCGTCTCGATGAAATGGCGCACGAGGGCCATCAACACTTCGTGCTCTCGGACCGGAAGTTTCTCTTCGATGGTCGTCATATCGAGCGGTGATGCAGGCTTTCTGCTTCCGAGTTTATCCAATCGTCACACGGGCGGGCAAGCGCGGCATGGTAGGATTTGTCGTCAGATGACACGTCGAGAAGCTCTTTCCACCACTGCGGGCATGGCTCTTGCGCCCGCCGCGGCCGCTGGGCGCGCTCCCGTCGTGAACGGCGCCGAGCACGCCTGGGTCCTCCACGACCCCCGCTTTCGCATCGATCCCGAAATCGCGACCTGCCCGCGAAACCTGCCCAAACACGAGTACTCCGGCGAATGGCTGTTGTCGGAGATGCGCACGTACGGAATCGACCACGTCGTGATCTCCCACGTCTGCTACTACGGCCGGAACAACCGCTACACCAGTTACTGCGTCAAGACCTGGCCCGGTAAGTTCGCAGGCATCGGGTTGCTGGTAGGCCACCGCCTTCATCCACCTTCGGACAAGGAGAACGCTTCCCGGCTGGAGAGATTGATCAAGGAGGACGGACTGATCGGGCTCCGGCTCAGTCCGCTTTACGACCCCGATCTGGTGTGGTTGAACGATCCGGTCTGCTATCCGCTGTGGAAGAAAGCCGAGGAACTGGGCGGGGTGTTCAACATTTTCCTGGGGCCGCACCAGGTGAAGCAGGTGGCGGACATGGCGCAGCGGTTTCCGGGCGTGAACGTCGTGATCGACCACATCGCTATGATCGACATCACCGCCCCGGACTCGGCCGGGTTCGGACCGCTGCTCGATATGGCGAAACTGCCGAACGTGTACGTTCGCACCTCCCTGCACAACCCGTCGAAGATGAAGACTCCGTACCAGGATGTGTGGCCATTCCTTCGCCGTTTGTATGACCGCTATGGGCCGAAGCGGTTGATCTATGCGAACTTTTTCGAGTACACGATCATGAAGGACGTGATCCCGTTCTTCACGGCGGAGGACAAAGAGTGGATCCTCGGCCGGACGGCGCACCGGATCTACAAGTTCCCACAGGCGTAAACGCGAGGTCGTCTGGCCCGCCTCACTGCGAGGCGCGTGACGAGATCATTGGCAGGGAAAGCTACACTGGTGAACGGGTGTTTATCCACCTGGGTGCTTATGCCAAGCCGAATGCCAGAGCAAGTGGTCCGCTGGAACATCAAGGTGTCCAGGGAAACCGATCTGTCCCTGCGCACCTTTCTCGGTGCGCGGGCGATGAAGAAGGGCGAACTCTCCAAATTTATCGAAGACGCCGTCCGTTGGCGGGTGTTTCACCGCACTGTCCAGGACATCAAAGGTCGCAACGCCGGCGCCAGCCCCGATGAGTTACAGCAAATCGTTGACGACGCGGTCCGAGAGGTTCGTGCGGAGCGCCGGGCCAAGCAGAAGGGCTGACCCTGTTAGATGCGAGTGGTGCTCGATACCAACATTCTGGTCTCGGCCCTGATCGCTCCTGCGGGCAATCCCGCCGCAATCTACAAAGGATGGGAGGACGGCCGGTTTGCGCTACTTACGTGCGCTCAGCATTTGGATGAGTTGCGAGCCACCCTTCAGAAGCCGAGAGTAGCTGTTCTCATCAAGCCCTACAAGGCCGGCCGGCTTGTCAACCAGATCAAGAGGCTTGCCGAAGACACGGGGCCGCTTCCACTCGTCAGGCGCTCGCCTGACCGCGAGGACGACTACCTGCTGGCCATGTGCGCGGCTGGCCGAGCCGACTACCTCGTCACGGGCGACAAAAGCGGGTTGCTCTCCCTTCGAAGCCACCAGACCGCGCGGATCATTTCCCCCGCCACCTTCGTGGCGCTATTGGTTCGAACAAAGCGAACATGATGCCCGTCCGCGTTCAGACCGTTACAAGTTCGCGAGGTGAAGGGCGGATCTCCTCTCGCGTGAATCGGCACGGAGGGATGGCATCACCGGATGATTCGGATGTCGATGCCGAGCTTGGGCAGGAGCCGCCAATCGCGGTCGGCTGTGAGAACGGTGCGGCGCAGGTGGCGGGCGGTGGCTAGGCACGCGCGATCGCCGAGCGACAGGCCGTGAGTCCAAGCCAACGTACAAAGATCGCCAGCCTCACGGGCGAGATCCACATCCCATGGAATGACGGGCAAATCCAAGTCGTCAACATTACGGATTGCCATTTCCCGCGTTTCACCCCTCCTCATCTGTTTGGCAATCACCTCTGAGTAGTTCACTGCCGAAATGACTGCCTCAGCTAAAGCGGTATCGGTGATGGCGGCGCCGGGCTCGTCAAACAACGAAGCCAACACGGCCGACGAATCGAGGACGAAGCTTCGGGCCATGAGCTAGCGGTCCAGATCTTCCAGTTCGCGACCTGCCGCCTCGCGGCGCTCCGCCAGAAACTCATCAACGATCGACTCCCCCGGCTTCTTCAGCCGCTTCAGGCGCTCCCGGGCCCTCTTGATCGCCGCTTCCCTGGTGTGCATACGCAATTCACCGTTTTCGACCCTCAAGATCAGATCGGTGTTCTCGGTCAGATCGAGTTCGCGCCGGATCTTGAGAGGGATCAGGACTCTGCCAGTTCGATCGATTTTGGTAGAAACCACCATACTCCCATAATACTGGAAAATGGCGCCCTTGCCCGATCTGCCGGAAGCCTGTGCCGCCAAAGGCAGGTTCGAGGATCACAGGCCTGGGGAATTCATGTTCCAGGCCCGCTGATTTTTCAGTTGGGCAAAAGCCCCAAACCCGGCCGATCCGGCAACACGATCCGGCCGCCGACGACGCGGAGGCCACGATACGGATCGTTGGCGATCAGAAGGTTGCCATCCAGATCCGCGTAGTCAACCAGCGGGGACAAATGCGCCGCCGCGGTCACCGATACCGAAGAAGAGATCATGCAGCCGAGCATGGTCTTCATCTTCAACGACCGCGCGATCTGGATCATCCGGAATGCTTCCCAGAGGCCGCCGCACTTGTCGAGTTTGATGTTGACCCCGTCGAACGAGTCTTTCAACTTCGGAACATCGGCAGGATGCAGCGACGCCTCGTCGGCGAGGATGGGAATGTGTACCCGTGATCGCACCCACCGTGTTTCCTCCAGCATGTGCGCGGGCAGCGGTTGTTCCACCAGTTCGACGCCTTGCGATTCCAGCCAGTTGATCTTGCGAACCGCCTCCTCCTTGTCCGTCCAGCCTTCATTGGCGTCGACACGCAAGGGTTTCCGGGTCACGCTCCGCACGGCCTCGATCGTCGCTTCATCGGTCTTCAGGCCGACTTTGATCTTCAGGACAGGATAGGCTTCCGCCTCCCGGACCTTTTGCCGCGTCATCTCCGGCGTATCGATGCCGATGGAAAATGTGGTCACCGGCGCGTCCCCGGCGTCCAGTCCGAAATACCGGTAGAGAGGCACCCCGAGACTCTGCGCCACCCAATCCATCACCGCGATGTCGATCGCCGCTTTGGCCGCCCACTGGCCCTCGATCCGGCCGAAAACCTCCTTGAGGAGTCTGTCAAACGTCCGGGGGTCGGCGGACTCGAGATAGGGGCGGATGCCTTCGATGGCGGACTTCGCACCGAGGGCGGTCTCTTTGTACCGTACAATGGGCGCGCCTTCGCCCCTCCCGTTCAGTCCATCGCGTGAGAAACGCAGGTGAATCGTGTCGCGCAGATCGCTCGACGACATTACCGTGGTCCAGGTGTGGCGCAGGCGTAGCCGCACGACCTCGGCGGAGACCGAAGTTCGGCCGCTGCCGGCCGCGGCGCCGCACACCGCCCCTACCCAGGTTCTGCGTGTGAGCATCGGCGTCCCCCCGCAACTACAAGTCCGAAGCTGGTGTTTAATCGAGATAGGGCGTCGACACCCTACCATACAATATCAGGGTACCTGTGTCTCCTAACTCCGGCTCTTTCTCTTCAGCGGCGCGCTGGTTCGCGCTCTTGAGTTGCGCGCTTGCCGCTTGGGGGCAGGATGTCGGCTCCGGGGCGCCCACCCAGGACCTCACCCGCCGGTTCATCAATTCCTACTTCCGCAACGGCTTTTACAACCTGGTTTCCCTGCCGCCAGTCAACAACGTGCAGCGTTTCGGCGCCAACGGTCTGATCCAGGAGTTTCGCGATGCCGCCCGGACAGCCAACGTCAAACTGGCTCTGATCAAGGCCAACGCCAATACCCCGGAGACCGCCGGTTCCGTCGACATCCTTCAGGTGTACGCCGACATTTACGGCTACTACAGCACGATCGGGGTCAATACGGCAGGCTTCCCTACCAACGATACCCAGCAGTGCCCCATCTTCGAAGGGAACGCCTGCTCGCACCAGTCGTTCGACAAGAACTACACCCTGTTCGTCTATAAGACGGCGACCGTCAACGGTCAGAACTTCGCGATCCGCGACCCGTTCTACACACGGTGGGTGGCGGCCGGAAGCCTGAACGGACTCGGACGCCCGGCCGACATTGAACGATCCGTCACTTCGGCTGTCTCCCAGGTGACGGCGACCCGCCAACTCTACTCGGCGGGCGCAATCTTTGACGTCACGTCCGGGACCTTTGACGGCCGGACGTTCGTGGTGCTCGAACCCCTGAACACGTTCTACCAGGGCAAACTGGGACACGATGGCGTCCTGGGGCTGCCGGTTGCCGACGAAGTGACGCTCTCGGGGACCACGCGCCGCCGTCAGGTGTTCGAGGGCGGCTCAATCGAATACGACCCGGCCGGTGGCGGCGACCCGATTCTGAAGTTGCCCGTCGCCAGTGTATCGATCGTCGTGCCGACCACCGTGCCGGTTCGCTTGACCCTCGGGGACACGATTGACCTCCGGGCCGTGGTCCTCGGAGCCGGTTCCAGTCAACTCACGGACCGCCCCGTGTCGTGGTCGACAACCAACGGCCGCGTCGTTTCGATCAGCGCGAACGGACTGGTCGCCACCGTACGCGCGATCGGCGGAGGATCTGCCACCGTCATTGCCGCCAGCGAAGGGAAGACGAGCCCTCCCGTCTCGATCAATGTCGTTTCTCCCTGTTGCCAGGTGGGAGAAGGCGCGCCGAATCTGGTGACCCAGCAGTCCTTCCAGGACGCTGTCGCCCGGAATCGGCTGGCGCTTGCCCTTCCTGCGCCCAATCCCGTCCGGCGGGTCGGCGGCGGCTATGTCCAGGAGGTATTTTCGGCCTCCACACCTTCGACTCGATACCTGCTGGCCAAGCCGGATTCCCAGCCCGTAACCTACTTTGCCTTTGGAAACCTGCTGTCCAGGTACGAGCAACTCGGTGGGCCGGGTGGCTCGTTGGGGTATCCCGTCTCCGATCCTTCACCGGGCGGGCGCCAGCTTTTTGAAAGCCGGGTGGCTCTCGCCGGTTCCCCCCTCCGCGCGGTCTCGGGCTACATCCTGACGCGATGGGCGCAACTCAACTACGAGACGGGTCCGGCCGGCCCGCCCACGGGCGACTTCCGTTCCGGTGTCTCGGCCTGGGCGGTCATCAGCCATGTTCAGGAGTTTCGCGACGGATGGCTTCTGGCGGCGGCGAGCGGTGTCAGGAGTGGACTCGCCTACTTCGTTTCCGGCCTGATTCTGCGACGATACGTGGAGCTTTCCGGCCCGGAAGGCCGCTTGGGTCTCCCCGTCGCCGACGAGGTGGTGATCGGCGGCCGGCGGCGGCAGAATTTTGAGGGAGGGTGGGTAGAATATGCGCCGGGCGATGCCTCCGCCGTCGAGACCCTCGACGAACGCAGGCCGGTACTCACCGCATTCCCCGAGTCGGTGCTCGCCGGCAGCCGGGTGCGCCTGACGTTTGCGGGTTTTCAGCCCGGCGCTTCCGTGCGGATTTCCGTCACTGGCCAACCCGACTTTCGGGTGACCGCTCCGGATGGCGTGTACACCTGGGAGTCGTACGTGCCGCCTACTGCTTCGAACGCGGTGGTGAACGTGCGCGCCGCCGACACGGGCCGTTCGGACCTCGCGGTTACCTCGTACACGGTGCGCTCGCTGGCGGAAGCCGGCGTTCAAGTGGTCAAGCTGGAAGGAGATGGCCAGACCGGTCCGCCGGGAGCGCAATTGCCGATCCGGCTGCGAGTCGCTGTCCGCCAGGCTTCGGGAAATCCGGTGATCGGCGCCGCTGTGCAGTTTACCCCCTCACCTGGCGGGCAAGTGGTTTCGTCCACTTCCGTTACCGACAACGCGGGCGTGGCCGAAGCCACCGTCCGTCTGCCCAACCGCGAAGGGCTCGCGCTGGTGACGGCCGAATCCGCCCGTGTGGTCGCCACGTTCAGCTTACGAGCCACCGAACTCGATCTGGCGAACGTCCCGCGATTTCCGCAGGTCTCGACCGAACCGCTCGGCAGCGGGACCGCCACCATCGCGCAGAAAGGCGCCCTGCTTTCGTCGGCCGCTTCGATCCTGCGCTACTACCAAAACCGCGGCGATTTGCCGTCTCCGATCGGCTCGATCGAGCCCGTGATGCTCAACCGGTATTTGCGGGACCTGTGCCTTACCGATGCCGACGGGCGGGCTCTCTGTGACGGATACCTCGCCGAGACGGCCGATCGGGTCGTGAATCCCTGGCGATTGGCCGGGGCCGTAGGCGGCCAGTTGGATGTGTTCGCCATCTCTCCCGACACGCGCACGGTGATCGACCAGATTGCCCGGGGCTATCCGGTTCTGCTCGGGCTCTCCCTGACCGCCGATGGAGTTCCCGCCGGTGGGCATTACGTGGTCGCTTCGGGTGTTGCGGCTTCCGGCTCGATTCGGATTGTCGATCCCAGTCCTGTCACGGCTCGTACGTTACTCGACGAGTTCACGGCGACCTTCGGAGCTGCCGGGAGGCTTTGGAGTGGACGCCTCGTGGCGGCAGTGGTGCTGGTCCCACGGAGCCCTTCTCCTTCCGGTTTCGTCGTGAGCGCCGTCTCCCGCGCCGCGGATCGGTTGCCGGAATTCAGTATCGTGTCTGCGGCGGGCGAGTGCGGGCTCACTGTCGACCTCCCTGACGCGGCGGTGTTGACTCCGAACCCCGCGTCCTCGACGGCCACGCTCACCGTTTCCCGGCTCCGGTATTGTGAAGGCGCCGCGTTGACGTACGTGTTCTCGGGCAGCGGCGGCGCGGTCGCCCTGACCGACCTCTCCGCGCAAGGCCGGCGATTCGAGGTCCGCGACCCGTCCACCGCGTTGGCGGTCGCTCGGACCGGTAACGGGCCCCTGACCCTGGGCCCGGTCGCCACCACCTTTCTGGCGAATGCCGTCGTCAACGCGGCGACCTTCACCGCCGGCATCTCACCTGGCGGACTCTTTGCCGTATTCGGCTCGGGACTTGCCAGCGGTTCGGACACGCGGGTCGAATTGGGAGGAACACCGGCCCGGGTGATCTTCCGAAGCCCGTTTCAGGTGAATGCCGAGGTGCCTCCCGCACTGACCCCTGGGACGCATTCGTTACGCGTCGTGTCTGCTTTTGGCGCCGCCGACGCCCAGGTCGATGTGCAGGCATTGGCGCCGGTGATCTTCCCGATTGGCGACCCCGCCACCGGGGTAGGTGCGGTCACCGACGAAAATGGAGCTCTCAACTCGCTGACTTCTCCCGTCTCTCGAGGCAGGCCGCTCATCATCTACTGTACGGGTCTCGGCTCCGTCGCGCCCACGGGTGCGTACTCTGTCGCTCGCGAACCCGTCGAGGTGTCGATCGCGGACCGGACGCTGGCCCCGGCCTTCGCCGGCTTGACGCCGGGATTCGTTGGGCTTTACCAGGTAAATGTCGTGATTCCCGCCGACTTCCCGCCAGGCCTGGATTTGCCGTTGCAACTCAAACAGGGAGGGTTCGAGTCAAATGCGGTTCGAGTGGCCATTCGATAAAAAAATCACGCTTCCTGGCGAGATCCTATTGACTGGAAGGGCTTTCCCGTGTTCTAATCACGACGATCCGGGCACGAAGGTCCCTAAGAGAGGCCCTAAAGCCAGGAAAGTTGATGCTTGACTTGGAGATGCGGTTGGATGAGAATGTTATGTACCGCATCTGGAGGGGTACGGCAATCTTAAGTTTCAATCCCGCGAGCACGACGTACAGTAGCTGCAAGGACCAAAGCAACAAAACAAAAAACAGTACGGTGTCTTCGCAGGCTTACAAGCAGCGCCGAGTGATCCTTACCAAGGGATCGATGGCGTCTGGATCTCCGCCCGACACGGAGTGATCCCCAAGGTAGTCAAGAGCTTTTGAAGTGCTGTTAGAGGTTCAGGTTAGAAGAGAACTTCAACCGATTCAACTTCGCTTATTCACAAGGAGAAGGAAATGGCAGATTTTCGCAAAAGTCTTCCCGTGCTTGCCGTTTTCGCCCTGATGCTGGCGTCAGCCGTCTCGGCGAATGCGCAAGGGCCAGCTTTCAGCTGCTTTGCCAACGCGGGTGTGCCGCCTCTGGTTCGTGCTGAAGGTATCACGGAACTCACTGGCGACCTCATTCTGAATTGCACCGGCGGAACGCCGACCCCAGCGGGTCAGCCCATTCCGGCCGTCAACATTCAGATCTTCCTCAACACCCCGGTAACCAGCAAGCTGATTACTGGCACATTGACGGAAGCCCTTTTGTTCCTCGATGACCCGGGTCCGCAGAATTTGGCGAACTCGACCCAGGATCCCTGCCTGCTGACCGTTTGCACCAACACGGGCAACAGCACGGGCTCTGGCTACTACACGGGCCAGACGGGCAGTCTGGGTAACAAGAACGTGTTCCAGTCGACGACGGTCGCGGGCAACCCGAACTCGTTGTTGTGGCTGGGCGTCCCGATCGATCCTCCGGGCTCGGTTGGTCAGCGCATCATCCGCATGACGAACGTTCGCGCCTATGCCGCTCAGTTCGGCGCCGGCAGCACGGTTCCCACGCAGATCACGGCCTTGATTTCGGCCAGTGGCACGTTCTCGGTACCGATCAACAACCCGATTCAGACCGTCGCTTTGATCCAGAAGGGTCTGTCGTTCACGCTTTCGAGCGGCCCGACGACTCTCCAGCAGTGCTTCACTCAGGCGTTCACGAAGGTCGGCACGCTGAAGTACACCGAACTGTTCGCAACCGCGTTCAAGAAGTACAATGTCGGTTCCAGCGCTGTCGCCCCAACAACGAAGTCCTCTCAGAACACGTTTAGCCCCGCCTTTAATACGGAGACGGGTTTCTATAACAGTGCATGGGATGGCGTCACGAACCTCGCCGGCGCAGGTCTTCCGGGTTACGGCACGCGCCTCCGCGCTGCCTTCGCCGGTATCCCCACCGGTGTGACGCTTTACGTCAGCTTGGTCAATACAGATCTGGCGACTCCGGACCGGGCACAATTGACTGCAAGCGACACGGGGGCCTTCAGTGCGGTAGCAGCTTCTACCGTGACAGGCGCTCCGGCCGGCGTGGCTGCTGTGACTCTGACTGGCAACGCGGGCACGGCGATTTGGGAAGTCACCGAATCTTCGTCCACGACATTTGCCGGGCTGACCTTTGATGTCTATGCCAGCTACACGGCGAATCCGGGCGCTGGCTCGCCGGCTCTCGGCACGGGCACGGTCGCTGGATCCTTCGCTCCGGTGAGCACCACCGTCGCGGTCGCTTCCAGCCCGATTCCTCGCTTTGTCGATACGGGTACGGCTACCAACCTGCTGACCATCAATCCCTGCTTGACGAACCTGCTCTTCCCGTTCGTCACCAATCAGGCTGGGTTTGACACCGGTCTGGCGATCAGCAACACCTCCCAGGATCCGTTCAGCACCTCTGTCCAGGATGGTACTTGCACGATCTACTCGTACGGCGCCAACTCGGTTGCTGCCGTCACGACGCCGACCGTGACCAATGGCACCACCTGGGTCGGTCTGGCCTCCAGCCTGATGCCGAACTTCCAGGGCTATCTGATTGCCCAGTGCCGCTTCCAGTATGCGCATGGCTTCGCGTTCGTGACGAAGGCCGGTGCGGTTGACGTCGCCATGGGTTACCTGGCGCTGATCATTCCGGATCCGGCTCGTACTCCGGCGCCGGCTGTGTGCGGCGGCGGTTCGACGATCGTCGGCTGCGTGAACAGCGGCGAGCAGTTGAGCCAGTAGTCTGGTTTAGCAACACTTCCGAAAGGGCGAGGCTTCGGCCTCGCCCTTTTTTTGTTGTGGTGAACTCGCGAAAGTCGCCCGGGTGAAGTGTCATGCGGCACGTACAATATGAACATGGACTTCCTGTTCAACAGCCTCGTTGAGCTGATCACGCAAACGTCCACCAACCTCCCGCCCGATGTGCGCAAGGCCATGGGCATTGCCGCTGCGACGGAGAAGCCGGACACCCAATCCTCCCAGGCGCTGGGAATCATTCTCTCCAACATCGACATGGCCTCCGACGATCAGGGAGCCATATGCCAGGACACCGGGATGCCGACGTTTGACGTGCACACGCCGGTCGGCATCAACCAGATCGAGATTCGCAAGAAGATCGTCGGGGCCGTCGCGGAGGCGACTCGCCGGGGCAAACTGAGGCCCAATTCGGTCGACTCGATCAGCGGGAAGAATTCCGGCGACAACGTTGGGACCGAAACTCCGGTGATTCATTTCGAGCAATGGGAACAGGACGAAATCGAGATCAAGCTCCTGCTCAAGGGCGGCGGCTGCGAAAACAAGAACATCCAGTATTCGGTGCCTTGCACGCTCGACCACCTCGGCCGCGCCGACCGTAACCTCGAAGGCGTCAGGAAATGCATCCTGCACGCCGTGTGGCAGGCGCAAGGGCAGGGTTGTTCGCCCGGCGCGGTGGGCGTTTGCATCGGCAGCGATCGGGCCCACGGTTACCTGCTGGCGAAATACCAGTTGTTTCGGACGCTGGACGACGTCAATCCGGACCCGGATCTGGCCAGGCTCGAGGCCGAAATCATGGACGAAGCCAACAAGTTGGGCGTCGGCGCGATGGGCTTCGGCGGCAAGGCTTCGCTGATTGGATGCAAGATTACGGCCGCCAATCGCCTGCCGGCTTCGTTCTTTGTTTCGGTCGCCTATGACTGCTGGGCGTTCCGCCGCTTGGGAATCCGCGTCGATCCCTTCAGCGGCGCCATTACGAAGTGGCTTTATCGCGATCCGCTGGCGCCCGTCGAGCGAATGTCCGGCGACGGCGGCTTTCCCTTGACCGGCCGCGAAGTGATTCTCACGGCGCCCGTAACCGAAGAGGCCATTCGCAAGCTCAAGGTGGGTGATCTGGTGTTGATTTCCGGTGATATGTTCACCGGGCGCGACGCGGTCCACGCCCATCTGATGAAGCACGCGCCGCCCGTGGACATGAACGGGTCGGTGCTCTATCATTGCGGCCCCGTGGTCCTGCGGCACGGCGAGCAGTGGGTGGTGAAAGCGGCAGGCCCGACGACCAGCATCCGGGAGGAGCCGTATCAGGCCGACGTAATTCGCAAGTACGGCGTGCGCGCCGTGATCGGCAAAGGCGGCATGGGCGCCAGGACGCTGGCGGCGCTGAAGGAGTGCGGGGCCGTCTATCTCAATGCGATCGGCGGCGCCGCTCAATACTACGCCAGGACCATCCAGCAGGTGCTGGATGTCCATTTGCTGGAGTTCGGTACTCCCGAAGCGATGTGGCGCCTGCGCGTGAAAGACTTCGCCGCCATCGTGACGATGGATTCGCACGGCAACAGCCTCCACGCCGACGTGGAAAAGGAAACCGGCGAAGCGCTGGCGGCCCTGCAGCCGGTCAAGTAGACTCGACGGTGGAGGCGCACGATGCCGTTCACCATCACAAGTGGGGCCCGCTTCAGCCGAAGGCGCGCTTCAGCGCGCCCTTTCCATTGGCGCGATCTGCCTCAACGGCCTACTCCTTCAGCGACCACCGCACCACCCCCATGTGATACCGCTGATGCTCCGCCAGACCGCTCGCGTAGTAGGCGGTGACCAGAATTCCGTCGGCCAACTCCACCGTCGAGGGGTACCCGCCGTCGCGTGCATCGCCCAACTGCACCACCGGCCGGGGCGCCTTCCAGGTCTTTCCCGCGTCCTCGCTCAACCGGACATGGATCGCCAGGTTGCCCTTCTCGCGAACCCCGTACGTGAGAAGAATCCGCCCATCCCGCAGCCGCAGCAAACTGGCCGGGTGCTGGCTCGGCAGTGTCAGCGGGCCATCATTCTTCCACGTCCGTCCCTCGTCGGAGGAGACCATCAGGTCCAGGTGCGCATCCCGATAGGTGCGGGCGGCAGCCAGCCATCGATCTGGACCCAGGCGTAGCAGCGTTGTCTCGTTGTAGTCGTCTTTGCCGAGAAGCCCGGCATCGCCCCAGGTGCGGCCGTCGTCCTTGCTGAACAGGACGTACGCGGTGCCCGTCCGGACTTTTGGCACAGGGCGCGGCCCGGTGGCAACGGCCGTGTACGTGTGGTCCTGATAGAAGGAGGCCGCCAGCGTGTTGCCGGGCAACTGCACGATGTCGCCGAAGGGAATGAGATAGTCCACTCCTTCCGGGAGACGGATCCGGTCTGATCGCCTCCATGTCTTTCCGCCATCGGTCGAGCGGCACGCCAGCGCCGGCAGCCAGATATCGCGGCCGGTCCGGATCTGCTCGCCCGAGACCAACAGAACCATCGCCCCGTCATGCGCGAGTCCAAACGCGTGATTCAGGCGTGTGGCCCCCGGGTCGTGAGGCGCCGGCACTCCGGCCAGCGACCACAGTTTCCCGCCATCTTTGCTGGTCCAGACTTCCACGTGGCCTGGTTGCCGGCCATGGCTCGGCTGATTGAACAGCGCGGCGGCGATCGTGCCGTCCGGAAGCAGTTTGAGATTCGGCCACGCACAAACGTTGTCGACCGCGATGTAGCGCTCGCCTCCCAGCGCGAACAGCAGGGAGGCCACCAGCATGCTTTTCATTGCGGTGCAGTATATCATCGGAGCGGAGTCACGCACCGAGACCATGACCCGCCGTGAACGAGTAATGTGCGCCGTCGCCGGAGGCACGCCCGACCGCGTGCCCTACTGCGAACTGGGCATCGACGAACCGATCGCCTGTCAGTTGCTCGGGCGTTCGATCCGGGAAGACAAGGTTTACGAAGCCGGCGAATATGCGGACAATCCCGTGGAGGTCGAGAAGGACCTCTCCCGTGCCGTCGGCCGCGACAACATCCGCTACAACTTCTGCCCGCCCATTCCCGCCGTCAAGCATGTCGGTGAGGGCAATATCCTCTTCTATGGCGACGGGCTGATCAAGAGCAAAGCCGACCTCGATAAGCTCGTTCTTCCCGACCCGGACGACGACCGCCTCTACGCTCCGGCCCGTGAGTTCCTCGCTGCGAACGAGGACTTTGCCGTCTGCGCCGCGTGCCGTCTGGGGATCTCTCCGACGTACCTCTGCATGGGCCAGGAGTTCTTCTCCCTCGCCCTCTACGATGAGCCCGGCCTGGTAGAGGAGGTCCTGGTCCGCTACACGACGTGGAGCGCCGCGGTGATGAAGCGCATCTCGACGATGGGCTTCGACCTCATCTGGACCGCCGACGATATTGCGTTCAAGACCGGCCTGCTGCTATCCCCGAAGATGTTCCGGGAGCGAATTCTTCCCCACATCCGCAAAGTGGCCGAAGCCATCACGATCCCGTGGATCTTCCATAGCGATGGCAACCTGACCGCCGTTCTCGATGACATTGTCGATCTGGGCATCGCGGGCCTTCACCCGATCGAGCCGGACGCCATGGACATCCGCGACATCAAGAAGCGCTATGGCAAACGGATCTGCCTCGCCGGCAACGTCAACGTCCACACGCTGGCCTGGGGCTCGACGGAGCAGGTGGAGGAGGAAGTCAAAGGCCTTCTCCGCGACATCGCCCCCGGCGGCGGCTATATCATGACCAGCGGCAACAGCCTGGCTTCCTATTGCAAGATCGCGAACATCCGCACGATGATGGGGACCCTCGACCGCTACGGACGCTACCCGATCGCAGTTTGACTACTCGGACTTGTCCGTTTTCATTTTGGCGGTGAACTGGCTCACCAGCCAGTCGCGCGCGAACGTCCAGTCGCGCTTCATCGTCGCGACCGAGATGTTGAGAGCCTCGGCGGTTTCCTGTTCCGTCAGGCCCCCGAAGAAACGCATCTCGATGACCTTGGCGGCACGCGGATCCAACTCCTCCAGCCGCGATAAGGCCTCGTCCAGTTCGATCACGTCCCGGTCGTGCCGCCCGATCCAGTCCTGCACGTCTTCGAGAGACAGCCGGACCTGCCCTCCGCCCCGGCGCTGCGCATGCGAGGCGCGCGCATGATCCACCAGCAGCCGCCGCAATTGCTGTGCCGCCACCGCGAAGAAGTGCGCGCGATCCTGCCAGTCCACCGGCTGGCCGGCGAGCAGCTTCATATAAAGTTCGTGAACCAGGGCGGTCGGCTGGAGCGTGTGGCTCGATCGCTCGTATCGCATGTAGCTGGCGGCCAGCCGGCGCAGTTCCGAATACACCGCGCCGAACAACTCCTGGCCGGCTTCCTTCCGGCCGGAGCGCCAGTCGCGGAGCAGCCGCGTCACCTGATGCCGTTCGGACTCCATGGGCGGACCTTCCGACCATACTCGAAAGAGGGCTTTCATGCAACCCGTCGACGAGCATGGCCCGTGGGGCAGACTTTCAGTCCGCGGCGCGCTTTGGCGCGCCCAGCGCGGCCTCCGACCGGCCTCGCGGATTGCCGGCGATGTCAGACGAATCTGATAAGATGTCGGACAGGAATGAAGGACGAACGCGTAACTGTCCGGTTCCCTCCCGATCTACGCCGCAGGCTGAGAGAATCGGCTCGACGCAACCGGACGCGAGAGTCGGATGTTGTCCGCTTGGCGCTGGAGCGGCAACTCGCGGTGGAAGAGGGAGCGCTCACCCCGTACGAGCATGCGAAAAGAGCCGGGTTGATTGGGGTCGTGAAGGGAGCCAGCCGGGACCTCAGCACCAATCCCCGCCACTTTGACGGCTTTGGTGGCTCTTGAGCAGCCGGGTGTTGATCGACACGGGCCCGATCGTTGCCATCCTGTCGGAGTCCGACCTGCACCATGAAGAGTGCATCGAGCAGCTTCGGCGCAGCAGGGGGCCGTTGCTGACGTGTTGGCCGGTGATCACCGAAGCGGCCTGGCTTTTGGGGGCGTACCCGTCGGCGGTGGCACGGCTCTTGTCCTCGTTCGGTGGCCGGCCCTTCGACCTTGTTCCTCTGAACGAAGCCGATCTCGGCGGAATCTCGGCAATCCTGGCGAAGTATGCGAATTTGGGAATCCAGCTGGCCGACGCGGCATTGGTTCATTTGGCCAACAGGGAAGGGATTGAAACGATCTTCACCCTGGACCGGCGCGATTTTTCGGTGCTTCGTCTCGCCCGCGGAAGGAAGTTCCAACTCGTGCCCTGAACCAGGCGCGGTCCGTCGGCCCGGGATCGGTACACAATAGAACAACCCATGACTCCCGCACAATTTCGCAAGATCCGCGAACTGTACGAGACGGCCATCGAGATGCCGCCCGCCGCCAGGGAGATCCTTCTCTCCGAATTCCCGGAGGAGGATGCCGCCGAGGTGCGGCGACTGCTGGACGCACGCGATCGCCCCGTCGCCTTCTTTGAGCAGCCGATCCCGGTTGTCCCGGACACACTCCCTTCCTTGGCCGGCCAGGCCTTGGGGCCGTACCGGCTGGAACGTGAGGTCGGCCGCGGCGGCATGAGCGTGGTCTACCTGGGGGTTCACGAGGGCGAACGCGTCGCCATCAAGGTCCTGGACTTCCCCGTCGTCGAGTTTCGAAAGCGGCTGGCCCGCGAGCGCGAAATCCTGGCGCGGCTCGACCACCCCAACATCGTCCATGTGATTGCCGACGGCGCCACCGACCGAGGTTGCCCGTACCTCGTCACCCAGTATGTGGATGGCGAACGGATCGACCGCTATTGCTACCGTCATCAGCCACCCTTACGGGACCGGCTCCGCCTGTTCTGCGAGGTCGCCCGGGCTGTTCATTTTGCTCACCAACACATGGTGGTCCATCGCGACCTGAAGCCGGCCAATATCCTGGTGGATGTGAACGGCGAGGTGAAGCTCCTCGATTTCGGGATCGCCAAAGTCCTCCACGAGGCCGCCGGCGGCCGGCCGGATACCCTTACCGCCGCCGGCATGATGACCCCCAGCCACGCGTCTCCCGAACAGGTGCGCGGCGAGCCCATCACCAAGACCGCCGATGTCTATTCCCTGGGAGTCCTCCTGTACGAGTTGTTGACCGAACAATCGCCCTATCGCGTGCCCCATGATTCCCTGGTCGACATGCTCCGGGCGGTCTGCGAACACGAACCTCTGCGGCCGAGCGCCGTGTTGTCCCAGCAACCGGTCAACGGCGTCCCGGCCCGACTGGTCCGTGGCGAGATCGACCGCATCGTCCTGCGGGCCATGCACAAGGAGCCGGGGCGCCGCTTCCCCGATGCCGGCGCCCTGGTCGACGAAATCCAGAAAGCGATGGATACTCCGCATACACCTCATTCTTGATAGAATATAAGTAGATTCTCGACTTCCGCATCGAGCCCAATGAGCTTGTTGAACCAGACGCTGAGCCATCTTCGTGCCCTCGAGGCGGAGAGCATCCACATTTTCCGGGAAGTGGCGGCCGAATTCCGCAATCCGGTGATGCTCTATTCGATTGGCAAGGACTCGTCGACCCTGGTCCGTCTGGCGCAAAAGGCGTTCTACCCGGGGCCGATTCCGTTCCCGCTCCTCCACATCGACACCGGGTTCAAATTCAAGGAAATGATCGAGTTCCGGGACCGGTTCACGGCGTCGATCGGGGCCAGGTTGCTGGTCCACCGGAACGAGCAGGCCATTGCGGACGGAGCTAACCCGGTCAAACTGGGCACCCAAAAGTGCTGCGGTCTGCTGAAAACCCGGTCCCTTCTGGACGGCTTGTCCGAGGGCGGCTACGACGCCGCATTCGGCGGCGCGCGGCGCGAAGAGGAGAAATCCCGGGCCAAGGAGCGCGTCTACTCCTTCCGCGACAAGTTTGGCCAATGGGACCCGAAGAACCAGCGGCCGGAGTTGTGGAACCTGTACAACGGCCGCATCGACGCGGGCGAGTCCATCCGGGTGTTCCCGCTTTCGAACTGGACCGAGATCGACATTTGGCACTACATTCACCTCGAGAACATTCCGGTGGTTCCGCTATACTTTGCCGCGGAGCGGGAGATGTTCGTTCGAGGGAACATGCTGATTCCCGTCGAACAGGATTTTGTCGGGCGGCCGGACGAGAAGCCGCAAAGGGTGATGTGCCGGATGCGCTCGCTCGGCTGCACTCCGTGCACCGGAGCGATTCGCTCCGAGGCGGATACCGTGCCCAAGATCATCGAAGAGATGATCCACGTCCGGCGCTCCGAACGCGAGAACCGCGTGATCGACCACGACGAGGAAGGCTCGATGGAGACGAAGAAGCGCGAGGGCTACTTCTAGCATGACGGCCGCCGAGAGCATCGACGCGTTCCTCAAACTGGACGAGAAAAAAGAACTCCTGCGGTTCTCCACGGCCGGCAGCGTGGACGACGGCAAGTCCACCTTGATCGGCCGCCTGCTGGTGGATTCTAAAGGCGTCTACGAAGACCAGGTGGCGAGCGCGCGGAAAGCCTCCGTCAACCAGTCGGCGGGCCCCCTCGATTTCGCCCTCCTGACCGACGGCCTGCGCGCCGAGCGGGAGCAGGGCATCACCATTGATGTGGCCTATCGGTACTTCGCCACAGCCAGGCGCAAGTTCATCATTGCCGACACGCCCGGCCACGAGCAGTACACCCGCAACATGGCGACCGGCGCCTCCACCGCCAGCCTCGCCATCATCCTGGTGGACGCCCGCAACGGCGTTCTGCCGCAATCGCGGCGTCACGGCTACATCGCGGCCCTGCTGGGCATTCCGCACATCGTCGTGTGCGTAAACAAGATGGACCTGATGGACTTCCGCCAGGACGTCTACGACCGGATCACCGCGGAATTCGGGGACTACGCCGGCAGACTGGGCCTCGAGAACATCCTGTACATGCCCGTCAGCGCCCTGCTCGGCGACAACGTCGTCACCCGCAGCGAGAATACCCCCTGGTACCAGGGGCCCGCGCTGCTCGAGCACCTGGAAACAGTCCCGATCCACCGGGACCGGAACTTCCGCGACTTCCGTTTTCCCGTCCAGTACGTCCTCCGGCCGAACCTGGACTTTCGCGGCTTCTCGGGACAAGTAGTCTCGGGCGTGGTCCGCAAGGGCGACTCGGTGATGGTGCTCCCATCGGGCCGCGTCAGCCGTGTCACGTCCATTGTCACCTACGACGGGAATCCGGAAGAAGCCTGGCCCCCGATGTCCGTGACGCTCTGCCTGGAGCACGAGATCGACATCAGCCGCGGGGACATGCTGGTGCATCCCACCAGCAGCATCCACGTCGCGCGCCGCTTTGACGCGATGGTCGTCTGGATGAACGCCGTCGCGCTCGATCCGGATAAAACCTACCTTCTCAAGCACACCACCCATTCGGTGAAAGCGACGGTGCGGGCGATCCATCACAAGGTGGACGTCAACTCGCTCGACGAGTTGACGGCCGGGCGCCTGGAGATGAACGAGATCGGCTCCGTCTCGATCGAGACCGTGCGGCCTCTGTTCTTCGATCCGTATCACCACAACCGCGGGACGGGCGGGTTCATCCTGATCGACCCGATGACCAACGAGACCGTGGCCGCGGGCATGATTCGCGGCGCGCTCGGTCAGGAACCGGCCCGCCAGCGCCGGGAAGAATCGGAACTGGAACTCACGCGCGTGACCCCCGGCGAGCGCTATGCGCGGTCCGGCCATCGTCCGGCGACCGTCTGGATGTCGGGCGAACCGGAGATCGCCTACATCGCCGAACGGAAACTGTTCGATCGCGGCTGTCACGTCCAGGTGCTGGATGAAGCCTGGCCGGCGGACCTGTTGCCGCAACTGGCCTCCGCGCTGAACGAGAATGGCGTCATCGTCCTCGCGATCGCTCCGCCCTCCTTCGATTCCGCGACGGCGCATTCCGTCGTCGGCGACGAGCGCTTTGTGCCGATGGACTTCTCCGGCCCCTCCGGCGAGGCCGAGCGCGCGGCCGACGAAGCCATCCGCCGCCTGGAGGCTGCCGGCTTCATCCCCGCCTCGCTGTTCGACGGCGGCGAGGGGATTTGACCCTTGACTCCGTACGGAACTTCTCCGTACGCTTGAATCGGGAGGGCTGTCCGGTGCCCCGAGTCGCCGAACCACGTAAGCCGCGAAAGGTCCGAGTGCGGGAAGCGAGAACGTATCGCTTTGATGCGCGCCTCAATGAAGAGCAAAAGCTCCTCATCCAGCGGGCCGCGGACCTGGAAGGCCGCACCATGACGGACTTCGTGCTGAGCAGCGCCCGGGCCGCCGCCGAGCACACCATCGAGAGGCGCGCCATGTTGGTCCTCACCGCTCGGGAATCGGAAGCCTTTGCCGATGCCATTCTCGAGCCGGCGAAGCCCGGCCGCGTCCTGCGCCGAGCCGCGCGCCAATTCCTCGAGAAGACGGCGTCCCGGTGAGTGATCCCTTCGATCCGGACTACCGGGTCGAACCGTTAAACGCGAAGCACAACCGCGCGAGTTTCCACTCGGGCGTACCCGAACTCGACCGGTACCTGCACCAGCAGGCGGGGCAGGATGCCAGGAGGAAAGTCGCGGCGCCCTTTGTCCTGGTCGACCGGGAAGGATCGGTCGCCGGCTACTACACACTGTCGGCCTACAGCGTCCGGCTCACCGAACTGACCGAGGCTTTAACCAAAAAGCTCCCGCGCTACCCGCTGTTACCGGCGACCCTTCTCGGGAGGTTGGCCCTCGGCACCGCGGTTCGTGGCCGGCAACTGGGACGATTCCTCCTGATGGACGCACTATACCGAAGCTGGAAGAATACATCGGAGGTGGCCTCCGTGGGCGTGGTCGTCGAGGCCATCGACGAGGCTGCCCAGGCATTCTACCG
>CAZGUX010000194.1:0-20526 GCA_964529305.1 uncultured Solibacteraceae bacterium | reverse complement strand
GGCCTCGGAGACATCCAAACCTACTCAAACATCGAGAGCCGATGAGCACCGGCCGGGGCCGTTTCGGGAACGACAAGCTCGGAAAGCGGGATCCCTCCCTCGGCCTCCGCCCTCAATCTCGGTGAACGGGCAGCTGATTCTACTTTTGTCCCTTCCGCGGTGGGCTTGAGAAGGAATACCTCGTCGAGCCCGATGCCGGGATCGAGCAGCATGTCTCTCGAGTGCGTGCTGAGCAGAACCTGACGTCCGGTCCGGCTTTGCATCCGGGCAAGCATCGTTGGAATGTGCCTGACTACCTCAGGGTGGAGCGAAAGTTCGGGTTCTTCTAGCAGCAGAGGGCCGCGATTTTCGAGTGCGCACCAAAGGATTCCCAGGAGCCGGAGCGTACCATCCGAGAACTGGTCTTCCGTCTGCCACGCTCCTTGGGGACGCCAATGGCGATACTTTCCCCGGAGATGAGGTTCGCCTCTGGCTTTGTCCCAATAAAATTCGAAGTCGGACAGTTGAGGAACCGCGACTGTCAGCGCCTTTCGTATCCGGTTCAGCCAGGCATTCCGGGTCTTTTGTGGAGTCTTCGCTATCGTCTCGAGAAAGCCCGCTCCAAAGACATCTTCGGCGGGGCTATCCCTTCGAAAGCGGCCGGGCTGCCTCACTAGTTGGGGGATCAGATGCAAATATCGAACTGACTGGAAGCACTCCGAGATTTCTCGAAACGCGCGGTTGACATTGACCTGCTCCAGGAACGTCTGAGATAGACGAGCCGGATCGGCACGGTCATCGTCATTTGGACGGTTGACAAGGATCTTGCCAGTCGTCTCAATTCTCTCCTGCCTCAAAACCGGCAACCGTTGGTGGTCTTGGTTAAACGTCAAACGATATCGCCACGCCACCTCACCGCTCGCCTCGGCTCCCAAATCGACTTGCACGACAATATCCGAATAGCGCCTGGCGGCCAAAGCGCGGATGGCCGACACGCCATTGCGATTCTCCACCGCTTTCCGGAAGCCTCCGCCGACCACGACCAGATCGCGAAGGAAGAGAATGGCGTCGAGAAGATTGGATTTGCCGGAAGCATTGGGCCCGACAAAAATTGCCCGGCCTTGGAGGTCAATGTCCAGGTCCTGAAAATTCTTCCAATTTTCCAGGCGTAGTCTCGTAATCCGGATCGCGTTCCTACCGGTCTCGGTTCGCTTTCGCATTGCGACTTTCGTCCGGTATTATAGCGTGGTGCCTACACACAGGATCCGAGAACCGCAGGCTCCCGCGCAACCGCAATCCAGTCCCCCAAGACTGTTCGTCGCATGAAGACTCCTCGCCCATTTCGACAGCCTGCCGTCCTCCTGTACCCAGTCCTTGTCGCCCTGGCGGCAGGCACGGCGATGGCGGCCGACTCCATCCGCCGATGGACGCAGGACACGTTCCTCGACTTCATCGAAGGCTCATTCGACGATGGCGGCGCCAACACTTACGTCGCGGCCGACGGTTCCGTTCAGTTGATCCACCGCTGGGATCTGAACAACGACGGCTTTCTCGACCCGGTGTTTCCGTCCAGCCACGACAACAACTACGGGGTGCCCTCGTACCTCTATTGGGGCGCCGCCCGCGCGCAGCGCACTTCCCTTCCCGGCAACGGCTCGCACGGACACACTATTGCGGATTTGAATCGCGATGGTTTTCCCGACATCGTCCTGGCCAGTGAGTTCAACGGCACCAAGACCGAGTTGCGATCGTTCCTCTACTGGGGAGGCAAAGAGGGCTTTTCGCCAAACCGGCGCACCGAACTCCCAACGGTTGCCGCGACCGCGGTCGCTGCCGCGGACCTGAACGGAGATGGCTATCCGGAACTCGTGTTCGCGAGTTCGGGACGCTCCTATCAGTTCGACAAGCTGGGCGGTGATTTTACCTTCCTGCGTCCGGTCTCCGACATCTATTGGGGCTCGGCCGAAGGCTACTCGCCGAAGCGCGTTTCGCAACTCCCCACCCATCACGCCACCGACATCAAGATCGGCGACGTCAACCACGACGGCGCGCCCGACCTGGTGTTCGCCAACTACGGCCGGACCCCCGCCAATGCGGGCGTGCTGATCTACTGGGGCCCGAAGTACTCGAAAGACCGGACGCTCTTTCTTCCTGCGCTTTCCACCGCGGCCGTGGCGTTGGCCGACCTGAACGGCGACGGGTTCCTGGACATCGCGAGCGCCACAGAACGCCGTCCGGTGGAATCGATCGAGTTCGCCGCGAGCGATGACGTCCCTCTCTCGTCATTCGTCTTCTGGGGCTCCCGCGAAGGGTTCGATGAGAAACGGCGCACGGAACTTCCGACCTACGCCGCCCGCGACGTGAAAGCCGCCGACCTCGATCGCGACGGCCGCCCGGACCTGATCTACGCGAATCAGCGTGCCGATTCGCTCATCTACTGGAACGCGCCGGATGGTTTCCGGCCTGAGCGCAGGACGGCTTTGGCCGCGCGAAACGCATCGCGCTGTGCCGTGGCCGACCTGAATGGCGACGGGCGACCGGATCTTGCCTTCGCCATCGAGCACAACGGCAAAACCACGGAGACCTCGTCGCTCATCTATTGGAACGGTGCGGCTGGATTCAGCCAGCAACGCAGGACCGAATTCCCCACCATGGGCGCGGTCGATGCCGGCGCCGCCGACTTCAATCGCGACGGCAAGCCCGACCTACTGTTCGTCAACGGGCGGGACGGCACGGCGGGCCAACCGGTGGACATGGAGTTGTACTGGGGCGGGGTTCAAGGCTATTCGCCCACCCGACGTCTGACTCTGCCTGGAGAGGGTCTCACCGCCTACTCCACCGCGGATCTGAACTGGGACGGCTGGCCGGAACTCATCGCGGTTGGGAAGGAACTCCGCATCTTCCATGGCTCGGCCGCCCCGTTTCAGATGGCGCGGTCGTACACCTTGCCCGTGCACTACGCGTTCTCGGTCGGCGTGGCGGATTTCAACCGCGATGGCTATCTGGACCTCAGTGTGGCCGACTGGTGGATGGGCGACCCGAAACAGGACCGCACGGTCCTCTATTGGGGCGGGCCCTCCGGCTATTCCGCAAGCAACCAATTCCGGTTTCCGGTACCGGGTGCGCGCCCGCACGCGGTCGCCGATCTCGATCGCAACGGCTATCCCGACTTGATCTTCACGGGCACATATGGGGAGACGCTCATTTTCTGGAACAGCGCTCGCGGCTTCGACATCGAGCGCAAGGCGGCTCTGCCCAGCAAGCTTGCCGTCGCGGCGGAGGTTGCCGACTTGAACCGTGACGGCTATCTCGACATCATCATCTGCAACCCCTACGACTACGACAAGCTGGAATTGCCGTCCGTGTTCCCCTCCATCGACACACCTCCGCAAACAAAGCCGTTCGAGGCGGGCACCGACATTTTCTGGGGCGGGCCGGACGGCTATTCCGCCCAGCGACGCCTGACGTTGCCGACGACCGGAGGAGAAGACGCCGCCGTGGCCGATTTGAATCGGGACGGATTTCTCGACATTGTGGTGACGAGTTATCACGCGGGCGTGACGCGGAACCACCCGTCCTACGTGTTCTGGGGCTCGGCCGGCGGCATCGATCCAGCGAAGGTGACCCTGCTGCCCACCGAATCGGCCTCCGGCGTGATCGTCTCGGACTTCAACCGCGACGATTGGCCCGACATTCTCTTCTCGTGTCACACGCAGGGCACCAATCATCGAAACGAATCGTTCCTGTACTGGGGGGGGCCGGACGGCTTCAGCGAAAAGCGCCGCGCCCTTCTGCCCGCCAAGGGGCCGCACTTCCTCACGCTGGAAGACCCTGGCCACATCGCCACACGCAAGCCGGAGTTCGCTTACACGTCCAAGCCTTATGATGCAGGCGGCACGGTCCGCCTCGGCCGCCTGGTGTGGCAAGGGACCACGCCCCATCGCACGGCCCTGCGGTTCCAGGTTCGGAGCGCGCCCGACCGCGATAGCCTTGCGCGTGCGTCCTGGCGCGGACCGAGTGGGCCGGATTCCTTTTACACCGCTTCCGGGGCCGTGCTCGGCGGGCAAGGCCGATGGCTCCAATACAAAGTAACGCTCACGTCCCCAGGCGGCGCGAATTCCCCCGTCTTGCGATCGGTGACTCTGGAATATGAAAAATAAGGAGCAGTTATGACTCGTCGTGGATTTCTTTCTACCGCCGCAGCGTCTTCGTTGAGCTTTGCCCAGGCGCCGGCCGCCTTCTCCCTGCGATGGGGCGACGGGCCCTCGTATCCGATGTTTGTCAAGGGCGGTGCAATGGGCGCGTTCTCGGACGCGGTGGTCTATGTCGCCGGCTCGACCTACCCTTGGCGCGAGTCGGAATCGGGCTGGTATTTCGAGCCGGAGAGCGGCTGGACGCCGGCCGCGCCCGGGTCGATCACGTCTGATGCCAAGAAGGCGATGCTCGGCGGCGGGTGGAAACCGCTGCCCGCGATGCCGGTCGGCCGGGCCTATACGCACGGCGCCGCCATCGACGATTCCCTGGTCGTGGTTGGAGGCCGATGGCAGATGCGCGGCTGCCGCGAGGTGTTTCAGCTCAAGCGGGCGGCGAAATCGGAATGGCGCTGGGAGGCTCTGCCGTCCCTGCAACAGGCTCGATGCGTGCCGGGAGTGGCCGCGATCGGCTCGCTGCTGATCGCGGCGCACGGCGGCGACTGGGACCGGGTTCGCGGCGGCGCGTTCACTCCCCGCGACGTGAACATCGTGGAAGGCCTGGATCTGCGCGCGAAACAGAAAGGCTGGCGGACCCTGGCGCCTTGCCCCGGCGGAGCGCGCGTCGGCGCCATGACGGCCGCGGTCAACGGCCGGATGTATGTCTTCGGCGGCTATGATCTGTGGTACGAAAACAACCAGCGGCACATCAAGAACCTGTCGGATGCCTATCGCTACGATCCGGCGGCCGACCGTTGGGAGGCGCTGCCGCCCCTGCCCGTTCCCGCGCGCAACTGCGGCGCGGTGGCCTGGCGGGATCGGTATATTCTGCTGATCGGCGGCATCATGGAGATTCCCGGCGCCGGAGGAGAGGTGCACCAGTCGATCGTGGTCGACCCCAAGCGCCGCGTCGTCATGGGGCAATACAGCAATCGGGTGATGGTCTATGACACGGAATCGAAGACGTACTCGTGGATCAACTCGGTGATGCCGCGCGGTCACGGCGACATCCGTTCGTGCGTGATGGGCTCGCGGGTCTATGCCTTGGGCGGCGAGAATGTCGACGTAACGTTGTCGAACTGCACGAACGACTTCATGGTGGGTGAACCGGCCTGAGGCCGGCAACGGTTCAAGCAAACCTGCGCATTCGGGCGGTTCGGTCGGCTGTGAGCCACAGCCCGAGTGTCACCTGTGCCGGCCGTTCACGTGGTGAGGGTCTCCGACTGCCCGTGGATCGAAGAGTGGGGCGGCTGCACCCGCCGCTGGAGTTTGCAGTTGTAAACTCCAAAAAATATTCCGAGTCCGTGAGCGGATTCCCGGCGAAATTGCGCATTCTAAGTGAAGGCCAATAGGACCTGTCGGAGGAACTAAGTCCAGGGAGGAGGCCTTCGGAGGGGCTTACCTCCCTGGCGGCAAGTACGAACGAGACGGCCATACCCAGCCTGGATCCAAGTAGTTAGCGCTCAACGCCCGCCCTCTTCACCCCCCACCAATCTGACTCAACGCCCACCCGAATGGGGCTGGCCGTCTCAACGGACCTCTCGGCAGGTCCGGGACCTCGTCATCCGGCGCTGAAAGGGGCTGCTCCCGTTTTCAGTTGGTTGGGCGAAGTTATTTATCGACAAGAAGATGCCCGGTCCTGGCCTTTGATTGAGGCGGCCCAAGGACAGGTTCCCTGCCTCACGGCTCCACCCCAATTCGGCCCCCGCCCGTTGCCAACAGATCAGCGAAAGGACCGGATGGTCCGGGAGAGCGCCTCCACCTGGCTCTCCACTTTGGCGAGGGTTGCCATTCCCGTCTTTAACTGGCAGACGAAAGGGCGCAGCGCTTCCACAACCGGGCAATCGCCCGGGCCGTACTGCTTCACCCGGCCCTTGTAGCGGGGATCGAAGTTCGGCGCACGGTCGCGACTGCCATAGAACGTCAGTGACTGGAATATGGGTTCGAGGTGCACGGGGCACCACATTCCGTAAAGTCCGTCGCCGCCCATCTCGATAAACCGCGCACGGAAGTCGCGAAAGCCGGCCCCGAGCGTCTTTTCGTCCAGCTTGCAGGAATAGCACCAGTAGGAGTGAGTCACACCCTCCGGAACCATCGGAGGCGTCAGCCACTCGCACTTTTCGGCCCGGATGACGTCTTCGTACCGTGCCGCGATATAGCGGCGCGCCGCCACCAGGTAGTCCAGCCGCTCCAGTTGGCCGAGCGCCACCGCCGCCTGGAGGGCCGACATCCGGAAGTTGTAGCCCATGCGATCGTGGCGCAGGAAGGTCCAGTCCTGTCGCTCGTCGCGAGGGATCATGGTGGACCCGGGACGCGCTCCGATGGTGCGGTAGCCCTGGACCGCGGCCTTGCGAACGCCGAGAGCCACCGCTTCGTCCGATGTGATGACCGCGCCGCCGTCGCCACCGGAGGTCATGTGCTTCGATCCCTGGAAGCTGAAACTGCCGGCGTGGCCGATGGTGCCCGCGAGACGCCCGCGATGTTCCGCCAGGAAACACTGCGCGCAGTCTTCGACAATCCCCAGACCGTGCTGTTTGGCCAGAGGAAGCAGGCGGTCAAAATCCACCGGGAGGCCGTAAATGTGGACCGGGATGATGGCGCGGGTGAACTCCGTGATCTTGCGCGCCACGTCGTCCGGATCGAGGTTGAACGTGCGCGGATCGACATCGGCAAAGACCGGAACCGCGCCGCATTGCAGGACGACAAAAGCGGTAGCGGCCATGGTCAGCGAGGGCACAATCACCTCGTCGCCCGGCCCGATGCCGAGAGCCAGCAGGCTCGAGAGCATGGTCCCGGAGCCGGAGTTGTGGCTTATCGCAAACGGGACACCGAAACGTTCGGCGAAGGCCGCTTCGAACCGTTCGAGCATGCGGGCGGACTCACGGTTGCCGAAACCGTCGGCGAGGACTTCCTCCACATAGCGGCGGTCGGCTTCTCCCACCCGGCGGGGGGGCAAATGGTCGAAGATCTCGCGGGCGGAGGTGGGAATGAGGGTCGGTGTGCTCATCAATGAACCGACTGTATCGTCTGAGCGCCAGGCCTTGCAACGACGACGGAATTCCCGCGCGACGATGGCTGCCCGTTTGCGTCTACACTGGAAGCTATTCAGGAGGTTTGCGATCTTGTATCGGTCTGGTCTTCTGCTCGGTATTCCGCTCGCCTTGCTTGGCGGCAATTGGCCCCAGTGGCGTGGGCCGCACTCCTCTGGCGTCTCGGACGATCCCAAGCTGCCCCTCGAGTGGACCGGGACGAAGAACATCGCCTGGAAGACCGCCATCCCCGGCCTGGGCCATTCCTCGCCGGTCATCTGGGGCGATCGGATCTTCCTGACCACCGCGCTCGAGGGCGACCCGATTCCCGGAGCCCAGGCCCCCAAACATACGTTCGGCGGCAAGGACTTCAAGCATCCTTCCGCGATGGGCGCCGACCGGGCCCACAAGATGGTCGTCCTGTGCCTGGATCGCAAAACCGGCCGGATTCTCTGGGAGCGCACCGCGCACGACGGGCAAGTGTTCGACGACCGGCACAAGAAAGCGTCCTACGCCAACCCGACTCCGGTGACGGACGGCAAGACCGTCTTCGCGTATTTTGGCACGGAGGGATTGTTCGCCTACGACTTCCAGGGCAAGCAGCTATGGAAGATGTCTCCGGGCAAACTTCTCTCGGTGGGACTGGGCGTGGCGAGTTCGCCGGTTCTCGACGGGGAGCGCTTGTTTCTCCAGTGCGACTTCGACAGCGGACCCGGGTCGTTCATGCTGGCCGTCGACAAAAAGACGGGGAAGGAACTGTGGCGCGTCGAACGGAAGAACCAGGCCAGTTGGTCGACACCCCTCGTGCTCGAAGCCAACGGCCGAAGGGAACTCATCGCGAGCGGCACGGAGGCCGTCATCGCCTACGATCCGGCCACGGGCAAAGAATTGTGGCGATCAAAAGGCGTGGTCGGCAACGCAGTTCCCAGTCCCGTGTCCGGGCACGGAATGGTGTTCGTGGCCGCCGGATATCCGGAGAAGCGAGCCTACGGGATCCGCCTCGGGGGCAAGGGCGACATCAGCCAGAAGCCGGAGTTCGTCTGGTCGTATGACAAGGGAGTCGGATACGTACCCTCGCCCATTCTGTATGGCGACTTTCTGTACGTGATGTCCGATCGAGGGCTGGTGACGTGTCTCGACGCGAAGACCGGCGAACGCCGCTATGAGGGCCAGCGTGTCCCCAAACCGGCGACCTTCACCGCTTCGCCGGTGGCCTATGGCGGGCGGCTGTTCCTGACCAGCGAGGAAGGCGAGACATTCGTCCTGAAGGCCGGCCCGGTCCACGAGGTCCTGGCGACCAATTCGCTGGGGGAAGCGGTTTACGCGTCCCCCGCCATGGCCGGCGGGGAGCTTTACCTCCGCGGCGTCCAGCACTTATATTGCGTTCGCGACGGCGCCAATTAGGGGTGCCGTGCGCAGCGCTGGCTGCTATGATCCGGATCAGGATGTACCCCTCTTTCCGGCTTTTTCTTCTCGTTTTTCTAGCTGCGTTCACCGCCTTTGGCGCCGAACCGAAGCGGCCGACCGCTCTCGACCGCTATGTGCGTGAACCCGATTCGAGCTTCCGTTACGAACTGGCCCTGGAGCGCAAGGACCGTGATCTCTCGATCTACTCGGTGAACCTGACCTCCCAGACCTGGCGTAGCGCCGCCGAGGTGGATCGCCCGGTCTGGAAACATTGGTTGACGATCATCAAACCGGCCGAGGTGAAACACTCGACCGCGTTTCTGTTCATCACCGGTGGTTCCCACCGGGACACTCCTCCGGAGCGGACCGACGGGTGGATGCTGGAGATGGCGCGCTACACCCAGTCCGTCGTCGCGGAACTGCGGAACGTTCCGAACCAGCCGCTCGTCTTTGCGGGGGAAACGCGCAAACGTTCCGAGGACGAACTGATCACCTACACCTGGGACCGGTTCCTGCGAGGCGGCGACGACCGATGGCCGGCGCGTTTGCCGATGACCAAAGCCGCGGTCCGTGCGATGGATACCGTCACGGCGTTTCTTCGGGACGACAAGCAGGGCGCTGTGCGCGTCGACCGCTTCGTGGTGGCGGGCGGATCGAAGCGCGGTTGGACCACCTGGACGACGGCGGCGGTCGACTCCCGTGTGGTCGCGATCGTCCCCGCCGTGATCGACGTGCTGAATGTCGAGAAGTCGATGCAGCATCACTGGCGGGTATACGGCTTCTGGACTCCGGCCGTCGGGGACTACCAGGAGATGAAGCTGTTCGACTGGTTCGCGACACCGCAGAACCGGGCGTTGATGAAGATCGAGGATCCCTACGAGTATCGCGAGCGGCTGACGATGCCGAAGTTCATCGTCAATGCCGCGGGCGATCAGTTCTTCGCGCCCGATTCGTCGCAGTTCTACTTTGATGACCTGAAGGGCGAGAAATACTTGCGCTATGTTCCCAACACCGATCACTCCCTGCGAAAATCCGACGCCCTGGAGTCGATCGGGGCATTCTACGATTCGATCCTCAACCACCGGCCGCGCCCCCGGCTTTCCTGGAAACTGGAAAAGGGCGGAACGCTTCGAGTCAAGACCCAGGACTCGCCGGTCGAGGTCAAACTGTGGCAGGCCACCAACCTGGAGAAACGCGACTTCCGCCTGGAGACTCTGGGCCCCAGGTACACTTCCTCGGTGCTCACGGCGGCGACGCCGGGCGCTTTTGAAGCCAGGGTCGCCAAGCCGGAGAAGGGCTGGACGGCCTATTTCGTGGAATTGACCTATTCGACCGGCGGCAAGTATCCGCTAAAGGTCACGACGCCGGTGCAAGTGGTTCCGGAAACGCTGCCGTTTGAGGAGTACCGGCCTGACACGTCGGTGGTCTCGGGCGGAGGCCGGTAACCCCTGTTCCGGGGACGGCGTCTTAGCTTCGTGCCCTTGAGGAGAGGGCTCTCATGAAGATCTTTGTCACGACCTTGCTGGGTATGATCCTGGCGGTTTGCGCCCTGGCCGCTGATGTTGGGGGCAAATGGAAAGCGACCGTCCAGACGCCAAACGGCGGTACCCGCGAGACCCTGTTCACGTTCAAGGTCGAGGACGGAACACTGAGCGGCACGGTTTCCGGCCCGCGCGGCGAAACCGCGATCTCGGACGGCAAAGTCGATGTTGACTCGATCTCCTTTGCGGTGGTTCGGAACTTCAACGGCAACGAATTCAAGATGAACTACAAGGGCAAGGTCTCCGGCGACGAAATCCAGATGACGGTGGGCGGCGGCCAGCGCAGTTTTGAAATGACGGCGAAGCGCGTCAAGGAGTAGCACCCGCGTAGGCGATATGAAAAGAAGCAACTTCACCCTCCGCTTGCAATCGTCTCTTCTAGACGAGGCGCGGAGGGTGTCCCAGAACGAAGGGGTTGGCTGAACCAGTTCATCAATGTGGCCGTTGCGGAAAAGTTGTCGGCGCTGAGGACGGAGGAGTACTTTCGCGAGCGCTCTGAGCGGGCTGTCATCGCGAACGCCAAGCGAATCTTGAAGCGGACAGGGAAACGCACCCCGCCCGTCCCCGGCGACGAGATTCAGGTGCCCCAGGGGCGCCGCCAGCAGCGTCTCCAGCTGACTTCGAAACGCGACAAAGGGTGACATTCCGCTCACCTCGAATTTGTGTGGCCCTCCGAAGACTAAACCCACTCGATACCTGCGCGGCGGCCATCTTCCTGATACCCTACTAGTGGCAACCGGTTCGTCTCCCTCCAGGGAGGCGCGAAGAGGGAACCCGGTGAGAATCCGGGACTGCCCCGCAGCGGTGAGCAGGAACGAAAGCCGTCAAGGCATATCGCCTTGGAAGCACTGGCGCGCAGGCGCCGGGAAGCGACGGCGAGTAGGCAATCAAAGGGCGCCTGCCAAGTCCGAAGACCTGCCGGTTGACTTTGGCTCAAGGCCTTCGAAGGGGAGGCGTGATGACGATTCCATCCCACCACAACCTCATCGGGCAGAGGTGAGGCATGTCCATTGCAACCAGGCGAGGAGATGGCGGCGAGACCGGTCTGGCCGGCGGGATCCGCGTTTCTAAAATCCATCCTCGGGTCGAGTCCTACGGAACCCTGGACGAACTCATCTCGACGATGGGCTTCGCCCGCTCGATTTGTGCCGTAGACGAGATTCGCGATCTGACCAAGTCCATCCAGAAGGAATTGTTCCGGGTGGGATCGGCTCTGGCAACGCCGCCGGAAAGCCGGAAGACCGCGCCGGAAATTACGGATGCGATGGTGGATCGGCTGACAGCCGAGGTGCATCGACTGGAAGCGGTCGAGGGCATCCTGCTGGATTGGTCCATCCCTGGAGAAAACCCCGTCTCGGCGGCCTACGAGGTCGCGCGGACGGTCTGCCGCCGCGCCGAGCGAATGATCGTCGGACTTCCGGACCAGGGAGTCGCGGTCCAACCGAATATCCTGCGGTACGTCAACCGGCTGTCGGACCTGCTGTGGCTGATCGCGCGATGGATCGACCTGGGGGCGGGCCAGGACGGGCGCCTCCGGGACAGCCAGCACCAGGGTCCGCGATGGTCGAGGGCCTGGTAGGCCCATGCGCGCGAAGGGAATCTTCGTGGGCGGCACGGCCTCGCACGTCGGCAAAAGTTGGATGGCTACCGCGATTTGCCGCCACCTCTCGCAGTCCGGCTTCCGGGTGGCTCCTTTCAAGGCGCAGAACATGTCGAACAACTCCTACCCCTGCGCCGGCGGCGGGGAGATTGGCCGCGCCCAGGTGGCCCAGGCGGAGGCATGCGGCCTGGATCCGACTCCGGAGATGAACCCGATCCTGCTGAAGCCGAGTTCCGACATGGGCAGCCAGGTGGTGGTGAACGGCCTGGTCTGGCGGACGCTCCGGGCGCGCGAATACTACGAGAATTTCGATTTCCTGCTGGGGCAGGTCCTCGACGCCTACGACCGGCTGGCCCGCCGGTACGAGTACCTCGTGATCGAAGGGGCGGGTAGCGTCGCGGAGTTGAACCTGCGGGATCGCGACCTGGTGAACTTCGGTCTGGCACGTCGCGTCGAAGCACCGGCCCTGCTGGTCTCCGACATTGATCGCGGCGGTGTGTTCGCGTCCATCATCGGCACTCTGTGCCTGATCGATCCGGAGGAGCGGGACCTCGTCCGGGCTTTCGCGGTGAACCGGTTCCGCGGAGACCCCTCGCTGTTTCAGGACGGCGTCCGGATTCTGGAAAACAAAAGCGGCAAACCCTGCCTGGGTGTGTTCCCGATGGCTGCGGAGATCGAAGTGGATGCCGAAGACGGCGTCTCCTTGGAAGAACCGGTGGCTACTTCCATGACCCCTGCGCTCCCGCTGCGGGTCGGCATCCTGCGGTTCCCCCGGATTTCCAACTTCACGGACTTCCGGCTGATCGGCGGCGCTCAGTGGTTGACCGCGCCGGTCGAGGAACGCTTCGATGCCGTCATCCTGCCGGGCACCAAAAGCACGATCGCCGATCTCGAGTGGACGCGGGAGCGTGGACTGGACGGTTGGCTGGATGAACAGCACCGGCGAGGAGCGCGCGTGATCGGAGTTTGCGGAGGGTATCAGATGCTGGGCGAACAAGTGGACGATCCCGATGCCGCGGATTCGGAGCGCCGTTCGGCCGCCGGCCTCGGCCTATTGCCGGTCCGCACCATCATGGAGCGCGACAAGACGACTCGGGTGGTCGAGGCGGCCACGCCGGGAGGTGTCACGTTTTCCGCCTACGAGATTCACATGGGCCGGACGGAGAGCGTGGCGCAGACGGAACCCTTTGCGACGTTGGCGGACGGAAGCCCGGAAGGGGCGAGGCACGGGCGTGTGATCGGCACCTACCTGCACGGCGCGCTCGAACACCCAGGGGTACTGGCGGAGGTTCTCGGCTGTCCGGTAGAGACGCCGTCCCCGAAGGCGATCCACTATGACCGCCTGGCCGAGTGGTTCCGCCAGAATGCGAACGTCGCGGCGTTCGAGGAACGGTATCTGTGAATCGCGCCGTTCACGGGGGGAATCTGTTTGCGGCCGCGGCGGGGCGGGGCTGGGATTGGCGCGAGGTCATCGACTTCAGCGCCAGCATCAATCCGCTGGGACCTTCGCCGCTGGTTCGTCCGGCGATTTGCGAAGCGATCGAGCGCATCGTCCACTATCCGGAGCGGGAGCCCGCGGGCCTGCGGCGCCAGTTGGCGCGGAAGTGGAACGTCGCGGAGGAACAGGTGATTCTGGGCAACGGCGCGACGGAGTTGCTGCATTTCTTCGCGCGCGTGTGGAGGAGCCGGCAGGTGACGCTGGCCGTCCCCGTGTTTTCGGAATTTCATCGCGCTTATCCGAACGCCCGCCTGACCGTCGCCGACCGGATGGACGACTGGCCAACCGACCAGTTGCTGGTGATCACCCAGCCCAATAACCCGACTGGCGCCACCTATCCCTTCCTCCGCCTGCGCACCTGGCTGCGGGATACCGCGGGACCGGTAATGGTGGACGAGTCGTTCCTGGACTTCTCGGGCGTCGAATCGGTAGCCAGCCTGATCGCCGAAAGGCCGGGATTGTTCGTGCTTCGTTCACTCACCAAATTCCACGCGTTGCCGGGTCTGCGCATCGGGGCCTTGTTGGGCGCTGTCCCGGCGATGGACCGGATGCGTGCCATGAGGGAGCCGTGGCAGGTGAACGTTCTGGCGGAGGCGGCCGCGCTGGCCGCGCTGGCGGATGACGAGCATCAGCGGCGGACGGTGGAGTTTGTGCGGCAGGAGAGAGCCTGGCTGACGGAGCGTCTGGCTGAGGTACCCGGTGTCCGGCCCGAAACATCATCCGCCAATTACGTGTTTGCGCGACTGGCTGGATCGTCCGAGGGATTGTGCCGGTTCCTGCTCGACCGCAAGATTCTGATCCGCGACTGCGCGGGATGGCCGGGTGTCGATGGCGCGGCGGTCCGAGTGGCCGTGCGGACCCGCGAGGACAACGAACGGCTATTGGCCGCCTGGAGGGGGTATTCGTGCGGCTCTTGAGCCTGCTGCTGGCATGCGGCGCGGCGCTGGCAGCGCCGCCGGTGCGCATCATTTCGACGGCGCCAAGCATCACCGAGACGCTCTTTGCTCTCGGCCTGGGCGACCGCGTGATCGGAGTGTCAAACTACTGTCACTATCCACGCGAAGCACTGGCACGGCCCAAAGTCGGCAGCTATCTGCGGCCGAATGTCGAACAGATCGTGGCCTTGAAGCCGGATCTGGTCATCTTGCAGAAGATTCCGAACGGCAGCGCGGAACAACTGGAACGGATGAACCTCCGGGTGCTGGTAGTGGACCATGGGAACCTCCAAAAGATGTTTGGCTCGATTCGAGCCATCGGCGGCGCCACGGGGGCGGCCCCGAAAGCGGAAGCCGTGATTCGCGAGATGGAAACGCAACTCGCCAGGATCCGGGCCCGCACGCGGAACCTGCCGCGCCGAAGCCTGTTGTTTGTGGTGGGCCGAACGCCGGGACGCCTGGAAGGACTGATCGCCGTGGGGAAGGGATCGTACCTGAACGAGTTGATGGATGCCGCGGGCGGACAGAACGTGCTGGCCGATAGCATTTCGGAGTACCCCAGGGTCTCGCTCGAGACGGTACTGGCAAGAAATCCCGACGTCGTGGTGGACATGGGCGATATGGCGGACACGGTGACGGTGACCGAAGCCCACAAGCAGAGAGTGGTCGCGCTGTGGGGCCAGCGACCGTCGCTCAAGGCAGTGGCGAACAAACGAGTGTTCGCCGTGGCTTCGGACATCTATGTCGTGCCCGGACCGCGCATCGCCGAGGCGGCCCTGGCCTTTGCACGCATGCTTCATCCCGAGGCTGGGCTGTGAGCGTGCTGTTCCAGATCGGACAAGCCGGGTTTGCCTACAACGGGGTCCGTGTACTCGATCGCGTGTCGTTCACGCTGCCGGCGGGCGAACTGGTGAGCGTGGCGGGACCAAATGGAGCGGGAAAGTCGACGCTGCTGACGATCCTGGCCGGCCTGCGCACGGGATATTCCGGGGAATGCCAGTACCGCAACGTCGAGGTGCGGCAATGGTCCCGGCGGGAGTTCGCGCGGGAGATCTCCTTTGTGCCGCAGAGCGTGCGCATCGAATTTCCCTTCACGGCGGAGCAGGTGGTGCTGATGGGCCGCACGCCCTACTGCCACGGCCTCAATGAAAGTGAAGAGGACTGGTCGAAGGTCGAGCGCGCCATGGAGATGACCGATACGCTGGAGTTCCGCCATCGTGACTTCCGCTCGCTGAGCGGAGGGGAGCGCCAGCGGGTAATTCTGGCGTCAGCGCTGGCACAAACACCGAAAGTATTGCTGCTCGACGAGCCTGCCGCATACCTCGACCTACGCCACCAGTTGTCACTCTACGATCTGCTGCGCGGCCTTTGCCGTGAGGGCCTTCTGGCGGTGGCCGTGACGCACGACTTGAACCTGGCAGCGGCCTACAGCGACCGGGTGCTGCTGCTGCATCAAGGGAGGCTGGTGGAAGACTCGGCTCCAGGAACCGCCCTTTCGCGGGAACGGATCGCGGAGGTGTTCGGCGTGTGGACCGACGTGAAAGGCGGGGACACGGGACGTCCCTGGATTGTGTATGGGAGATAAGGGGCGAAGGCAGGTGATTGGCTTGTCGATCGCCCTGGCGGCGGCGGCCCTGCTGACCATGCCGCTGGTAGGCCCCACGACGCTCGATTGGGTCCGGGCGTGGCGGGAATCGTCCATGGACCGGCAGGTTCTGGTCGAACTCCGGGTGCCTCGAGTGCTGCTGGGAATGCTGGCGGGAGGATGTCTTTCGCTGGCCGGCGCCTTGTTCCAGGCGCTGTTGCGGGACGCGCTGGCCACTCCCTACACCCTGGGAGTGTCAAGCGGCGCTTCGCTGGGAGCGGTCGCGGCGATCTGCCTGGGCTGGGAGTTCGGCGGCGCGCTGCCGGCCCTGTGGCTGGCCTCGTTCGGCGGCGCCATCGGGGCCCTGGTGCTGGTCCTGGCCATTGCGTCCGAGGGCCGGCGAATGTCGTCGTTCACGCTCCTGCTGGCCGGAGTCACCATCAACAGCATGTGCCTGGCCCTGATCCTGTTTCTGCACAACCTGGCCAGTTTCGGCCAGTCGTTCTCGATCGGCCGCTGGCTGATGGGCGGCATTGAGTCCGTCAGCTACCAAACGCTGGGCTGGCTGGGGTGCGTGGCCCTGCTGGTGTGCCTCCCGATCCTGCGCTGGTCCCGCGAGTGGAACTTGCTGGCGGTGGGCGAGGAGTGGGCGGCGGCGCGCGGGGTGGCTACGGG
Source organism: uncultured Solibacteraceae bacterium (assembly GCA_964529305.1). Classification (GTDB taxonomy): domain Bacteria; phylum Acidobacteriota; class Terriglobia; order Bryobacterales; family Bryobacteraceae; genus CAZGUX01. The sequence continues at coordinate 4,087 of CAZGUX010000194.1, read as the reverse complement.
GCGTTTGCTGCTGGTGGGATATGTAGGCGGGTCGCTGCTGACGGGCGCCGTCACGGCATTGACGGGGCCCATCGGCTTTGTCGGGCTCATCGTTCCCCACGCGCTTCGGTTGAAGGTGGGCGCGGATCACCGCGTCCTGCTGCCCTGCTCGTTCTTCACCGGCGCGGCCTTTCTTGCGATCTGCGACGCGCTGTCGCGAACCATTCTGGCGCCCACCGAGGTTCCGGTCGGCGTGATCACGGCCCTGTTTGGAGGGCCTTTCTTCATCTGGCTGCTGCGAACCCGAAGGCGCAGCCTGTGGCTTTGAGACTATGCCGTCGATTCTGATTGGCGGCGGAAGCCGTAGCGGCAAGAGCCGGTACGCGCTCGAGTTGGCCCGCACACGGGGAGAGCGCCTGGCCTTCATCGCCACTGCTCAGGCGTTTGACGAGGAAATGCGTCAGCGGATCGGCCGGCATCGCACTGAGCGAGGTCCCGAATTCGTGACGATCGAAGAACCCCTTGCGGTGGCGCGCGTGCTCTCCGATGCGGCCCCGCGGTTCGACGCGATCGTCGTGGATTGCCTGACCTTGTGGCTGAGCAACCTGATGCTGGCCGGCGGCTTCGAAGTGGCCGGCGAAAGTCTCCGGCTGCTGGAGGCCGTCAGGGAAGCCGGCCGTGCAACCGTAATCCTGGTGACCAACGAGGTGGGGTGCGGGATCGTGCCCGACAATGCCCTGGCCCGCGAGTTCCGCGATGCCGCCGGCCGCCTGAACCAGCAGGTAGCCGAACAGGCGGCGGAAGTGTACTGGATGGTTTTCGGGATTCCGATGAAGGTGCGCTGACGGCATAATGGAGAATCCATGTCCCTGCGAGTTCTGATTTCCCAAGAGCGGATCGAGCAGCGCATTCGTGAACTCGGAGCCCGGATCGATGCCGACTATCCCGAGGGCGCCCTTCACCTGGTCTGCATTCTGAAGGGCGCCTGCTTCTTCATGGCCGACCTGGCACGGGCGGTGAAACGGGATGTCCTCATCGACTTCATGGGCATCTCGAGCTATGGCGCCCGAAAGTCAACATCGGGCGAGGTCAAGGTCACCAAGGACATCGATACTTCCCTGGAAGGCAAACACGTGTTGATCGTCGAGGACATCATCGACAGCGGCGTCACGCTCAGCTACCTGGTGCACGTCCTGGAGCAGCGCAAGCCAAAGAGCCTGCGGATTGTCACGCTGCTCGACAAGCCGGAACGCCGCGTCCGGCCGATCGATGTCGCTTATGTCGGGTTCCAGATTCCGGACGAGTTCGTGGTGGGCTATGGGCTCGACTACGCGGAGAAGTATCGTAATCTGCCCGAGGTGTGCGTCCTCGAAGAGTGACGTTCGCGAGAATGCTGTTCGCATCGGAAGCCGCGGCGGACGAATGGCGCCGAACCGCGGGTGTAAGAAGAAGTAGGGTTTGAATTTGGGCTTGGACTTCGCGTACACTTTGGCAGTCCCATGATCAGACCGTTCGGTTTTCTTCTGCTTACGGCCGTGGCCGCGGTTGGCCAGACGCCTTCGCTCCACCGTGACGCCTTCGTGATGGACGGCCATATCCACGTGATGTCCCGGCAACTGCTGGAGGACAGCGACATCGGGAAGCGCTACCGGGACGGCTCCGTCGATCTCGTCCGGGCGCGGGAGGGCGGCCTGGATGCGATGTTCTTTTCCGTCTACACGCCGGAGCCCTACTATCCCGATCGCCACGAGATCAAGAACACGTTTCGAGTGGTGGAGTTGGCGGTAGACCAGATCGAGATGAACCGGGACCAGATTGAACTGGCCAGGAGCGCGAGCGAGATCGAGCGGATCAACCGCCAGGGGAAGATGGCCGCATTTCTCGACCTGGAAGGGGGGTTCGATCTGGACGGGGATCTACACCTGCTGCGCGCCCTGCATCGGTTGGGTCTGAGGTCGCTCCAACTGACCGCCCACAACAAGACCAATGCCTTTATCGATTCCTGTTGCGATGCGGCGCGGTGGCAAGGCCTGAACGACCACGGGCTCGCGGTCGTGCGCGAGATGAACCGGCTAGGGATGGTGATTAACGTAGCCCATGCTTCCGAGGAAGCGATCGTGCAAACCGCGGAGGCCAGCCGGCATCCGGTGATCTACAGCCATGGCGGTTTCCGGGGGATCGTCAATACGCCCCGCTGTATTTCGGACCGGGCCGCCAAGGCAATCGCCGCGAAGGGCGGAGTGGTCGGCATTCAATTTGGCAGCACGTTCAACAACCCGAAGTACTTTGCGTGGGCGCGCAGCCGGGGGATCTCTCCCGCGAAACCCGAGTCCCCGCCAAAGGCACACACTCCGATGACGATTGCGCAAGTGGACCGGGAGGTCGCCAAAGGCCTTCCTTTCGTGTTCAAGGGCGTCATTCCCGACGAGTATTGGATGGGAACGGATCAGTTGGCCCGGGTGATCGACTACGGAGTGAAACTCCTGGGAGAAGATCACGTCGCCCTTGGTTCGGACTTCGACGGCGGCCCTCCCCTGCCTCGCCAGATCAAGGATGTCAGCGACTACCCGGAGATGACCAAGGCGATGCTAGCCCTGGGATATTCGGAGCAGCGAATTCGGAAGGTCCTGGGCCTGAACTGGCTTCGGGTCATCCGGGCCGTCACTGATTAGAATCAGTAGATCATTCTATTTCAGCATCTTACGCTCTATCGAATAAAGTATTACATTGGTTGTGGCTATCCCGGCAACTCGATGCAGGCGAGCGGCAAGTGGGACAGCGAGAAAGCCGACCGGGAGGCCCGCGTTACGAAAGCGCAAACTGTGACCGTATTTGGAAAACCTGCACTTAGCGAGAGGTAAGGCTCAGGTTGAAGTCCGAGCCCTCAAAAGGCGCAGGCAGAATGGATTCCATTGGCCTGAAGTACGGTGGCCATCTTTTCGAGGGCGGTCTTGTGGATCTGGGACACACGGCTCTCGTTGATTCCGAGGATGGAGCCGATCTCCTTCATAGTCATGTCGTTGGTGTAGTACATCAGAACGACTTTCTGATAGCGCTCAGGCAGGGTGTGCATGGCTTCGAGGAGCATCGATTTCAATTGCTCTCGGGCACACATCGTGTCCGGCTGAGTATCCTGCTTGCCCGGAAACTCAGGCGCTGCCGCTCCATCACGGTCGCCCCGTCCCGTGGCCGAGATGAGGCCGACGGTACGAAGTTCCACGACCATCTGACGCCAGCGGTCGACCTGAACGCCCATGCGCTCGGCAATCTCGGCCTCCGTCGGGGTCCGCTCGAGCTCCGCGGAAAGGTCCCGGGTAACAGCCTCCACCTGCTTGTGCCGTCTACGTAAGTCGCGCGAAGCCCAATCCATCTGGCGAAGGCTATCGAGAATGGCACCCTTGATGCGGTGCTTCGCGTAGCTGTGGAATACGACCTTCTTATCAGGGTTGTACTTGGTGGCGGCGTCGAAAAGGCCGAGCACGCCGGCGTGGATCAGATCGTCCAGGTCAACGTGGACGGGAAGATTTTCGTGGACGCGAACGGCAATGGCCTTGACCAGAGGAAGGTGATCGAGAACAATCCGGTCTCGAACGGCTTTCGAGACTTTGACCTTCCGGCGAGCCGCGCCTTCCTGGCCGACCACACTCGATACGACATTGTAGCTTTCTGTTTCGATGTTCATCTCTTGCCCCAGATTCTTGTGTCGCCGCATGCCGACGAAACAGAATCAAGCAACCCACGCGCCAATCTCAGACCACCCTAAGAAGCCCAGTCTGAGAGGTGTTCGTGACGATCCTGACCTTGGTAGTATGCCGAACAAGCGTTGTGAATTCAATGACTCTTTCGCTTAGTACTATTACCGGTAGAGTACCGAATGGAGCAAACGGAGGCCAGAGAGTAGTTCCATAATGGAACAGTGATCCGACCAAAGTGTTCCCTTTCAGAACTTTTGATTCACAACGGGACTGGGTGCCGGTATCTAGGTACGCCCCTACTACTATTATTTGGCTAGGAGTACTTCAAGAAGCCAAGAGTCAATTTGTTGACTCTTGGCTTACTCGTAGTAAAATAAATGGCTTGGTTCGGGTTCTAGGGGTATTTTACTGTC
>CAZGUX010000193.1:0-10089 GCA_964529305.1 uncultured Solibacteraceae bacterium | reverse complement strand
GACCGACGTGGAGTTGGTTCCACAAGGTGGTTCAACGGTGGGTGCCAAGACCCCAAATCCTACATCCTTATCCCAGCGTGCGTTTCGACGCTCGTATCCAAGGCAGGAGCCGTGTGCGCTAGAGGCGCTCGCACGGATCTGTGCGGGGGGCGGTCAGTGATGACCGTCCCTACCGCGACCCAATTTTTCACGGCTTCTCACGCGCGCGGTTCGATGCCAAGTACCCTCATCCGGCCCGCAGCGCGCGAGACTCCAAACCGCGCGCGTGAGCGCGCGAGTAGCGGAGAGGAAATTGGGCCTCATGAGACAGGTGTTGGTTCCTCGGAGGGCCGTGCTTTGTCTGACGGACCGCGGAAGGATCGTCGATCCCACGGCGGACCGGTCGACGACCGGAATCGGATTGGCTACGTTCTCGAAGAGGCTGCAAAGATTGCTAGAATGATGGTGTTGAGTCCGTCCCACGAGCGGGAGTAACTCAATGGTAGAGTCACAGCCTTCCAAGCTGTTGGTTGCGAGTTCGATTCTCGTCTCCCGCTCCATTTGATTCCCGCACCTTCCTGTTCACGTCACTGACCGGCTGCGACGGCCACCTGCCCGGCCCACCGGGCGAACCCGCGCCACGGGAAAGGCCAACCCCGACCGCCAGCGAGGGTCCGCACACGTTTCAAGCATATCTGCGGTTCAAGATGAGGCGGGCGACGCCCTACTCTTTTCAGGTCGCGCGGTGAGCTGGAAACGCGCTCGTACGGCCTCGGCATCCCCCGGTACCAACCGACAAATTGGGCCTTTACACCACCGCGCCGCCCGGCTATTCTGCGGTATTCGGTACTAAATCACCCCGGGTAAAAAGGACTCAGCATGGCAATCTCCTGCCGGGCGCTCACAGGCTTTTTCGCACTCGCATTCTTAGTCTGGGGTCAATCGCCTTCTTCCCCAGTTCCCAATTCCAAAAACTCGAGCCGAGGAGCAGTTGACGTCGCTCGCCCAGCCTCTGGCGACGCGGCTGCGGCCCGCCCGAAGGTAGCGGCGCAGGTCTACAGAGCGGCCAGTACGCAAGAGATTGTGCCGCTCTTGATACTCTTGAAGGCCCACCCCCAACATGCGATTGTCGAACGGATCGAGGGCAAATACGCCCTTCGGCGACAAGTCGCCGAACGCCGCTACCAGGACGTGGCGAAACGAGCGTGGCTGACCGGTGAGGATATCGGAAAGGCATCCAGGGAATTCGACCAGATCACGGTCACGGGGCGTAATGAGGCCTTTGACGAAATCCGTCGAGCCACCGCACCTGACCTGGATCGAATGGAGGCAAAACTGAAAGGGCTGGGGGCTGCCGTTATTTTTCGGTACACGCTGGTTACGATGCTGCGGGCCGACGTTCCTTCGGCGGCGATTCCGGCGCTCGAAACCGACCCGGAGATCCTCGAAATGAATCTGGTTGAATCTGCGTCCCTGCAAATTTACCGAAGCGTTCCGGCCACTGGCGCGCCCACGTTTTGGGCGCACGGCTTTCAGGGTGCCGGCCAAAAGGTTGCGGTTTTGGACAGTGGAGTCAAAACCAATCATCCGTCTCTTTTGGGCCGGGTTCAAAACTACTATGCGATTGTCGACCGGGCTCTGTGTGACGAACCGATTTCCGACTCAACAGAAGATTTTGGGGGCCATGGAACCTCCGTAGCCGGGATTGTCGGCAGTGCCGGAGCGCCCGGCCCGGCCTTACCCTTGCAAGTTCCACCCTGGCTTTACATCGGCATGGCTCGGTCTGCCTCGATAATGAATGTCAAAGTAGGTTGCCAGAATGGCCTGGTGTCCCTTGCCAATGTCGCCAATGGCCTCGAACTGGCGCTAAAGGCCGGCGCGCCGATTCTCAACTTAAGCCTGGGACGTGAACTGCCAGGAGACGATGACAGCCAATCCTTGAATCTCGATTACATGCTCGATCTTTATCCCGCCGCAGCCGTCGTCGCGGTTGGCAACCTGGTCCCTCCCGCCTTCAGGTGCTCCGTGAATTCACCGGCCGTGGCCTACAACACCATCGCCGTCGCAGATGCCCAAGAAGTGGTCCCACTCAACGGTATTTTCAACTCCATCAGCTCGTCCAGTTGTCCGGGCCCCACCCGCTCTGGACGCGCCAAACCGGACATTGCGGCACCCGGAACCAGGATCTTCTCCTCATCCCGCTATTGGGAGAGCCCTTCGGGAAATGTCGGATACCCCAATTACTTCGTGAGTCAGAGCGGCACAAGCATGGCGGCGCCCCACGTGGCTGGCGCTGCGGCTCTCCTCCGGGAGCGCGGTGTGACCGACGCCAATGCCGTGAAAGCCATTCTTCTCAACTCAACCGGGGCAAAAGACTGGAGGGCTGATCGGGGATGGGGGTATCTAAACCTGGCGGAAGCGTGGCCGCACAGCTCGACCGAGGACTACGTGCTCTCAACAGTTTCTTCGAAATCGGATAACGCACCGTTTCGACTATTTCGAGGCCAGAGCGTCCCTGCATTGTCGGCCACCTTGGTTTGGAGCCGCCATTGCTCCACTCCCGTGGACTGCAAGCTGAACAACCTTGACATGGCTCTGTATGCGCGCCAAACCGGGGCGCCCCTGGATGCATCCCAGTCCCTCGTCGACAACGTAGAGCAGGTGTCGACCGAGGCCGCGGGTGGGGTTGTTGTGGCAATCCGTTCGCCGCAGAATCAATTCTGGTTCGACAGGCCGGCGGAGCAATTTGCAGTGGCCTTCTCGACGACCGGCTTTGTAGAAGCAACAGGTCCTCAACTAACAACTACTTGCTCAGGGCCTGGCTCCGTATCGGCCGGCTCGACGTTCACGGTCATCTGCTCGGCGACCAACAACGGTGATCTTGAAGCCTATGACGTGGCCGGCACGCTAAACTACCAGGGCAGCACAACGGGCGCGTCGCAGCACTTTGGCACTCTGGCTCCCGGGGCCTCCGCTTCCAAATCGTGGCTCATGACCGCTCCTGCGAACGGAAGTCACACGCTCCTGGCGGCAATCAGTAGCACCTCGTTCGGCGAGCTCTTTAGCGCGACGGGCACCCTGCGGATTGTCTCATCCGCTACAGGTTCGATCCCAGGCCCGACCACTCCCGGCGGACTGCGCTTCGTCTCGCTTCCGCCGTGCCGCATCATGGAGACGCGCGCCGAGTACAACTTCGAGGGCAGGACTGGCGCGTTCGGCCCTCCGTTCATGAATGCGGGCGAGACCCGGACTTTGGCCGTCCCCAACTCTACCGTCTGTTCCGTTCCCGCCTCAGCCAAAGCGTTCGTCCTGAACGTCACGCTGATCCCTCGTGGCGGTGTGGAATTTGTCACGGTGTGGCCGGGAGGCGAAGCGCGGCCCAACTTCTGGACCGTGCGTTCCCCTGACGGCCTGATCGTTGCCAATGCCGCGTTGGTCAAGCCGGGCGCGGGCGGGACGATTCAAGTCTATGCCTCCCACAATACGGACCTGATCATCGACATTAGCGGCTACTTCACGGACTATAGCCCGCAGGTGACGAATCTCGTTTTCTATCCGATGACGCCGTGCCGAGTGATTGACACACGCCTGCTGTACCGGCCTCAGCCGGGACCGTTCGGACCGCCTTCGATGGAGGCGCAGGTTTCGCGCCGGTTCAAATTCCCCGATACCCCGTACTGCAACGTGCCTGCCGGAGCGGCAGCGTACTCGTTCACGCTGACGGCGGTTCCGCAAGGCATCCTGCCATTCATGACGGCGTGGCCTTCCGACCAGGGGCGTCCGAACGTGTCCAGCATCAACTCGCCGGGAGGCCGGGTCCTGGCGAATAGCGTGATTCTTCCCGCGAGCCCGGACGGCAGCGTTGACGTCTATGCCTACACCAAGACCGACTTTCTGGTGGACATCAACGGGTATTTCGCGCCGGACGACGGCACGAACGGTCAGTATTACTACCCGGTAACGCAATGCCGGGTCAGCGATTCGACGACGGCCCTGCCCGCGCCGTATGGCGGACCCATGTACGCGGCGAGGTCCGCCCGGACGATCCCGATTCCCACTTCCGGCTGTGCTGGGATTCCGGCCAACGCCAAGGGCTTCGCGCTGAATGTGACGGCCCTGCCGGGCGGGTTGTCGCTGCCGTTTGTCACCGCCTACCCTGCGGGCCAAGCGCAGCCCAACGCATCGATTCTGAACGCGTTTGAAGGGCAGGTGGTCACGAACTCCGCGATCATCCCGGCGGGAACCAACGGTGCAGTCAACGTGTACGCCTACGAGAAGACACACGTCGTCGTCGAGGTGTCCGGGTTCTTCGGACGGTAGACTGGGTTGTAGTTTTCGCTTTGCAGCCCGAGTGAACTGGAGGGTGCCTTTGAGAACAGTCGCACTATCGTTGCTGGTACTACTCCTCGCCGTTGCGCCGCAGGTACGTGGAGACCAACGTGAGCGGGACAAGGTGAAAGCGGATGCCACCCTCCGTTCCCGATTGGCCTGGCGCGACGCAAACCAGACGGCTCTCTCGGGCGGCAACCGGCGAATTCCACGGGCACCCGCCGTGACCCTGACCGAACAGGCCAAACTCGTCGGGACTTCGAGGGAACAATATGACTGGGATGGGTCGTCCGTCGCCATCAGCGGGAATTCAGCGGTCGTTGGGGGTGATGGTGACGCCTATGTGTTCGTTCGAAATGGATCGACCTGGACTCTGCAGGCGACACTGACCCCGGGGGACAACTCGTTCGGCGCCTTCGGGTCATCCGTTGCGATTGACGGTGACACGATTCTGGTGGGTGCGTGGCTCGCCGACGGCGCGCGGTACGTTACGGGAGCCGTATATGTCTTCGCCCGAGTCGGAACCAGTTGGATCAGTCAGGGGAAGATCTGGGCAAACGATGGGGAAGTCGGCGATGAATTCGGCTATACTGTGGCCCTTAGTGGGAACACCGCGCTCGTGGGCGCGCCCGACGCCAACTCGAATAAGGGCGCCGCATACGTGTTTGTTCGAACTGGCAGCGCATGGAGTCAACAGGCTAAACTGATCGCTTCCGACGCAGCCACTGACGATCGGCTAACGTGGCCAGCTGGTCTCGCCTTGACTGGTGATACCGCCGTGTTGGGAGCGTACTACGAGAGGACTGCGGCGTACGTTTTCGTTCGCAATGGAAGTTCCTGGAGTCAACAGGCAAAGCTAGTTCCTAGCGATGCCTCGATTGCGTTCGGAAGAAATGTAGCGACGCACGGCAATCTCGCAGTGTTCAACACAGGACATGTCTTTGAACGCGTTGGTGGGACGTGGTTTCAAAGGGAGAACTTCTCTGACTCAAAATCGTCGGTCGCTTTCAACGGGACGCGCATCCTGGCTGGCGACAAGTATGCAGACGGCAAGGTTTCTGGCTCCGGGGCTGCCTACACCTATCGCCTAGTCAACGGTTATTGGACCGAAGAGGCCAAACTGATCGCCTCCGACGGCGCATACATCGACATTTTCGGAGATGCAGTGGGTTTGGCTGGAGACTACGCGATCGTCGGTGCCCCTTACGATGACGACCTTGGCTCGGCGTACGCTTTTCAGCTTCCTGGGGCAACATCGGCGGGAAATGCGCTCCGTCTGGTGGCCGTGACTCCCTGCCGCGTTGCCGATACGCGGACAGGCCAGGGAAAGACCGGTGCGTTCGGCCCGCCGACGATGAACGCCGGACAGGTGAGGGAATTCCCCATACCGGCCAGCTCCTGTGGCATCCCAGCGACTGCCAAGGCGTACTCGTTGAACATCACGGTCGTGCCGGCCGGTCCACTGTACTACCTGACCATATGGCCCACTGGCGTCAGCCAACCGCTCGTCTCGACTCTCAATTCGTTTGAAGGGAAGATCGTGGCGAACGCCGCGATTGTCCCGGCAGGGACAAACGGCTCTGTCAACGTGTTCGTGACGGGCAAGACGGACGTGATCGTCGACATCAACGGCTTTTTCGCGCCATGAGGGAGCGGCGTGGAAGGGGAGCCAACTACGGCGAGGATGCCTCCGGCTTAATTCGTTTCCGGCCAAGATTCCGTTTTCAGGCTGCGAACCGCGCGGTTACCGTCGCGGCACGGGATGACGTTGCTTGGCGTCTCAACCAACGGCAACCGTGCCGAGAACATTAGGCGGCGGACCGGCGTGGGGGCGCGACCCACCGCTCACTGCCCAAGGGAACACTGGTCCCCGGCCTTCCGGCCGGGGTTCGGATGGGATGGCCGGTAACCGCCGCGAATTCGCTGACCTTCGTCGACAAAGATGGAGAGAAACGGCCACCTCGTTTCCCGATCAACGATTTGTATTTTGCGCCGGAAGGTAATTAAGTCAACGCGGGCGCTTCGCCTCTTCCACCGCCGCCTCTACTTCCGCCCGGTAGCGGGCCAGCCACTCAGGCGTTGTCGCCTCGAAGCGCAGCACCAGAATCGGCTGCGTGTTGGAGGCGCGAACCAGGCCCCAGCCGTGCTCGAAGATCATGCGCACGCCGTCCACATCGATCACCGGGTGCGTCTTGCGGTACCGCTCCAGCACCCGGCCGACCACCCCGAACTTCATGTCGTCCGGACAGTCGACGCGGATCTCCGGCGTCGAGACCGTCTTCGGCAGGTCGGCCAGTTGATGCGATAGCGGTTTTCCCGCCGTGGCCACGATCTCGATCAACCGGCAAGCGGCGTAGAGAGCGTCGTCGAAGCCGTAGTAGCGGTCGGCGAAGAACATGTGGCCGCTCATCTCGCCGGCCAGTTCGGCGTGCTCCTGCTTCATCTTCGCTTTGATAAGCGAGTGCCCGGTCTTCCACATGATCGCGTTGGCGCCCCGGCCGTTCAGGTCGTCATAGACGAGTTGGGAACACTTGACCTCGCCGATGAACGTCGCGCCGGGTTTGCGGGTAAGAATCTCCCGCGCATAGATCAGCAGCAACTGGTCGCCGAAGACGAGACTGCCGCGCTCGTCGACCGCGCCGATGCGGTCGGTGTCGCCGTCGAACGCGATTCCCAGTTCCGCTCCAGTGCTTCGGACCACTTCGATGAGGCGCTCCAGATTCTCCGGCATGGTGGGATCGGGATGGTGATTCGGGAAGCTGCCATCCATGTCGAAGTAGAGGGTCACGGGCTCGACGTTCAGGCGCTCCAGAAGCCGGCTCATCACCGGCCCGGCAGTCCCGTTGCCCGCGTCGAAGGCAACCTTGACCCGGCGCGAAAACTGAAACTGAGAGGAGATCTCGTCGACGTAGGGTGTCACCATGTCGACCGGTTCCTCGCTGCCCGAGCCCGTGTCCAGGTCACCCGTCTCGATCATCCGGCGCAGCAGCTGGATGTCCTCGCCGTGGATGGTCGAGGGACCCATCACCGTCTTGAATCCGTTGTACTCGGGAGGATTGTGGCTGCCGGTGATCATGACGGCGCCGTCGGAGTTCAAACGGAAGACCGAGTAATAGAGCACCGGCGTGGGAACCACGCCCAGATCGGAAACGGCGCACCCGCTGGCCTTCAGCCCTTCGATCAGGGCGTTTCGCAGGCGTCCGGAACTCAACCGGCAATCGCGGCCGAGGTTGACGCGAGGGCCGAAACGACGGCGGAGCAGCGTGCCGATGGCCTGGCCCAACAGGCGGATGCCATCGTCGGTCAGCTCGGTTTCAGCAATGCCGCGGATGTCATATTCCCGGAAGATCGTCGAGGAGAGCATGTAAACCGCCAGTATAGCCCGCGATAGAATGACAGGCAGAATGAAGGGGCGCGTACTCGATCAGGCCACAACGCTGAGCGGCATCCCGGTGGAACCGGTCTATCACGGCCCGACCGCCATGCCCGAACCGCCGGGCGAATTCCCGTATACGCGAGGCATTCATCCCACGATGTACCGCGGCCGCCTGTGGACCATGCGGCAGTTCGCCGGCTTCGCGACGCCGGAGGAGACCAACGCGCGGTACAAGTACCTGCTCGAACAGGGACAAACCGGCTTGAGCGTGGCGTTCGACCTGCCGACCCTGATGGGCTACGACGCCGACGATTCCATGGCGTTGGGCGAAGTGGGCAAGTGCGGCGCGCCCGTCAGTTCGCTCGAGGACATGGAGGTGCTCTTCGACGGTATCCCTTTGGGCGACGTGACGGTCTCGATGACCATCAATTCGCCGGCGGCGATCCTCTGGGCCATGTACCTGGTGGTTGGAGAACGCCAGGGCGTGCCGTGGGACCGCCTGTCGGGCACCCTGCAGAACGACATTCTCAAGGAATACATCGCGCAGAAGGAGTACATTTATCCGCCGCGGCCCTCGATGCGGCTGGTGACGGACACGATCGAGTTCGGCGCCCGGCACACCCCGAAGTTCAATCCGATTTCGATCAGCGGGTACCATATCCGGGAGGCCGGGTCGACGGCGGTGCAGGAACTCGCGTTCACTCTCCGCGACGGCATCGAATACGTGGACTGGGCGCTCGAGAGGGGATTGGCGATCGATGAGTTCGCGCCCCGGCTGAGCTTCTTCTTCAACTCACACAACGACTTCTTTGAAGAAATCGCCAAATTCCGGGCGGCGCGCAGGCTGTGGGCGCGGCTGATGCGCGACCGCTACGGCGCCCGGAGCGAGCGCAGTTGGAAGATGCGCTTCCACACGCAGACGGCGGGGTGCTCGCTCACCTGGCAGCAGCCCTACAACAACGTGGCGCGCACGGCGTTTCAGGCGCTGGCGGCCCTGTTCGGCGGGACCCAGTCGCTGCACACCAATTCGCTCGATGAGGCCTATGCGCTCCCGTCGGAAGAGGCCGTGACCCTCGCCCTGAGGACCCAGCAGGTTCTGGCGTACGAAACCGGAATCGCCGAGGAACCGGACCCGTTCGGCGGCAGCCACTACCTGGAACGGCTGACCGAGCAGATGGAGGCGGCGGCGAACGAGTACATCGGCCGCATCGACCGCATGGGCGGGATGGTCGCGGCCATCGAGCAGGGCTATCCTCAGCGGGAGATCGCCGAAGCCAGTTACGCCTTCCAGCGCGAGGTAGAGACCGGTGGTAAGATTGTGGTGGGCGTAAACGCCTTCGAATCCCAGGACGACGAAGCGATTGAATTGTTGCGGGTTGACCAATCCGCACAGGCGCGGCAGCTGTCGAAGTTGGAACGGTTGCGTGCGCGGCGGGATCGCGGCCGGGTGGAGTACGCATTGAAAGCCCTGCAAGGGGCGGCGTACGGCGCCGGGAACACGATGCCGTTCATTCTGGACGCCGTCCGGGAATACGCTACGGTTGGGGAGATTTGCGGGGCCTTGCGCGACGTGTTCGGCTCCTATCAGGAATCTTCCGCGATTTGAGGGGTCGGCAGCCGTCGGCGATGGGGGCGGAGCAGCCATGCGGAAACTTCGTGTGCTGGTAGCGAAACCTGGGCTGGACGGGCATGACCGCGGCGCGAAGGTCATCGCCCGGGCTTTGCGCGACGCCGGCATGGAAGTGATCTATGCCGGGCTTCGGCAGACCCCTGAAATGATCGTTGAATCCGCGGTGCAGGAGGATGTGGGGGTAATCGGCCTTTCCATCCTGTCCGGCGCCCATCACGAGATCGTCGGCCGCGTTCTCGACCTGCTTGCCGCCGAAGGCGCGCAGGACATACGGCTGGTAGTGGGAGGAACCATCCCTGATGCGGATGCCGGGGAACTACGGTCGAAAGGAGTCGCCGCGGTTTTTCAACCGGGCGCCTCGCTCGACGAGATTGTTCGCTCGGTCCGCCAGGCCGGAGGATATGTCGCATGAATAACCGCATGCCGCTCCCGAGTCAAGGAAAAGGAATACATTCGATGCAGGAAAAATTGAAGATTGCGGTGTTCATCGATTTCGACAATATCGAAATCGGTGTGAAGACGACACTGCAACGGGAATTCGATGTCGCCGCCGTTCTGGACGCGATGAAGGAACGGGGCGAGATCGTCACCAAGATCGCGTACGCGAACTGGGGGCGTCAGGACACGTCGACGCGGCAGATGGCGGAGCATGCCGTCCAGATGGTGCAGCGCGACCCGTCGCCCCGGGGCGACAAAAACGGAGCCGATATCACCCTGGCGCTGGACGCGCGGGCGATGGCGTTCACGCACGAGCACATCAGCGCGTTCGCGGTCG
>CAZGUX010000192.1:0-5994 GCA_964529305.1 uncultured Solibacteraceae bacterium | reverse complement strand
ATGGCGTTTTGCAGGGTCGTGGCGCGATTTGAGAGGCAACGTCCGACGGAGGCCTCGTGCCGGATTGAACCGATGGCACGCACCAAGATGGAATTATGTACCAATTCGGGATCGCTGCCGTGCGGCCCGTAGAGATTGGATTAAGCAGTGAGGCAAGTATTCAGGAAGGTGGAACGGTGATGCCCGGTTCGCGATGGAAGGGCCAACGGCAGACACTGGCCCTGCGCTCGGGAGCAAAGGTTCAAGACTCGAAGGCGGATCTTCGAACCCGGCATCCGGCAATAGGCCGCTTTAGCGCGCGGCGCGGCATGATGGCCCCCCAACGATGCTCGGTGCCATCAGCAAAGTCACGCCGATCACAACTCCGGGTCCCAGCGGTCCGGCGTCGGGGCAACCTTGACGGCACAGAGGCAACTGTTCAGGTACGCCGGAAGCCCCTCCAGTGCCTCGGGGTCTTCCTGCGACGTCAGATGGCACGGGAACTCGTGGCAGCTGGCCAGGATTTCCAGGCCCAGGCCTCGATGAAAGAGACTATCCAGAGCGTCCTTGGAAAAGCGCCAGTAGTCGAATGGAGCGCCGTGGAGAGGGTACGACTGGTGAGTCTGGATGAAGATCACGCCCCCGAAACGCAGGCAGAAGGTCAGCTCGCGAGCCGCGATCCACGGATAGCGGATGTGCTCGAGGGTCGAGCAGGCCAGGATGACGTCGAAGCGATTTTCGGGGAATACCCGCGAGAGCCTGTGGACGTCGGCCACGACATCCACATCGTCACCGCCCTGAAAATCCAGACCGAGATGCTCGCAGGCATTGGGGACCCAGTGGCGCCGCAGGGAACTGGGGCGGCCCGGCGTTCTGCGCGCGCCGACCTCGAGCACCCGAGGAGACTCCATCACATTCACCGACCGGAACAGCGCGGCGAGGGCGGAGTTGAGCACGAGTTACTCCGGCTTCCACGGCAAGGGGAGCGAATCGTAAAGGATCTCTTCGAAATGGCCGCAAACGGCATCCCAATTCGCCGGCCGTTCGGCGAGGAAGGCCTGGGCGCGCGCCGTCAGTCGCTCGCGAAGCGACGGAGTCCGGACCATTCGTTCCAGGGCTTCGACGACGGCAGCCGGTTCCGGAGTCACGAAGAGGCCCGCGCCGGCTGGAAGCATCCCCGTCACGGTGGGCGAGTCGGCTTCGACCACGGCGCATCCGCAGGCCATCGCCTCAAAGGGCACCCAGGAGATGTTGCTCAGCGAAAAGGAGAGATGGATGTGGCTACGGCTCATTTCGAGGGCCACCTGCTCTCGCGACAACTCGCCCAGGTTCTCGTAGGAGAAGCCCAGGGCTTCGGGTTCCTTCATCCCGTAGAAGGCGATTTCGACTTCCGGGCAGCGGCGTTTCAACTCGCCCAGGGCGGCCACTCCCACCGGATAGGCACGTCGTTTCAGGCCCGGCCGGGCAAAGAACAGAATGCGCACACGATCCGCGGCGCGGAGCTTGCGGTCGAAGAACACCGTCTGATCCAGACAGAATTCCAGGTGGGGCGCCGGCATGCGGTCGCGGTCAGCGAATACTCGGGCGAGGTGACCGCCGATGGTGACTTTCCGCAGAGGCAACGAGTAGGTTCGCTCCGCCTCGTGGTAGAGCGGGTCGGAAGGCTCGTAGAAGTTCTGCTCCTCGTCCTGCACAAGGTACACGCGTAGCAAGGCGTTGGACAGGCGCGCCACGGTATATGCGGTCGGCCAGTTCGTGGCCACCGCCACGTCACAACGGCGGATGTCGTCGTGCCCGACATGCACCCGGGCCGGACTTTCACCGAAGTACTTGCGGCAGAACTCGCGGACCTCTTCGTCGGATTTCCCCGCGAGGTGTGCGATGGCTTCGACGTAGAAGTGGACGTCGTGCCCGCGCCGCGCCAGGCCGTGGCCCAGTTCGAACAGGGTCCGGTACCCACCGCCCGTATTGGCAATGGGGGCGCGAGCCACGATCGCGACGGACAGTTTGCGGCCCGACCGAGGAAGGAGTCCGGTTGACAGGCGCCGCAACGCAGCGCCAAGCTCCCGGGCTCGGGCGCGAGTCGTGTATCGGGAAAGAACATCGGCGCGGGCCGCCTCACCGACCCCACGTCGCAAGCTCTCTTTGAGGATGAGTTCGTCGAGCGCTCTCATCCACGAATCTTCTCCGGCGCACAAGTAGCCGTTCTGGCCGTTTGTGATCGCGGTACGAAACGACGGAAGGTCGGAGGCGACGGTGGGCAATTCGAGCAGCGCCGCTTCGTAGTACTTCAACTCGCTTTTGGCTTCGGTGAAACGGTTGTCCATCTCGAGCGGCGCCAGGTTGATATCGGCCCGACGCATGAGGCGCGGCAGTTCGCGCCACGGAACCAACGGGGTCCGCTCGATGCGGGAGGCGTGCCGCAGCAATTCCTCGGGAAGGTCGAGGTGGCCGACGATCATCAGGCGGAGGTTCGCGTGGCGGTCGAGAAGGCGGGCCAAGACCCTGGAGCACACGGCGAAATCGTGATTGTGGGTCGGAGTGCCGCTGAAATAGGCGATGCGGACCAGGCCGTCGCCGGTCTTGGGATACTCGCGCAACGCTGCTTCGGCCTGCTGCACCATGGCGTCCCCCATGGCGTTTCGATTGACCTCCACCGGCATCTCGGGGAAGATCGCGCGAATCTCGCGAGCCAGGGGCTCGGTGGTGGCGATGGCGCCCATCGCCAGCGCCAAGGTTTTGCGGTAGCGGCGTATCCCGTCCAGGTACAGCTCCCGATCGGGCGGCGCCATGGTCTCGAGGGCTTTGATATGGGCGGACAACTCCTCGTTGAACACAAGGTCGTCGGTATCGAACAGAACCAGCTTGCCGAGGCTCTTCGCCGTGCCCAGAAACGACTCGATGCCTGTGGTGATGGGGACGCGGTGAAACAGGAACACCTGGTATTGCGTGAGAACGCGCTCGTATTGCACCTCGTCAAACAACGAGACGTCGACGGCCAGGCCGAGGTGGCGTAGTTGTTCGGCCTGATACTCCGCGCGGTAGCGGAACGAATCGCCCGGGCACCCGCTGACAATCAGGGCGAAGCGCGCCACCTCGTGGATGGCCTCGAGCGGAGCCGCGGTGGGAGCCTCGCTCTGGGGCTGGAGCGCCACCGGGGCTTTCGGCAGGGCGGCGTGCGATTCCGGTTCGGCCGCGGGCAGCCAGCCGCGAACGAATCGTTCGAACAAGTGCTCGGCGCGTGAGCCACGGCCGAAGAAATCGCGGCGCCACTCGCGGTAGCGGACAATCGCGCGCCAGCCGGAGCTGCCCTCGATCTGAAACAGCAGCTCTTCGAGCCGGGCGCTACGAACCCGCAGTTGACTCGACTCAGTGGACAGCCGCTGCACTTCCGCGTCGCGGGTCACTGCATCGCGGGCCTGATCTTCCCTGGCCTTCTCCATCGCTGTGATGAGGAAGTCGCGCTGCTTGCGGAGGTCCTCCAGTTCGGCGCCGATCTGCCGCAAGGAATCGAGTTCCGCTTTCTGGCTCTCGCCGAGGCTGGCCATGCGGCGCAACGAGTGTTGAAGGCGGGTGTTCTCTTCGGTAAGCGCGGCCAGTTGGCCGGGGAGCATTTCAAGCGCGCTCAGGGCTTCGCCCAGGCGGGCGGCCGACGCGCGCAGTTCCGCGTTGTCCTGCCCCAGCGTTTGGACGCGCTCGTCGGCTACCGAAAGACGCCGCTCGATCTCTCCGGTCCGGCCGTAAAGTCCGGCCAGTTCGCAACGCTGCCTCAAATGGGCGGCGAACAAGGCCAGAACCTCTTCTGGAAACGGCACGGCCCGGTGTTCGAGAAGAAAGGCATGCTGGGCCACGTAACTGGCGTTATAGTCGAGGACCGGATAGAAACCGCGCGAAGCGAACAGCTTCAACCAGTCGAAAACCGGCCGGACATTGAAGTGCGTCGGTTCCTGGAAATCGTCCGGTGTCGATGAGAACAGAATCCGGCCCGCCGATGAGCAGAGGTTCGCGATCGCCGGTTCCGTGTCGCGGGCCTCGAGATGTTCCAGCACCTCGATGCAGGTGACCAGGTCAAACCGGTCACCCATCGGGTCGACGATCGATGCGACCCGGCAGTGAGGCAGCATATCGCGGCGCACGCGCGAAATGGCGAATTCGGAGACATCGATACCTTTGGCTTCGACTCCTCGGTCCCACAGGGCTTCCACCAGGAAGCCCATCGCGCAGCCGGCATCGAGCACGCGGCGCGGCCGAAGCGATCGCACGATCTGGTCGGCGATGCCGCTGAACAGCGCCGGCCACGGGCCGTCGCGATCGTACGGCACGGCGCCGGACGGGAGGCTCCAGGCTCCGTATTGGCGAAAGTATTGCTCGCCGAACAGTTCCCGATCGGCGCGGCCGCCGTGCGATGGGGATCGCCTGCCAGCGGTTTCAAAGGGAACGGCAGACATAAAAATCCGGCATAATTCAGGCAACCGGTCTGCCTGATTTTGAAGCTTTTCGAATATATCATACCCTTCAACGAAGTCTTCAGTCAGCCGCGAGACACGCGACCTTGCGGCCGAGCGCGACTTGTTCGAAGTAACGAAGCGACTGGCGGGCGCACACTTTCCAGTGAAATGCCTGTGCGCGGCGAAGGCCCGCCTCGCGCAGGGTGGCCTGCAGGCTGTTGGACTCGAGAAGCCGCTCGAGCGTCGCAGCCAGATCGACGGCGTTGCGTGGGTCCACCAGGAGAGCGGCGTCGCCGGCGACTTCCGGAAGCGATGAGACATTGGATGTGACGACCGGAACTCCGGCCGCCATCGCCTGGGCGACCGGCAGGCCGAACCCTTCGTAGAGCGACGGATAGACGAACACCGCGGCGCCGGCGTTCAACACAGGGATTTTGTCCTCACCGACATAGCCGAGGTAGCGTACTCCGGCGATGCCGGAGTGTAAACGTTCGAGCACGCGGGGATCGCCCCAACCCGGAGAGCCTGCGATCACCAGATCGAATGCGTCCTTCAACCGTGCCGGTAACGCTTCGTACGCGTCGAGTAAGACCCCCAGATTCTTTCGCGGCTCCACGGTGCCGATGAAAAGAATGTACGGCTTTCCCGTCCGCTCCGCCCTGGCGGTGAAAAACGCTTCGGCCACTCCGGGGTAAATCACGGCGATACGGTCGGGATCCACTCCCAGGATCCGCACGGTGTCCCGCTTGGTCGCTTCGGAAATGGCCAGCATACCGTCGGCGCGCTCCAGGACCAGCCGGGCGAAGGTCTTCGCCATCCGCACATTGTCGCCCGAGTGGAGTTGCGGAACCAGCCAGCACGTCATGTCGTAGAGCGTCGCCGACACGCGGCAATTGGTGGGAGGACGCAGCAATTGGTGGGAAGCGTGAAAGACATCGTACTGGCTCCCGGCCGCGTTCAGCAAAGGAATGGCGGTTGCATTCGCCAGATGAAGCCAGGCAAGCGACGCAAAGGTCCGGGGCCCGCTGATGGCCGAGCGGTCGTGAACGCACTCACCCGGTTCGCCGATGAACGGAAACAGGCTGATGGCCCGGCTGCCGGCCGCATCGCGCAGCGATTGTATCCAATAGTAAACGTACGTCTTGACACCGGCGCTGCGCAGCAGCAGCGGCGTGGCGTCGATGCAGACCCGAAATTTGCCCATCAAGGGGTCCAGTTCCCCGTTTGGCCGCAAAAAGGCGCCAACCGCTGATGCGGTCTTCGCGTGTTTTGAGGATCTGTGTTCTAATATAAAAACTTCACCCGTATGCCCGTCAAGGCGATTCAGATCAGGAGAGGTCTGAAATATGTGCACCGGCGGTTCCGCGAGACCATGGTTGTGGCCAAAGGCCTGTGGTCGACGGACCATCCGGTCATGGCTCACATCATTCCCATGCGGAGGTGCAACCTGTCCTGTACCTACTGCAATGAATTCGATGACTTCTCCCCCCCGGTGCCTCTCGACACGATGAGGCATCGAATCGATCTGCTCGCCAATCTGGGTACGACGGTAATCTCGATCAGCGGC
>CAZGUX010000191.1:0-47471 GCA_964529305.1 uncultured Solibacteraceae bacterium | reverse complement strand
TTCGCTTTGCCCGCCCCTCCCGTGTGTAGGTACGCCTGCAATTTGGCTTCAATCAGCTTCGGATTCATCCCCTCCACGATGGCGCACACGCCGTCGAGGACGAGTTCTTTCGCCTCCACTGAATGGTGCACTCGGCTCTTGATCTTTCCCGCCATCGGCAGGAACAGGAGGTTGGCGACGGCGACTCCGTAGACGGTTGCCACGAACGCGACCGCGATTCCCTTTCCCACTTCTTCGATGTTTTCGAGGTGTTTCATCACTTGAATCAGCCCTAATACCGCGCCAATGATTCCGATGGTCGGAGAATAGCCTCCGGCGGCTTCGAACACTTTTGCCACTTCTTCTCCCCGTTTTTCCTCGATCACCATCTCCAGTTCCATCATCGAGCGGAGTTCTTTTAGTTCCATGCCGTCCACGGCGAGCGTCAGCGATTTCTTCAGAAAAGGGTCCGGAATGCGTTCGACTTCAGTTTCGAGAGACACGATGCCGTTCTTCCGCGCGACTGTCGCGTATCCGATGATCTGCGTAATGACGGCCTCCAGTGGCAGGCTGGTTTCGAAAAATGCGGTCTTCATGCTGCCCGCGGCACGCAAAAGCACGGCAAGTGGGGTCGTGACCATGACGGCTCCCAAGGTCCCGCCCAGGACGATCATCCCGGCGGTCAACTGGGTAATGTCCGAAAGCTTGCCCCCTTCCAGTATCAGACCGCCCATGATTCCAGCCACGGCAATCAGCAAGCCCGCCAGACTCGCGACATCCGGCTTGGTGGACGGCTTCATTCCCTTGATCCCAGCGTCGTCTGCCATAGGTTGTCATCTCCGAAATCGGTCTCGATCCGAGTGGCGCACCCCAGGCGGCCTTATGAATGCACCTGCTGCGGCGTCAGAACGATGGAACGCCGGAACGCGATCACGCGCCGCACAATTTCCTCCGGGCTTTCCCGAACCATGAACTTCTCGCCGGTTGTCAACGCGATGACGGTGTCCGGGTTCGCGTCGATGTGCTCAATCAGGTCGGAGTTGACCACGATCGGCCGGTTGTTGAGTTTGGTGAGCTGGATCATACGCCATCCTCCTTCTCTGGATGCGCCTCTTCGCCGCCAAGTGAGCCCGTAGCACGTCTGGGGCCGAAGATCGTGAGGCCGCGCGGCCGCGAGTGGCAACGAAAGTGCTCGCGGGAAAAAGAGAACCGACCATGCCGAACAATCCCGACGACAGCGCCGTGTGCGTGGATTTCCGCCGCCCCGGGTATCTCTCGCGTTCCCATCTCGATGCCCTTCGGGCCATTCATCAGACCTTCGCGGCCGATACGGCGGCGACGCTTTCGGCGTACCTGCGGGCGCCGGTCGAGGCGCGCCTCGGGAAACTCGAACAGATTCAGTTCTCCGAGTTTGCAGAAGGCATCACGCTCCCCTCCTCGATGGCCACGCTTGGGATGCCGCTCCACCCCGAGTACTCGGTCCTTGAACTGGGCGCTCCGCTGCTGTTTCCTTTCCTGGAACTCCTGCTCGGCGGAAAAGGCGGCGGGCAGAACCTGAACAGGGAGTTGACGGAGATCGAACGCGGGTTGGTGGGAGGAATCGTGGCCCTGATTGTCCGGGACCTCAAGGAGGCGTGGAAGGCGTTTGCGCCCCTCGACTTTCGCGTCCACTCCTTCGAGTCCAGTTCGCAACTCCTCAACGCCATCGCATCGCCGGAAACGGTGGTCGCGGCCTCGATCGAAATGCAGGTGGGGGAGCGTCCCGGAATCCTACGCCTGGCGGTTCCGGCGCTGCTCGTCAAGACGCTTCGCCAGAGACTCGAGGAGGAACGGCCTTCCCACAAACCGGCCGCTTCGCCCGAGGAGGAACAGCGCCTGCTCCCACTCTTGCAGCGAGCCGAGGTCCGGGTCGCGGTCCGGATGCAGGGCCAAACCCTCTCCCTGAGGAACATCGTGGCCATGAAGCCTGGAAGCATTCTGATGTTCGACTATCCCGTCGACCGCCCGCTGGATGTCTTCGTCAACGATACGAATCGCTTTCGTGCCGGCTTGCTCAACACCGGGCGAAAGCTCGCTTTTTGCATCGAGCCGCCCTCCTTGGATTGATGCCGTCAATGGCTGTGACGGCCGGCTGCGCCTGTTGCTGCATGCCGAGGTGGGTGAGCAGTTCGAGCGCCGTGTCGAGCCGAGGCCGCTGCCGCCAGACCAGCCCGTCCGAAGATGCGCACAAGCGATCGACAATCCCTTGCAGGGCTTCCAGCCGCTCCGCCTGATCCGTGGTCCAGCCCGTGCCTTCCACCGAAGCCAGGTGCCGGAATGCCCGCTCCAGACTCCGGATATCCCCGTTTACCCAGGTGCGCAGCAGGTTCGCGGCTAGTTCGGAGACGGTCGGCATAGCGGGTTTCGGCCCTCGATATTCTTGTCGCTGGGTGGTGTTGGTTTTCTAGCCAAGGTAGTCGAACAAGCTGCTCTTGCGGAACCTCGATGCCGCGGCCAGGGCTGCCTCACGGTTGGTGCTGGCTGTGTTCATCTCGCTGATGACCGCCGGAAGGTCAGCGTCCTGGCGTTCACTCAGAGCAGCTTTGCCCTCCAGTTCGAACTTGTGCGCCAGGTCAATCGCCGAGTTGATCTGGCGCAACGTTGCGCCGTAAAAGCCCACCTGCTGTCTGAGGTACTGGGACGCCGCCCGGAGCGCGGCCAACGACGCGGCGACGGCATCCCGGTCGTCGGTGGCCAGCGCGAGGCGCAGGCGATTGACCGCCGCGAAAATATTGTTGGCCGAGGCCGTGTCGTCGGGATTTCGGGCGTCGAAAATCTCCTGAGCCGTCTTGCCCGCCGAGAACCACGTACCATTGGTGTCCGACACCTGACGGGTCGCGGAGCCGGTCACCAGCCGGTCCACTCCGTTCGGCGCCGCCGGGTTGAACTGATACGGCGGCTGAAGGTCGGAATCGCCGCTGAAAATGTACCGGCCTTCCACCGAGACCCGCGTGAGGCCGACAAGTTGTTGCTGTAGTCCCTCGACCTGCTGCGCGAGGATGCCGCGTTTCGAGTCGGCCGTTGTGCTGGCCCCGTCCGTAGCGATCGCCAGAAGGTCGTCCATCACCTGGCCGGCTTGCTCCAGCACTTTGTCGGCTGTCTCCAGTTCTGTTTGCACGCGGCCCAGGTTCGATCGTGACTGCGCGGTCCACTCCAGGTCCGCCCGCAGTCGCAGAATGGCAGTGGCGTCCCGTGGCGAGTCCGACGGTTTGGACACGCGCAGGCCGGATGACACTTGAGCCTGAGCATCGGTCAGGCGGCGTTCGAAGACGCGTAATGAGGCCAGGAAGCTTTCGGCGCCTGGATCGAAGCCGCGGATCATACCTACCTCCGTTCGCACTGCTGCTAACGCAGCATCTGAATCACGGTCTGCATGAGATCGTCGATGACGCTCACCAGCCGGGCTGCAGCCTGATACGAGCGTTGATACTCAACCAGGCGAACTGCCTCCTCGTCCAGTGAAACGCCGGAGAGTTCGCCGCGCAAAGATTTTGCCTGAGCCAGTTGTTGTTCACCCGTTTCGCGCGCACTCTTTGCACGGGCGAGTTGGCGTCCAAAACCGGCGGCGAGGTTGCCGAAGAATTCCGCGGGCGGCAGCCCATCAATGTTGTCCGCGGGATCGGAGGAACGGTCGAGCGCCGCCAGGCGGAGAGCGATGCCGTTGCTGGCCTGCGGAGGACCGGGGTCAATCGCGGCAAGGCTGCCGCTCGACGCGCCGGGGGCCAGAGTCAGGCTACGCGCCGTGTTGGTGGAATGCACCGTGTCGTAGGCGAACAGCGGACTGCCGGAGACCGGAGGCGGGCCGCTGGATACGTAGCCTGAGGTCAACAGGGCGTTCACGCGGTCTGCGACATGCGAGGCAAGCCGATTCAACTCGCCCTCCTGCGTCTCGTCTCCCAGCAGGTTTCCGAGCGTGCCGTTGCGAAAGGCGAGCAGCCCGCCAGTCTTTCCCTGGTCGAGTAACGCCGTGACATCGCGCCCCTCGGAATCCAGAATCTTTGCCGTCGGAAGCGCGCCTGGATAGGCCGCTGCCGGAGCCGGATCAAAACTCAACTTCAGTTCTTCCGCGCCATCTCCGATGACCAAAGGAACTTGCCCTCCGGCCAGCACCGTCACGGTTCCGTCCTCCTGATACAGCACCGACACGTTGACCAGTCCGGCGAGCTTCTCGAGGTTGGCGTGCAATTGGGCGTCGAGACCGGCATCGGGTTTGGAACTACGGCGGCGATCGACGTTGTATTGCCGGATTGATTCGGAAATGCCCCGGATCTCCTCCAGGGCGGTTTCGAGGTCCCGGTCCGCCGCCGCGCGCGCGCGGTCCGCCCGGCCCGCAACACCGCGAAAGCTCAGCGCCAGAGCGTTTGCCGAATCAACCACCGCCTGCCGCTCGACCGCCGAATTGGGTGCGATGCTCCACGAGGAGAAACTGGACAGCAACCGCCGCCAGGAGGCGGCAATTCCTGCGTCGCCCGTCAGATCAAACATCCCCTCGATCGATGCGAGACTGGCGGCCTGCTGGCTGTACGAACTCGACGTCTGCGCTTGATCCCTGACCGCTTGTTCTGCGTACACGTCTCGCGCACTTTGCAGTTCGCCTGCCCGGACTCCGCCCAGCAGTCCGGAACCCGGTTCGAACGGCAGGGCTTCCAGCGGTTGGACCTGCCGTGCATATCCGGGGGTTGACGCGTTGTTCACGTTGTTTTGCGTAACACCGATAGCCCGCTCGAACGCGCGGAGCGTCTGGGCGGCGTTATTCAGACCCGCGAAGAGGCTTGGCACAGGGTGTCTCCTTCTCCCGGCTCAGACCCTGGCGATCGCCCGTACCGGGTCGGGAAGCCGGACCGGCTGGCCATCCACCCTGTATCCGCCGGCGCGCGCGGCGACCGTCTCCAGCCAGCCTTGATAGAAGGCGGCTGCCTGGCTGAGAAGGGTGCCCAGGTTTCTTATCTGCTCACCCACGTCCTCGGCCGAACGCAGGCAGCCGGTGTTGGCGGCCGGCTTCCGCCGAAGGTCGAGTACCACTTCCCTCAGCAGACCGGCGGCGTGTAGTAGTTCTTCTTCCGATTGGCGCAAGGAGTGCGCACCTCCCTGCAGGACCCCTTGCCGGGCGTTGCGGACGATGTCTCCCACCTGCTCAAGGAGTTCGACCGGTTGACGGCTCATCTCAGAACCTCCGGACTAGCCTCCCTGCACTTCCTTCGCCAGGGCACTGCTCAGCCTGTCAATGTCCACCTCGTAGCGCCCGGTCTGAATTGCGGACCGCAGTTCGTCTACGCGGTTGACCCGATCCGCCGGCGCGGTTTGCATGGCATTCGAGACCAGCCTGGAGAGGCCTGAGACTCGGACTTGGTCGACCCGGTTCTCGTGTACGGTTTCGCTAGGGTGGGTTCGTCCCCCGCTTTGCTGGAGCGGTGCGGTCTCCTCATGGCGCGAGGTCGAGTTCGCCGGAATGTGTCGGTCGTGAACTTGCATTGGGTGCGTCCCTTTACGCCGCTTCCGAACTTCCTATCGCGAAGGCCGCGCGCTTTTCTACAGAATTTTGTCCTCCCGGAGCGCCCGCGGAGTCGCCGGAAAGCTGCTCCAGAGCGATCCGGTGGAGTTTGAGCAGCAGGTTCACTTCTCCCAGCGGAAGTTCCAGGGTGGAAGCGATTTGAGTGGAACTCTGCCCAAGTCGATGCAAACGAAGCACCTTGCTCCGGGTCGTCAGGTTCAGGCTTCTCCACACGGTTCTTGTGTTCCGCGGCTCCGGCTCGCGTTCGAGAGGCTCCAGGCACAGGTCGTTGAGCCACTTCACCTGCGCGCGCAACTGTTCCAGTTCCGTCTGCACGCGCTCCTCCTGGACCTTCCGGTGCCTCCGAACCCGCCGGATTCCGCTCAGCAGATCGGCACTGGCCCAGATGAACACCAAAGCCGCGAACGCTCCCAACCAGTGGAGGGCGTATTCGGCGTGGACGTACGGAACCACCGCGTTAAAGAGGAAACTTGAAGTGTCGATCATCATACGTTCTGACCTTTTGCACCGGAATCGCCGAGTCCGGGTATTCCTGCCTGCCACATCTGTTCCCGCCGCACGATCTCCCGAATCCGAACGCCGTAGTTGCCGGACACGGCAACCACCTCGCCCCGGGCGATCACGGCGTTGTTCAGCCTGACCTCCACCGGGTCCTGCACTCCACGATCCAGTTCGACCACGGAACCCGCCGTCAGCTTCAACAGGTCGCGAAGCTGCATCTGAGTGGATCCAAAACAAACGCTCACCGGGAGGTCCACGTCGAGCAGCGCCGCCAGCACGTCGTTGGAACCGCGTGCCTTCCGCCCGGCGCCCAAAGCCTCCAGACCGTAGGGGCTGTCTGCTCCCGGCCCCGGGAGCAGCACGATGTAGAGCGACGCCGGCGAGCCATCTTCGGCCGTGGCTTCCACCCGCAGTGCGCTCGGGCTGTCGGGCGGGTCGGTTGTCCACGAGACGCCAGCTTCCCCAGCGTGTGCTTCCGGCAGGAACTGGCGAACCACCTCCGCCAGCGTCGTCGTCAGGACGCCCGCGCGTGATTCTCTCCATGATTCACCCGGAGTGCCGGAAGGGTTCGTGGGCCCGTCGGCCCCCCTCCATACCCCGACCTCGGCCCCTACAAAGGCTTCCAAATCATCGCCGAACTTCGCCCGAAACCACTCGAACCCGTCTTGTTTGCGCGGCGTGGCGACCATCTCCTGCCGCGTCGAAGCCTGGTCATCGCGGCCGGCGGACAGGTTGAGGGCGTCGCTGAGTCTCGGGACCCATCGTTCCAGGACCCCCGTCACCAGCGAATTCAAAACTCTTCCTTGTTGAGGCGACATTAGTAGATCCCTTTCCCGGTTGGCCAGCACCGGTCCAGATAGGCCCGCAGCCGCAGGATGCCTTGCGTCTTCAACTGTCCTATCCGTGAAACGTGCAATCCGAGGATTTCGGCGATCTCCCGCAGATTCTGCTCCTCGATGTAGTACAGGTTCAGGACGAGCCGTTGCTGGCTCGGCACCAGCCGCAGTCCTTCCGCGATGACCTTCTTGAGTTCCGCCCGGCTCAGTTCCATCGACGGACTGTGCCGCTCAGTGTCCGGAAGCACATCCGAGAAGGTCTGTCCGTCCGATTCGCCGATGCAGGCATCGAGGCTGTCGAGACGAACGCCCTGGAGCTCGACGAGCCAGTTTTGATACTCCTCGAGGGAAATCCCCAGTTCGGCCGCGATCTCATCCTCCGAAGGCTCATGTTTGAGCCTGTTCCGAAGGACCTGGATCGACCGCTCGATCTGCTTGACCTTTGGCCTCTTGTGTTCCGGGACGCCGTCCAGGCCTCGAATGCTGTCCAGGATCGCGCCCCGAATCCGGTACTCGGCATAGGTCTTGATCTGTACCCCGCGCGACGGATCGAAGCTGTCGATGGCGGCAATCAATCCGAGGATGCCCGCCGAAACCAGGTCTTCCAGCGCGACACCGATCGGAGGCAGATGTTCGTAGATGTGGTTGGCGATGTACTTCACCTGAGGCAAGTGATCGAGGATCACCTGCTCCCGCTGATCCGCCGGGCTTTGGGTAGCCGTTGTGTATGCGGTTGCCGCTGCGATTCCAGACACCACGTCTCCTACGCTGCCGTTGTAACCTGCACCAGGTCAGGACGCAGAAACCGGAAGAGCAGGTTGCTCTTCGTCGCCATCTCGATGTCCTCGGGGATCTGCTGGCCGAAACAGAAGAACGAAAGCGCCTTGTCGGTTCTGTGGGCCTGACTCAGGATCGATCCAAAACTATCGGTCTCATCCATACGCGTAAACAAAAGCTTCTGCGGAGAGAAGGCGGCGTAACGGTCGACGGCTCTCTGCAAGTCGCGTGGCTTCATGATCGCCGGCAGGACAAGGTGAGTGTCGACAAAGCTCGAGCGGGAAAGAAACGAAGCCAGGTCGGCGCCGGCATCCATCTCAGCGGGAGCGTAGCCCGCCGTGTCGATCAGGATCATCTCCTGATCGCGCCTGCTGCGTAGCACCGAATCGAGTTTGCCCACACCCTCGACGGTCTCCAGCGGGACTCCGAGGATGGCCGCATAGCAGTTCAGATGGGCGGCGGCCGCGACGTGCTCGGAATCGATCGAAATCAGGCGCACGGGCCGCCGCACCGCCACGCCGTAAAGCACGGCCAGTTTGACCAGGGTCGTGGTCTTGCCCGCGCCCGGCGGGCCGACTAGTGCGACAACCGAAGTGCTATCGGTGGACCGGCCCAGAGCGGGCGCCGACTTGAACCGGCACATGACCTCGGCGGACACGGCCTGATAGACCGCCTCGCCGGTCGCCCCGTTGGGCGCTTTCTGCGTCAATTTGACTTCCGCGGCCAAAACAATTTCGCGCGCCAGATCCGCGTCTACGTCGTTGTCCAGCATGTACCCGTGAAGATCCTCCAGCTCCGGAAAGAGGCTGGCTGGCTCGCGGCCTCCGCTTCCTGGCCGGGAGATGGTCTTGGAAAGATTCTCGAGTTGCTTCCGCAGGGCGGCTAGTTCCGCGCTCAGGCCGTCCGGCTGCGCCGATGCGGCCACCGGACCGCTCGTTGCTTCCCGATGACCCGTGTTGCCGGGAATCACGCCGAAAACGACCTCGTACCTGCCGAGGGCGCGCGCCTCCGGGGGGGCCGGTCTCGAATTCACCAGCATGGCGTCTGCCCCAAGTTCGGTCCGTGCCTTACTGATCGCCCCTTCCACGCTATCGGCAAAGTACGACTTGATCCTCACGCGAACCTCCTGACCCCTCTACCCGATGTCTCCCAATGAAATCACGCGGACTCCGGCCGGGATTTCGTTGTGCGAAAGAATCGTCACGGCGCCGTGCGACGCCTCCAGAATCTGCCGGACAAAATACCGGGCGCCTGACGTGGTGATGATCACCGCATCCGATTCCGCGTCCTTCAGGGCTCGCCCGATCCGGACCTGGATGTCTCGAATCGCCTCCGGCGAGAGCGTCAGACAACTGTTGTGCTCGCCGTGCTCGACGGCCTTCTCGATCGTCCGCTCCAGGCCCGGGTCGACGAAGTGCGCGGCCAACTCTCCCTTCTGGTTGAGAGAGGGTTTCACCAGCGCTCGGCGCATCGCCTGCCGGACGTACTCGGTCAGGACCACCGGGTTCCTTGTGATTGTGGCCGCTTCCCCAAGAGCCTCGACGATCGCGACCGTATCGCGAATCGAGACCCGCTCCCGCAACAGGTTCTGCAAGACTCGCTGCACCACCGCGAGAGAAAGCAGCTTCGGCACCAGATCCTCGACGGCCTTCGGATTGTCCTGGGACGCCCGGTCACAAAAGCTCTTGGCATCCTGCCGGGTGAACAGTTCGTGCGCGCTGCGCTTGACCACTTCCGTCAGATGCGTGCCGATGACGCTAACCGCATCCACCACGGTGTAGCCGCTGCGGCGGGCGGCCGCGACGCGTTCCTTGGGAATCCAGAATGCCGACAACCCGAAGGCGGGCTCGGTCGTCGGCTTGCCTTGGAGCGCCGGATTGGCCGCCCCCGTCGGTATTCCAAGTTCATGACCCGGCAGCAGTTCGTATCTCGCCACCTCGATCCCCCGGAGCAGGATCACGTACTCCTGCGAACGCCGGCCGACGTTGTCGTTCACTCTCACCGGTGGCAGAACGTATCCGAGTTGCGAGGCTAACTGCGCCCGAATCGCTCCAATCCGCCGCAGCAGGGGCGAGTTGTTCGAACCCTCCACGTAGGGCCCGAGGCCGAGACCGAGCTCGAGCGTCAGCGGTTCCACCCGCAGCAGTCCCTCGACGTCGTCCTTCGGCAAGGTCTTGGCGGCTGTCGTGGATTCGACGGCGGTGGTGTCGACTTTTCGGCGGATACTCCAGGCCGTCACGCCCAATCCGCCGCCCATCAGGAGGAACGGAACCGTGGGCAAACCCGGGAACAGCGACATCGCCGCCAGGACCCCCGCCGACAACATCAGCGGCTCGGCATGACCGAACAACTGACGCTGGAATTCGGCCCCCACCCGGTCGCTCGAACCCGCCCGCGTGATCACCAGCCCCCCGGACACCGAAATCATCAATGCCGGGATTACCGTGACCAGCCCGTCTCCTATGGTCAGCACCGTGTACGTTTGCAGCGCCTTCGTCAGATCCATGTCGTGTTGAAGGACCCCAATCAAAAACCCGGCGATGATATTGATGCCGGTGATCAGGATGCTCGCCACCGCATCCCTTTGGGTAAACCTCGACGCGCCGTCCATCGCACCATAGAACTCTGCTTCGGCGGCCAGTTCCTTACGCCGCGCACGGGCTCCCGCTTCGTCAACCAGGCCGGCATTCAAGTCCGCATCGATCGCCATCTGTTTTCCGGGAAGCGCATCCAGTGTGAATCGAGCGGTCACCTCCGAGATGCGGACGGCGCCGTGGTTGATGACGACATACTGGATGGCGATCAGAACGAGGAAAATGACCGTTCCGATGATGTAGTTGCCTCCCACCACGAAGCTTCCGAAGGCCTCGATGACGCGTCCGGCGGCGGCGGTTCCCGTGTTGCCGTTCAGCAGGATCAGCCGGGACGAGGAGATGTTGAGGGCCAGGCGAAAGAGGGTCAGCAACAGCAGCGTGCTTGGGAAGACGTTGAACTCCACCGGACGCCGGATGTACATCGCCACCATCAGGACGATCACCGACATCATGATGTCGGTGACCAACAGAAAATCCAGAACAACCGAGGGAAGCGGCGTGACCAGCGCGGTGACAATGGCAAGGACGAAGACCGGAACGGCAAAGTCGCTCAGAGCCGAGCCGGTGAGCCCGGGAAACGGTGCGGCCACCGGCTGTACGGCGGTTGTTCTGGTTGCTCCCATATCTCAACAAACGCTGTCAGGCGTCTCGATCTCCTGTCGGCAGGCCCCTAGGCGCACGTTTCCAGGGCTTTGAACTTCGACAGCAGCGTGGTCCGCTTCATCTTGAGAAGCTCTGCCGCTCGCGTCCGGTTTCCCCCTGCCTGGTCCAGCGCACGCCGAAGCAGTTCCCGCTCCAGGCACGTCATCAGGGAGTGGTAGTCGATGCCGCCCTTCGGAATATCGAAGAGCGTCTCCGCGCTCGGAAGACCTGGCGTGTGTAGGATCGGGAAATCCTGGGCCCGCAGCACCTCGCGCCCCTCGCTGAGCACCATGGCATTCTCAATCGAGTGTTCGAGTTGACGGACGTTCCCCGGCCAGTCCGCTTGAGTCAGCCGGTTCAGGACATCGGTCGGAATGCGCTTCGGAGGAAGCTTCTCCCGTTGGCACACTTTCTGGATGAAGTGCTCCGCCAGCAAAGGAATATCGCCGCGTCGCTCCCGCAGCGGGGCAACGTAGATCGGCACCACGTTCAGTCTGTAGAACAGATCCGACCGAAAACGTTTCTGATTAACAGCCTCCGGCAAGTGGAGATTGGAGGCGGCGACGACGCGAACGTCTACCTTGGTTGGCTCGGAACTCCCCAGCCGGAGGACTTCCCGCTCCTGCAGTACCCGTAGCAGCTTTACTTGCACCGCCAGGGGCATGTCGCCGATTTCGTCCAACAGAAGCGTGCTCCGGTGGGCCTTCTCGAAATGCCCCGCGCGCGGGCCCGCGGCCCCCGTGAATGCGCCCTTGGTGTGGCCAAACAGTTCGGCCTCCAGCAGGTTTTCGGGAAGCGCGGCGCAGTTGAACGCCACCATCGGCAGTTGGGCCCGCGGGCTGGCGCAGTGAATCGCCCGTGCCACTACTTCCTTGCCGGTTCCGGTCTCTCCGGTGATCAACACCGTGGATTGACGCGCCGCCACCATCCGGATCGTCTCGACAATCCTCTGGATGGCGTAGCTTTCGCCCACCAGCAACTTTCGCCACGACTCACTCAATGTCGCCGTGGGGCGACTCTGCTGCGGCATCGGCTGCCCGATTGTGTCCTGGACCGCCTGCAATAGTTCACGGGGGGGCATCCGGCCGTCGAGCCTCAAGGACACGCCCGCAGTCAGCAATCCGCTGGCTTCTGTGAGGATCCCGTTGGGATCGTATAGAACGACCCGGACGTCCGATTTCGTTTCCCGAATTCTCGCAACGAAATCGTGCGGGCACCAGCCGTTAATCGGCAAATGCACAAGAACAGCGTCAAAAGATTCGGACTCTAATTGCCGAATGCCAGCCTCGGGAGACAGCACAAACGAAACTTCTAATCCGGTCGGGGCGGCCGCCTCGTTGAGCAGGTCAACCGAAGATCCGGACAGAATGAGCAGCCTTCTCATGACGAGATCCTCCGATGAGCGACACCACATCTTGACTTACCCATCAGTTATATATCCAAGACCCTACTATCGGGGTATATCTCCTGTTTCTGCATAGCCACCGGAGGACTCTTCTGGGGGGGGGGCCGTGGTACCAAAGTTCTACCAAGGTCAATGGCTGATCTAAGGGTGCTGAAGTTTCTCTATATACCTCCGGACAACGGTAGATTTGTAAACACCCCAAATGACCACGTGCGCAAATTCTGCACTATTGCCGGAACTTCCGACTCCTTTCGAAAGGATCACTCGCTTCCGATTAGCTCCACTCGACCGGTCGAACTGGGCACCATTTTCATGAAATTCGTAAAAATTGGCTAGAAAGCCGCCCGGACATCGGGATCAGAACAGCATGATGAGGTGTGACGCGCATTCGCAGTACCTCGATAGCAGCATTCTTTCCGCCGAGCCTGCTCAGCTTGTGCAGGTTCTCTTCGATAGTGCACTCCTATCCATCGAGAAGGCTCGCCGTTACCTGGCCGAAGGCGACATCGCCGCACGTGGCCACTCGATTACAAAGGCGTACGACATCATCGGTGAATTGCGTTCGTCTCTGGATATGGAGAACGGGAGGCAGATCGGCAGGAACCTTGGCGGCCTCTACGGGTTCATGCAGAAGGAGTTGCTACGCGCGCACCTGGAGCAATCCGACGAGTGCCTGGTCACGGTACATCGCCTCCTGGCACCCTTGGCCGAAGCTTGGTCACGGGTAGGCGGCGGCGCGTGGGCGGAGATTGAGATCGGAGTCCGTCCCCTCGGTGGCCCTGCCCACGGCTCCCTGAACCGGTTCTGACCGGACAAATCCGGGGAACTCGCGGGTAGATTGATTGTGTAGTGCCCCCGA
Source organism: uncultured Solibacteraceae bacterium (assembly GCA_964529305.1). Taxonomy (GTDB): domain Bacteria; phylum Acidobacteriota; class Terriglobia; order Bryobacterales; family Bryobacteraceae; genus CAZGUX01. The sequence continues at coordinate 34,327 of CAZGUX010000191.1, read as the reverse complement.
CAGCCGTATCAAGAATCGGGATCTCATGCCGGCGCCTGGTCAGTCGCTGACCTGATCGGTCTTCAAGCCCAAGCCGGTCACCACCATCGAGGCGAGCCCGAGGCCGCCGCTCACAGACAGAGCCTGAGCCAATTGGGTCTCCGCCATCTCCAAGGCGATGCCTCCGGAGGCATCGCCGGACGGATCTGGTCCGACTTCGGATGTCGCTTCCCGCGCAGTACGCAAAAGTTGCGTCAAGAGTAACGCTTCAAATTCCCGTGCAGCCAGGGCAATTCTCGCGGGGTTTTGGGGAGGGTGAGTACTGCGCAGATTTTGCGCAGTATTTCGAAACGGGGGCTCAAGGTTTATCAACTTTGGCTCCAAATTAAATAATCTCCAGATCCGCTTCCATTGCGCCAGCCGCTTTCAGGCTTTGGAGGATGCTGATAATATCGCGCGGGGTCGAGCCGATCGAAGCCAGGCCTCGAACCAATTCCTCTACCGTGGCCCCTTCTTTTAAAACCAGATTCCGCGCTTTTTCCTCCTTGATGCCGACTCCCACCTGTGGGACTACTGTGGTATTTCCCTGCGAAAGCGCCGCTGGCTGGGAAACGGCGAAGTTAGTCTCAACTTCCACCGTCAGGTTCCCGTGCATGATGGCCACGGGTGAGATCCTCACGTCCTTGCCCATCACGACAGTCCCAGTCCGCTCGTTCACGATCACCTTGGCCGGGCGGTCGGCTTCGACAGTCAGCGCTTCCATCGCCGCAACGAACTCGATGGTCTGGTTGGCGAACTTGGGCGGCACGGCAACTCCCACGACAGCCGAGTTCTCAGCGACGGCAATGCTGCCAAACTGCCGGTTGACGGCTTGCGCCACCCGAGCGGCGGTCGTAAAGTCCGCCTGCCGGAGTTGCAGGCGTACGCGTCCGTTGGGCGTTATCGACGGCGCGGCGCGTTCGATAATCGCCCCGTTGGGCACCCGGGCGCTGGTGGGATGATTGACGGTCTGACTCGACTGGGACCGGCCGCCGACAAAGCCTCCCAACACCAGCGGACCTTGTGCGACAGCGTACACCTGCCCGTTTACTCCTTTGAGCGAAGTCAGCAGCAGCAGTCCGCCCTGCAGGCTGGAAGCATCGCCGATCGCGGAGACGGTGACGTCCAGCCGGATGCCCGGCTGGGCGAACGGCGGGAGCGTCGCTGTCACCATCACCGCCGCAATGTTGTTCACACGGATTGCCGACGGCGGGACCTGAACGCCCATCTGCTGAAGAATGTTGGTGAGGCTTTGCACCGAGAACACGGTCTGACGCCGGTCGCCGGTTTGGTTCAGGCCGACCACCAGACCATAGCCAAGAAGCTGGTTGTCCCGCACTCCCTCGATCCCGGCAAGGTCTTTCAGCCGGGTCCCTGCTCGCAACGGGAGCGGCAACGCCACACAAACGGCCACGAAGAGGACGATCAGACGGCTCATAGCCCTTCCTTCTTAAAACGGCAGCAATCCCAGCAGGATTCGATAGAGAATGAAGGGACGGCGTACGGCGTCGCCCACCACTCCTTTTCCATTGATTTCGACTTCGAGATTGGCTAGGCGTTCGGACCTGACCGTGTTTGCGGTCGTCAAATCGAATGGCCGCACCACCCCCCTCACCCGGACCACTTGTTCTTCCGAATTGACAACAATCGTCTTGGCGCCTTCGACGACCAGAAAACCGTTCGGCAGCAGGTCCACGACGCGGCAGGTCAAGGAAGTGGTCAGGATACTCTCGCGAGTTGTTTCTCCCTGGCCGTCAAGGCTCTGCGCGGACGAAGCGCGAGCAAGATTGGGCAGCGGTCCCGACGCCCGAGGCACGCCCCCTACGGCGTCAACTGAGGCCTTGACGCTGGACGTCCGGGCGCTCTTGGTTGCGCCCTTCGAGACGGCTGAGGCACGCTCGGAAACCAGGACCGTAACGATGTCGTCCACCCGGCTCGCCCGCAGGTCCGCCCCGATGTCGGACAGCCTCGCCGACGGGCTCCAGAGCGACCCTGGCGCCGACTCGTGCGCCGGTCCCGTACGGGCGTGGGCTTCTCCGATATAGACGTCCAAGGATTTGGTGTTTCTTCGCTTCTCGCCGCCCTGGCAGCGCCACAACGGCGAACCCAGGAGTCCGATCGTGACCCACCCAATGGTTCTCCAATGACTGCTCATCGCCGTTCCGCCTCCGTTCGCCCGGAATACGCCACCGAGGCGCGTCCGGGGCCTTCCACGCGTGCTCGAAACCTACGGCCGCTCGATTCGTTTCGGACCAGGACCATGTCCCCCTGTCGGCCCGAGCTCTCCGCGCGCCCCTCCAGGCTCAGCCGCGCTCCTCCGGTTTGCACGTCGACACGAACCACGTCGCCCTTGGCCACTACCCGCGGCCGGGAGAGGAGCGCCCGTGGAATCGGCCTTCCCCGATCGATCGACCGCCGCGGCACCTGGCCCACGACCTCCTCGGGCGACGCCACCCACGGGGTTCCCAACGGAAACGCCCCCACTGTCTCCACGCGGATCTGCCCGGCGCGAATCGGCTCGCTGACCCGAAGGTCCTCGGTCGCCACGACACGAGTGGCGGTTGCCTGAATCACCACTCGGGCCCATACCCGAAAGCGGCGATTCCCGGGTTGCCGGACGTAGCCGCCCCAGCGAACGGCCTTCTCCAAACTGGCCGGCGGCGGCAGGCTCAGACCTCGCAGCGGAAACCACAAGTCGCCGTCCGGGACCGGATGATGACTCATCTCGACGATCTCGATCTTCGTGTTCGTGGAGCCCAGAGCCCGCTGCATGGCTGCAAGTGCCATCGACTGATCCAGGTCCCGCATCGCACGTTCAAAACACACGGCGCCCTTCGGAACATACGCGACGCCGTGCCTCTGTGCGATCCGGGTTAGTTCCGAAGGTGTGAATTGGCGGCGGGCGCCGGCTACGGGCGCGAGGCCTGCGTCGAGATCTGCTGGAAGGGCGGCCAGTTCAGGATCTGCTGCCGCCAGGTCCCTTCCCCGGATGCGCTCGCCTTGCACCGGCCGGCAGGACTCACCCCACGCCAGCGGCAAAACCACCATCAACACCGGGATGGCGAGCTTGATCATCGGGTCAGGTTGTTGACTTGCTGATACATGTCGTCAGCGGCCTTGACGACCTTGGAGTTTGCTTCGTAGGCTCGTTGGCTCACGATCAGGTTGATGAACTCCTCGACCACACTGACGTTCGATTGCTCCGTGTACCCCTGCAGGAGGTTGCCAATCCCTTCCTGCCCGCCCGGGTTGCCAACGATCGGGTCGCCGGAAGCGTCGGTCGGAACATAGAGGTTGCGGCCCACGCTGTTCAGCCCTGCAGGGTTGATAAAGTTGGCCAACTGAATCTGTCCGGCCAGTTGTGCCGCCGTCTGCCCCGGCTGCGTGTAGCTCACTGTTCCATCCGCGGCAATCGTGATCGACAGGGCATCTTGCGGAACCGTAATCTGGGGTTCCAGCGGGTCCCCGTCCGCCGTCACCAGGTTCCCGTCCCGATCCAAGTGAAAAGACCCCGCGCGAGTGTAGGCGAGTTCCCCCGAAGGCTGGCGGATCTGAAAGAAGCCTTTGCCCTGGATCACCAGGTCCAGCGGGTTCTCGGTCGCTTGGAAATTCCCTTGCGTGAACACAATCTCGTTCGAGGCGGCGCGCGTACCCAGGCCAAGCTGGAGACCGGTGGGAACAAATGTCTGCTGCCCGGCCGCCGCTCCCGGCTGCACCATGCTCTGGTAAAGCAAGTCCTGGAATTGAGCCCGGCGGACCTTGTAGCCTGCGGTGTTGGCGTTGGCCAGGTTGTGGGCGATGTTGTCCACGTTGAGTTGCTGGGCGGTCATCCCGCTGGCCGCGCTGTATAACGCTCGAATCATCGTTCTCTCTCCTTACGTTTCCTTTGTTTCCGCCTCACGACCCGACCCGGGCCACCTCGTCAATCGCCTTTCGGTTCATCTCCCCTGCCAGCAGCACAGCCCTCTGCAACATCTCGAACTGCCGCATCACACTCACCAGCCGTACGGCGGACTCCGCGCCGGCGACATTCGAGGCCTCGATCTTCCCCTGGTGTACTTCCACGCCGGCCGCCGGGACGGGCTGCCGATTCGGGTCGGCGGATCTGAAATACACGCCGCTCTGCTTCGCCAGCACGCTTCGGTCGGCGAAATCCACAACCTCGATGCGGCCCAGAAGCTGCGATCGCTGCCGGACGGATCCATCCCTGCCGATCTCGAGGGGCGCCCCGGCCTCCACCTGCAGCGCGCCGCCCCCCACCAGGCGCACGGCGTAGCCGTCCATCGTCGTCAGGCTACCGTTCGACGACAACTGAAAGCTGCCGTTGCGGGTATATAGCGGTCCCGCTGGCCCGTCAACGGCGAAAAATCCTTTCCCCGACAGCGAAACATCCAGAGGATTGCCGGTGGGCTGCAGTTGCCCTTGGGCAAAATCGGTCCAATGGCGTTCGATCACCGGGAGGACCGCCACTTCGGGGTCGGCCGCGTTTTGCTCCGCGGCGTATAGCCCGTACAACTCGCTGTCGCGCTTGTACCCGCCCGTCGATGCATTGGAGATGTTGTTCGCCAACATGTCCAGCGATTCCATTCGCGCCCGCAGGCCGCTTGCCGCCGATATTGTGAATCTGTCCATAAGCCGCGCCGTGCGAACCAGCATGCGTGCCGCCAAAGCCGCGTTCCCCTCCAAAAATAAAGAAGAAAATGGCGAATGTTATTCGATAAAAAGAATACGAACCTCTCTCAGCCGTCGAGATTCAGTCCGCCGGCTGTCGAAACTTCGTCTATTTTCGCCTCCTAACTTCTTTCCCTACCGCCCCGCGCGGTTTGGTTCCGGGGTTGCAGAGTATTCGGTCACATGACTCTTGGGGGCAATGCTGGCGGGATCGCGAACAATGTCGCGGGGCAATCCCGGCCTCCCCGGGACGGCGTCATGGGAGGTTCGCCGGCCCCCGTGAATGCGTTCGCCGGCTTGTTCGCCAATCTGCTCGACGGGAACCCTCCCCGCGGCGCCGGTCAGCACGGCGGCAATCATGCGGAGACCGAACCGCCTCAACCCCGGCCCGAAGAGTCTGGCCCTCTATCCGTTCCGCTGGCGACAGGCAATATTCCTCAGCCAGTCGCTCTCCCTCCTCCGGATTCCAGTCCTCGGTTTCCAAGCCCGACTCGATTCGCGGGTGATCCGGAGGGCTCCGAGCTCGAGACGATATCTCGCGGACAACTCCTGGAAAGCGGGGACGCATCGGCAACCGCGAATCCCGATCCCATGCCGGGCACCACAGTCCTGCGGGCGTCCCCGTCGCTGCCGCCTTCCCTCGAGCCAGGAATCCGCCCCGCCGAACCGGAGGCGGCCGGCAAGTGCCCGGACCCTTGCGACAGCACCGTCTCCCCCACCTTGCCCCTTCCATCTCGTGAGGAGAGCTGGCACACCGCCATAGTCGCGGGTGCGAATCGGACGTTCGTCGAACCGGGGCGGGACCCGCGAGTAGAATTGACGCAAAACGATTCCGCGGCGTCCCGTCGCGGCTTCCAGCCCGAAACGGTCCGCTCCGCGGAGACCCCGACCATCGACCAACAGGCGGGCCGTTGCTCGGAGATCGCCTTTACGTCGCGGTTGCAGGTGCGCCCGGAGTCGCGACCACCGGCGCGCACAGTGCCGGCCTCCCGCGGGCAGGCGGACCGGCGGCCCACCGCCTCCGGTGGCGACCCCGCTTCAGAATCCAACCTGGCCGCGGATCATGACCTGACCAACACCCTCCCACTCAAGCAGAGGACGCCCATCCACCCTGGCAGCGGTTCCCCGGGCATTCTGTCGGATGCGCCGTTGGAAGCGCCAGGTTCGCCGCGCCTACCCTCGCCGGACGCGCCGGTCCCATCCACGCCGGCGTCTCCGCGCCAGGATTCCCGTCCCGAGAGCGCGGCACGCCTTGCCGGCCCTGCCGCCGCCACGCCGACGTCCGATGACGAAACCGGGACGCTCGCCGGTGTGCCCGTTATGCGGCCGGTGGCAAATCACGAGGGTACTGAACGAAGGCGGCCAGCGCCGGATACACCCGCGGCAAATCCGCAAAAGCCGGCGGAACCCGAACGCACCCGGCCCGAACCTTCCGGCGTCCGTGCCCCGAGAGGCGTAGCCAGGACATTCCTCCAGCCCGCGAGCCCTTTGGCAGTTTCGTCAGCCGCTGGCGTCAACAACGGCACTCCGCCGCACAGTGTCGCGACTCTCGGCGTTCCTTCGACGGGTCAGGCATCCGGTCAGGGTGCGCCGAAGTCCATCGCTGCCGAGACCTCCATTCCGCAAATCAGAGACGTTCCGCTATCAGTCCACGTCGCGCGAGCAGAACTGGTGGCCAACGCCTCCCAGTCCAGCCAGTCCCCCGCATCGCACACCCTGGTGCTACGCATCAGCGACCCCGAAGGCGCTACCGCGACAGTGCGCGTGGCCGAGAGTCATGGCGACGTGCGCGTTGCTGTCCGGACATCGGAACCAGGGTTGGCCGCCGACTTGCGCAGTGGCCTTCATGAGCTCGCCGGCAAACTCGAAAGTGCCGGCGTCAAAGCGGATTTCTGGGTTCCTTCGGAAGCCGCGACGGCCGTCCGCGCCACCGACAGCAACTCGGGGACAGGCCAGTCCCTGGGCGAGCATGGTCCCGGCGGCGGACAGCGCGACCCCCGCGAGGACAACCCTCGGCAGCGCCCCGCGCCGGATTGGCTCGAGCAGTTTGAGGCGATTCGCATGCAACAACCACGGCAGAAGGAGTTTTCATGGCGATAGGCAACACAACAGGTATTTTCGCGTCGGCCGCGACGACCGCCGACTCCCAATCAGCTTCCACCCCGCGTCCCGCTGCCGCCGAATTGACGGACAAAAGCACATTCCTGCGGCTCCTGGTAGCCCAACTCCGAAACCAGAACCCCCTCCAGCCCGCCGACGGCATGCAATACGTAGCCCAGTTGGCGCAGTTTTCCCAACTGGAACAGCTTATTTCCATTCGGGAGGCCTTGACCGCGTTGCACGCGTCTTCCGACACCGCAAACCAGAAGGTGGACCAATCCCAGGCCGCGAGCGGCCCGGTGGAAACTCAGAAATAGCAAGGATTCCCTATGCCCTCTTCGTTCTCGACTGCGCTTTCCGGCCTCACGGCCCATTCAACGGCCATTGATGTCACGGGCAACAATTTGGCCAACTTGAACACAACCGGCTTCAAAGCCAGTGTCGTGTCCTTCCACGATCTCGTCAGCCGAGACATTGGAGCCACCGGCGACTTGGGTCAGGTCGGTCTGGGCGTCGGCCGCACGTCGGCTCTGCGCCAGTTTACGCAGGGCAACATTCAGTCCGGCGGCGGCCCGCTCGACGCGGCCATCGAAGGAGACGGGTTCTTCGTGTTGCGCGACCATCAGGGGCAATTGCTGCTCTCCCGCGCTGGCAACTTCCGGGTCGATCGCGAGGGAAACCTCCTGTCCAACACGGGCGAACGCGTCCAGGGCTGGACACAGGCCAACGGGGTCCTCGACACCTCCGGGGCGGCCGGCAGTATCGTCCTGCCCTTTGGAGCCGTGCGCCGGCCGCAGGCCACCACAACCCTTTCCGCGGATCTCAACCTGAACGCGGGCGCAGCCGACGATGACACCTTCTCCACTCCCCTGGAGATCGTCGATTCCCTGGGCGCGACTCATGTGTTGACCTTCACCTTCACGAAGACCTCCGCGAACAACTGGGATTACGCGGTCACCATTCCCGGGGAGGAACTCTCCGGCGGCACCGCGGGGACTCCCAGCGATGTCGCCACAGGATCCTTGACCTTCGATGACGAAGGGAACCTGACCGCACCGGCGCCACCGCCGCCCGCCACCAACGGAGTCGTGAACCTGGCGGTGGCCGGACTGGCCAACGGCGCCGCCGATCTGGACATCGACTGGAACTTCTATAACCCGGACCTGACCGCGAAGATCACCCAGTTTGCCGAGAAATCCGCCGTCGCGAAGGTCGATCGCGACGGCATCCTCGCCGGACAATTGGTCGGTGTCGCCATCGCCGACGGCGGCCAGGTCATCGCGCGCTACTCGACCGGCGAACGGTCCGTGATCGCTCAGTTGGCCATGGCTTCCGTCGTGAATCCCGACAGCCTCGTTGCAGTCGGGAACAATAATTTCCATGTCGGACCGAACACCGCCACGCCGGCGATCGGCCTCCCCGAATCGGGCGGCCGGGGAAAGATCCTCGGGGAAACTCTGGAAGCCTCCACCGTTGATATTGCCAAGGAGTTCACTAACCTCATCGTCTACCAGCGCGGCTATCAGGCCAACTCCCGGGTTATCACCACGCTCGATGAGGTAACCCAGGAGACTCTCAGCATCAAGCGGTGACGACGGGAGATTGGCGATGAAGGCCGCTGGTGAGTTCGGGTTGCATTCGGATCTCCCCCTGGAGGTCGAGGCCGAAATGGGCCGCCAGGCCATGCCGTTCCGCCGCGTACTCGGCCTGCATGTCGGCAATGTCATCCTTCTCAATCGAGCCGTGGGCGATCACTTGGACCTCGTGGTGGGCGGGGTGCCGCTGGGTTCGGGGGAGATCGTGGTGGTCGGCGACAGGCTCGGCATCCGTCTGGTCTCTCTCGCCGGTTCCCCCGCAACTGCCGGAGTCGAAATCCGCGGCCCGGATCCCGATCCCGGCGCGACGCAGGAGTAGTCCTATGGATCTGACCCAACAGATGCTCATGGTGTTCGTTGTCCTGATGGTCCTGGTAGTGTTCCTCGCCTTGCTGCAGCACAAGGGACTCGCCCGGTTCCATCTCGCGAGACGCCGGGGCTCTCCCTCCCGTATGGAACTTCTCGATCGGATTCCGCTGTCTCCGCATCACTCGCTTCATCTGGTCCGCGTCGCGGACCGCGTGATCCTCGTCAGTACCTCTCCCTATGGCTGCAGCCTCCTCGAGAGTTCGATGGCCGGCGGGGATTTCTCGACGGCGGGAGAGTAACGGGCATGCGCTGCGTCGCCGCACTTTTCTTTCTGCCGTTGATGGCCATCGCGGCCGGCAGTTCCATCTCGCAGCTCTCGCCGCTGGGCATCACGGTGAAGTCGGGTAAGGACGGCTTGACGCTCAGCGCTCCCGTGCAGATTGCCGTCGCTTTGACGCTCCTTACGCTGCTACCCGCCGTCGTGATGTCGATCACCCCCTTTCTGCGCATCACCATCGTGCTTCATTTTCTCCGTCATGCGCTGGGAACTCAGACCACTCCTTCCAACCAGATCCTCCTGGGCTTGGCGCTCTTTCTGTCGTGCCTGATCATGCAACCGGTAGTCACGGACATCTATCACCAGGCAATTGAGCCGATGCAGGATGGCCGTCTCACGGTAGAGCAGGCCGTCGGGGAGGGCGCCAGGCCGTTGCGAACGTTTCTGTTGAAATTCGCCCGCGAGAAGGACCTCGAACTGTTTCTGCAACTCACCGGGGCCCCTCCGCCCAAAACTCCGGCTGACCTCGAGTTGCGGGTGCTGATTCCTGCGTATATCCTCTCTGAGCTGAAGGCCGGATTCCAGATTGGAGCGGTTCTCTTCCTTCCGTTTCTCGTGATTGATCTGGTGGTTGCCTCGGTCACTCTGGCGGCGGGGATGATCCAACTGCCTCCCGTCATGATCTCGGCGCCGTTCAAGATTCTGCTCTTCGTTCTCGTGGATGGCTGGAGTCTGGTGATCGGTTCGCTGATGAAAGGCTTCAACCGGTAGCGCGTCCACTCCGCCACCGATACCCGAAAGGAGGGTCTCATGACCCCGGAATTTGTAGCGCAAACCCTGGCCCAGGCGTTCTGGGCCACGTTTTGGCTCGCGGCGCCCATTTTGCTCATCGCGTTTGTCGTCGGCGTGCTCGTCAATCTCATTCAGGTCGCGACGTCGCTCCAGGATTCGACTTTCAGCACCATTCCGAGGCTCGCCACGTTCTTGTTCAGTCTCCTGTTCCTGCTGCCGTGGATGCTGAAGCGAATCATGGCATACGCCGTCACTATTTTTGGAGACCTGGGCCGCTATGCTCTCTGAGTTGTCCGTCAATGTGTCGGCTTTGCTCGGCTTTCTGCTCGTCGCCGCCCGGGTCGGCGGTGTTTTTGTGTTTGTGCCCCTCCCAGGAACTCAGGTGTCAGCTCCCGCTCCGCGCGTCTTTCTGACGCTCAGCATCACCCTCGCCCTTCTCCCGTTCTGGCCGTCTCCCCCCGAGCCTGATCTGGGCCGCCTCGCTGGCTGGCTGATCGCCGAGGCGATGCTGGGCATCGCGGCCGGGCTTCTGGTGGCATTCATCACCGAAGCCTTCGTCTTCGGCGCCCAGATGTTGAGCCTGCAGGCGGGCTACAGTTATGCCTCCACCATCGACCCCTCCAGCCAAAGTGAATCTACGGTTCTGCTCGTGATGGCCCAGTTGGGTTCGGGCATGCTGTTCTTCGTCCTGGGTCTCGACCGCCAGGTGCTGGCCGCCCTGGCGAAAAGCCTGCAAACTCACCCACCCGGCGTCTTCGTCGGCGGCTCGGTCTCCGGGATTGTGGTCGAGGCGGGGTCCGCCGTCTTTTCCGTCGGGGTGCGGTTCGTGCTGCCCGTGATTGCCCTGTTGGTCATGGTCGATCTCGCCATCGCCTTGCTCTCGCGAATCAACTCCCAGCTTCAGCTTCTCGTCCTGTCGTTTCCCATCAAGATGCTCGCCTCCCTTGCCCTGATGGCTTGGCTGTCCACGTTGTTTCCCAAAGTCCTTGCCCAGACCGCGGACGGCATGATCCGCCGCCTGCATTCGGCACTGGCGCTCTGACGGTTTGCTGGCATGGCGGACCGCTCGCAGAAAACCGAACAACCCACGGCGAGGCGTCTGCGGAAAGCCCGCGAGGAAGGACAGTTTCCTGTCTCCCGCGAGTTCGTTTCCGCCGGCAACTTCCTCGCGGTGGTCGCGATGCTCGATTGGTGGGGCGCGCGGTGGCTCTCGGAATTGAAGGCGCTCCTCCGCGTGTCGCTTCACCGCGCCTTTGAGGAGGACTTCAGCGTTACCGCCGTCGTCAATCTCTCGGCGACTCTCCTCACTGCCGGCTTCCTCCCCCTCGCCACCGCCGCTGGACTCCTCGTGCTTCTCACCTTCCTCCTTCACCTCGTCTCCACCAACCTGGGTTTCAGTCTGAAAAAGTTCGGATTCAACTTCACCAGAATGAACCCCGTATCGAAGTTCCGTGAACTTGGCAGGCAGAGCGTCCCCGCCGTCGTCCAGGCCGCCGTCATGCTGACCGTTTTTGGAGTCACCGTATACTGGATCGCCAGCCAGAACGTTGAAGCTTTCTTCCGTCTGCCGTTTACTGGCGTCGACACCGCCCTGGCGACCGTCTCCTCCTCGGTCCTGCAATTGTTGTGGAAGGCGGCGGGACTCTTCACGGTCTTCGGCTTTGTGGACCTGTTCCGCCAGAAACGCCGCCACTGGCAGGAACTCCGGATGAGCCGCCACGAGATCTCCGACGAGGTCAAGGAGACCGAGGGACGGCCGGAGGTCCGGGCGAGGATCCGCAGGCTCCGCCGCGACCTCCTCCGGCGTCGCATGATGCGGGACGTTCCCAAAGCCACCGCGGTGATCGTGAACCCCACACACTACGCCGTCGCAATTCGCTACATTCACGAGGAGACCCCAGTGCCGAAAGTCGTGGCGAAGGGGAAGAATTTTCTGGCCCTTCGGATCCGCGCGGTGGCCGAGCAGCATCAGATCCCCACGATTGAAAATCCGCCTCTGGCCCAAGCGTTGTACAAATCCGCTGAAGTCGGTCGCGAAATACCGCCCGAATTCTACCGAGCAATCGCCGAGATTCTCGCCTATCTTTACCAAATGATGCGCGGGCGGTCCCTCAAGTAGCAGCAGCTCGAACCGGGCCTTACCGCCCCACCCCTACTACTCCTCAAGCACTCGTTTAGAACTGGCCAACTGGGAGTCCGTTACGCGTCCATCCCTGCCCTGTACCTGGGATCGGTCCAATGGGCCGACGAGACAGCCGGTTCGGTCACAAGTGCGCCGGCGCCAGGACTTTCTCGAAAATGCCACTCCTGTCCACGATAAGAACTACGAATGAGACAGCCCGTGAGGACCGCGTTGGTGGTGAACAATTCGTTTCCGTTCCAAGCGTTCGTTAGTCAGACCCTAGAGCGGCCGGGACCGCCCTTCCAGACATGCAGGTTCGCCCATGACACCACCCTGGCCCACGGAATCCTCGATGCTGACCGGACCGTCGATTTGCTGCTTAACGACCTGGACGCGACGGGCGATGAGGGCGAGAGATTGATCGATTCGGTCCTGGCGAACCGGGGCCGGCGGCCCGTGGCGGTGATCGCGATCTCCGCGGATGCGACACCTGGCCGTATCGAGAGCCTGCTGGACCGCGGCGTCTCGACATTCATTCGTAAGCCCTTCACGGCGGAAACATTGAGACGGGAGGTCTACCTCGCGCTCGATTCCGTCGTGTGGGACGGGTGCCAGCCAGCTGGGACCGGCAAACCTGCCGCCTTCCGATCCCGCTTGTGCTGTCCAAACAGCACTCCTGAACAGCGCCCGTGGGTGGAAGAGGCTCGACCTCCCCTGGGAGACCTTCTCCAACTCGTCAATGGAATCCTTGACACGTCGCTGCTCGATTCCCGGCGGGTTCCGCCCCGCCGGGAGACTTTCTCCCTGCTTGGAGAACTCGAGGAAGCCTTCTCGTTGGTCGGCTCGTTTACGGCCCGCGATCGATTGAGCCTGGGTAGCGCTCGCGAGTACACCGTGTATGGCGACCGCCTGCGGTTTCAGCGCGTCATTTGCAGGCTCTTGGCGCACGCTGTGGAAGTAGTGCCGGAATCTCGTCGAGTCTGTGTCGAAACTTCAAAGAGAGGCGCCGATTGCCTGATTCGGATCTACGACACGGATGTGGGCACCGGGCAGGAAAACCGCGACGCTGCCATTGCCCGCGCCCGTGTCGTGGGACCCTCCAGGCGAAATGCCAGCCTCAGTGCCGTTCTGTCGGCCTGCAAACGCCTCCTGGACTGCATGGGTGGGCGAATTTGGACCTTTTACGAACCGGGGCCGGGCAACATTTTCGAGATTGCGGTGCCCTTGGTCTCACCATCTCCCGCGCGGCTTGCCCCAGACCTTTCGGCGACTCATCTGGCCGCGAGAAGGCGCGAGAGATCAGCGAACAGCGCCACACTCGAGCTGGTTGTCTCGCCAGCCAGAGGACCGCGCGATTCACGCGGGGAACGGCAGCCATAGCCTTATCGCCGAATCACCGCCGTTGTGACACGGATGTGGGCATCGGGCAGGAAAACCGCGACGCCGCCCCTGCCCGCGCCCGTGTCGTGGGGCCCTCCAGTGCTCGGCCTCGACTGGGAGACCTTCTCCAACTCGTCAATGGAATCCTTGACACGTCGCTGCTCGATTCCCAGCGGGTTCGCTGCCGGGAGACCTTCTCCCTGCTTGGAGAACTCGAGGAAGCCTTCCCGTTGGGTCGGCTCGTTTCCTTATCGGCGAATCACCGCCGTTGTGACACGGATGTGGGCCTCGCGGATGACCCGCCCGCGGATTCTCGCCGATGACCCGTTTTCTGCCGTTGATGGCCATCGCGACCGGCTCTACATTCACGACCAAGGACGTTCACGAGCCGGCTTTGGGCGCACTGAGACGGGATACCACGGAGTATTCGCTGGCCTTGTTGCGTTACGATCTGGCGACCGAGATGAACGCGGCCGGCGCCAACGATCGCAGGATCCAGGCCCAGCTCCGCCACAGTGACTCGGCGATCACCCGACAAGTTTACATTCGAGATGTCCCGGCCGATGTTGCCTCGGCTGTCGATTCGCTCTTCCGATCCACTTTGCAGCGCAAAGCAAATGAAGCGAGTAATGAGGCGTATATGCAGAAGTAGGTGGAATGGGTGGGATTTTGAGGTTGTATCGTGAAGTTAATACAATGAAAACAAAACAATGGGCAGGTAGACCGTTCACCTTCTAAGCAAAGGGTCGCAGGTTCGAGTCCTGCCGGGCCTACCATGCAAGCGTGCAGGTGGCGCACTGAAGAGCCTCTCCATTCGGCGAAGCCTCGTTCTCCGGGGGACCTTCTTCAGGCGCCAGTTTCGGCGGAAGCTCGGCTAGCGCACCGAGACAAACACGCCGCTCTGGGTGATGAAATCCCCGAACTGGATGCGAATTTGGATTTGCGAGTTACGGCGGGCACTCGCGGGCAAACGGATGTTCGCCTGCCACACCCCTTGCACGAGGTTCGGGGCGGGACCGATGTAGGCAACATCGGCCGGTGGAACCTCGACGCCCGCCAGAAAGACTTTGATCGGGCCGCCGGTGAAGACAGGCAAGGGGAGACTCGTCAGTTCGCCATCGCGCCCGGGTAGATCGGTCGCCGGTCCGCCGACCCCGAACACCACCACGTAGTTCCCTGGCAATTCCCCATTGACCGAGTTGAATGAGTTGTCCTGATTCAGGGCCGCAGCCTGCCCGAATCCCGTGGCGTCGGCAGTCAAGAGTCCGGGCACGGAGGGTGCGATTCGAATGCGAACCCCGGTCGATCGCTCGCCCCGATACTCGATCTGCACGATCGTGTTGACTTTTCCAGCGAGGCTGAACGGAGCGATCGCGCTCACCTGGTTCCTAGCTGCATACAGCATCGGCGCCGGCACACCGTCGAAGAGCACGCGCGTTTCCGCGACCGTTGTGGGAAACTTGCCATCGGCGAAGGCCGCGGTCACGAGGGAATCCGGTCCGAAGCGGTCACCAAAGAACGTTAGCACCTCTCCAGCGGCGATTAGATTTGGTTCGTAGCTTGCCGTATTGGTTACGCCCCAGCGGGTCAAGTGTGGACCGGGAGGTAGTACGGTAACGGGAACGATGATGCTGGTCGGGTTGATGCCGGTTCCGCGCAGCCGGAACTGTGGATTGTACGAACCCGGCGCCAGGCCCGAGGGATCTACAGTGACAATGAAGGTCACCGGCGAACTGGTGCCCACCTGCTCCACACTGAGCCACGGCACGCTCGGGCTGTCGAATGCGACGTCAGGGATGGTGACCCCATTGGCGACCAGGTACACCTGGAACGGTTCCGGCAGATTCCCCTCGCGCCGGTAGACGACGGGCAAGGCGCCGGTGGTCACGAAGAAGCGCGCTCCGGTTGCCAATGCGGCTCGCGTGCTCCGAGCCGGTTCACCGCAATCAACAATGGTCAGCATCGCCAACCCGCGAAGCCCGGGGTCGCCGTCGGTGGGGTCCCGGAATCGCGGAATGTGCTCTTTTTCCGGGATGATCACCCCCGCCTCGCGCTCCACGCCCCGACCTTTGCCGGGCGCGGAGGCAAAGACGGGCCTGGCGTTCAGAAACCTCCAGTCATCAATGGGAGCGGGCTGACCGTTGACGGACGAGGTTCCCAGAGCCGGTTGACCTGAAACCGAATCGGCGGACCACGAGAAAGTCGCCGGGATGTCAATGGTTTCCAGCACCGCCGGATCGGCGTTGATGATTTCCCACACAGCCTGGCCGGTGTTGCCGATGATCGGCACCCGGTAGTAGGGGTCCGCTGTTGGCTCGCTCGTCACGGCGCGAAGTTGCAGGTTGCCGTTCCGGACCTCGATCGGAACGCGCACCCCAACGCCTGGCGGCACATTGTTGAAGCGCGCTGTCAACCGCGTCCCCGTGTCGGCGCGACCAATCTCGGGCGCGTGCCATTGCGCGCTGGCCGCGGTCTTCATGAAGCCCGACTCGGTTTGGTAGGCGGTCCCAGGGACATCCTGCGAAACCGGCCCGCCGGAACTATCAGCGACGCGCCGCCGGAAAGCGCTGGCGAATTCTTCCGTGAAGCGCAGCACGAAACCAGATCCAGCGCGCCTCTCCTGGGCCTCGGGACAATCGGTGAGGCTGGCGTGTGGATTGTTGAAGAAGCCGAGCTCATCAGGCAAGCCAAGGCACTGATTGCAGTTGCGAGGATAGAGAAGACTCGTTTTCAGGGCCGGCGCCGCCCGCGCCACTAGCGTCTGCTGCGGAGTCACCGGTACGTTTGTGCCTCCATGGGTTATCGAGACCGTGGAGGTGATGGAAGCCCCCGCTCCAGACTGGACACCGAGTTGGCTTGCGTTTGCGCGAACGTTGGTGATTCGAAGGATCCTGCTTCTCGCCGTGCCCGGTGGATCAATCGGAACGCCCAGCCAGAGGATTGAGTTGGGCGGCCCCAATTTCCCTTGATACACGTTGGCGCCTGCTCTCCCTGCAATGCCTCCGCAATTGGGCGCAGGATTGATCGTGTCATACGGCGCAGCAGGCGATCCACAGAGCGTCTGCGTAGTGGGCGACGGCTCGTCGATCAACAACAGGGCCTCAGAAAGGTCATAGGGACTCAGCAGACGGGAGGTGACGCTCGTATTCAGTGTGACCGCAACATTCGCCCGCGGCAGAGCCGAACCCGCAGGTGTGGGCGTGCCGCCGGAACAACTAAGGATGATCTGGCCGACTTCCTCGGTCAGACCTTCTGCACGCACCAAGGGAGGAGCAGTGCTCGTGACGGTACACTGTAGCTGCGCGAACAGGTGAGAGGGTCCAGCGGCCAGGAGTAGCACGAGTCCTCCTGCAATTCGCATGGATCGAGTTTACTACGTCGCCCGGCAAGGAAAACCAGGCGCGGACGGGCACCTCCCGCCTCGTCTGCAGTTCCAAACCGGCAGGCGGGCCTCGCGCCGCCGCAAGGTCGCGGGGTTCCGCTACAATCAGAACCACCGTGGCTATCGTGATCGCATCCATGCTGCAGGAGAGCAATACCTTCTCTCCGGTCTACACTCACTACGACGATTTCACGCCGGTGTTCGGCAAGGCGGCCTTCGATCGCCATCGGGGCAAGCTCACCGAAATGGGCGGCTTCA
The DNA here is from genome assembly GCA_964529305.1 of uncultured Solibacteraceae bacterium. Lineage (GTDB taxonomy): Bacteria > Acidobacteriota > Terriglobia > Bryobacterales > Bryobacteraceae > CAZGUX01. The sequence continues at coordinate 17,423 of CAZGUX010000191.1, read as the reverse complement.
TCGACGTCTTGGAGAAGGCCGGCAAGCGCATCGCCCCGGTGGGCGCGGCCTGGGCGATCACGGCGAACCGCCTGCTGCGCGACGACTTCGGGCGCCTGGTCGACGACCTTTGCCGCCACCTCGCGGAGATTCCCAAGCCGGAGGGCATCCTGCTGGCCATGCACGGCGCCCAGACCGCGCAGGGCGAAGACGACGTCGAAGGCCACGTGCTGGCCCGCTTCCGCGAGATCGTCGGGCCGGACCTGCCGATTGTCCTCACCCTCGACCTCCACGCCAACGTCACCCAGCGCATGGTCGACCTGGCCACCGCGATCTGCGGCTACCACACCTATCCCCACATCGACATGTACGAAACGGGCCAGAAAGCGGCGCGCCTGATGGTCCGCATCCTGAAAGGAAAGCTCAAGCCGGTGATGGGCTGGCGGAAGCTACCGCTGATCGTCAACGCCGAAAACCAGCAGACCTCGCACGGCCCCGCCTTCGCCCTTTTTTCCCGCGGCCAGAAACTGGAGCGCAAGGGCAAGGCCGAATCCGTGTCCATCTTCCCCGTCCAGCCCTGGATGGACATCAAGGAAATGGGCTCGGCCGTGGTCGTGGTCACCAACGATGACGAGGAAGGCGCCGATGCGTACGCCGGCGCACTCGCCCGGAAATTCTGGGACACCAAGACGAAATTCGAAGCCCAGCTGACTCCGGTGAAGAAGGCCATCGCCGAGGCGATCAAAATCCAGGGGCCCGTCGTCCTGGCCGAGTCCTCCGACAGCACCGGGTCCGGCTCTCCGGGCGATTCCACCGGCGTGTTGAAACCGCTGCTAGAAGCGTCCCTCAACGGCCCGGCGGCCATCTTCCTGGTGGATCCCGAAGCCGCGGAGGCGCTGAAGGCGGCCGGCGTGGGAGCCACCGTCACGCTCAAGGTCGGCGGCAAGTTCGACCGCCGGAATTCGAAACCGGTCAAGGTCACCGGCTATGTCCGAATGGTGTCGGACGGCCGCTGGACCGCCCGCGCTCGCGGCTACAACACCGGCATCGAAACCAACATGGGGACCACCGCCGTGTTCGAGGTGGGCCAGGTGAAGATCCTGATCGCCTCCAAGTCGGCCATGACCGTCGACCCGGAACTGTTCCGCAGCCACGGCATCGACCCCCTGCACTGCCAGATCGTGGTCGTCAAGTCGCCCAACGGCTTCCGCTCGGCCTACGAACCCATCGCCCGGAAAATCTTCGTCGTGGATACGCCCGGCGTCAGCACCGCCAATTTTGTGAAGATGCCCTGGAAGCGCATCGAGCGTCCGATCTATCCACTGGATCGGGACCTCGAGTACGAACCGTAACCAGCAGCGAGCCGTCACCGCCAATAGCCGCGACGGAACCGGTACCCGCCGCGATACGGCTCCCAATACGGTCGCGACCACACGGCTCGCGGACGAGGCGGACGAACCCAGTACCCGGGAGCCCACACCCACCGCGTCCCGCGCAGATCGTAGTAACCATCGGCCCAAACGTAACCGGGGCCGGGTGCATAACCCATCGGGCCAAGCATGGGTCTCGGTGGAGGCGGCACGCGATACGCGTAACTGCCGCCATAAGCACCATACGAGCCACAGCCAACTCCCGCAGCCGAAATCAGCAGAACGGAGGCGACCAAAGCAGTTCTCAGGTTCAGCATCTCGCTTCCTCCCTGACCGCTTGGACGGCGCTCCCCGCACGGGCGGTTTCGCCCAAAAAAGGAAACTCCGGGCACGTACAAAACGTCAGGTGTTGCGGAAGACCTCGCGCAGCCTGCTGCCCGCGATGGCGTGTTCACCCGGCCTCATCATCCAGACTGAAACGTGCAGCAACCGCTCCCCGCGCCGCGAGATGGCGATCGGCGGATTCCCTTCCATCAACTGCCGCACGACGTCGCCGGCGGTGAGTTTGAAAGCCTCCTCGCTCCAGGAAATCCGCACGTGCGGCACGTGATTGGCGATGGGAGGCAGATGCCGCTCCACCTCCAGTCCCCGGATTTTCGAGAGCATGGTCATGATGTCCGCCACACGGCTGTCCAACTCTTTGAACTCCCGGTCGTGATCGACCTTCAGGTAGCGTTCCACCGCCGCCAGCAATCCGATCATCTCTTCCTTGCCCACCTTCATGCCGCGGCCGATGCTGGCATACGGATTCATCCCGGGCAGCGCCCCATCAATCAGGTTCTTGCGGCCCATCAGGAGCCCCGAACATTGCGGCCCCATCAACGCCTTGCCACCCGAAAAGGCCACCAGGTCGAACCCCTCTTTGATGTATTGCGACAACCGCTCGGGCGGTGGCGTGTCGGACGCGGCATCGTTGAACGTCGGCACGCCCCTCTCTTTCCCCACCCGAATCCACTCGTGCCGGTCGATCTTCCCCTCCGGTTCCATTTCGTTGTAGAAGAACAGCATCGCCGTGCGTTCGTTGATGGCACGATCGAGTTCCTCCCGCGTCTCCACCCACACGATCTTCGTGCCCACCAGCAGCATCTGCTGCTCGTAGCCACCGCGATGGCTTTTCTGTTGCACGATTTCGTTCTTCATGCCGGTGGTGTCGGGCAGCCGCCGCAACTTTTCCGGATCCCCTGCCGCCACGCACGCCACCGTCCCCATCGTGATCGCCGAGGCGCAACCGCAGGTGACCATCGCCGCCTCGGCGCCCAGCAGTTCCGCGATTCGCGCGCCCACCTTTCGTTGAAGCTCGTTCAGGGGGATGAAGTATTTCGCGGCCTCTTCCATCGCGCTCACCACTTCGGGCGCCATCAGCGAACCGCCCAGGTGGGTCACCACGCCGACCCCGTTGATCAGCGGCCGAAGTCCCAGCCGCGTGTAAACATTGGATTCGAGCGAGGCGGGCGCCGCGGGCGCCGCCAACGCTCCGCCGGCCGCCCCGGCCGTTTTCAAAAAGTTCCGCCGATTCGCCTTTGCCATGGTGCTATCGTGCCCTCCTGCCCGTCGATCGGGTTCCGTCCCACCAGGGTTCGCCTCGTCCCTTGTAGGGGCCGAGGCGCTCCCACGTCTCGCGGGTGATTCCGTTCAGATCGTACACCACCAGTCCGTCCTTTACCGTGATTTCACCCACCAGGCGCCGGTCGCCCCGCATGCGCGCGCCCCAGGAATCCACAAATCCGAAATCCCCCTTCTCGATGCGAAGCACCGCCACATCGGCCACGGCACCCACCGACAGATGCCCCAGCTCTTCGCGCCGGATCTCGCGGGCCGGATTCCACGAAGAACGCAGGACTACGTCGTCGAGCGGCATCCCCATGTTCAGAAACTTCGACATCACGTTGAGCATGTCCTTCATGCCGGCGTTCAGGCTGCCCGCGTGGACATCGGTGGAAATCGAATCGGGCGGAAAGCCCTGCCGGACCGCGGGCACGGCTTGCCGGAAGATCATAGCCGCCCCACCGTGGCCGACGTCAAAAATGATCCCTCGCTCCCGGGCCTCGAACAGGTACGGCAACAGCTTGCCCTTCTCGTCCAGAATCGGCACGGGGCCGTAGAACGCGTGCGTGTAGATGTCGCCCGGCCGGAGTTGCTTCAGCACCAACTCCTGGAAGGGCCGCTCGGGCCGGAACGTTCCGAAGTCGACCATCACGGGAATCCTGGCGATCGTGCCGGCCTCCACGCCGCGTTGGACGGGCCTCCAGTCCGGCCCCTGATAGTGAGCGACCTTGATGCCGACGATGGTGTCCCGGTTCGCGAGCGCCAGGGCCGCCGCGGCTTTCGCGTCCATGTCGTTCACGTCCTGCTCCAGGTTGTCCCCGGGCATCCCGGCGCCGAGGATATTCAGGAACACCAGCACACGGGTGCGGGCCCGTTCGATCACGGTCCGCTTGAACTGTGAGAAGTTGTGCCGTCCGGAGGATCCCGCATCGACGACCGTGGTCACCCCGGCGCGCAGGGCAAAGGTATCGGGATAGATGCTCCAGTCGCCACCCGCGAGCATAGGGCCGTTCAGGCCCGTGAATACGTGCGCATGAATGTCGACCAATCCGGGGACGACATACATTCCGGCGGCGTTGACGACCTTCCGGGCGCGGGACGCCTGGATCGCCTTGGCGACCTCGGCGATCTTCCCATCCCGGATCGCCACATCGCGGACACCGTTGAGGCGATTCCTGGGATCGATGACATGGCCACCCTTCAGGAGGAGGTCATAGGCGGGTTGCGCGGCCGCGGCCCCAGCGGCGAGCAGAAGCAACAGACAGGTTCTCATCGCGGTACTTCATCATAATGCGACCGCGGCTGGCTCGCGGCCTCAGAAATCAACGGTTCTGTTTGCTGCCACGCTGAGGCAAAACTCCCTGGACAGCGGACGTTGAAATGGATGTCGCAGAGTGTAATCCTGTCTCCTGTTTCCGTGTCTCAGTCAAGGGGTGCAGTGCACCGGCACTTCGTTGTTCAGTTCTTTTGGGCGAGTCCGGTGGCGAATTGAACAAGCCCCCACGCTTTGACTCGATCAGGAGACGCCGCCCGGATTCGCTCCAGCAAACCGGGCACACCGTACCCGGCCGCGAGCGACGCGATACTCGAGTAGGCATCGGGCACACCGTTGCGGGAATACTGATCGAGCGCCGGGTCCAGAGCCGCCAACAGAAGATCTCCGGCTTCCCGCCGGCGTCCGAGGGCAAAGCCGGCCTGGGCCAGCGACACTGCCAGATCGAGCGCCTCCGGCGTTTCCGGGCGCCGGTTGAGGATCCGAGCCCCAAGCTGCCGCCAAAGGTTTTCTGCCTCCGGGCGGTTCGACGGGAACAGGGCCGGCAGGACCCTGGCTAACGCGATGTCCCGCCTTGCCGGGTCGGCGACCGCATTGGCAATCCGCAAGGCGCGTGTGGGGTCCGAGGGAGCCCATTGCGGCAGCCACATCAGATAACCTCGGTCAAAGGCCTGGCGGATTCGCGCTGGTTCGTTGGACCACACCGCAGCGACGCCTACCGACCAGATCGTCTCACCGGGTCGAAGGTCGGGCAAGGGAAGCAGAGCAGGATGCTGCCGTCGAAGCCGGCGGGACCAGCCGCGCCGGGCCCGGTCAGCGTAGGGAAGCAGCCGGTACACCTGGAACTCGCCGTCGGAATTCAGAGAGTAGACCTGGGTCTTTCCCTGAATCTCGCGAAGGAGCGGCGGCTTGGGCGGATCGTTGCCGGCCGCGGCGGCCGTGAGTCCGGCTTCGACGGCGACCTTCAAGTCGCTTCGATCGACGTGACTCCACGTGAGGCGCAGGAACTCGACAAAATCGGCGTTCGCGCGCCAGATGTGCCGGTAGCGGGGAAGGGCGGCGACCGCCTCGAGAAACATCCGGCGCGCCGCGGGCCGCTGCTTCGTGGCTACGCCGGGCAGGATCTCGCCCACGGCCTGGTAGGGAAACTGCCCGCTGGCTCCAAGGTCTCGAGCCAGCTTTTCGATCAGAGGGAGCGCAGCCAATCCCTGTTTGGCCGAAACGGCGGGAATCACGGCGCGAGCGGCGTCGACGCGGGGATCTTCGTTGGGAAGATGGGCGGTGGGCGGGTCCAGCGCTGCCAGTAACTCGGCCGCCCGCATGGGGTCGTTGGCGGCCAAAACAGTGACCGCGTTCTTGCGCGACGCATCCCGGGCGATGCCGCGCCCGAGGTCCCGGGTCGCGATCTCATACATCTCCAACGCCCACGTTCGAGAAGACGCGGAATCCGCCTTCTCAGCGGCCTTGGCCATCGCGTGGAGAAGTTGGATGCGGTCGCCCACGGCCATGGGTCGGCTGAGTTGGTAGGCCTCGTCGAGGAGGGCCATCTGGCCGGCGACGGCCGGTGACACGGCCAGCAGGAGCCCTGCCCACAAGCTGCGCGCGCCGCTATTGTGTCGCGTGACAAACATCACACCCATTCGGCGCCTGCTTCCGCGCATGGCAATCCATACAGGCGATCATGCCGGTCGATTTCTCCTGAAACAAGACATCCCGCTGCGCGACATCGCCGTGGCATTCCTTGCATTCGATGTTCGATTCCTTCACATGAACGGCATGGTTGAACCAAACGATGTCCGGCACGCGATAGACCCTCGACCACGGAACACCCTTCGATTCCCTGGCGAACTGCGCGAGTTTCCGGATCTCCTCGCTGTCAGTCTTGATCGTCTGATGACAGCCCATGCACACCCCTTCCTTCGGATAGGTGGCCAGCAAACCGTCGCCCGGGATCGTATGGCAACCGGAGCACTTCAGCCCGAGCGCGATGTGTTTCTTGTGGCTGTAAGCAATCGGCTGCCGGACGGGATCGCCTGGAATCTTCTCCTGCTTCGGCTTATACTCCCTGGTCTGGTATGCGACCAGGACCGCCGCGATCAGCAGAATCACCACCGGCTTCATAGCGAGAATGCGATGAATTCGTCGTTGGCCTTGGATCCGCTCTTGCCGCCTCCGGAAGCGATGACGACAAATTGCTTACCGCCCGCTTCATAGGTGCAGGGCGTGGCGAACCCACCCGCGGGCAGGTCGTACTCCCACAGCGTCTTGCCGGAATCCGAATCAAAAGCCCGCATCTTTTTATCGAAGGTGCCGGCCATGAACACCAGTCCGCCCGCCGTGCAAATGCTCCCGCCGTGCGTGTTACTCCCTGTTTTTGGGATGCCCTTCCTGGTGAGTTCCGGGAACTCGCCATTTACGATGCGCCAGCGGAAATCACCCTTGTTCGCATCGATAGCCGTAAGGTAACCCCATGGCGGCTTTATTCCGGGATAGCCTTCGTTGTCGAGCAAGGTTTCGCGGCGCTTCAATCCGAAGCGCACGTTCATACCCGCGCGGGCCTCAGTGAACGCGAGGATATTGGTGGTTTCATCCGAATTCACGAACAGCAGATTTCGCTTTGGATCAAAGCAGCACCCGCCCCACAGAGCGCCGCCACGGAATCCTGGGTGCACGATGCCGCCTTCATAGGGCGCCGGGTGGAACAGATCACCGTAGGACAGCTTTTCCACTTGGGACGTTACGAAGGCCCTGGCTTCCGGCGTGATATCCGTGATCCATTCCTTCTTAAAACCGAGCCTCGCGATCGGGGGCGGCTTCAGCGGAAATGGCTGCGTTTTGGAGAGCGCCTCCCCAGGCATTTTCGACTCAGGGATCGGGCGCTCTTCAACGCCAAACAGCGGTTTGCCGGTTTCGCGATCGAAGAAGAACACAAGCGCCTGCTTGGTCACCTGTACCACGGCATCGATCGAACGACCGCCCTGCCTGATCGTGACGAGAGCGGGTTGCGCCGGATTGTCGTAGTCCCAGATATCGTGATGCACCAACTGGAAATGCCATTTTCGTTTGCCGGTCAACGCATCGAGCGCGAGTACGCAGTTGCCGAACAGATTGTCGCCGGCCCGGTTGCCGCCCCAGTAGTCAAAGCTTGGTGAGCCGATGCCCGCGAACACGAGTCCGCGCGTCAAGTCGACGCTCATCCCCGCCCAGCAGTTGGTTCCGCCCGAATAGCTCGAGGAATCGCCGCCCCAGGTGTCGTGCCCAAATTCTCCCGGCTTGGGAACGGTGTGGAAAATCCAGCGGCGTTCGCCGGTTCGCGCGTTGTAGCCACGAATATGGCCGGGAGCTTCCGGGTACGGGCCTTCGCCGCCGCCCCCTCCGGTGATCAAAACGTCTCTGTAAGCTACCACGGGGCTCGAATGGCGGAACGAGAGGCCCTTCATGCCGTGATCGAAGTTCTCGCTGAGATTGATCATGCCATGGTTGCCAAAAGTCTCTACCGGCTTGCCTGTCTTCGCGTTGAGGGCCCAAAGCTGATCGCGATAGGCGTGAAATACGCGGTTGTCCTCTCCGTCCTCCCAGTAGCACACAGCGCGGCTGACTCCGGAAGCTCGTCGCGACGCCGGCGCGCCCGATCCGGGATCGAAGGTCCACAGCCATTCGCCAGTGGCCGCGTTAAGGGCCTGAACGCGGGCTCGCGCCGTCGTAATGTACATAACGCCATCGACCACGATCGGTGTGCATTCGATCATGGTCGCCGGACGCTCATTCGCATCCTGCGTCTTGTGGACCCACGCGACTCTCAGTTCGTTCACGTTCGAAGGCTTGATGGCATCGCACGCCGAATAGCGCGACGCGGCAGCGTCTCCGCCATACCAGCGCCATTCGCGGGCCGGATCCGTCTTGCCGTTTGCGGCGAAGAGCACCGCGGGAGATTGCAGGAAAACTCGTCTATCCATGGCCGACACTCCGGCCAGCATACATCAATTCGAGCACCGTTCATCCAGAAGAGAAGCGTTGCGTTTCGGCGCCGCGCCGCGGCAATCCTCCGCGCACAAAAGACGTCGAAATGCCTGGCGAAACAGATGCTGGAAGGCCTGCCGCTCCGAACGAAACATCCGCAAGGTCCGTGTTGCCCGGTCAGGCGACTTGGGAGAGGATCCCCTTCAGCAAGGTGAGACTAAAAGAAGAGATCGGCGGGCACGTGGAAGAGTTCGGCGAGCTTTTTCGCCTGAGCCTTGCTGATCCCCCGCTTGCCGCTCACCCCTTCCGAGGCGATGCCGCGGGAACCAAATACCTCGAGAGGAAGTGGGAGGAAGTGGAGCGCGGGGCCAAGCCCGCCGGCCCTGAGATCCAGCATCGGATCGCGGAAGCCCGTAAACGTCCGTTAGCGAAGCGAGCGTGAAACTCCAGTTTCAAGCGGACGCCGATGTCAAGCATGCCCTCGTGGCGGGAACCCTTCGCCGCGGAGAGGATCACCGATTCCGTCAGAACCTGGAATTCAAACCTTCCGGTACTTTTCCACGGCGGCTTCGTCCAGCGTGACGCCCAATCCCGGCTTCGTTGGCACACGGTAATAGCTGTTTTCGACCGTGAACGGCTCAACCACCAGATCATCTTCGAGAATGTTCGTCTGACTGATCGAGTACTCGAAGCCGAAGGCCGCGGCCTGGTGGGCCTGGCACACCTGCGTAATACCGGTGGACAAACCGTTCTCTACCCACAGTCGCTGCTGGCTCAGATTGGTCACTCCCACCTTGAAGAGCATTCCCTGGCCCCACAGATAATCCTCGACCACGAAAGCATCGCAGAGCCTTTCCAAAACAAACGTTCGCTCATCCACCCGCGCATCTCCCCAATGCACACCCAGCCGCAAGGGAAGAGAGCGGCGCAGCGTACGGTAGCCATCCAGGTCGACGCACGGGATGGGTTCTTCAAAGCCTTTGACGAATCCAAATGGTTTCAGGGTCTCAGCCACCCAAAGGGTCTTTGCCGGGTTCTCAAAGAACGAGTTGGCGTCCAGCCACACGACATAGTCTTTTGGGACCACGTCAGCCAAGGCAGCCATCTGCCGCGCCGGATCCTCATACGGCCGAGCCTTTGTCTTATGGACCCGGTAACCCTGCTCCAGCGCGCGGCGGGCTTCCTCCTGGAGGAGTCGCGGGGGGAGGCAGGCGCTCCACCAAACCGGCTGGATTCTTTGCGCCGGCGACGCCGAAAACAGCCGCGAGACGGGGATCCCGGCAGCCTGGGCGACCAGATCGTAAATGGCCACGAGAGCGGTCCCCAGTGAATCGTCGTGCAGGAATTCCGCCGGACTGCGGCCCACGCACTTTTGGAGGAGCGCATGCCCACCCGGCTCGGTTTGCCCCAGCCCCACCAGTCCTTCATCGGTATGCAGGCGGACGAGTTCAACTTCGAAATCGTGCTGGCCCCAATGCAGGATCGGCTGCCGGATGGGAACTCTCGTGGAAATCACTTCAACCTTCGTGATGCGCATCGCCGTCATCCCACCCGATACTTATCCAAGGCGTGTTCATCCACCGTAACGCCTAATCCCGCCCGCCGCGGCAATGGATAGAGCCCGTCGCTCATGACGAAGGGCTCCCTGATCAAGTCGTCTTCCAGAATGTTCGTCACGCCGACCGTCAATTCCACGGCCGGGAATGCCGCCGCCTGATGAGCCAGGAACACCTGGGAGATCCCCGTGGCCAGGGGATTCTGCAGCCACACGCGAATCCCGAAATACTCTGCGAGCGACACATTGTCGGCCAGCGTGCGGCCGAACTGGTCTCCGGCGAGAACGAAGGTGTCCAGCACCGACTCCTGAATCAAGCGAAAGGCCTGGAGGCCCTCGACCCGGTCCGCAAGCCGCACAGCGGATTGCCCACGAAGCTGGCGGTACGCCGCTCGATTGACACTCGGGATCACGGACTCCAGCGCAAACACAAACGGATAGTCCTGAAGCTGCCCGGTGAGATACCTCGTTCTTCCAACGGAAACCCAACCGCCGTCCGCATCAAACCACACCCGGTAGTTGCCGGGGATCACCTCTGAGAGGGCCGCTGCCTGGTCACGGGGTGTCTCCCACGGGCGGGCTTCGACTTTGTGCGCGCGATAGCCTGACTCGACCGCGATCTTTGCTTCAGCCCGCAGGAGTTCAGGACGGAAACAGTGACTCCACCATGCTGAGTGAATCCGGCCGGAAGGACGGGGGGAAAACAGACGGGCAACCGGCACATTGGCCGACTGGCCCATCAAGTCATACAAGCCAATGAGAACGCCTCCAAGGCCGTCGTCGAAGGCAAACTCCCAAGGCGAACGGCCCACGATTCTTTTGAAAAGCCCTCGCGTGGCGGCGACGTCGGCGCCGGCCTCGGCAGTGCCCACCAGTCCGGCGTCGGTGTAGAGCCGAACGATGGTTCCCGCGTAGTGGTCGCGAACCTGCCGCTCTTTCCGGTAGCATTCCAGCAGACCCTGGCGCACCCGGGGATGAAACGGGACTCGAACGGGGATCGCCTCGCAGCGAGTCACCTTCATCTTGAGGCCATTGGGCGAGACAGCTGCGGCAACGCCCATCAGATGGTGGGGGACCGTGGCAATCATCGCGCACGTCTCGACAAAGCGCCGGCGCGTGTCTCCCAGATCCCCTCTCCTCACTGTTGATGGTAGAAGCACCTGATTCTCCGGCAATGTTGTGAGCTTCAGATCGATCGTGTAAGCCCCAACTGCCCCCGCGACAGGCCAACTCGTTGCCCCGACTCACCCGCTTGCGATGAAATTGGAGTTCAGTATACACCTGGCTACGGGCCGTGAGTTACCGGAGAGCCGCAACGCCGTCAAATGGTCCCCGTGCCGAGGATCCGGGGAACCGCTGTCTCTGCACGAAAAGCTAATTCCGGCTCGACATCATAAGCTAAATGTGGCACCACAGAATAAGCTGAATACCGTGCATCACAAAGCTCAATGGGAGGTTCTGACATGGCCACACCACCCGAGAAACTAGCAGAGTCTCTGGAAGCACTGCGGAAGCTCCAGCCGGAGGGCGCGGCGGCGATACGCGCTAAGGATTTATCGCGAACGCATCGTGAACGGCTGGTCGCAAACGGCTTTCTGAGAGCCGTCATTAAGGGTTGGTACATTCCGAGCCGGCCAGATGAACCCAAGGGCGAGAGTACGGCACGGTATGCGTCCTTCTGGCCCTTCTGCGCCGCCTATCTTCAGGAGCGTTGACGGCTAGCTCGCCACCGCGCAAGGGGCGAACGTTGAAATGTCCACGGCCGCTTCGCCCCCACGACGCTTGCGGGACGTGGCTGCGTCAGGGCGAACACCGCGCCGAACATAGCTGGGCACACGAGGCTCCTCCAGGGGAGGCGTCCACCGGGGTTGCGGTTCATCCTTTTCCGGAGGCCGGCCCGGCGGCATCGGGCGCACAGGCCCTTTGGACGCCGCTCTCTTGCGGACAATGGTGGCCTGCTCTTCGCTCTGCGTGACTTTGTCTCGCGCGGTGACCTTCAGAATGCCGTTGGCGTCGACATCGAAAATAATCTCGATCTGGGGCACGCCCCGCTGTCCCGCCTGAATTCCGGTCAGCTCAAACACACCCAGGAGGTGGTTCAGTTTCGTCCAGGGGTGTTCGCCCTCGAATACCTTGATTTCGACGGCCGACTGGTTATCGCCGACGGTGGACACCATCCGGGTGCGCCGCGACGGAGTCGTCGTGTTCCGCTCGATCACGGTGGCAAATACGCCGCCGGTGGTCTCGATTCCGAGCGACATCGGCGTGACGTCCAGGAGCGAGAGTTCCTTGATCTCGCCGCTCAGGACCGCGCCATGAATCGCCGCCCCGAGCGCGACAGCCTGGTCGGGATTCACGCTGCGGTTGGGCGCCTTTCCAAACAGGCCCTGTACGATTTGTTGCAGCCGCGGAATCCGGGTCGAGCCGCCGACCAGGATCACATGGTCGACCTGGGCCGGTCGCAGACCGGCATCGCGAAGGGCTTGCCGGCAAGGGTCGACCGTTCGCTGGAACAGATCTTCCATCATCGTTTCGAATTCGGACCGCGACAAAGTCACGCTGAGGTGTTTGGGGCCGGTCGCGTCCTGGCCCAGGAAGGGTAAGTGGATCACCGTCTCCTGGACGTTCGACAGCTCGATCTTGGCAGTTTCGGCGACTTCGCGGAGGCGCTGCAGCGCCGGTTTGTCGTCGGAAAGGTCGATTCCGTGCTCCTGCTTGAACCGGTCCAGCAGAAAGAGCATCAGGCGTGCATCGATGTCGTCGCCGCCGAGCAAGGTGTCGCCGGCCGTCGCTTTGACCTCCACCACATCGTCGGCCACCTTGAGAATCGAGATATCAAAAGTCCCGCCGCCCATATCGAAAACGGCAACCGTTCCGCCCTGGCACTTGTCCAGCGCATAGGCGAGCGCGGCGGCAGTGGGCTCGTTCAGGATTCTTCGAACGCGGAGACCGGCCAGTTCAGCGGCTTCGCGGGTAGCCTGCCGTTGTGCATCGTTGAAGTAGGCCGGAACGGTGATCACCGCCTCGTCAGCCTCGCCCAGGTAATCCTGCGCGGCGCGGCGCAGGTGCGCCAGGACAAGAGCCGCGACTTCTGCCGGCGACATGGTCTTGTCGCCGAGTCCGATGCGAACCTCACCGGAATCGCCGGACTCGATGGGAAACGGCAGATCCTCCGCCGCCTCGCGGAAATCCTCAAAGGAACGTCCCATGAAGCGCTTGACCGAGAAGATGGTATGTTCCGGATCGATAATCGAACGCCGCTTGGCCGATTGCCCAACCAGGATCTCGCCGGTATGCGTTCGCCCGACAACGGAGGGCGTCACCGAGTGACCTTCCCGGTTCACGATCACCACCGACCGGCCGGATTCGACCACCGCCACCACCGAGTTCGTCGTTCCCAGATCGATACCAATGATCTTGCCCATTTTTGGATGCTCCTCTACACGACAGGGCCGTCCTGTAAAGGCAGTATAGAGTTTCTTGAGAATTCGGTTAATAGGCCGTTCGGCTGAGATGTACCAATCCTGTTCCCAAATGGTTAGGTGAGTAAGTACTGGATCAAAGGCAGATGATACCCTGCTGGGATCGGTCTTCAGCCTTCACAGTCTAGGGAAATGTTGGGGTTAGCACGCCTTGCCGTACTACAGTCGGACCTTAGCCCGACGGTGCTCCGCGGGGCACGGCCTTTGGTACACGCGTGCCCGGCTAAGGGAGAAGACGTACCGCTTTCGAATCGGACGGCAGACGTGGCTGTTTCTTAGCGCGTGCCGGGCACCGCTGTATCTGGAAAGAAACGGGCAAGGGAGACCCTTGACACCGATTTCCGGCGCTGGTGCGATGGTCGCAGGGTGGCTTTTCCGGCGGCTTTGGCGGCCCAGGCGGATTCCGGCGCGCGCCGCCTGTTGGGACCTGCCCCGGGAACCTGTCCGTTGGATCTGAAAACGGCCGGAGTCAAATAGAAAAGGAGAAATCCGATGATCGGCATTGGCTTCCATACCGACGCATTCAATACGAGCAACTGGAACTTCGAGCAGTGTTTGCAGTGGGCGCAGCAGCACGGAGTGCGTTTCATCGAGTGCGCCGCCATCGATGGCGTGTACATGCTGCACTCGCTCGGCTACTGGCCGCACATCGCTCTTTATGAAGACCCCGTGATCCTGCGCAGGAAGATGGAGGGATACGGGGTTGCGTTTTCCCAGATCGACGCCGCGTTTCCGCTCTCGATTCCGGAAGGTCTGACCCTTGGCGTGGAGTACGTCCTGCACACCATCCGGTGGGCCAAGATGGCGGGATGTCCGCGGATCGATACCACCGACAGCAAAGAAAAGCCCGCGGGAGCGACAGATCGCGAGATCCTGGCGCACCTGAAGCAGGTCTACGGCCTGATTCTGCCCGTTGCCGAAGCCCACGGCATCGTTATTAATGTGGAACCGCACGGCTACTGCACGACCAAGCCCGAGTTGATGGCCGAGATCCTCAATCTGTACGATTCCCCGTGCTTCGGGATGAACATGGACACCGGCAACGCGTTCATTGCCGGCCGCGATCCCGTGGCGTACCTGGAACAGTTCATCCGGAAGGTGAACCACATTCACATCAAGGACGTCAGCGCGGAACTTGCCGCCGCGATGAAAGGCGAGTTGACCGGCATCGCGTTGAGTACCGCCGCGATCGGGGAGGGCGTGAACGCCGACAACATCCGAAAGTGCGTCGAAGTGCTGATCCACTCAGGGTTCCAGGGCACGATGAGCCTGGAGTGCGATGCCCAGGGCGGTCCGATGCTGGAGCGGAGCCTGAACTGGACGCGGAGGGTGCTCGCGGAAGCGATGGCCGGCGCCGAGGCTACGGTATGAGAGGGAGGCGATGGTGATCTCAATTCCGGCTGACTATTGCGGATTGCCGCGGCGGACGATTTTGGGATTTGCGGGAGCAGCGTCCTTGTGGGGCGCTGGGAAATCGAGCAACCCGTTCTTCGCACTGTGCCTGGACACGCACGACGAGAAGAAACGGAATCTCGCCGAGCAGGCCCGGATGCTGAAGGATCTGGGCTATGCGGGAGCGGGGCATCTGTGGTTCGACCAGGTCGCCGAGCGCCTGGCCACCCTCGACCGCGAGGGTCTGAAGCTCTTCCAGATCTACATGCGGATCGACCTCGGCCCGAAGGCCAAGCAGCCATACGATCCGCGTCTGGCGGAGATCCTGCCGCTGATCGCAGGCCGGGGAACGCAACTCGCCGCGCTGGTGACGGGCGGGCCGCCTTCCGATCCTGCGATGGACGGCCGCGCGGTGGACGTGATTCGCGAGTTCGCCGGCGCGGCCCAACCTCACGGCGTAAAGCTGGCCCTGTACCCACACCAGAAGAACTGGCTGGAGACGGTCGGGGACGCGATTCGCCTGACGCGAAAGGCGGGAAGGGCCAACGTCGGCGTGATGTTCAATCTCTGCCATTGGCTGAAGGTAGGAGACGAAGCGGAAATAAAACCCTTATTGGCCTCCGCCGGGCAACATCTGATCGCGGTCAGCATCAACGGCTCCGACCGCGGCGCTGAGATCAAGGCGGGGACCGGCAAATGGATTCAGCCGCTCGGCAGCGGCACCTTCGACTTGCTCGGATTTTTGAAGGAACTCGATCACATCGGATATCACGGCCCCATCGGCCTTCAGTGCTTTGGCATTCCGGGCGATGCCGCTCTGCACCTGCGCCAGTCCATGTCGGCGTGGCGTGCCCTTCAGCGGCGGATGGGGACCGTTTCATGAATCAGGAGATACCCATGCACCCTCAAACGACGCGCAGGCAATTTGTCGGTGGCACGCTGGCCACCTCGGCTGCCGCTGCGGCCGCAGTCGACCCCGCGGGCGGCCTGCCTCGAGGCGAAATCGGAAAGCTGCGGATCAGCCGATTGCTGCTCGGAGGCAACCTGTTGACGCGCTACACCCACAGCCGCGACTTGCGGTACGTCTACAGCCTGGCGCGCGCCTACAACACCGACGAAAAACTGCTCGAGACGCTCGCTCTCGCCGAAACCCATGGCGTCGACACGCTGGCGGTGCATCCTGACCCGGATACCCTGCGGGTGATGAAGCAGCATCGCGCGCGGGGCGGGCGGATCCAATGGATCCTCTCCACCGAACCGCCGGGCGACGCACAGGTCGAGCCCGACATGGAAAAGCATCGCCGCCGCGTCGGCGAACTGGTGGAGCACGGCGCCAACGCGATTTACCTGTGGGGCGTGCGCGCCGATCAACTCGCGAAGGCGGGACAATCGGACCTGATCGCGAAGGCCGTCGAGGTGATGAAAACGGCCGGCCTGCCCGTCGGGGTCGGCGCCCACGCCCTGAAGACCGTCATGGAGTGCGAGCGGGTGAACGCCGGCGCGGAGTTCTATTTGAAGACGCTGCATCACCACAACTACAAGACGGGACCGAAGGCCGGCGAGGCCGGCGACGACTTCAACGAGTTCCCGGGCTACTGGTGCGGCAAACCGCGGGAAACGGTCGAGTTCATGAAGAACGTGCGGAAGCCGTGGATCGCGTTCAAAGTGATGGCCGCCGGGGCGATACCACCGAAGAATGCCTTCACGTACGCGTTCGAAAGCGGCGCCGATTTTGTCTTGGCCGGCATGTTCGACTTCGAAATCGCCGAGGATGTTCGCATCGCGAACGAGATTCTGGCGAGTGAACCGAAGCGGCAGCGTCCTTGGAGAGGTTGACCTCCTCCTCCAAGGAATTGATGCTCAGCCGATCCGCTTTCGCCACGAGGTCACCAGGTCCACGGCGCCCTGGTGAATGAATGTCATCTCGTCGCAGGCTTCGAAGAAACTCGCGCCTCGCGATGCCCAGAACTTCGCACCCGCGGCCCCGGACGGAGTGGTTCCAAAGGGGACGGTGTTCTCGAGACACCGCTTCAGCATCTTCAGCATGCGCTGTTTGACCTCCGGGTGATCGTACTCGCCGGGGTGGCCGGCCGAGATCGAGAAGTCGTAGGGGCCGACGTAGATCATCCCGATGTCCGGCGTCGTCACGATCTCTTCAAAGTTGTCGAACCCCCGCTGCGTCTCGATATGAACAACCACGAGGGTGTTGGCGTCGGCGCCCTTCATCCAGCCCTTGTGGTCTTTCGGCCACGCGTAGTCAACATTGCCGAAGCACGGGGCTCCGGCGCGGGTGCCCCTCGGCGGGAAGCGCATCCAGTCGAGGAGTTGCAGCAACTGCTCTCTCGATTCGGTGCGGGGGAGTTGGATTCCGGCGACACCGGCTTCCAGGAGAAACGCCACCCAGGGACGATCCAGGTCCGGCACCTTTGCCACCACCGGCATCTCGTGATCACGCGCCGCAAGGATGAAATCGGTCAGCCGAGTGGGCTCAAACAGGACGTGCTCCGTTTCGAGATAAATGAAATCGAACCCGGCCATTTGATACAGCTTGATGAGAGAAGGGCGCAGTTGTTCGATGATGATTCCGCCGAGGGCGGGCTTCCCAGGGACCAGCGACGCCCTCAGCTTCGCGCCGAGGCGGTTGGGGTCGCTTTGTTTTGTCGTGGTCGTGACTCCGAGTTTGGCCAAGCGTTGCTCCTTGCAGTTTGAGAGTCGAGCCCGTAAGGGCGCTCGACTACGATGAGTTCTATCACAAGCGCGCCAATCAAGATCGCGCCGGGCGACCCACAACGTCGCCCGGCGCCACT
>CAZGUX010000190.1:0-3092 GCA_964529305.1 uncultured Solibacteraceae bacterium | reverse complement strand
CCGTCGGCCGACGCCGCCCGCCTGCCCATCAGTCCCATCCGCGACGGTAAGGACCTGCCGGCAGACGAGCGCATGGTCCTGAACCTGATCTTCCTGAAGTATGTGACCGTGGGCGAGTTATCGAAGCTGATCAACCCCTTTCTGGGCGAGGGCGCGATCTCGGTCTCCTACGATGCCGCCAATCTTCTGCTGATCCTCGACAACGCGCGCAATATGAAGCGCACCATGGATCTCATCGCGCTGTTCGACAACGATGCGCTGGCAACGCAGCGCGTGCGCTTGTTCGAAGTCGAGAACGGCCGCCCGTCGGACATCGTGAAAGAACTGGAAGTGGTCTTCCGCGCCATTGCGCTTTCGGAGAAGGCGACCTCGGTCCGGTTTCTCCCCATCAACCGGATCAACACCGTGGTGGCCGTTGCCCCGAATCCGGGCGTCTTTCCGGAGGTGGAGAAGTGGATTCGCAAACTCGATATTCCGGTGAAGTCGCCGGTCGGGTCGATCGACAACTATGTCTACCGGCTCAAGTACGGATGCGCGGAGACGATCGCGATGGCGGTGATGCAACTGTACGGAGGGGGCGGCTACGGCGGCTTCGGTGGCATGGGTGGATACCCCGGCATGATGCCGATGATGGGCGGATCCGGTAGCAATTGCGGAGCCGGGACCGGAAATAGCGCGTCCTCGACCGGATTCGGCGCTGCGGGCTATGGCGGCTACGGGGGCGGGTATCCCGGAATGTACGGCGGCGGCTACGGCATGCCCTACGGCGGCGGGTACGGGATGCCGTATGGCGGCGGGGGCTACGGGATGCCGTACGGCGTGACGTCGTTGCCGGGTGTCGGCACTGCTACCCCCGGCGCGACGCCCGCAACCGCGGCCGCGGCCGCGGCGTCGGCCAAGGACTTGACGGGAAGTTACCTGGGGCCGGGAGGAGTTCCCGGAATGCAGTATCCGATGGGCCCTCGCGTCATCCCCAACAGCTTCAACAACACCCTGCTGGTGCAAGGGACGCCACAGGAGTGGGAGCAGATTCAGCGGTTGCTTGAACAACTCGACATCCCCCCGCGTCAGGTGTTGATCGAGGCAAAGATCTACGAAGTGTCGCTGACCGGCGCCTTTGCCAGTGGTGTGCAAGCCTATCTGCGGAGGAGCACCGACGGCAAGTTTCCGCGGCTGGCGACCGGTTCCACCGCCATCGGCAACGAGGGCACACCCGGGTTCCAGCTCACCGCGGGAATGTTGATTGGCCAGAGCCGGGAACTGATGGCCTTTCTCTCCGCCCAGGAGGACACCCGGCGTTCCAAGGTGATCTCCGCGCCCAGCATCATTGCCACGGATAGTGTCGCCGCGGCAATCAATGTCGGGACGGAAGTCCCAACCCTCTCGTCTCAAGGTCTGAGCAGCGCCCAATCCGGTGGCTCTTCGCTGTTCACCAACACGGTCCAGAACCGCAACACGGGTGTGACGCTGAACATCACGGCGCGCGTGAACCCGAGCGGGATCGTCACGTTGAACATCAACCAGGAAGTGAGCGCGCCGCAGGCCCCCGCCGCCAGCGCGGCGATCCAGTCCCCCTCGTTTTCCAAGCGCAATGTCGTCACCCAGGTCACGCTGCAGGATGGAGACACGATCGCGATTGGCGGCATTATTCAGGAGACGGAAACCAACAGTTCGGCCGGGGTGCCCGTTCTGCACCGGTTGCCCGTGATCGGCGCGGCGTTCGGCGCGAAATCGATGTCCAAGGAGCGCACCGAGCTGATCGTGTTCATGACCCCGCGCATTATTTACGACACGAATCAGATGACGGAAGCCAGTGAAGAGTTGAAGTCGAACATGCGGCGGCTTCAGAAGATCATCAGGGAGTAACGCACTCGCCGGGTAGCCGCTGGACGGAGATTGTGGGGCGGCCGTTCAGGCCGCGGCGAGCTTCAGCTCGCCCCTCGAGGGCAATCCCTGAACCTGGGTGGCATCGGTCAGCGGCGAACGCCCTCGGCCGGGCTCATCGAGACTGCCCACCTGCTCCGGTCGCCCCGGAACGCCCGTCGATTGCTGGCGGCCTTGCGCCGCGCAAGCCCGAAGCATTGAAGTTTCTGCCCTCCGGCTGTTGGTCGCGGCGCATCACCCAGGAACATCGGCTGGTCTACCGGGTCGGCGACCAGACAATCGATTTTCTCCAAGCCCGCTACCACTACTGATCCCGGCAGACTTCGGTCGCAGCCGGCCAGGTTTACTCCCCACAAGGCGGCTTCCTGCCGCGCCTTGTCCGCGCCCGGGGATCTGCGAAAATTCACAACAGTGGCTGGTGGCGATGCAGGAGCCAGTCCACCCGCAGCAGAAAAACGGGCGGATCCGGTCGATTCACACGTGAGTTTGTTCAACGAGGAGATCAACGATGACGTGTAGGACCTATGGGCTTTACAAAAGCATAGTGATCGTTGTCATGGCTGCGTTGTCCCTTCCGTTGGGAGCCCAAGGACAGCCATCTCGTTCGCGCATTCCCCTCCCACCGGGAGTTCTGGAACATAGCAGTCTTGGAATCGGGGATGTTGAACCACTCACAGATGGCTCCCTGCTTTCCACCAACGGCCGTCTTTCGCGAGACGGAGGGAAGACCTGGGGGGCTCCTCGATCCTTCGGGCCCGGAATCGTCGGAAATCGCATGTCGCGACTCAAGTCAGGAGCCCTCCTCCTGAGCAGCTTCGATAACAACCCTCGTCTTTGGATCTCGTCCGACGAAGGCGCCTCCTGGAGGGACATCTCTGAGGCCTTCCCCAGGATGATGGGAGGTCCCAACTGCTTTGGCGGAGTTGTCCAACTTCGCTCGGGCCGCCTGATGACGGTCTGCTCGATAGACTTCAATCCGAAGTTTCCCGGACATCTTTACGAAAAAGTCCTGGCGAAAGGGACCTGGAAGGGGAAACCCTATGACATTGAAGGCCACCAGCATTTGCCGGAAATCTATATCGCCTTTGTGATCTACTCCGACGACGAAGCCAAGACCTGGAAAATGGCGGAAGGGTACTACAAGACACCGATGGCTTTGTTCGGCTGGTTCGACGGGCAAGGAGTGGTCAATGGACTGGGAGGCCACT
>CAZGUX010000189.1:0-65544 GCA_964529305.1 uncultured Solibacteraceae bacterium | reverse complement strand
CCGGCCCGCGGCGCCGAGAGCCTGGCGGCGATCCGGATCGCTCAACAGGTCGCTGACCGCGTCGGCGAACGCGGTGGCGCTGTCGGCCAGCACGATGTTGGCGCCCGGGAAGACGGGCAATCCCTCCGCGCCTAGCGTGGTGGAAACCACCGCCCTTCCGGCGGCCCATGCCTCGACGATCTTCAGCCGTGTGCCACTGCCGGAAAGCAGCGGAACCACCGCAATCTTCGAACGGGCCAGTTCGGCGACGGCATCGTCGACCGGCCCCGAGCACTCGATCCGGGAATCTCCGGCGATCAGATCGGCGACACTGGCGGGATGTCTGCCGATCAGACGCCATCGCAGCGCCGGCCATCGATGGCGAAGCGCCGGCCAGATCTCGCGGCGGAAGTAGCGCACCGCGGTCCGGTTGGGCTCGTAGTCGAAGCTGCCGGAAAAGGCCAGAACATCGGCCTCAGGTTGGGTAGGTTGTTCGACCAGAGGTGCCGCATTCGGGTACACCGACACGTGGACGCCAGGCGAAATCCGCCGCACCTGCTCCGCGTCCGCGGCCGACGTGGTCAGAATGCAGTGGAAGCGCGGAAGATACTGCCGCTCGAGATCGAGGCAGGCGTCGCGGAAGATCTCGTGTACCAGGCGCAGCGGCAGGAACGGACCGCCCACGCGCGCGTCCGCTTCGGCGCAGCGGTCGTGCCAGACCGATTCCACGTTGTGAAGGTCGAGCACGACACGGGCGCAGTGGGGTTCCATCACGTGCACATAGTGCGCGCACCAGAAGTGCTCGATGACGCCGAGATCGTACCGCCGGCCGCGCAGAAACCCTGCGATCTGCTGGTCGAAGCCGGAGAAACGGTCGATGAGCGGCGGCCGCTGCTTGAGCACCCGGATGCCGTTGCGGACCACCTTGGTCACCGGATCCCGCGAGTGGAACGGCAGCCGGATGGTGTTCACCTGCCCGACGTGAGGATGATCGAAAAGCCCGGCCGGATCTGGCCCGCCCGGCTGTTGGAAGATGATCAGGTCCACATCGAAGCTTTGCGTGAGAAACTCCAGAAGAGACGCGGATCGAAGCGCGCCTCCCCCGATCAGCGGGTAAGGCGACTCGGGCGCGAGAATCAGGGCGCGCGGGCGGGATTCAGATCGAGGGCCGGTTGAGCGCATCCGCATACACCTCCCGGGTCCGGCGCGCGGTTCGCGCCCAGGAAAAAAGAGCGGCCTGGCGAGGCGACCGGCGCCGGTATTCGGCCCACGGGCCCCCACCCGCCGCGCACGACCGCATCGCTTCGGTCCATGCCGAAGGCTGGCGGGCGTCCAGCCGGAGACAGGCTTCGCCGGCCACCTCCGCGATGGAGGCATCGGTGGAAGTGATCACGCACGCCCCACACTGCATCGCTTCGAGAACAGGCAATCCAAAGCCTTCGTACAACGACGGATACACAAAAGCAAGGGCCCCACCGTACCACGCGGGCAAATCCGCGTCGGCCACTTCGCCCTCCCAATGCAGACCGGCCTCCTCCGGGAAGACGGGTCCATCCTTGCGCCGCCGGCCGATCAGCACCAGGTCCGCCAGGGTGCGCAGGGGCCTCCACGCGTCCACGAGCATCTGGACGTTCTTCCGGGGCTCGAGCGTTCCCACAAACAGGAAGTACGGGCGATCGCGCCGCCGGGGTTCGACTGGACCAAAGACGTCTCGCGCCGCCAGCGGGACCGCCTCGACTCTCCCGGCGGGCAGGCGGAACCGGGTCATCACCTCCCGCCGAACCGTGTCGGTGAAGGTCAGAACGCGGCGGGCCAGTCCGAGTCCCAGCAGCCAGGGTGTCCGGCGGCGTACCCGGTCCGCGCCGGAATGCCACGACGGGTCCAGCCACGGCGATATGTCGGGGACAGTCATGACGGCCGGGCACGCCGGCAGATAGGGCACCGCGAAGTGGGTCCCGTGAAACACGTCGGCCTCCATCCGGCGAAGCAACCGCGGAAGGCCCCACATCCACCATCGCCGTTCGAGACGCGCTGCCGGCCCCGGCGCTTTCCGCAAGTTCGGCGGCGCGCCCGAAGGCAGGTCGAAAGGCTGATCGGATGCCAGCCAATACTCGTCGCCGGGAAACGTCTCGGCCAACGCAACGGCCAGATCTGCCGTATAGCGGGCGAGGCCGCCCGAACTCATCGTTAATGGAGTGGCATCCAGAACCAGGCGCATCAACCCACGGAGGCTTCGCGATTCTCGTAGTTTCGGGCGTAGTAATTCAGGTACTCGCCGGATTTGACCTGCCGCACCCACTCGGTGTTGGCCTTGTACCAGTCGACCGTCCGGGCCAGCCCCTCTCCAAACTCTACCTGGGGCGCCCACCCGGTCTCGCGCATCAGTTTTTCGCTCGACAACGCGTAGCGCCGGTCGTGTCCCGGCCGGTCGGCCACGTAGCGAATCAAGGAGTCGGGCTTGCCTGTGGCGGCCAGGATCTGCCGGACCACGGTGAGGTTCGGCAGCGAACAGTTGCCTCCGATGTTGTAGATCTCGCCATCCCGCCCTCGGTCGAGAACGGCGCGAATGCCGCGGCAGTGGTCTTCCACAAACAGCCAGTCGCGAATCTGCTGCCCGTCGCCGTACACCGGCAGCGGCTGGTCTTCCAGCGCGTTGGAGATCATCAGGGGGATCAGCTTTTCCGGAAAGTGATACGGCCCGTAGTTGTTGGAGGCGCGGGTCACGACCACCGGCAACCGGTAGGTGACAAAATACGAGCGGGCGAGAAGATCCGATCCCGCCTTGCTGGCCGAGTACGGGCTGCTGGGATTCAGTGGGTAATTCTCGTCGGCTTCGTGTGGCGGTTCCAGGCTCCCGTATACCTCGTCGGTCGAGACGTGGACCAACCGCTTCAACTGGTTTGCCCGGGCGGCCTCGAGCAGCGTAAACGTGCCCCGGAGGTTGGTCTCAAAAGCCGGGTTCGCCGACAGAATGCTGCGATCCACGTGGGATTCGGCCGCGAAGTGAACGATGGCGTCCGGCCGTTCTTCCTTGAGGAGCGAATCGACCAGGGAGGCGTCGCAAATATCACCCTTCACAAAACGGTGGCGCGGATCGCCGGCGACGCTCTCGAGATTGGCGAGATTGCCGGCGTAGGTCAATTTGTCGAGAGTGACGATGCCCAGCGACGGGTCCGCGGACAGAGAGAGACGGACAAACGCCGACCCGATGAATCCGGCGCCGCCGGTGACGATGAGCTTCATGGCCTTTTACTTGTGCTGCAATTCCCAGTCGTAGTGGATGCCCGGATCGTCAAACGCAATCCGGCCCTCGTCCTCGGGATTGTAGAACCGGTCTGTCATGTAGACCAGGACCGACGGCTGCGTCCCGATGATCTTGTACCCATGGCCGACGCCCGGAGGAATGAGGATCTGCCAGGGCCGAAGCGCGCCGAGATAGATGGTGTTTCGGAGCCCGAAAGTGGCAGATGACGCGCGCAAATCCACCAGCGCCACCTGGAACATTCCCGCCACAGGCGTCCAGCAATCCGTCTGGTGCAGATGGTAGTGGAATGCCTTGATGATGCCCGGATAGTTGGCGGCCGCCGACACCTGCGACGTCTCTTTCGGGAAGGCCGCGGCCAAGCCGTGGCCCAGGCGCTGCACTTCGAGAAAATACCCGCGGTCGTCGGGCCACAGCGCCAGCGGTTCGATCCGGATGCCTTCGATGAGATGTTTCGAATCGGGCGCGGAGATGACGTGGCCGATGCCTTTGGGGTTTTCCGGCAGCACCAGATCCAGGCTGGAGGATCGAGCGATCCGGCGGCCTTCGACTTGCGCGGCGGTCACCCTTCGCTCCCGTGATGCATCACCTGTGTCCCGGCCACCAGGTTGCTGGCGCGCAGCAGCGAGTCGAACGTGCCGGCGTCCGTCCACCAGCCCTCCAGGTGGGCGAAGGTCATCGTGCCCTCCCGGATATAGAGGTTGTTGACATCGGTAATCTCCAGTTCGCCGCGGCCGGAGGGAACCAGTTGCTGGATCTTGTCGAACACCGTGTCGTCGTACATGTAAACTCCGGTGACGGCGTAGTGCGACTTTGGATGCTTGGGCTTCTCCTCAATGTGCACGACCCGGTCGCCCTCGAGTTCCGCAACTCCAAATCGCTCGGCGTCGGGCACTTCTTTGAGTAGAATTTTGGCCCCTCGCTCCTGCCGGCGGAAGTCCTCGGCGGCCTTCCGAATCGAGCCTTCGATAATATTGTCTCCGAGGATGACGCAGAGTTTTTTGCCGTCGGCGAAATGGTGCGCCAGGCCCAGCGCTTCCGCAATGCCTCCCTCGCCTTCCTGGTAGCGATAATCGATATGAGTCAGCCCAAATTCCTTACCGTTTGCCAAAAGGCGGAGAAAATCACCGGCATTTTTCCCTCCGGTCACCACCAGAATATCCCGAACGCCCGCGTCGACGAGGGTCTGAATGGGGTAATAAATCATCGGCTTGTCGTAGACGGGAAGCAGATGCTTGTTGGTGATCTTGGTGAGTGGAAACAGCCGGCTCCCGGTGCCGCCGGCCAGAACGACGCCCTTCATATATTGTCATGATACACTACACCCTCAATGGACGTTTACGATTGGAGTACCGTCGCCGAAGAGCGATTGAATCCCTCGGCCACGCGTCAGGTGATCCACGGAAGCACTATGACGGTGGCGCGATTGAGGCTCAAAAAAGGCGCCCTGGTTCCCCTGCACAGCCATGTCAACGAGCAGATCAGCCTGATTGAAGCCGGCCGCGTGCGATTCGTGATCGAAGGCGTTGAGCAGATCGCCACCGAGGGGCACGCCGTCAGGATTCCCCCGAACGCGCCGCACTCCGTTACCGCGGAGGAAGATAGCGTGGCCCTCGACCTGTTTTCACCGATCCGCGAGGATTGGATCCGTGGCGACGACGCCTACCTGCGCGGATAGGTTCGTCAGGCGCCGCAACACTTCTTGAACTTCTTGCCGCTTCCGCAGGGGCAGGGGTCGTTGCGTCCCACCTTCGACGAGACTGCCTGGACGGCCAGCAATTCGCCGTTTTCGCTGAACAGCGGCTGCATTTCGTGCCGCGCCAGGCGCAGGTTGATGGCATCCTTGACCGATTGCTCTTCTTCCTCGTTGAGGTCTCCGGCCAGCTTGCCGATCCGGTCGTAGAGTTCCCGCATCCCCTGGCGGGACATCGGCGCCGCCGCGGAGAGGGCGTAGCAGGGCAGCGCCTCGTCGCGCAGCGACTCGATCGAGAAGGCGGGGGGCAGGCGCTCGGCCTCGCCGGTGATTTCATAGAACCCGACGCCCTGAATCGCCTGCATCCGGAGAACTTCGTCGGGGTCCTCCAGGTGGCGCGAGAAGTAGGGGACGAACTCCTCCTGTTGCGCCAGGGTCATGGCCTGCAACGCCTTCACCCGGGCCTCCGGAAGGTCGTAGAAGCGGAGGATGATTGCCCGGAACTTCCGGTCATCGCCCTGGGACGGCGCTAGCGCGACGAGCGCGCCACAGCGCTCTTCCATCGCGTAGTTGTCGCCCAGCACACGGTCCCGCATCGCATCGAGAATCTCGGGATCGTCGTTCACGGCATCGCCCAACGACTCCCAGGCGCGGCCGCGGACGTCCGGAGACGGATCCTCCTTCGCCATCGCGAAGATCGTGGCCACCAGGGATTCGGGAACGCCGGCGTGCGTCAATTCCTCAAGCGCCGCCGCGCGGTAATCCGGATCCGGGCTTTTCAAGAAGACCTCGACGGTCTCCGGATCCAGCAGGTCGAACCGGGGATCCGCTTCCGGCGGGTACTCCGCGAACAGATCGAACGGCTCTTCTTCGACCTCGGCCGATTCGCCCGACCGCAGCAGCTGCGCCGCGGACTCCATCGCCTTTCGCTTCCAGTCCTCCTCCTGAGCGGCTGCCGCTGCCTCGAGCTGTGGCAGAACCGACGGGTCGCCGTAGGAGGCGAGACAGTGGCCGGCCTCCACCGCATCGACTTCCAAGTGACCTAGGAGCACCTGGCGTACGCGTTCCTCGCGCACCCCGGCCGACGCCAAAATAAAGGCCACCTCCGACAGCGATTCCTTCCCCATCCGGTGGTACAAGTCGCACAGCGGACCGATCGAGGCTGGGCCGATATCGCGAAAGGCCGCCACCAGGTCGTAGTCGACGTCCTCCGGCGCCGCCTCCACCAGGGTCACCAGGTACGGCAGAGCCTCGGCCGACCGGAGGTGCCGAAGAATGCGAATGAAGTCACCGGTCAGTTCCTCCGGATCCTCCGAGTGATCTTCGCCGCTGAACTGTTCAATCGCATCGATGGTCTCACTGGGCCGGCTCACCAGCGCTTGCAGCCAACGGCGATCGATGCCCACGGCGCCGAGGGAGGCCGCCTCGAGCAGTTCGAGCGGGGTGCGCGCCGGATACTCGGCGGCGCTCAGGATGATGGCGTTCATGGTCGGATTCAGTCCTTACTTGACGACGATGTTGACCAGTTTGCGCGGGACCACGATCACCTTGACGATCTGCTTTCCGTCCAGTTGGGCCCGTACCTTGTCATGCTCCACCGCGCGCTTTTCCACTTCACCGGCATCGGCTTCGGCGGGCAGCAGGATCCGGACCCGCACTTTGCCGTTGATCTGCACCGGGTATTCGATCTCGTCGGCTTTGGCCAGTTCCGGATCGTAGCCGGGCCACCGTTGTTTGAACACCGGGCCCGTGCGCCCCAGCGTCTCCCACAATTCCTCGGCCGTATAGGGAGCAAACGGCGCCAGCAGAAGCGTCAGCTTTTCGCTGACCTCGGCGATCACGGCCCGCGACAGCTTGCCTTCCGCCGCGTACAACTCGTTCACCAGTTCCATCATCGACGCGATGGAGGTGTTGAAGTGCCAGCGCGTTTCGAAATCCTCGCTGATCTTCTGCACGGTCTGGTGCAATTTGCGCAGCACGCCGCGATCGGCTTCGCCCTTGTCCGGCGCTGCCGCGTCGAGGTTGCGGGTCACCCACCGGAACACCCGGCCGAGAAACCGGTATTGCCCTTCCACTCCGGAATCGACCCAGTCGACATCCTTTTCCGGAGGGGCGGCGAACAGCGAAAACAGACGGGTCGTGTCCGCGCCATGTTTTTCGGCGATTTCGTCGGCGGCCACGACATTGCCTTTGTTCTTCGACATCTTCGCGCCGCCCCGGATCACCATTCCCTGCGTAAACAGCCGGGAGGCCGGTTCGCAGTTGCGGATCAGGCCGAGGTCGCGCATCACTTTCGTCCAGAAACGCGAGTAAATCAGGTGGAGGATGGCATGTTCCACGCCGCCGATGTACTGATCGATGGGAAACCAGTAGTCAATCTTCCGCGAATCGAAGGGCGCATGGTCATTGCGGGCATCGCAATAACGGTAGAAATACCAGGACGAGTCGATAAACGTGTCCATGGTATCCGTCTCGCGATGCGCCGGACCGCCGCACTTCGGGCACGAGACATTCACGAACTCCGGCACGTCCGCCAGCGGCGAACGCCCTGTCCCCGTGATGTTCACATCCAGGGGCAGAATCACCGGCAGTTGCTCTTCGGGCACCGGGACGACTCCGCACGCTGCGCAGTGAATCACCGGTATGGGCGTCCCCCAATACCGCTGCCGCGAGATACCCCAGTCCTTGATCCGATACGTCACCGCGGCCTTACCGAAAGCTTCGCGTTCGGCCTTCTCGTTCATTCTCCGGCGCGCTTCTTCGCTCGTCAGGCCCGACCATTCTCCTGAGTTTTCGAGGATCCCGTAATCCGCAAAGGCCTGCGTGGCCACAGCGGGAAGTTCCCCATCCACCGGCCGGATCACCGGCTTGATCGGAATGCCGTATTGCGTGCAGAACTCGAAATCCCTCTCGTCGTGGGCCGGCACCGCCATGATCGCGCCAGTGCCATAGCCCATCAGGACGAAGTTGCCCACCCACACCGGAACCTGCTCGCCGTTGTACGGATTCACAGCGTAATGCCCGGTGAAAAATCCCTCTTTGGCGACGTTGCCCGGATCCTGCAGCGCGCGGGCATCCACCATCGCCTTTGCCTTGACGCGTCCGTCCTCATCCAGCAGTTGCGCCGTCAGGGGATGCTCGGGCGCCAGGATCACGCAGGTCGCGCCGAAAATCGTGTCGACGCGGGTGGTGAACACGCGAATCGGCTCGCCGCCCGGGTCCAGCTGGAAGTCGCACTCGGTGCCTTCCGACCGGCCGATCCAGTTGCGCTGCATGGTGATCACGCGCTCCGGCCACCCGCCTTCCAGTTTCTGGAGATCGGCCAGCAGTTGATCCGCGTAATCGGTGATGCGCAGGAACCATTGCTCGAGCGCCCGCTGTTCCACCGGGGTCGACTCGTGCCGCCAGCAGCACCCGTCTACCACCTGTTCGTTGGCCAGCACGGTGGCGCATTCCGGGCACCAGTTCACCAGCGCCTTCTTGCGATAGGCCAGGCCCCGTTCCAGCATCTTCAGGAAGAACCACTGATTCCAGCGGTAGTACTCAGGCTCGCAGGTCGACACCTCGCGCTCCCAGTCGTAGCTGAAGGCAAAGCGCCGGTGTGTGCGCTTCATGATCGCGATGTTCGACAGCGTCCACTCGCGCGGTCCGGTGTTGTTCTTGATGGCCGCGTTCTCGGCGGGCAGGCCGAAAGCATCCCACCCCATCGGGTGGAGCACGTTGTAGCCCTGCATCCACTTGAAGCGGCCCAGGGCATCGCCAATCGCGTAGTTGCGGATGTGGCCCACATGCAATGCGCCGCTCGGGTAAGGGAGCATCTCCAGCAGGTAGAATTTCGGCTTGCTCGAATTCTCCTCGGCCTGGTAGAAGTCCGCGCTCTCCCAGCGCGCGTGCCACTTCATTTCGATCGCGATGTGGTCGTACGGCTTTTCTGGCATAAGCTTTTTAGCGTCTCGATGTCCCGCCGGGCCTCTTCGTCGGACTCGACGGGCGTTTCGAGGATGAACGGAAGGGTGCGCAGCCTGGCGTGCTGCACGATGCGCCGGAATCCCTCGATCCCAATCTGCCCTTTACCAATATTCTCATGCCTGTCGAGATGGGAGCCAAGCGCGCCCCTCGAATCGTTCGAGTGAATCACCTTGACATGCTCCCATCCGAGCACCGCGCCGGTCAGTTCAACGGTGTCTGCCAGCCCTTTCTCCGTTGCGATGTCGAATCCGGCCACGTAGAGGTGACAGGTGTCGAGGCAGAATCCGATGGGCAGGTTCACCAGGTTCTGTGCCACTTCGCGGAGCGCGTGCAATTCCTCCAGACGCGAACCGATGGCGTTGCCGGTTCCGGCAGTGCACTCGAGCAGCAGCGTGACGCCACCGGGGTCGACCGGACTGACCGCTTCGACAAGACCTTCGACGAACGCCAGTAGTCCTTGTTCCAACGTCTGCCCTTTGTAGCTTCCTGGATGGGCCACCAGGTACTCGGCGCCGATGATCGCGGCCCGTTCGAGTTCGCCGCGAAACGCCGCCACCGATTTCGCTCTCACCTCCGGATCGGCGGAAGCGAGGTTGATCAGGTAATTGTCGTGGATCACGAGCGGGGTCAGGTCCAGTTGCTCGCGAACGCGCCGCATGGCCTGGGCATCGGCCGCCGAGGGCGGCGACGCTTTCCACATCCTCGGACTGGCCGAGAAGATCTGAAAGGTGTTCGCCCCTAGCTCGTGTGCTTTGCGAGCCGTCTTCTCGAGAGAGCCCTGGCTGTTGGTATGGATACCGATCCGCACGGAAAACCCCTATTGTAGTCCCGTAGCAGCGGGCGGCCTGAAGGATCCGCTGCTACCATACATAACGTATGGTAAAGACGACAGTCTACTTGGATGAGCAGACGCTGGCGACGCTGAGGGCCATTTCAAAACGATCGGCGAAGCCCCAAGCCCAGTTGATCCGCGAAGCCATACGTACCTTCGCCCGTACTGGAAATCCACCGCCGCTTCCTGCCGGGATGGGGATGTTCGACAGTGGACATACCGTTACGGCATCCCGTCGTAAGGAACTGCTGCGGCAGGCCGCCGGCGCAGGACGATGGCGATCGTAGCCGATTCGGGTGCCGTGTACGGTCTCTACGACCGTCGGGATGCGTCCCACGCAGCTCTTCGAGCCGCTGTGGAAAAGGCGCGCGAACTGATCGTTCTCCCCGCCCCGACTCTGGGCGAGATCGACTACCTGTTGAGGTTCCGGCTAGGAAACGCGGCACTTCTTCAGTTCCTCACGGACATTCTGGAGGGTGCCTTCGTCGTCGAAGCTTTGTCTCTGTCGGATCTGCGCCGGTGCGTGGCCCTCATCGAGAAGTACCGCGATCTCGACCTTGGATTGGCGGACGCCTCGGTAGTTGCTGTTGCGGACCGTCTCGGCACGGATCGAATCCTCACAGTCGATCAAAGGGACTTTCGCGTCGTACGCTCCGCCAGCGGCAGACCCTTCCGCCTGTTGCCCGCCGATCGCCGAAAGTAGTTGAAGCGGGCCGTGTTGCCTGCGTGCACCGTCACCTACAATCAAAGTTCCTCCTATGTCTCGCCTCCTCTCGGCCGCCTGCTTGACGCTGGGGCTCTCACTCCCTCTGTGCGCCCAGTCCCCCGACTCGTTCGCCAACATCGACTGGCGTTTCATCGGCCCCGCCAACATGGGCGGCCGCGCCACCGACATCGAGGGAGTGCCCGGCAACCCCGACATCGTCTACGCCGGCTACGGCGGCAGCGGTCTGTGGAAGACCAGCAACGGCGGCCACTCCTGGACGCCGATCTTCGAAAAGCAGAGCGTTTACACCATCGGCGACCTCGCGCTCGAGCCAGGGAACCCGGAGGTGATCTGGGCCGGAACGGGCGAATCCAACACCCGCAACAGCGTTTCGTTCGGCGACGGCGTCTACAAGTCGACAGATGGCGGCAAGACCTGGAAACACATGGGACTCCGCGAGACCGAACGGATTTCGCGCGTCCTCGTCCATCCCACCGATCCCAATACCGTCTACATCGGCGCCCTGGGTCATTCGTTCGGTCCGAACGAGCATCGCGGCGTCTACATGACGACGGACGGCGGCAAAACCTGGCAGCGCACTCTCCATCTCGATAGTCAGCACGGCGTGGCCGACATGGATATGGACACGGCGAACCCCAATATCCTGTTCGCCGCCATGTGGAAGTTCGAGCGCAAGCCCTGGACCCACACCTCCGGCAGCGAGCAGGGCGGAGTCTTCCGCTCCATCGACGGCGGCCGCACCTGGGAAAAACTCAGCAAGGGCCTGCCGAAACTCATGGGCCGCATCGGCGTCAAGATCGCGCCTTCGAATCCCAAGGTGGTCTACGTGATCGCCGAGTCCAAAGAAGGCACGCTCTTCCGTTCCGACGATGGCGGCGATTCGTTCAAGAAGGTCTCCGGCAAGCGCGAAATCGTCTCGCGAGGATTCTATTACTCCGACCTCCGCGTCGACCCGCGAGACGAGAACAAAGTGTACGCCGTGGCGTCTGCTTTGTTTGTCTCCATCGACGGCGGGAAGGAATTCAAGTCCATCGTCAACGGCACCCACATCGACTATCACTCCCTATGGATCGATCCCAAGAATCCCCGGCTTCTCTGGTGCGCCAACGATGGCGGCATCGCCCACTCCAATGACGGCGGCGTCACCTGGAGGCCGATCTATCAGATGGCGGTCGGCCAGTTCTACCAGGTGTATGCCGACAATCGCCTGCCCTTTTACTGGGTGATGGGCGGCCTGCAGGACAACGGAAGCTGGGCCGGACCCTCGGCCACCAAGGAGCCGGCGGGAATTCTGAACGACGACTGGCGGATGGTGCAATTCGGCGACGGCTTCTACATGATGAATCACCCGGACAATCCCGATCTCTACCTGGCCGAGTCGCAAGGCGGGTCCATCGCCCGCACGGACATGCGCACCCGCGAGCAGCAGGAGACCAGCGTTCAGCCCATCAGTCCCGCCGGAGGCCCTGCCAGCGCCGCGAAGTACCGCTTCAACTGGAATTCGCCCATCGTCCCGTCGCCTCACGACAAGAACACGGTCTATTTCGCCGGCAACGTCCTGTTCCGCTCGCGCGATTTTGGCAGGACCTGGCAATCGATTTCGCCCGACCTCACCACCAACGACAAAGAGAAACAGAAATCCGCCGGCGGCCCCGTCTGGTTCGACAACTCCACCGCCGAATACCACTCGACGATCATCAGCGTGGCGGAGTCGCCAAAGAAACCCGGCCAGATCTGGACCGGCAGCGATGACGGCCGTCTGCACGTTTCCGAGGACTCCGGCGCGACATGGAAAGACCTCACCGATCGCGTCGGCGTGCCCAGGTTCTCGCCGGTCTCGCACGTCGAGCCGTCGCGGGTTTCCGACCGAACGGCGTATGTGGCGTTCGACCGCCACATGTTCGATGACTTTGCCGCCTACGTGTTCAAGACGAATGACGGCGGCGCCACCTGGACCCGAATCTCGGGCGACCTGCCCGCCACGGCCTATATTCACTCTCTGCGTGAGGACCCGAAGAACCCGTCGCTCTTCTATGCCGGCACGGAAGTCGGCCTCTACGCCACCTACAACGGCGGCCGGAACTGGATTCCCCTCAAACTCAAAAACCTGCCGCCCGTCGCCGTGCACGACATCGTTGTCCACCCGAGGGAGAACGACCTGATTCTGGCCACGCACGGCCGTTCGATCGTGGTCCTGGACGATGCCGCCTTCGTCCAGCAGATGACTCCCGAGATCGCCGCCAGGGACCTGCACGTGTTTGCTCCCCGCCCCGGGATTCGCCACGTTCGGCGGATGACCCGTTACGGCATCGGCGGGGCTGTGTACAAGGGCGCCAACCCGCCCTATGGAGCGCTGATCACGTACTCCCTCAAAGACAAGCTCGACGACAAAGCGGAACTGAAACTGGAGATCCTCGATGCCAAGGGCGCGGTGCTCCGGGAGGTAAAGAAACTGCCCAAGGAAAAAGGCGTCAACCGCGTTGCGTGGGACCTGAAAGGAGAGCCGCCCGCGGAACGAAAGCCTCCTACACCGGAGGAAGAAGAGTTCGGCGGCGGCAGCAAGGGCGTCGAAGTGTTGCCGGGGACCTACCGCGTCCGCCTGGTGCAGGGAGACAGATCGGTGGAAACGCGCGTGGACGTACGGGTTGACTCCACGGTCTCGGTCACCCCCGCCGACCTGAAACTCCGGTTTGACTACGGAACCCGGCTTCGGGATCTCCTGGATGCCGGTAATCGGCTCCTTCGGGCTCTGGACAGCCTGAAAGAGCAACTCGACAACACGCGGAAACTCGCGAAAGAGCGCTTGCCGGAGCGCGAAAAAGACATCGCCAGGCTGATCGACGGCTACACCAAGGACCTCGAAGCGGCCGTGAAGAACATCGGCAACGCCTCCGACGCGCAACGGCTCGAGGTCGCGCCCGCTCTGGTGGATCAACTGGCGGACCTGTTCTCCTCAATCGAGGCCGTCAACGCCGCGCCCACCTCCTACCAGATGGAGGCCCTTGCCTCGATCAGTCCCGCCTTTGCGCGCGGGATTGCCGAGATCAACGAGTTCCTGCACACGCGCATTCCGGAATGGAGTGCCGCTCTTCAAAAGGCGGGAGCGCCGGGCCTCGTCGTAGGCGCCACTACCGCGCCCCGCAAGTAATTGTAAAATCTCGCCGGCCCTTTACCCGCCCGGTGTTATGATCCGCTCCATGCACGAGAAGGATCATCCGATTGAAGAAATCATCCACATGTATGTGGACGGCTCGGTGGGACGCCGGCAGATGGTTCGGGAAATCGCGAAGTATACCGGCAGTATTGGCGCAGCGCTTGCCGCCGTCCGTTCGAGTGGCTTATTGGTGGCGCAGACCCGCGATGCCTGTCCTGCCGACGTGAAAGTCCCCGAAAATGCCCCGGATATCGAGACCCGCAACGTGCGGTATCCCGGCGAGACCGGAGGCGAGGTATTCGGGTACCTGGCATGGCCCAAGTCGTCGACGTCCCAGACCTACCCCGGCGTCCTGGTCCTGCACGAAAACCGCGGGCTCGTGGAACACATCAAAGACGTGACGCGCCGTTTCGCCCGCGCCGGCTTCGTCGGCCTCGGCGTGGACATGTTGTCGCGCCAGGGTGGCACCGATCAGTTTCCCGAAGCAGCTCAGCAAAGCGCTGCGTACAACCGGACCACTGTGCAAACCCGGCTGGAGGATATGTACGCATCGCTCGGGTTCCTCAAGCGCCAGCCGCAGACCCAGTGGGATTCCATCGGCTGCGTCGGGTTCTGCGCGGGCGGCGGGAATTGTATGCAATTCGCCGTGGGCACGCCTGAACTCAAGGCGGCGGTGGCCTTCTACGGGAACCCCTTTCCGCCTGTGGAGCAACTCCAGGATCTGAACGCGGCTCTGCTGCTGGTTTACGCCGAGCTCGATCGCGCGCTCACCGCGCGGATCGCTCCGGTCATCACGGCCATGCTGGACCTGCGGAAGACGTTCGGCGTGCATATCTACGACGGCGCGGGACACGCCTTTCACAACGACACGGGAGCCAACTACAACCGCACCGCGGCGTGCGACGCCTGGAATCGGACCATTGACTGGTTCAACCGGTATTTGAGGCGCCCCGCATAGCACCCAAACTGCAACCCGATACGGTCGATGGCTCCGAACCGCGGTTCGTAGGCCCGCGGGTTGTACGACAAGGTAGAAGTGACTGAGGACGCGCCCAAGAAGAACCCGCCGGGCTTACGCCCGCGGTTCGGAGAGGTCATGCGCTCGACCGCTACCAGTACAGCTTTAGCGCCAATTGCATCTGCCGCGCGCTGTTGGCCCGACTCGTGACCAACCCGAACGAGGTCGAGTCCAGGTTCGAGTTCCCGGCTGCGAACACCGTCCGGTTGAAGAGGTTGAACGCCTCCCACCGGAAGTCGATCCGGCGCGACTCCCCAAAGAACGGGAACGACTTGCCGAGGCTGATGTTCTCGTTGAAACTCGGGAACGCACGGAGCTTCGGGTTGAACCGGGTCATGTTGCCAAAGGCCAGCGGCTGCACTGTGGGGAAGAGGCTCCGGTCGAGGAAGCGATCCACCTGCGGATCGAACTTGTCGCCCTTGGCGGCCGGGCGCCAGTTGTCATACGTGGCGATGGTCGGCCGCGTAATTCCATTGAAGATCGAGAACGGGCTGTTGCGGGACAGAGCGATCGGAAAGCCGCTGGCGTAGGCCTGGATCGCGCTGAGACGCCAGCCGCCGAGGAAGGCGTTGACGATCCCGCCGCGGTTCATCAACCGATTCCGACAGCTACGACGCCAGCCGAGTAGCGCCGTTCCATTTTCAGGACCATGGCGTGATAGGTCGAGTGGCCGCTCTTGTCGCCCCCCTGTCCCGCGGTGACGACGTTCAGGTACTGGGGATACGGCCGTAGCGACTGTGCGACGTTGCGCGTGGTCCGCTGCACGTTGGGATTCGTACGGCCGCCCCGCTCGAATCCGTTACCGCACCGGTGATGTTGCCTCGCTCCGTCTGACCCCAAGCCCCCAGACAAAGCACGAAAAGGAGAAAGGACGCGTTCCGTGGCATCGTGCCCCCTTGATTGTTCAGATTCTCTAGGGGCCTGACACCTCATTAGGCAATGAAAAAAGCTACTGAAGGTCGAATGTTACCGTCGCCCCAACGAATAGACTCAGTCCGTTGCTGGTAATTTCCGGGGCGGAAACCGATCGAACCCCGCCCAGTGTCTTCGAGATGGCGGCGGCCAGCACTTCCGCCTGTTTGCGAGCTTTTTCCAGTAGTGAGGGGAGCGCCTGCTGCAGGCCATTTAGCCGGTCGTCGTCGTTAGCGGTATAAGTCGTCGTCCACCCCAGTCCCTGGGAAGCGCTGTTTTGCAGGTTACGCTGGATCGCGATCAGGCGGTCGCGGGTGGCGGTGAACTGGCCCGCGGGCACGGCGACCGCGAAATCGTACTGCGTCAGGATGAATCCCTGGCTGATCGACACGGTCACCCCCGTCAAGTTGCTGGCCGCGGCGCCGGAGTCGGTCAGAACGGCGAGAGCCGAGTCCACGCTGGAGGACAAGCTCGCATCGACAAACTGGATATTGAACGTGGCGGTTCCCACCGAGGCTGCCAGGACGGTCGAAACACTGGCCGAGACGGTGTTGGATGGTGGTTGAGCCGCAGCCGTGGACACAGCGGCCAGAAGCACGGCGGTGAAGACCAGTAGACGCATACGGGATCCTTGGGACATATCCTTTCCATGGTAGCTGGCCGGAAGCGTCCTGCTAGGCTCGTAAGCATGCAAAGCGTGATGGAGACCCTGGCGGTACCGCCGGGCAAACTCGCCAGCGTGGTCACGTTTTTAGAGATGACAGCGCCTCCGCAACGGTTGTTGGCGGATCCCGGCCCCTATCGATTCGAGCGCGTTTCGAACTGCGATCTGGATTGGTACCGGCAGTTTTTTCGCGGGATCGGCTCGGACTGGTTGTGGTTCAGCCGGCTGTTGTTGACGGACGAGGAACTCCGGCGAATCCTCGACCATCCCGAAGTTGAGTTCCACCTCCTGCTCGACCAGGGCAAAGAGGCGGGTTTCTTCGAACTCGACTGCCGCAAGCCGCCGGACGTCGAGATCCGATTCTTCGGCCTGGCCGCCGAATGGGTTGGGAAGGGTATGGGCAAAATCCTAATGGCAAGAGCTCTGGAGATCGGCTGGAGCTATCAGCCCCGCAGGGTTTTCCTTCATACCTGCACGCTCGACCACCCTCGGGCGGTCGCCTTCTACCAAAAAGCGGGCTTTGCGGCATACGGGCGCGAAGTGGAGATTCACGACGATCCGCGAGTTCTCGGCGTCCTCCCACGAACCGCAGCCCCGCACGTACCGATCGTGGAGTGACCACCATGGACGCTCCTGCGCCGGCCCCATCATGGCTCGGTGGTAGCATGGTCCGTTGCCCGTGCGGAAAAGAAAAGGCAAGGGCCAGAAGCCGTCCAGGCCCGCGCCCGCTGGCCGTCAGAATGGATTCGTCGATGCGATCCGCGGCGTGGCCGCCCGCCTCGACTTCCCGGCTCGTTTCCTCTTGCTCCTTTACTCGACCATTACCCTGTGCCCGGTTCGTGTTCACCCGGTCAATCCCACCTTGGACCCCTCCTGGGCCTATGCGCTGAACGACGCTCACAGCCGCGGCTTGGTCTGGGGGCGCGACATTGGCTTTACCTATGGCCCGTGGGCGTATCTCGCGATTGCGATGAATGTCGGCAACAACCTCTTCCCGGCCTTGTTGTTTCAGACCGGCGTCTGGTTCCTGTTCATGACAGCACTCGGCTGGCTGGTGTTTACTCGAAAAGTCTCGCTCCTGGGGCTCGCGCTGTTTGCGTTTCTCCTGCCCCGGGGCCAGGGCGCGATGCACGATTTCGGGTACGCCGGCGTCGACCACTTCATCGGAATTCTGGTGGTGCTGCTCCTTGGTTGTGCCCTGGTCGCCGAGTTCTGGCTTATCCCTTTTTCGATCGCGGTTGCGTTAGCGTCGGTGCTCCTGCTCATCAAGTTCAGCGCGGCGATCTTCGCTCTCGCGGCCGTCGTGGTCTTCCCATTGGCCCTGTGGTGGTTCGACCGCGGGAAAGCGCGGCAAGCCTTTGGGATCACGGCGTTGGGCGTTCCGGCGATTTTCGCGCTGGGCTTTCTGTCGCACAGCCCGTTGCCCTCGGCCCTGGCCGGGTTTCTGCGAACGTCTCTCGAGCGAGCGTCTTCTTACAGCGCCAGCAGCAGCCTTTCCGCCGAGCCGCACGAGGTCCAATTCGCCGCTGCTGTCTTCTTCCTCTTCGTGCTCCTGGCCGCGGTCCTGCGCGAGAGCCGCCAGCCCTCGTTCTGGCTGGTCCTCTGCCTGGTGGGTCCGTGGTTTCTGATCTTCAAGCACGCCTTTGTCCGGCCGCCCGGACACAGCGCGATCTTCGTGACCATGGGCGCCCTGCTGTGGGCTGTGGTGCTCCTGTTCACCCGGATAGCTCGGCCGGACTGGTGGCGGTACGCGCTGGTGATCGGGGCGTATCTCTGGCTGTCGGGCCTTCCGGGCCTGCGATGGAGCCTCTCGGTCACGGCGAGCCAATTCCGGATGCTGGCGCCGGCGCTCCATCCGGAAAAGATGCGTGCCACCCTGGACGCGACTTCGGGCGCGAAAAGCGCCGATCGCCTGCCGGATGCGCTGCTGGCCCGTATCGGCCAGGCGCCCGTCTCCGTATTTCCCTGGGAACTCTCCTACGGCGCAGCCAACCCGATCAACCTTCGTCCCATGCCCATGCTCCAGAGCTACGGCGCGGACTCGGCCTACCTGGACCGCTGGAACGCGGACCTGTTCGAGGATCCCTCCCGCCGGCCGCCATTGGTGCTGGTCGAGTGGGATTCCATTGACGGCCGCCATCCGTTCATGGACGTGCCCGCGACCTTTCTGTCCCTTTATCGCGGCTACACCGTCGACAGCCTCCACGGCAGCCGCCTTCTGATCCGTAGCGCGAAGCAACCGAGGTTCCAGCAGATGGTCTCTCTGGGCGCTACCCGGATCCAGGCAGGCACCGTGGTGAACGTGCCGGACAGCCCCCATCCCGTTCTGGCGCGGCTCCGGATGAAGCTGACCGCCTCCGGCGAGGTGAACAAATTCTTCTGGAAGATCCCGGAAATCAACCTGGCGACCTTCACGCGACAAGGCCGGTTCCGAATGTTTCGAGTCGTTGCCGACGTACTCAACAACGCGGGTGCGATCAATTTCCTCCCATCGAGCCTTTCAGACCTGTCCGTGCTGCTCGAGAAGAATGTGGTTGCCGACCCCGTCACCCGATTCCTGATCAGCGGACCGGGCTTGCGATTCTACGAGGCGCCCATCGAAGTCGAATTTGTCTCCCTGCCCGAAGTCCAACTGACCCTTGACGGCGCTCCGGCGTTGGACCTGACGACCCTGCGGTATCGAGGCCCCGTCCCGTCCTGGCAGGTGGAACTGATCAATGGTGTGGACGCCGCTGGGAGGAAAGAGGTGATCTCCGTTCCTGCTCCGGACGGGTACGTCGCGGTACGGGGCTGGGCCGTGGACGATACTTCCGAAGCTTGCCCCAGCGGCATCGTCATTGAGCTGGACGGGAAGCCCATTCCAGCGGTCTATGGCCTGCCGCGGGCCGAGATCCCCCTCATCGTGAAGGGCAGCCAGTGTAGGACGGGAGGGTTTGTCTGGGGCCTACCGGCGGCGGACCTTGGCCACGCACCCCACGAACTCACCGTGAAGGTCATCGCCCCCGACGGCAAGGGTTGGTACGAAGCGAATCGCCGAGTGAGGTTCCGGATCCAGTAGGTCGTGTCGAAGGAGCGATTGCCGTACACACGGCCGGTGACAACTCTTCCTGGATCGGGCGCCTCGACCAGCCGTTATTCCACCCGCTCGATTCGCAGAGGCGACGGCCCGTCGATCCTCACCCGCCGGCAGGCTTGGGCGAAGTCCACCCAATCGTACTTCCAGTCCCCCGGGACCCGCGCGAACTGACTGCACGCGGTTGGCTGGCCTTCGGGACCCCGCAAGGTCACGCCGCGGCCATAGACGATGCAGATTTCACCGACCTGCTTGCCTCCCGAGGTCACCGCCTCCCCGCCATCGTAGAAGTAGAAAATCTCGCCCGGCAGCGGCAGGGTGGTCAGATTTTCTTTGGGCATCGGGTGCGCATCCACCAGGACGAATACTTCCTGTCCGGAAAACATGCCGTGGCGGGGCTTCAACTCGAGCGGAAGCAGGTCCCACACCAGTTGCGCGGTCGTGGGAGCCTCGGCATCGAGCACGTCCGCGACCACCGACTCGCCCGTGGCGACAAACGTCAGACGGATTCGGCGTTGCATCTATTCCTCCACCCGCCATTCGGCGAGCGCTTCTTCATTCAGGGTGACTCCCAGCCCCGGCCCCTCGGCGGGATACAGGTATCCGTTCTCGATGTGCGTGCCGGGCGTGACGATCTCCTTCACGTACCGCATCGGGCCGAAGGTCTCCCAGGCGTGCGTGAAGTTGGGGACCGCGACTCCCAGGTGAGCCGCCGCGGCGGTCCCAATGCCCATTTCCGCCTGGCTGCCCAGGATACAGGGAATGTCCAGCGCGGCGGCGAAGGCGAAGATCTGTGCCGCGGCCATGAGGCCGCCGGCTTCGCAGATATAGACGTTGAAGACATCCGCCGCTTCCGCGCGGGCTACCTCGTAAGCGTCGTGCAGCGTTTGGAGGCTCTCGTCCGCCATCACCGGCGCGATGGCCTGCTGGCGCAGCAGACGCATTCCCTGCAGGTTGGTTCGTGCCAGCGGCTGTTCGAACCAAGCCACCGTCGTCTCGGCCGCGAGCGCGCGCATGGCCTTGGAGGCTTCCGGCACGGACGCCCAGGCCTGGTTCGCGTCCAGCCGTAACGGGGTGTTTCGCCCAACCGCCGCGCCCACGGCCCGCACCGCGGCGACATCGTCGGCGAGAGCCCGCCCCACCTTGAGCTTGATGGCATGGAAGCCGGTCTTCAATCCCGCCTCCGCGTCTTCGGCCATCTCCTCGGGCGACTTCTGATAGATCCCCCACGCCAGCGGCACGCGCTCGCGCGCCTGGCCTCCCAGCAACCGCCAGACCGGGACGCCGTGATGCTTGCCGGCCCAATCGAGCAGCGCGATTTCAAACGCCGCGCGGAGGTACGGCGCGCTGAGTTCGCCGGCCAGAATGACGTCAATCAGGCCGAGCAGTTCCGGCATACGGCGGGGATCCTTGCCGAGCAATCGCGGCACAATCAGCCGCCGCGCGGCGTGACACAGCGTGAAGCCGATGCGGGGATACGTAATCGAGATTTCGCCCAGTCCCTCGGAGCCGTCATCGGTCACCAGCCGGATCATCCCGAACTCGGACGCGGTCACCGGGGTCGCGCCGGTGGTTCCCGACCGGACAGCCTCCTTGCGCGGGCCGCGTACCGCGTACACATCAATGCGTTCGATCTTCATCGTGAAGTGGGATAGGATAGCATTCTCCCATGCAGCGCATCACCCGCGACAGGATTACCCCTGTGTTCGACCGCCGCCTCGCGCCCGCCGCCCGGGTCGCGCAGGGCGAGGTGTTCGTCGTGGAGACCGAGGATTCCCGCGGCGGTCTGACCCGTGTGCCCGAGCACACGACGCCCGAATACCTGCTGGCGATTCGCAAGAAGGGCTATCACGGCAATCCGGTCACCGGCCCCATTTACGTCGAGGGAGCGCGGCCCGGCGATACGCTGGCCGTCGAGATCCTGTCCCAGGAATGCGACACCATCGGCTACACCGGATACTGGCCGCATTTGTTCGGCCTGCAGGATTTCTTCACCCAACCGGCCACCACCCTGCACCGAATCGAGGACGGCTTTATCCACTTCAACGATGAGATCCGCATCCCCGTGAAGCCCATGATCGGAACCATCGGGACCACTCCGCCGCTCGAAGCGATTGCCTCCGGTGGGATGGGCCGGCACGGCGGCAATCTCGACACGGAGGAAGTTCGCGCGGGGAGCACGGTATTCCTGCCCGTATTCGTTGAAGGCGCGCTCCTGTGCCTGGGGGATTGCCACGCCCGGCAGAGCGACGGCGAAATCGCGAGCCTCGAAATGCGCAGCACCGTTACCCTGAAGTGCGCCGTGATTCCCGGCCGCAGTCCCGTGATGAACTGGCCGCGCATCGAAACTCCCGGCTCGATTGTCACCGTCGCCCTCGCCTGCCCTCTGGAAGAAGCGCTGCGCCTCGCGTTGCGCGACATGATCTTGTGGTTGGAGGAATCGTACGGGCTCAGTAAGAACGACGCCTACATGCTGTTCGGCCTCGGGGGCGACGCCCGCCCGGGACAGGCCCAGGTGAGTCTCTATTCCATGCGCTGTATCATGCCTAAGGCTTATCTCCCAAAGAAGAAGGATTCATGATCGTCGGATATGTCAGTGATGAGAACTATGTCGCCCTCGGCGACGTGCTGGTGGACTTCGAACAGAACGGGCAACTGGTAGCCACCGCCCGATCGACGGCCCGGGGCGCGGTCGAAGCCAACATCCCGCCCGGACAATACCGCGTGACGCTGGTGAAGCAGGGCTTCGGCTCGAAGAGCGTGATGATGTCACCCTCGGCCGAGACGCCGTATCAGTTCCGTCTTCTCTCCGACCGCCTGCTCGGGTACGTGTACCCGAAGTGGGTGAAGTCGGGTGAACTGTCCGAGTTCAGGGTGCACTCCGTGGAGCCATACAAACTCACGCTGTGGCGCTACGGCTGGAAGAAGGAGTTCGTGAGGATCATGGGGTGGTTCGACGAGCACGGGCCGCGAGCCGTCATGCAGATCACGCCGGATGGCGACTACACCCAGACCGGCGTCCAATGGAACAAGACCGGCTATCTCAGCAAACACCACACCCAGTTTGCCGCCGGTCCCGAGCAAAGCGGCCTGTACTACTTTCACGCCAAGGCCGAGCGGTCCGGCGAGTTCTTCTCGTTTCCCTGGATCGTCGCGCCCGCCGCGCCGCGAGCGAAGATCGCCGTGCTGGCCTCCACCAACGACTGGAATGCCTACAACAACTTCGGCGGGCGCAGCAACTACATCAATCCGATCGGGCTGCCCGACCGCCCCACGGTCAACGCGCGGCAGGACCTGCCCCGCTATGCCGGCGGTACCTTCGGCACCTGGGAACCGCCCGACACGATGTTCAAGCCGCTCTCGTTCGACCGCCCGGAGATCGGCAATCACGTTCCGGAGCATGTGGAAGCGACGGACCCGGTGGAAGGCCGCCTGACCTGCGGCCAGGCGCCCGCCGAGTGGCGACTGCTTGCCTGGCTGGAACGCGAAGGCCTCGGCTACGACTACTATGCCGAAGCACAACTCCACGACGGCACGCTCGATCTCGACGCGTACCGCATCCTGATCATCAGCGTGCACCCGGAGTATTGGTCGCGGCAGATGTACTCCCGGGTGAAGGAGTGGGTCTTCGAAAGGGGCGGCCGCCTGATGTACCTGGGCGGCAACGGGCTCAACTGCGAGATCGAATTCCTGAACGCGGACACCATGAAGTGCCTGTCCCAACTGGTCAGCGAAGGCGACGGTTCGCTTGCCATGCGCGATCCGAACAATCCCGAAATCCGCTGGGAGAGCCGGTTTCACCGCACCTTCGAGTCGGAGGCCAACCTGACCGGCGTGGTCACCACGCACACCGGCATCATGACGGCCGCTCCCTATCGGTGCCTGAAGAGTGATCACTGGATCTTCGCCGGCACGGGCCTGGCCAACGGCGAACTGTTCGGCACCGAGAGCCAGCACGAGCGATGCTCCGGCGGCGCGTCCGGCCACGAGACAGACAAAGTCA
Source organism: uncultured Solibacteraceae bacterium (assembly GCA_964529305.1). Taxonomy (GTDB): domain Bacteria; phylum Acidobacteriota; class Terriglobia; order Bryobacterales; family Bryobacteraceae; genus CAZGUX01. The sequence goes on along the minus strand of CAZGUX010000189.1, from coordinate 42,258 downwards.
GTTCGTTTACTCCCAGGAATGCCGTGGTCGTCGCTAAGGGCACGAACAAGGACGGAGGAGGCGCGGAGATCGTGCACTTCGATACGGCATCCAACGGCGCCGTGTATTCAGCCGGCTCGATCAACTATGTGCTGTCGCTCCTCGTGGACCGCAACATCTCCAGGATCACGGCCAACGTGATCAGCCGGTTTCTCGAATGATGCCTGAACTCCACATCGATTCCGAAGCGATCGCCCGCGATACCCTGGCGTTCCTCCAGGTGAGAAGCGAAACCTGCACCGAAGGCCCGGGCAGCCTCTTCCTGGCCGGCCTGATGCGGCGCGAAGGACTGGACGCGACCCTGGACCCGGTGGAGCCTGACCGGCCCAACGTCGTGTGCCGCATTCCCGGCAGCGGCGGCGGGCGATCGCTGCTGTTCAACGGCCACACCGACACGATTCCTATCGGCAAGAGCGCTCCGCCCGCGCGGGACGGCGACTGGATCATCGGCCGCGGCGCCGAGGACATGAAGGGCGGCCTGGTGGCGATGGTCCATGCGGCCTCGGCGCTCCGCAAGGCGGGCGTGCGCCTGAAGGGGGACCTCTGGCTGACCGGCGTCGTCGGCCACGAGTCGCCGGAGGGCAAGAAGGAAGGGCCGCTGCGCCTCATTCAGCAATTGCGAGGCGGAGAGGTACAGGCGGATGCCATCGTGATCGTGGAAGGACCGTTTGCCGTTTGGGCGGCCAGCCTGGGCTCGACGATCTTCGACCTGTACATCTCCTCCGACCGCGGGCCCATCCACACCATCAAGGTGCCCTACGCGCAGAACCCGGCGCGCTGGACGGGGCGTGTGCTGGAGGAGTTCGCGCGCCTCGAAGAGGAGTTTGCCGGCCGGCCTCCGCACCCTCTGTGCGGGCGCGAGCAGATCAATGTCGGCATCGTCCACGGCGGCGACTACATGAACCGGCTGCCCACCCGCATCCGGATCTCCGGCACCTGGCGCTGGCAACCGGGCAAGTCCCTGGCGGATCTGGAGACGCAGTTCACGGCCTTCTGCGCGAGCTTGGCGGCGGAGTCCGGGCTGAGGTTCGAGTTCGAATTTCAAGGGTCGCGCGAGCCCTTCGAGACGCCCGCCGACCATCCGGTGGTGGCGGCTCTTCGCGCGGCCGGAACCCAGGTGACCGGCGCGGCGCCGCCATTGATCGGCATGGCGCTGGTGGGGGACGGCAACCTGTTCTCGAATGGCGCGGGGGTCCCTACGGTATATCTGGGCCCAGCGCACGAGACCGCGCACTCGGACTTCGAGCGGGTTTCGGCGGCGCGGCTGGCGGACTGCGCCCGCATCTACGCCCTGGCGGCGATGGCGTTCTGCGGGGCGCCTTAGCTTAGCGCAGCCGGCGGTGGTCTTTCAGGATGCAGCGGTCCATGACCACAAACAGGCCCGCCGCGCGTGCGCTCGCCGCCGCTTCTTCATGCACCACGCCTTCCTGCATCCACACGGCCTTCGCGCCGATCCGGATCGCGGCGCCCGCCAAATCGGGGACAAACTCGGAACGCCGGAAGATATCGACGATGTCTACAGGCTCCGGAATGCTCTCGAGGTCCGGGTAGCAGGTCTGCCCGAGGATCTCGTCATGGGACGGATTGACGGGAATGATGCGGTAGCCCGCCTCCTTCAGATATTGCGCAACTCCGTGGCTGGGGCGGAACGGATTCGGGGACAGCCCGACGACCGCGATCGTGCGCGATGCGCGGAGCAATTCGTCAATCGTCACCGGCGTCTCCCGTCACCGCCGCGGGAGGGCGGATCAGCGCTTTCAACCGCGCCACCTCCCGGGGCGTCAGCGGCCGGAACTTTCCCGGCTCGAGATCCAGCTTCAGCGTGCCCAACTGCACGCGGCGCAACTTTTCCACCAGCTTGCCGAAGTGCTTGAACATGAGACGCACCTGCTGATTGCGTCCTTCAATGATCTTTATTTCGTACCACGGATTCTCGCCGGACTTCACCAACCGCAGTTGGGAGGGCGCCGTGCGGCGGCCCGACAGAGGCACGCCCCTCCGGAACTTCACTTCCTCCTCTTCGGTCAGGCGGCCCGTGACCTTCGCCACATAGGTCTTCTCGACGTGATTCCTCGCCGCGGTCAAGCCGTTGGCAAAGTCGCCGTCGTTGGTGAACAGCAGCAGCCCTTCGGTGTGATAGTCGAGCCGGCCCACCGGGTATACCCGTTCGCGGACGCCCTTGAGGTAGTCCATCACGGTCGTCCGGCCCTCCGGATCGCTCACGGTCGTCACACAGCCGTCGGGCTTGTGGAACGCCAGATACACGGGCTGGACCGAGTCGCTCCGCAACAGCTTCCCGTTCACCTTGATATGATCCCGCTCCGCATCGGCTTTCGAACCGAGTTCGCTGACGGTCTTGCCGTTCACGGTTACCCGGCCTGCGGTGATCAGTTCCTCCGCCTTGCGGCGCGAAGCGACACCCGCCCGCGACAGGATCTTCTGCAGCCGTTCTTCAGGCATTCGGCTCTTCCGAAACCGGCTCGGGCGCCGGCGTGCTCTCTCCCGGCGCAGATTCCGGCGGGGCCTCCTCCGGCAGGGCCATTCGGCGAATCTCTTCGAACTCTTTGAGCGTCGGCAACTCCAAGAGATCCTTGAGCCCGAACTGGACCAAAAAGTCCTTGGTCGTCTTATAGAGTACCGGCTTCCCGATGACGTTCTTGCGGCCCGCGGCCTGAATGAGCTTCCGGTCGAGGAGCGTCTTTAGCACCCCGGCGCCTTGCACACCGCGGATCTCCATGATCTCAGGCGCGGTCACCGGCTGCTTGTAGGCGATGACAGCCAGTGTCTCCAGGGCGGCCAGCGAGAGCTTGAACGGAGGCTTCAAGCTGCGCACGAAGGCCCGGACCGCTTCGTGATGCTCCGGCTTCGTCGCCATCTTGTAGCCGCCGGCCACCTCCCGGACGCCCACCCCATGCTCAGGCTTCTCAAACGCCGCCACGATTTCCGCCAGCGCCCGCTCGACATCCTCCGGCGCCCGTTCGATCGCCGAAGCGATCTGGGCCACCGTGACCGGCTCTTCCGTGATGTAGATGATCGCTTCGACCAACGCCCGAAGCTCGATCAGTCGGGCCTCCGGCGCGGCTTCGGGTTTTTCCGGCAGGAGTTCTTCCGGAGTGTAACTGGCGATTGCCGGTCCTTCCTCGCCCGAAGATTCCTCCAGGGGCTGCGGCGAAGACTGTTCCAAGCCCCCGGGCGCCTCGGCGCCGGCGATACTTTCGGGCGACACGCACCCGTCGGGACCGTCCGGTGCCTCAGCCTGGGACGGATTCTCAACAGGCAGGGCCTCGCCCGGCTCGGATTCCGGATTGCGATCCGCCGGTTGCGCTTTCAGCGGGGGGCTCCCTTCGGGCAAATCGGTCAGGACGGCATCGTCCGTGGATGCATCTTTCAGATTGATTCCTTCTTCCATCGATTCAAGTTACGCGACGGCTCCAAACCTGCCCGGGCCCATGTCTGACGAACGTCGTATTACGCTATTTGTAGTCGGTCTCGGCCTCGGCAGCGGGTTGTTGAGCCATTGCTTCTTCAAAGGTATCCTGTTTTCTTAAGGCTATCTCACCAAAAATTTCGGACTGAACCAGCGTGACCGCCTGTCGCTTGACCATCTCCAGGACCGCCAGGAACATTGCGATCATGGCCCGCAGGCTGCGCTGTTTCTCGATGAGCGGCAGGATGGGGACCGTTTCCGATTTCTCGCCTCGGGCCAGCAGCGAGCTAAGGTGGACGATCATATCGGAAACACTGACGTCATCACCCTCAATCTCAAAGATCGGCCGGTTGCGTGCTCTCTCCAGGATCTCGCCGAAAGCCTTCACCAGATCGAAGAGCGTGACCGCCAGACCAGGGTCTTCCTGTTGATCCAAGTACTGCTGGATCTGTGGGTTAGACCAGACATTCTCCTCGATCATCCGCTTCTGGTGGAGCATTTCCGCGGCGTTCTTGAAGCGCTCGTGCTCGAGCAGCCGCTCCACCAGCTCGCTGCGCGGATCTTCTTCCGGCGCGATCTTCTCGAGTTCGGGGTCGCGGGGCAGCAGGATTTTCGATTTGATGTGGATGAGGGTGGCGGCCATGTAAACGAATTCGGCTCCCAGATCGATATCGAGCTTACGGGCCTGGTCGATGTACTCCAAGTACTGGGAGGTAATGAGCGCAATCGGAATATCTCGAATATCGAGTTGCTGTTTCCGAATCAGGTCCAGCAGCAGATCCAGCGGCCCTTCATACTGCTGGAGACGGACGTTCAACGGCGAAGACACCGTAAATCAACATAACACGGCGTCTGATCCGGCGAACGGAGGCTAACCGTTTTTTGCCGCAACCCGATAACCTTGGAGGCCCCCGGCAGCGTCTTACAGGGTATGCGGTGTTTCGGCCGGAAGTGTGCGTAGTAGAATGCATATTCCTGGCGTTATAAAATTGAAGGCTAACCAACCTGGAATCGACGGGGAGCGAAGACGATGAATGTCTATATGAGCACGGCTCCATTACCGGATCCACGCGAAGTCCCGCGCACCGTGCCACCCCGGCCGAGGATTGTCGAGCCACCTCCGCGAAGGCCGCGGAGGGTCGGCCCCTGGCTGACCGCAATGTTAATGGCGGGTTTGGGCACCGGTATGTTCCTGATGCGGGACCGGCTGTTTCAGACGGGCGCCGGAGGCGGGGCGGGAGACGCCTCGAGCCTTCCGACGGCCGTTGTCGAAACCGGCGACCTGCGGCGGACCGTGCGGCTCAGTGGAACGATCACGGCCGAGCGATTCGCGGCCCTCATGGTGCCCCTGATGCGCGGCAGCCGCAGCGGCCGAGGCTCCTCGGGCCGAAGCAGCGGCTCATCCGGCGGCGGCTCGGCCACCGTTTCTTCGTCCTCGTCTTCTTCCAGTTCGAGCGGATCCGGATCGTCCGGTTCCTCGACCGCGGCGTCGGCGTCCGGTTCGTTGTCGTCGGGTTCGAACTCGGCGACCGATGCGTCCAGCGGTTCGGGCAACACTGGGACCAACTCGGCGGCCAACGCGGCATTGAACGCCTCGATTGGAACGGGAGCCACCAGCCTCGGCGCGCTCCGCGGCAGCACTAACCGGTTCGGGGATCGCAGCGCAGCCAGCCGGAGCGGGTCGAGCAGCTCGAGCGCCACCGGCACTGGCTCCTCGAGTGGGACTGCCGGCGCCAGTTCCTCCTCGAGTGCTTCCGGTGGCCTGGGTTCGACGTCCGGGATGTTGTTCTCCGCCGGGCAGCGAGGCGGTGGTGGCGGCGGCCGTGGAGGTGATTTCATGATCGTCGTGCTTTCCCTCTCCAAACCGGGTTCGATGGTCAAGAAAGGCGACGTGGTGGCTGAGTTCGACCGGCAATACATGCTGACCCGCCTCGACGACTACAAAGCCTCGGTGGTTCAGGCGGACGCCGACCTGCGCAAGGTAAAAGCGGACCTGGCGGTGAGACAGGAAACGCTCATGCAACGTGTTCGTGTGGCCAAAGCGGACCTGGACAAGGCGCGGCTGGACTTGAAAACGCTGGAAGTCGTGTCGGACATGGATGCCATCCGGTTGAAGCTGGCGGCCGAAGAAGCCGACGCCCGCCACAAGCAACTCCTCCGGGAAATGGAGTTGAGCGAGGCTGCCAACCGGGCGGATCTTCGGTCTTCCGAAATTGAGCTCGAGCAAGCCAGACTCGAGTTGAAGCGTGCGGAGAACAACGCCAACAAGATGCTGGTGAAAGCTCCCATGGATGGATTGGTGGTAATGCAGTCGATCCGTCGCGGCATGGAGCAGGCCCAGGTGCAGGAAGGCGACCAGCTTTATCCAGGCCAGATCTTCATGCAGATCGTGGATCCTTCGTCGATGGTGGTCAATGCGAACGTGAACCAGGTGGACTCCGAATCGCTCCGGATCGGTCAATCGGCCCGAGTGAACCTGGACGCGTTCCCCAGCGTCCAATTGACTGGAAAGGTATTCTCCATCGGGGCCGTCCCCATAGCGGGCCGGCGGGCGAATTTCATGAAGACGATTCCTGTGCGGGTCAAGCTCGACGGGCAGGACAATCGCGTGATTCCCGATCTGTCGGCCTACGCGGACGTGTTGGTGGCGGCCGAACGGGGCATGTCTCTCATTCCGGCGGCCTCGCTGTTTCGCGACGGCGAGCAGGGGAAGACGTTTGTCTATCTGCGCGGTCCCGGCGAATGGCAACGCCGTGACGTGGAAATCGGGGCTACTGACAGCCAGCGTGTGGCGGTCAAGTCGGGACTGAAGAGCGGCGATGTGGTGAGCCTGGCGCCCCCTTCCAAAACACGCGAGCAGGACAAGCCGACGACCTAGAGGGGGAGAGCGAGCCATGTCGAAAGAAATCAAGAAGCATCGATTGGGCGCCAAGAGGTCCACCCGGCGGCGGGTCCTGGTGTGGATAGGCGCCCTTCTCGTGTGCGGCGGTGGCGGCTGGGCGGCCTACCGGTACACGGGAACGACCGAAATTGACGTTCCCGTGGCCAAGGTTAGGCGCGGAGACTTCGTCATCTCCGTCAGGTCCCGCAGCGAAATCCGCGCGACCCGTTCGGTGATCATCTCGGCTCCCCAGGTGCCGGAGCCGCGTGTGGTGAAGTTGGCCGAAAACGGCAAGACCATTAGAAAGGGCGAGGTGGTGGTGGAGTTCGACCCCGAGCAGCAGCGCCAGAACTTCATCGAACGGGACACCAGCGTTCGGACCGCCGACAGCGAGATCGTGCAGGCCAAGGCGCAACATAAGATCACCAACGAACAGGACTCGATGAGCCTGATGCAGGCCGAGTATAACGTTGAACGCGCCAAGCTCGAAGCCAGCAAGGCGGAAATTGTCTCCGAGATTGAAGGCGCCAAGAACCGGATCCAGGTGGGTGTATCGGAAGGTGAATTGAAGCAGGTCCAGACCGTATTGACCTCGCGGAAGGTTTCGCAGACGGCGGATATCGAGCGCCTGGACCAGAAGAAGGACAAGACGATCCGCGACAAAAACCTGGCGCAGGGCTATCTGTCGAAGATGATTATTCGGGCGCCCGTCGATGGTATTGTGAACGTTCTGCCGAATTTCCGTTCCGGCGGTTCGTGGGGCCAGAGCCCGCCCGCCTTCAAAGAGGGGGATCGCGCCTGGACCGGCGCGGCGATCGCCGAAATCCCCGACCTTTCCGAGATGCGGATCGAGTTGAAGCTGGAAGAGGTGGATCGGGGAAGAATCAAATTAGACCAGCAGGTCCGGATTCGCGTGGACGCCATCCCCGACCGGGAATTCGAGGGGAAGCTGGACTGGATCAGCCCCATCGCCTCACTGGTGTACAAAGGATTTGGAAATTCCGAAAAGCTCTTTCCGGCGCGGGCGACCCTCAAGAGCGTCGACCCGAGGCTGCGGCCGGGCATGAGCGCCTCCGCCGAGATCATCATCGAACGGTATCCGAATGCCTTGCTCATCCCGCTCAAGGCCAGTTTCAGCCAGAAAGGCAAACCTTCGGTCTACGTGCAAAAAGGCCAGCAATTCCAGTTGCGCGAAATCAAGGTGGGACAGAGAAACGACGAGGACCTGGTGGTCACGGGCGGGTTGAAGGAAAACGAGCTCGTGACCCTGGAGAACCCGATGGAAGCCGCGCGCAGGGCGCGCAAGAAACTTTAGCGGTCGGAAGCCATGAAGAAGGTAGTGTTTCGAGTCGTGTTGCTCGCGCTCGTCGCGGGAGGTGGATGGGCGCTCTGGAAGTACGTGCTCAGCGGTAGCGCGAAACAGCAGAACATCGCCACCACCCGGGTCCGCAAGAGCGACGTCGTGGTGCGGGCCTACACTCGCGGCGAACTGCGCGCGGTTCGCCAGGCGACGTTGACTGCCCCGAACCTCTTTTCCACCGTGCAGGTGACGAAACTGGCGCCCCTCGGCGCGCTGGCGAAGGAAAAGGATCTGGTCATCGAGTTCGACGACTCCGAGCGCCGCGCCGCCCTCGAGGAAACTCTGCTCGAAGTCGAGCAGATCGACGAACAGCTCAAGAAGGCGGTTGCCGATCTGGCCATGCGGAACAACCAGGACCAGGTCGAACTGCTGCGGGCGCGCTACGGTGTGCGCCGCGCGGAGTTGGAAGTCAAGCGCAACGAACTGCTGCCGGAAATCGATCAGAAGAAGAACCTGCTGAACCTCGAAGAAGCGCGCCGCCGGCTGAAACAGCTCGAGAGCGATATCCAGTCGCGGCAGGCGCAGGCCGAAGCGGAGCTGTCGGTGTTGCGCGAGCGGCGCAACAAGAGCATGATCGACCTGGGCCGCGAGAAGCAGCGCATCAAACAGACCAAGGTGCTTTCGCCCATGACCGGGCTGGTGGCGATCCGGCAAAACCGGACAGGGGGCGGTATGTTCGGCCAGCAGGTCCCGGACATCCGGGAAGGCGACACCCTCCAGCCGGGCATGCAGGTGGCCGACGTACTCGATCTCTCCGAGATGGAGGTCATTGCCAAGGTCGGCGAGCTGGATCGGGCGAACTTGCGGGAGCAGCAGGAAGTGAACCTGCAACTCGACGCGGTTCCTGAGAAGATCTTCAAGGGCAGAATCAAAAGCCTGAGCGCCACCGCGACGTCGAATCCTTTCATGGGGGACCCTGGCAAGAAGTTCGACGTGGTCTTCTCCATCGACATGGAACAACTGATGCGCGGCCTGGGCGCCACCGATGAGCAAGTCCGGCGCGTGCTGGAGACGGCTGCGCTGAACGCCAAGAAAGCTCCCCCGCCGGCGTTTCCCATGATGGCAATGATGGGTATGGGCGGACCTCCGGGAGCAGGGGGCGGCATGGCAGGCGCGGGTGGCGGAGCCGGAATGCCCGGCGGAGGCGGAGGAATGCCTGGCGGTGGTATGGCAGGCGCCCCCGGCGGCGGCATGCCGGGAGCGACGCCCGGCGGCATGGCTCGTCAGGGTGGCGGTGGCGGCGGCTTTGCCGCCATGACGCCCGAACAACGCCGCGTCATCTTCCAGCAGATGATGGAGCGCTTGCCTGAAAACGTCCGCAAGGAACTCCAGAAAGAACTCAAAGGGCGCAAGATGGAGGACCTGTCGCAGGAAGATCGGAACAAGATCTTTGCCAAGATGCGGGAGTTGATGGGCGGTCAGGGTGGAGTCCCCGGCGGCGGTGGCCGCCAGGGTGGCGGTGGCGGCAACCGCCAGGCGGCCGGCGCCCCGCGGGTCCCCCAGGGAACGCCCGTGACCTTCGCGGCCCTCAATCTGCCGCAAGCCACGGGCATCACTCCCGCCGAAGAGGAGGAGATGGCGAAGTCGCAACTGCCGGTGCCTCCCGAAGAGAACTCGCAGTTGGACATTCTGCTCCGGCCCGGGTTGTTGGCGGACGTCGAGATCATCGTGGAGCAGATCCCGAACGCGATCAACATCCCCGCGCAGGCGGTCTTCGAGAAGGACGGCAAGATGTTCGTGTACGTGCAGACGCGCCCCAACAGCTTCGAGCGGCGCTATATCCAGCCCGCCAAGCGGAGCGAATCGATCATGGTGATCGCGTCAGGCCTCAAGCCCGGAGAAGTGATTGCCCTGGCGGATCCGACCGCGCCCGAGGGCGGCAAGAAGAAGGGCGACAAGGGCGGCGCTGCCCAACCCAAGGCGATGCCGGGCGGGCTCGGAAGCGGAAGGGGCGCGCGGTAATTCATGGCACGGATTTCCGGATTCCTTCCTGAGCTGCAGATGGGGCTTTCGAGCCTCCTGGTGCATAAACTCCGCAGCCTCCTGACCATGCTGGGAATCATTTTCGGCGTGGGCGCGGTCGTCGCCATGCTGTCCATCACGGCCGGCGCTCAGATGGAGATGATGAGCATGATCGACCAGATGGGGGTCAACAACATCATCATCGAGGCGCGCGAAGCCGGCGACTTCAACGAACTCCAGACCATCCGGGCGATTTCGCCCGGCCTGACCTTCCGCGACTATCGCGCCCTCAGCGAGAACGTTCCCGGCATCGAGCTCATCACCCCGCGCAAGCGCTTCAAGCCCCAGCGCGTCCTGCCGAAAACGAGCCAGGAGAACCCGCAGCTCATCGGCGTTCTGCCCAAGTTCAAGGAGATTCAGAGCTTGAAGATGGTGGCAGGGCGATTCTTCAACGACGACGAGAACATGCGCTCGGAGTCTGTCTGCGTGTTGGGCGAAACGGCCAAAGTGAACCTGCTCGGCTATGACGACGCGATCGGCAAGTGGGTCAAGGTGAACGACAACTGGCTCCAGGTGATCGGCGTCATGGCCGCCACCGGCGGCGACGCCGACGAGGGAGCGCAGACCATCAGCCGCAACAACCTGATCATCGCTCCGCTCAACACGGTCATGCGGCGCTTCGACGACAACATGGGCTTTCTCAAGGACGAGATCGACGGCGTCTACATCAAGCTCCACCAGGGCACGGATTCGATCGAGACCGAAGGCGTCGTCCGGGCCATCCTCGCGTCGACGCACAAGGACGCCGGCGACTTCACCGTCACCGTTCCCGCCGGCCTGCTCAAGCAGAAGCAGGAAACGCAAAAGATCTTCGCTATCGTGATGATCTGCATTGCCGGCATCTCGCTGCTCGTCGGCGGTATCGGAATCATGAACATCATGCTCGCCACCGTACTCGAGCGAACCCGCGAGATCGGCATTCGGCGCGCCATCGGGGCGCGCCAGGGCGACATCATCCGGCAGTTCATGACCGAGGCCGTGATGATCTCCATCATCGGCGGCCTGATCGGCATCGGTTTCGGGTTCGGCCTGTCGCGGGTGATCTCGCTGCAGGCCGGCTGGCCTACGGTGGTCACGACATCCTCCATTTCGCTGGCCTTTGGCGTCTCCGTTTTCATCGGCCTCGTGTTCGGCATTTATCCGGCGGTTCAGGCCGCCAAGCTCGATCCCATCGAGGCCATCCGTTACGAATAAGGTTTCTATGCACTCGCGATTTCTGGTAGTCGCGCTGGTGGTTGTGCTTGTTGCGCAAGCGCAGGACCCAGCCCCCATGCCGTTTTTCCCCAAGGCCGATTATTTCCGGACGATTTTCGAAAAGCCGAAGAGCACCGTCCAGATTCAGGATCCGGTGAAGCTGCAGGATTATGTGATCGGCGACAAGCTGGAGTTGTCGTTGAGAGCCTATCTTGAACTGGTCGCGGCCAACAACACCGATATCGCGATCTCCAGGCTCACGATCGAGACGGCCAGGAACGCCATTACGCGCTCCTACTCGCCCTTCGATCCGCTGGCCACGGCCAGTTTCCTGTCGAACCGCACAACACAAGCCACCACCAGCGTTCTGTCGGGCGCGGACACTCTCAAGACACTGAACCAGCCGTTGAACCTCCTCTATTCGCAGACGCTGACGAGCGGTACTCAGTACAACGTCGGGTTTGTCGGAAGCAAATTCACCACCAACGACTCGTTCGCGGTGTTCAACCCTCAATTCACCACCCGGCTCCAGATAGATTTCACGCAGCCGCTGCTTCGCGGCCGGGGATCGTACATCCAGAAATTGCCCATCATGGTCGCCCGCAGCCGCCTCAGGCAGTCTGAGTACACGTTGAAGAACACGCTGATCGGGCTGTTTACGCAGGCCGAGCTGATCTACTGGCGCGCCATCGAACTGCGGGAAAACCTCCGCGTGCAGGAACGCGCGCTCGACCTCGCGGCGGAATTCCTGAAGCGGTCGCGCCGCGAACTGGAACTCGGCGCCATTTCGAAGCTCGACATCTACCAGCCGGAGTTTCAGTTCGCCCAAGCCCAGGCAAGGGTCACCCAGAACCGCTATTTGGTGGCCCAGCAGGACGACGCCATCCGGCGTCAGATCGGCGCCGATCTGGACCCGGTGATTCGTAAGCTTCCCATCGTCCTCACGGAGACGGTGGCGCCGCCTACCAATCAACAGACGATCGATGCCGAGGCCGCGGTCAATCGGGCCATGGCCGCGCGGCCCGACCTGCGAGCGGCCATGCAGGCTCTCGACGTCGACGACCTGACCATTCAACAGACCTCCAACGCGCTCAAGCCCGACTTCTCCCTCACCGGCCAATATACCTCTCAAGGCCGGGGCGGCACCTTTCTTCAGCGTCAGAACGTCTTCACCGACACCGGTCAGACCACCGTGTCGCGCATCATTCCCGGCGGTCTCGGCGACTCGCTCGACCAGTTGTTCGGCTTTGGCTTTCCGGTGTACCAGTTCGGTGTCCGGCTCCGGTTACCTATCCGCGATCGGTCCGCCCAGGCCAACCTGGCCGACGCCCTGGTCTCGAAGAGACGGAATGCCCTGACTGTCCGGACCACCGAGCAGCAGATCCGCCAGGACGTCCTCACCGCGGTGAACCAGGTGGAAGCTTCCAAGGATGCAGTGGAATTGCAATTGAAGTCGCTGGATTTCGCGCGCAAACGTCTCGATGCCGAGAACAAGCGCTACGAGTTGGGGACCAGCCAGATCTTCCTCGTCCTGCAGGCGCAGACCGACCAGATCACGGCCGAGTCCGATGTCGTCACCCAATCGGTGAACTACCGGCGGAATTTGCTCAACCTGCTGCGCATGACCGGTGAGCTGCTCGACGAGAGGGGCATTCTCATTCAGTGATGGCTGCTGCCCGGTCCAACCGCAGCGCCTTGCGGAGACAGCCTCGGACCCTTTCCTTGTCACGAACCCGGTCCTCCAGTTCAGTACAATACGGCAGATGTTCAAGCTGATCGGACCCGTCCTTTGCCTGCCCCTGCTGCTCACTGCCCAGGAGTGGACGCACTATGGCGGCGACGCGGGCGCCACCAGATTCTCCTCCTTGAAACAGATTCATCGCGGCAACGTGGGGCAGCTTCGCGTGGCCTGGACCTATCGCAGCAGCGACTCCTCCGACGGCACCAAACTCACGGTTCGCAGCGCGTTTGAATCCACTCCTCTGGTGATTGACGGCGTCATGTACTTCACCACGCCCTTCAACCGCCTGATCGCCTTGGACGCCGAAACGGGCAAGGAGCTGTGGGCCTTCGATCCGAAGATGGACAAAGAGTCCCCCCTTGGGCTCTTTATCCATAGGGGCGCCGCGTTCTGGACCGACGGCAAACAGAAGCGCCTCCTCTACGGGACCCAGAGGGGAAGGCTGTACTCGATCGTCGCCGAAACCGGAAAGCCGGACGACCACTTTGGAACCGGCGGTTCGATCGACCTGCGCCAGGGAGCGGCGGACAAGTTTCCCGGCAAGGCTTACGGCATGACGTCGCCGCCTTCGATCTACAAAGACCTCGTGATCTGCGGGGCGATGACCGCCGACGGCGACCCGCAGGGTCCATCCGGGGTGGTTCGGGCATTCGACGTGCGCACCGGCAAGCTGGTGTGGCGGTTCGATCCGATCCCGAAACCCGGTGAGTTGGGCAACGACACCTGGGAGAAGGACTCCTGGCAGGACCGCGCGGCCGCCAACGCCTGGTCGGTCCTGACCGTCGACCCGGCGCGCGGCATGGTCTTCCTCCCGCTCACCTCCGCGGCTACCGATTTCTGGGGCGGTGACCGCAAAGGCGCCAACCTGTTTAGTGATTGCGTAGTTGCTCTGGACGCAAACACCGGAAAGCGGATCTGGCATTTCCAGACGATTCACCACGACATCTGGGACTACGACCTGCCCGCCGCGCCCAACCTGGTGGACGTCCGGCACGGAGGAAAGCGCATTCCGGCCGTCGCGCAAATTACCAAGACTGGCTTTGTCTTTCTGCTCGATCGCCTGACCGGTAAGCCGTTGTTCGAGATCGAAGAGCGGCCGGTTCCGAAGAGCGAAGTCCCCGGCCAGGAGACGTGGACCACACAGCCGTTTCCCGTCAAACCGCCGCCGTTTGCACGGCAGAGCATGCGTCCGGATGAGCTGAGCACGGTCACCCCCGAGCATCGCGACTTCTGCGCGAAACTCACCGAAGGCGCCGTGTTCGGAAGTCTCTACACCCCGGTTGGCTTCAAACCGACGGTCCTGTTCCCGGGCACCAATGGCGGCGCCAACTGGGGCGGCGCATCGTTCGATCCTTCCACTCAGACTCTGTACGTCAACTCCATGGACGTCGGCATGATGCTGCGCATGGTGAAGCGCCCCGAGGGATCCCTGATTCCATACCGCACGCAGGGCATGGGCACGCCGAATTCGCGTTTCTGGAATCAGGACCTGTGGTCGTGCCAGCAGCCGCCGTGGGGCCACCTGACGGCGATCGATCTGAACAAGGGCGAGTTCCGCTGGCGCAGCGTGCTGGGCGTGGTGGACAAGCTGATCGAAAAGGGAATTCCGCCCACGGGCACGGCGAACATCGGCGGGTCCATCGTCACGGCTGGGGGGCTGGTGTTCATCGGGGCAACCAACGATTCCCGGTTTCGCGCCTTCGACAAGGAAAGCGGCAAGGAACTGTGGGTCACTCGCCTGCCGGCCAGCGCGCACGCCACGCCAATGACCTATAAAGGAAAGAAGAGCGGCAAGCAGTATGTCGCCATTGCCGCGGGAGGCGGTAACAAATACAACTCCGTCTTTACCGACTCGCTGGTGGTCTTCTCGCTGCCCTGACGGTCTTCGCCGGCGAGACGGTCGACTTCCGCCATCCCCGGCACGCGCCGTTGAAGCTGAAGTGCACCTACTGCCACGAGAACGCGGAACGCGCCGAGCGCGCGGGATTGCCCGCCGTGGAACGGTGCATGACGTGTCACAGCGAAGTGCTCAAGGACCGCGAGTCTATCCGCTTCCTGGCCGGCCTGCCCAAGGATGCCAAGCCCTACTCGCCGCAGCGGGTTTATCGCATTCCCGACTTTGTCTTCTTCAGCCACGCGCGCCACAAGAAGGCCGCCGTCGACTGCGCCCAATGCCACGGGCCCGTGTATGCCGACGACGCCCGCCAGGCCTTTCTTCCTGCGACAATGAAGGCTTGCGTCGATTGTCACAAGGCCAGCAAGGCTTCCGTGTCCTGTACGATCTGCCACGAACTCAATCAATAAGAGATCCCATTTATGAACCGAAGGACCGCTGTTGCCCTGGCGCTGTTGCCGGCGCTGCCGGCGCTTGCCGCACCCAAGCCCAAGCTGGTGCTGGCGATCATGGTGGACCAGTTCCGCTACGACTACCTGGTCCGGTTCCGAAGCGAGTACAAAGGCGGCCTCGACCGCCTGCTCACCCGCGGCGCGGTGTTCACCAACGCGCAGTACGAGCACTTCCCCACCGTCACGGCGATTGGGCACAGCACCTTCCTGAGCGGGGCGACCCCGTCGACTAGCGGCATCATCGGCAACGACTGGTTCGACCGCGCCTCCGGGAAGAATGTCACCAGCGTGGAGGACCCGAAGGTCCGCCAACTGGGCGGGAGCGGGAACAAGGGCGCTTCGCCGCATCGGATGCTGGTGAGCACGGTGGGTGACGAATTGAAAATCGCCACCGGCAGCAAGGCGCGCGTCATCGGAATCTCCCTCAAAGACCGCTCCGCTATTCTGCCGGTCGGCCACATGGCGGATGGTGCGTTCTGGCTCGACAGCAAGACCGGACAGTTCGTCTCCAGCACTTTCTACTTCCCCGATCTGCCGGCCTGGGTGAAGGATTTCAACGGAGGGAAGCCGGCGGACAAATACCTTGGGGCGAAATGGAATCTTGCCCCATACGGCGCTACGGTCCATGAGTTGTCCACAACACCGGACGAGAGGTTCTACAATTCGCTCGCGCCCAGTCCTTACGGAAACGAGTTGATCGAATCGCTGGCCGAGCGCGCCATTGTCTCCGAACGTCTGGGGCGCGGACCGGCCACCGATCTTCTCGCCTTGAGTTTTTCTTCCAACGACTACGTCGGTCACGACAAGGGACCAGACTCTCTCGAAGTCCATTCGATCTCCGTGCACACCGATCGCCTGCTCGACAAGTTGTTCCGCTACGTCGACGCGCAGGTGGGGATGCAGAACGTCCTGGTGGTTCTCTCGGCCGACCACGGGGTGGCGCCGCTGCCGGAAGTCACGGCCTCGCGGCGGATGCCCGGTGGCCGGATGCCGCCCAAGGTCATACAGGACACGGTGAAGGCGAAGCTCTCCGAGAAGTTCGGGGAAGGACAGTGGATACTGAGTCCGTCCGACCACTCGCTGTATCTCAATCGCCCGCTGATCCAGCAGAAGGGTCTGGACGAGCGGGCAGTGCAGCGCGTGGCTGCCGAGGCGGCCGCCTCGGTGCCGCATGTCGCCAGGGTCTACACGCGTTCGCGGCTGGCCTCCAGCACGCAGATGGAAGACGCGATCGGCCGCCGCGTCCTGAACGGGTACAACGACAGCCGCGCCGCCGACGTGATGATCGTGCTGGAGCCTTATTGGATGTACTCTTCCAAGGGGACGACCCACGGCTCGCCGTACGCCTATGACACGCACGTCCCGGTGATTCTGATGGGGGCCGGCATCAAGGCGGGGGCGTACGCCAGCACGATCGCAGTGAACGACATTGCGCCGACGGTCGCCCGTCTGCTGGATGTGGATCTTCCCAGCGGCTCGGTCGGCCGTGTCCTGACCGAGGCTTTCACGCCAACCGCGCCGGCGCGGGAGCCCATGAGTAACGGCAGGTAGCCACCAAGGAAATGGATGAGAACCGAAGCCCCCTCCGGGAGGCTCTGGTATCAAGCCTGCGGACTCGCTTGGTGGCCCGCAAGCCACTCGTGCCTCTGCCGCCGGGCTGACGAAACGGCTCATCGGCGGAGCGGGCATTCGTGACCGGGTCACGGCCTGCCCGCCCCTTGCAACGCCACGGACGGCCGTTTCCGCGGCTCACATGCCCGCGGGGCTGCTCAACTCGCGTTCGAGCCGGTGTTCCTTTTCGCGAGCCCGGGCCAGTTGCAGACGGTCTTTGAGGATCGTCGCGACCTTGCCCGCGTCGTCGCCGGCCTCACGGAGCGCGCCGCCGTAGGGCGAAGCCCACAGATGGGTTCCGTCCGAGTTGAACGTCTCGATCGCCCTCGTTACGTCCGCGGCAACCTGATGCATCAACGGGACCACCTGGTTCACCGCCGCTGCCTCCCAAGGCTCCAGCGAGGGGCGTTCGGCTTCGAGAACCTTCAGTTTGTCGCCGATCTGGTTCACGCCTTCTTTCAGTGCCATCAGGCCGGCCAGTTGGGAGTCGCGGTCGTGCTGCGTGTCCTCGGCCTTCAGCTTCAGAACAAAGGCGTCATCCCCCAATTTCGAGGACGATTCTTCGATCTGTCGAAGAGTCGCTCTGGCTTGCGCGGAAGGGGATGGAGAATAGCTCCTTGCCGCCACTGGGGAGGGATACGCGGTCATCGCGATCAGCACGGCCGCCGTCAAGACAATCGGTGTTCGTTCCATGAGTTGTGTTCTCCTTTTCTTTCTCACTCTCTGCGAACTCTCGATCGAGTTCGCCGCACTCCATGAGACGGCTCATCCCGGTCATCGGCATCTACCACCGGGACACCATTGTCGAGCCGGCCGAAGCGGTAGGCCGCCTCGCGGTCTTCCTTGAGATTGCGCGGCGGCAGGAACTCGTTTCAAGGCCGCTTTTGATAAAGGACCATCCGCACGTGTGTGTACTTCCAGTCGTGCGGCGCCACCGAGCCGCCGAAGGTGGCCCAGGCGAACGGACTCGTCGACTCGAACGAAGCGACGCGGTCGTAGCGGTCGCGAAGCAGTTGCCTGTTGGCGGTGGGGTAGCTTTGGTAGGGAAGATCGGCCGTGAGGACCCACGGCGGCGGGTTGATCGTGAGGTCGTCGAGAAACGGGTTTTGACTCGTCGGGTAGACCTTGCGGTCGAGAGGCGGCATCTCGACTGTGAGCCGGGAGATCGGCGTTCCCGCGGGAACGGTGCTCAGGATCAACGCGAGAGCCCGGTTGGCGGGGTGAGGGGCCATCATGTATCCGGCCTGCGCGAGGCTGGCGGCCAGGGGAAAGATCGCGGCCGCCGCGCCCCAACTCCAATGGAGTCTCGAGAGGGCCAGACCCGCGGCGATCGCGGCAAACGGCAGCAGCGGAAGCTGATAGCGCACCAACGGCCAGACCAGAGCCAGCGAGCCAATGGCGGCGCCCGCCAGGCCCAGTAGGATGATCGGCGCACCCGGGGTTTCGCGCCGCAGGTACTTCCAGGCGCCCCACAGCGACAAGCCGAAACCCACCGGACCCAGCACGAAGCGGACGCTGTTGAGCACCTGCATCTGGAACAAGTCGAAGATCGACATTCGTAGCCGGGGCGGCACACGCCCCATGGCCTCCGCCGCCCGAGTTACCTGCACGTGGATCTCACTCCAGTGCGTGATGAGTTGCGGCAGGCCCATCAGGGCGCCCAGGCTGAACCCTGTCGCCACCGCGAGCACGGTTCTCCAGGCAAAGCGGGAGTTCCAAACGACGTAAGCGAGGATGGGAAGGACCACGAAACCGGCGGTATATTTGGCGGTGATGGCGAGGGCGGCCAACGTTCCCACGGCCATCGGCCACACAAAGCCGGAAGCGCCGCGGGCCCGCAGCGCCAGCCAGGCCGTCAGCAGAGCCATGCACACCATCGTCATGTCGACTCGAGCCTGCGTGGAAGCCAGCAGATGCGCCGGCGACGCGGCGGTAATCAGGGCTGCCCACAATCCCGCCGCGGGGCCTCCCAGGTCGCGCCCGATCAGGAACACCAGTACGATCACACCGAGACCCACGAGGGTCGAGAGGAATCGGGCCGCCGCGTACACGCGAGCGAACGAACCCGGGCGCAGGTTGTAGTAGGCGTCGCGCCAGGAAGCGCCGATGTAGACGGTGTCCTCGGCGATCGAGAGCCAGCCGAGTAGGAGAGAGAAATGAAAGGTCCCCCAGCGGTATTGCCGTGGCTCGAACTCCAGTTTCGACGGGTTCATGAACGACACCGCGGTCAGGACATCGTCTTCGTCGAACGCATACGAGCAGCGGAAATCGGAGGCGGCCACGTGGGGAGTGGTGGGCGGCAGCCCCCATTCAAGGCACGGAAGGCGGAGAACACAGGCCCCGGCCAGGATCGACGCGAGCAGGAGACTATGCGAGCGGCTCATGAGGGTTCGGGGGCTTCGGCCTTGGGCGCCGGCTCCGGGCCTTTGAAGAACGTATGGAAGCAGACCGCCGCCAGCGAGGCCATGGCGGCCGCCGTCAGAAGCAGTGCCGGATACCCGGCATGGGAAGCCACCCATCCGCCGAAGACCGCCGCCATGGCTTGCGCGCAGAACATCACGAAGAAATTCAACCCGGAAGCGCCTCCCTGCTCGCCCGGCCGCACGCCTTTGATCAGCAGACTGAACAAGCCGGGCTCGCTCGCTACCTGAAAGCTCATATACAGAGCATAGGCAAGCGCGGCGGAATACCCCCACGGTCCGAGCGCGAGGACGGCCAGCAGAAGCGCCGTCGACAATTGTGTGGCCGCGATCCCGGTGGCGAGCCCCAGTTTCCGGAACAACCACGGCGACAAAAGAACCGCGATGGCCTGAAGGAGCTGTGAAGCCGCGAACACGTTCCCGATTTGCTCGACCGGGGTGTTCAGCTGCCGGGAAAAATATGCCGTGAAGAATGGGTTGAACGCGCCGATGGCGAACTGCCACACTGCGAGCGCGCCCAGAAATCGCCAGACGAAGGGTCCTGACGGATAGCTCTTCTGCTCGCGAGGCGGGTTTGCTGGAAACTTCAGCCGGGATAGCGGCCAGGCCGAACCAGCGGCAATCGCGCATCCGGCCAGGATGGCGGCCCGCTTCGCGTCGGCCGCGTTGGTAGCGACACCGGTCGCGCCGAGCCAACCCGGGAGCCGGCTTCCGGCCAATCCACCGAGGACGCCGGTCGCGATGCCCGCGCCAAACCAAAGACTGTACGCCAGAGGCCGCCGCCGTTCGCCGGAGAGTTGGGCGACCGCGGGGACAGAGGCGACAAACCAGACCGACGACGCCGCCCCGGCAGCGAAGGCGGACCCGGCAAGCCCAATCTCCGTGTTCACCAGCACTCGAGTCATCGACAGAAGTGGCGCCGTCACGACCGCCGCCACCAGGCTAAAACGAACTCCCCGGCGACGCACGAGCTCGCCTGCCGGGACTGCGCCGGCAATGGTCCCGAGCGTCATCGCGCTCGCGAACCAGCCGAGCGAATCCTCGCGCCAGCCGAGGTCGAGCAGGAAGAGATTATAGAGGAGGAAGAAAACGAAAACGCCCAAATGGTAGACGTTCGCCGATAGCAGGAACAGGAGGAACTGCCGGTCGAGCCGGCTGCGGATCAACAGCCATTGTGGACCCTCCGCCAGCGTGGCGCCCAGGGTCCGAACGTGAAACCAGGTACGGCCGGCGAGATGAGCGGCGTACCGGAGGGCACGGCGGGCGCGGATGGGAAACGTGCGCTGTTCCGCCGGGACATACACCGCGTCGACCGGGCCGGGCAGCCGGAGCGGCATCATCCGGCGCCGGACCACGCTCAACCTTGCGCCCAGAGATGTCGCCAGCGCGAGATGAAGCCACAATTCCGATTTGTTCGGATGAAACATCGCTTCGATGGGCGAAGCAGCGTAGTGCTCGGCCCAGGTGTGCACGTCCTCTCCACCGTTCCGGAGTTCTTCGTCAACCGCATCCGCGATCCGGCACCCGAACCAACGCCGGGCCAGGAGGAACACAATTCCCTGGATGTGCCTCAATGGTGGCGGGTGCAGATCTCGCCGGCGGTCCCAAAACTCGGAGTCATCCGCCCGATGGTGGAGAAAGTAAGCGATCTCGTAGACGTGGTAGGGCCGGAGGCTACCGCGCAGGAGGTGCCTGACCGCGTGCAGCGCCGCATAACCGAGTTCATCGGCTTCGTCGAGCGTGACGAATCTCCGGCCGCCGATCTGCCGGGCGACCCGCCGGCCCCAAAATTCGCTGATCCCCGGTGCGGCAAACCCTTCCGTGGCCTCATCCCAGAATCGAAAGTGCAGATCCACGCTCAGCGGAATGTCAGGATCATAGAAATCGCCGCTCCAGCGGTAACCGGTTTTCCGAACCATGACCGGCAAGTGATCGGTGGGGAAATGCTCGAGTTCGGTCAGGGCCTCGTAGCCTCGGGACGCCAACACATCACGAGCCGTCTCGATGGCATCGCGAGGGGCAAAGAAATCGAGGTCGTACCGCGGCCGGACCGCCGGGTCGGAGGCATACGTCTCGCCATGCGCGAAGCCCTTCAGCAGCAGATACGGGACGCCGCGGGATTCGAAGCCCGCGACAATATCCGCCAACTCCGCAAACACCCGCTCGTCTCGTATTCTCTTGCGCTCCGCGTTCTCCGCAATCCGGCGCCGGACGGGCGGCGGCAGGTCCCGCCCCTGTAACTGGCCGAGCAGCAGCGTGAGTTGGGTCCGGTCGCAGAATTCGAGGGTCTGCCGCCACTCGGTTTCCTTCAGCCGATGCAGGCTACCCGAGGCGACCGGGCGAAAGTCCAGTGCGGCGAGAATCGCGGCTGGGCCGCGGGGCAAACGGGTGTTCTCTTCCCAACGGAGCGGATCCACGGTCTCACCTCTCCGGGGCCGTTCGTGCGCGGGGGCGGCCAGCCCACAGGGATCTTCTCATCGGAGAACGCCGCCACAAAGCAGGCCTTCGAGGCAACTCACCGCGGGATCGAGTTCGGAGTACCGGAGATCAAATGCAGGGACATCGAGAAGCGAGTCGAGAGAAGTGAGTTGTTCCCGATAGGAGTGGTTGTCCAGGACCGGCAACTCCCTTACCAGCCGCGGCAGGGCCTCCGCCGCGGAGACCGGAACCAGTTGCGGGTCTCCGGCGGCGCCGCGTTCGAGAAAGACCAATGCGGCGGCCTGCGCAACGAACGCGGAGCGAATCTCCGCCAGTTGGTCGAGTTTGATTTCGATGGTCGGTTTCCCGTTTACTCCGGTCCGGGGGAGGAGTCCCTGAAGCTCGGGGAAGATCCCGGCCGCGGTGTCGCGAAAACGGAACTGGGTGGGCTTGCCGACGATCGTCCGGTCGCGCCGCCGGCGGACCAGAGAGGAAGCGTCGTCGGATACGAGCGTGAATCCCCGGCGGGCGCACGCATACGAAAGGCACGTCTTGCCCGCTCCCGAAGGCCCGCAGAGCAGGACGGCGCGGCCTTCGATGGCGACGCAAGCCGCATGCAGGCAGGTGAGGTGCCGCGATGCCAGGGTCGAATACGCCATCGCGTCCAGGAAGTAGTAGCCGAGGTAGTCCTTGCGTAACGCGACCGCGTCGTTGAGCCAGGCACAGGCGACCCCGCTCCTGAAATCGCAGACGGCAAAGTTGTCGCGATCGCAGCAGATCGACAACAAATGCTCCCGCGCCCGGATCACCGGCTCGGCTGCGACGGGTTCCGGCGCCTCGCCGCTCCAAACCAGGACGCGCATCTGCAGAGGAGGCTCTTCAAACAAGCTCGGATACGCCGCCCACCGTTCGCGCGCGCACGCCACCACCGCCTCGGAATTCGTGGTCACCTCGACCGGGAATCCGAGCGGAGACAGTCTGGCCTTCAAGGGAAGTTCGGTGCATTGATGGAGCGGGTCGAAAACCGGCAACTGCACCTGCAGGTCACAAGCCACTGGGGGTCAGTTCTGTGTGGCGATCGTGATCCGGTTCGAGGTCGTGATGCCCCCGATCCGGATCTGAATCGGTATCTCGTTTCCGGTCCGGACGCCATCCGGCACGACCAGATTCAACTGGTTCACGGCGGGGAACTGAGGCGAGAGTCCGGAGAACAGAACCTCCGCTTCTCGTCCATCGATCAGGACGGTGGGCGTGGTCAAGGTACGCCGGAGTTGGTCGAGCGAGTCGGCGCCGTTGGGTAGAGGCTTGTCCACGGGGCCCAAGCCGGAAGCGTACACGATGATCGCCTCTTTGGCCTTGACGGGTCGGGTGGTGATTCCCGGGACGCTGCCCGCTGGCTGCGAAACGGAGCCGTCGGAGGCGTTGACTGAAACGGCCGCGCCAATGCCGTTGCCGCTGAGGGTGTAGATGCCGGGCGAGAACCGGGCCAGTTGAATCTGACGGGAGACCGACCGGTTCGCGCCGCGGGACACCACCACAGTGGCCGTGCCTGTCTCCTGTTCGGGACCCAGAAGCTCCCAAGGCAACTGCGCATTGATCTGTCCCGGAGAAACGAACAGAAGAGGGGCCGGCACGTCGTTGAACCGTACGCTCACATCCGCCAGCGAGGTTGACAACGGGACGCTGCTGGCGACCGTGAGTTGCGCGGCTAAATCCTGCCCGAAGATCGCGACCAGCGAACCGGGCGAAACGGCGAAACCCGCCTGCCCTACAGTCACGTAAGAGGCTGAATTCAAGACCCCATTTTCCGCGACGCTGGGCGTCTGGGCGCGCACTGAAAAGGCGGGGACAAGAACCAGCAGGGGAACGAGTGAGCGCGAAATCATCCTCATACGCATAGGTCCGCAACATGACGATAGAGCACCGGCGGCCCCATTTGCAATGAGTGCGGGCGAGGTTTAACAACTTTCTTCAATGTGTTACCGCTTGCCGGCTTCGAGGCGCCGGGCTCGCAGAGCGTTAAACGTTTGAAGAACCTCGGGATTCCGGCCCCCGTTCAGGTCAACGGCCAATCCCGCTTCCGTCTCGGCCTCCTCCAACCGCCCGCCGGCCTCGAGCACGCGTGCGAGAGTCCAGTGAGCCTTGTACCAGGCGGGGGCCGCGGCGATGGCGGATCGAAGGCTTGCTTCAGTGGCGGCGGCATCGCCCGTGGAGGCGGAGAGAGCCGCCAGGTTGTACCAGGCGTTGCGGCGGTCGTCGGCGGTTTGCGTGGCCCGTCGAGCCGCCTGGAGGGCCGACTGCGCCGCCCGGAAACGCGTAGCCGGTTCCGATGTCCCGAGAGCCGCCTGAGCCACGCTGCGGGAATACCACAAGTCCGCGTTGACCCCCGGCGGCGCCCATTTTCTCGCCTCCTCGTACGAGGGCAGGGCCAACGGCAGCCGGGCGTGCCGCACGTGCTCGCTGGTGGTCCATAGAAGGCGGTCGAACATCACCAGTCGCACGGTGAACCACAGCAGGGCCGCTGAAATGGGCACTGCCAGCACCGCGACCGGCCACCCCGTTGGAAGACGCCACGCGGGCGGTGGGTTGAGGGACGCGGCCATCGCAATCGTCACGACATAAAAAAGGGCGGTCGGAACGGCGAAGCAGGAGAATTGGTGAGCGGTCAACGTTCCAACCAGCGCGGCACACAACATCGCGGGCAAGGGTTGGCGATCGCGGCGAGACCGCCACAAGACCATTGCTGCCCACGCCGTCAGGCTTACGAAGACAAGGAGTCCTGGAACGCCCTGGCCCGTGAGCGAGTCGAGAAAGAGGTTGTGCGGGGATTCGTACGAGAAATCCGGGTAAAGCCGCGAGAGCTCGGGAGATTGTCTCACTGGAAACTCGAGCGAAAAGGTCTCCAGGCCGAATCCGAAGAGCGGAGCGCCGGCGCCCATTCGGGCCGAGTCCCGCCACAGCCACAGGCGCGGACCTCCTATCGGATCCTCCCGATACCAACGGGCGCGGCTCCGCAACTTGAGCCCGGCAGGCGAGAAGTAGAAAGCGGATCCGAGCAGCATGCATGCCGACAGCGCCAACGCGGCCTTGCGCAAGGAGACTCGGGGCCGCAGCCACAGGAGAAGCGTCACGCCCCCCAGCAGGATTCCCAAAATGGCCCCTCGCGTTCCACTCAGGACAATCGCCGTCGCGCACATCGCTGCAGTCATCAGGCCAATGACCTTCCAGGCACGCTGGCCGTCCAGAAGAAACAGTCCGAGGGAAAAGAACAACACGGTCAACAAGTAGTTGGCGAAATAGGTCACGTAGCCCAAAGTGCCGGGAGGCCGGACGATGGTCCACGGCGGATCGCCGATGTGATAAGCCGCAGCGGGAAGCCACGGATCCCAACCGGACCATTGAAGAATCCCGTATGCGGCGACGCAGAAGCCGGACGCGGCAACACACCGGAGCAGGAAGGGTACGTCCCGCGAACTCCGGGCCGCCACGATCGCGGTCAGCATGCCCATCAACAGGATGGCTGTCCAGGAGACCAAGCCTAGGCGGCGCCAGGTCGTCCCGCTCAACGACAGTCCCGGGTCTCGGGACAGGATCGTCGAGGTCAGGCAGGACAGCCACAAGGCGCCGATCAGGATCGCAAGACCAGGCGGCACCGATGCGCCTCCCCGTTCAAGAGACTGCAAGACCAGAAAGGCCGCGGCAGCGATCAACAGGACCGCCACTTTGGGCGTCACGTCGAAGTAGAACAAGCTCCCGGGCGTCATTGACAAAGGAACCAGAATCAGGACTGCACCGGCCAGAAAACGCATCAGTGTCACGGTAGCGTAAACAGGTCAGGAAACAAGTGAAAATTCGGTTTGTTTACAAGACTTGTGTTGACCCTGTCCGGACCGAGGCCCGATGATAACGTCATGAAGGTCTGGCGGCGGAGGCGCGCTGGTCGAGGCCCGCGGCCGAACCATACGGGGTCACGATCCTCCTCGCGACTCGAGTACTCGGCGAAGGGCGTGTTCGACTGCACCGCGGCCGCGCTGGCTCTGATCGTTTTGGCGCCGCTGATGGCGGTGGTCGCGATCGTGATCCGGCTGCGGTCTCCGGGACCCGTGGTGCTCCGGCAAGAGCGCGTGGGCCTCAACGGCCGGCGTTTCCGGCTTTACAAATTCCGAACCCTGCCGGCCTCGAATCTCGCGGTGAGCGAATCGCAATGGGTGCCGCCGGCCTCGGACGGCTGGGGCGAGTACCTACGCCGGACGGGAATCGACGAACTGCCCCAACTGCTCAACGTGCTGCAGGGGGACATGAGCCTGGTGGGCCCGCGGCCCGAGCGGCCGCATTTCGTCAATCAGTTCAGTCAGCGGTTCGCCGACTACCCTCTGCGCCACTCCGTCCGCGGCGGCATCACGGGATGGGCTCAAGTGCATGGATGGCGGGGCGACACCTCGATCCGCGCCAGGTTGGATCACGACCTGTATTATGTGAGGCACTGCTCCCTGGCGTCGGATGTGCGAATCCTGGTCAAGACGCTGGTGCTGCTGGCGCGGGAGCAGGTCAGGATCTGGCCGGCTCTGGCGGGAGAACCCTCGCTGGCGGTCAAGAACCGCAATGCCTGAGTCGTTCGAGTTGTACGGCTACGTCGCCTTTCTGCGAAAGCGGTGGCGCGTCGCGGCGGCTTCGCTGGCGGTCTCGACGGCGCTGGCCCTGGGTATCAGCCTTCTGCAGACGCGCCGGTACTCCGCCAAGGTGACCCTGCTCATCGAGCCTCCGGCCTCGAGCGATCCGAGAGCCGCCATGGCCGTGAGCCCCATCTACCTCGAGTCCCTGCGGACCTACGAACACTTCGCGTCAAGCGATCATCTGTTCAGCGAGGCCGTGAAGAAGTTCCAATTGCGGGATGGAACATGGCGGTCCCGATCCATCGAGGACATCAAGAAGGCGGTCCTGCAGGTGTCGATTCCCAGAAACACGAAGGTCCTTCAGATCGAGGTGACCCTGGCCAGTGCGGAGAAAGCCCTGGCCCTGGCCACCTATCTTGCGGAGAAAACCGTCGAGCTAAGCCGGCAGGCGGGCAGTTTCACCGACCGCGAGTTGGAGGACTCGGCGCAACGCGAACTCGACGCGGCAAACTCCCGGCTGGAGAAGGCGGAGGCCAGACTCGGTGTTCAGTTGAAACAACGCTCGGCGGACGAGACGCTCCAGGCGGAGTTGGACAGGCTCGGCGAGCGCAGTAACGAGGTGGAGCGCCTGGCGCTGGTCACGTCGGTCACTTCCCAGGAGGATGATCGCGACGATCCCGGCGGCAAGGGCTCGAGTCCGGCGTTCGGGCCGACGCCCAAACAAGCGGCGACCCTGCGGGCCGAGGTCGCGCGCCTGAACTCGGAGATCGCGCGCAAGCAGAAGGAACTGGTGGAACACCGGGCCGCGGTGGAACTCGGCAACAGCGAATACAAAGCCGCCCTCGAGGCTCGCGAAGGCGCCAACCGTCGCCTGCGTGAAATCCGCGGGGCGGCTGGAAATCGCAACGAACGAATCAGCATCCTCGATCCAGGATTCCTGCCGGAGCGTCCTTCGTCTCCAAAAGTTCTCCTCAACCTCATTGCCGGGGCGGTTCTGGGGTTGCTGTTCGCGGTTACCTACCTGTCGGCGGAATTCAGCCTTCAGCGGCAGAAGGCGGACAGGACGCGATCCCTCCCCTGGGTTGTCGGTCAATCGTAGTGCCCGGAAAAGCCAACCGCGAAGGCGCCGACTTGAAGACAGGGCTGGCAACATTCGACGAAGAGAGGCCCCGCATCGGACGGCGGGACGTGATCGCCGGCGCCACCCTGGGCGCGGCCGCCGCCCTCTTCGCCGTGTGTGAACAGTCGCTGATCGCGCTCGGAATCCTCGCCGCCGCCAGCCTGGGGTGGTGGCTCCTCGCCAGCGCGCGACGATGGCCGTCCCTCCTTCTGATCACCACGTTGATGCTGCCGCCCTTGCCTCTGCCATGGGGAGATTCGGGCGTCCACGTGGCTCCCTTCGTCGCGGCGATGGGACTGTGGGCCGGTTTGCTGCGGCCCGGCGAATGGCGGATACGCCTGGGCGGGATCGCGGGCGCCTCGCTCCTGCTGGTGGTGGTGCTGGCCTCGACCGTCCCGTTTGCGGCGATCCACTCGAGCGTCGAGGTTGCCGCCGGAAGCCTGGCCCGCGTCGGCCTGCTGGCAATCTCCGTGTATTTGTTTCTGTACCTGGCCTATGGGCCCGGCCGCGGTATTGACGCGTCGCACCTGATCCGCGTACTGTTCTGGGCCGGATTCGGGTCGGCGGCCTTTGCCACCGTCGACTTCTACTTCCAGTTTCCGGCGCCGGCGCGATTTGCCGAGCAGATGGTCTGGTTGAGCGGCGGCATCTATCGCCGGGCGCAAGGCGTGTTCTATGAAGCCAGTACGCTCGGCCTGCTGTGTGTCTTCCTCCTGGTGTTCGCTGCCTGTTCCCTGACCACCGAACAGTCGAAATCGTTCCGGCCGCGGACCGTGTGGCTGGCGGCGTCGATTCCGGTGTTTCTCTCCGCGCTCATTTTTTCGTTCTCGCGCGCTGCCGTCATCAACCTGGCGGCCGCGCTGGCCGTGGTGGTCTGGCTGCCGCGCGGGGGAGCGCGGTCCACGGCTCGGGGCGGCCGTGTTCTGCTCACAGGCTCCCTCGGCCTGATTTGCGGGATCGCCCTGGCCGCCTACCTGTTTCCCGAGTATCTCGACGCCTACGTCGCGAGACTCCAGCGCAGCGGCGAGTTTCTGTTCTCCGAACCGAACATGGTGCTCTCGCGGCGGCTGGACAGTTGGCAGTTGCTGGCGGGTTATATTACAGACCATCCCTGGAGTCTGCTGGCCGGCATCGGTTACAAGACGTTGCCGTACGTCGAGTTCATGGGCCGTCAGATTGTCGCGGACAACATGTACCTGAGTCTCCTGATCGAGACCGGACTGCCGGGTCTGTTTGCTCTGTTGCTGCTGTGCGCCGCAATCCTGTCGCGGAGTTTACGGCAGGCCTCGAGTGAGCCGCCGGAGGTGAGGCGGTTTTGCGGGCGATGGATGTTCGCCTTTTGGACCGGCCTGATGCTGCAAATGATCAGCGGAGACATCCTGACGTACTGGCGCCTGCTTCCGGCCTTCTTCACGGTCCTGGCGATCGGAGCCCGAGATGACGATCCTGTGCCTGGATCAGTTTAGCGATCTGGGCGGCGCCCAACTGAACCTGCTGGAATTGTTGTCCCCACTGCGGCGGGAAGGGTGGAGGGTGGAGGTTGCGCTTCCGGGCGAGGGACGGCTCACGCCCATGCTGGCGGCTCGCGGGGTCGCAGTTCATCGCCTCTCCCTGGGCGTGTATTCCCACGGCCGGAAGAAGGTGTCCGACGGCCTGCGGTTTCTGATGGACCTCCCCCGGCTGTCGGAGGAGATCTCCCGCTTGGCCGTCCGCACCGGCGCGGACCTGCTCTATATCAACGGGCCCCGGTTGATGCCGGCTCTCGCCCTCGCTCCCGTCCGTCTACCCGTCGTGTTCCACGCGCACAACCGCGTTGGCATGGCGAGCGGCCGGCCTCTGGTCCGGTTGGCCGTCTCGCGAACCCGCGCCTCGGTGATTGCCGCCAGCCGCTTTGTCGCCGCGGACTATGCGTCCGCGCGGCTCGTGTACAACGGCGTTCCCGGGCCCAACGGCGTTCAGGGCCGCGATCCGGACGGATCGCTCCTGCGCATCGGGATGATTGGCCGGATCGCCCCGCAGAAACGGCAGAAAGAGTTCATCGGCGCCGCCGCGCGGTTGCAGTCGGAGTGGCCGCGGACGCGATTCGTGTTGTGCGGCGACGCGGCTTTCGGAGAAATGGCGGCCCTCGACTACAAGCGGGAACTCCTCTCGCTCGCGCCGGCCAATGTCGACTACCTGGGATGGCGCGACGACGTGTACGACGTGCTGGCGAGTCTCGACCTGCTGGTGATGCCGTCCGGAGAGGAAGGAGGCGTGCCGCGGGTTGTGCTGGAAGCGTTTGCGTCTCGCGTTCCGGTTCTCGCTTGCGCTTCCGGAGCGGTTACCGAAGTCGTCGCCGACGGAGTGAACGGGTTCCTCATTCGGGACGGAACCGCCGAGGCCATCTCGCGCCGTCTGCGACAGTTGGCTTCCGGACGGGAACATCTGAGGGCCGTGGCTTCCAGGGCATACCTCGATTGGCGGGAGCGGTTCCAGATGTCGCATTTCACGCAGCACATCTGCTCGATCGTGCGCGAATGCGCTTCCGGCAAACCGTGAGTCCACGGGGCGAACCTG
This sequence comes from uncultured Solibacteraceae bacterium, assembly GCA_964529305.1. GTDB lineage: Bacteria > Acidobacteriota > Terriglobia > Bryobacterales > Bryobacteraceae > CAZGUX01. The sequence goes on along the minus strand of CAZGUX010000189.1, from coordinate 12,510 downwards.
CTACCCTCGTGTATATGACCGAAGCGTTCCAGGCATGGATCGTGCCGGTCATCTCGCTGCTGGCGATCGTCGATCCGGTGGCGGCCGTCCCTACCTTTCTCGCCCTGACCGCGGACGACTCGAAGGCCCACCGCCGGACGATTGTTCGCGATGCCTGCGTCACTTGTGCCGCCGTCCTGTTGCTGTTTGCGCTGAGCGGCAGGCTGATTTTTCAGTTCTTCGCGATTACCCTTCCGGCCTTTCGCATCGCGGGCGGGTTGATCCTCGGCTTGACGGCGCTGGATATGCTGCGCGCGGAAGCGCACCGCGCCACTCCCGATGAGATTCAGGAAGGTCTCAAGAAATCCGACATCGCCGTGACTCCGTTGGCGATCCCGATTCTCGCGGGACCGGGAGCCCTCTCCACCGTGATGGTGATGATGAGCCGGGCGCGGGACTGGACCGACGGCCTGCCGGTGGTTCTGGCCATTGCCGTTACGGGAGTCGTGACATACCTGGTCTTGCGGCTGTCGGCGAACGTCATCCGGGTGCTCGGCCAGACCGGCATCAACCTGCTCAGCCGCCTGATGGGCATCCTGCTGATGACCATCTCCTTCCAGTTCGCGATCGACGGATTGAAGGAACTCGGCCTGGTCGGTGGCCCATAATCCAGGCTGGCCGAGTTACTTGCCGGCCTTCATATCCTGGCGCGTTTTCGCAACCACGGCCAGGAATTGCCGCGCCCGCTCCTCCAGCAGATCGAAGCGCTTCTCCTTCAGGAGCTTCGCATCGACGAGTTCCGCTCCCACGGCGACGGCGCAGGCCCCGGCCTTCAGGAACTCACCGGCCGTCTCGAGATTCACGCCGCCGGTGGGGATCATCTCGATGTGAGGGAACGGGGCTTTGAGCGCTTTGATGTACTTCGGACCGCCCACTGCTCCGCACGGGAACACTTTGACGATATCCGCGCCCGCTTCCCACGCGGTCAGCACCTCGGTCGGGGTCATCGCGCCGGGACAGATGACTTTTGAGTAACGGCGGGCCATCTCGATGGTGGCCACTTTCAGGCTGGGCGTGACGAAGAACTCCGCGCCCGCCAGCATGCAGATGCGCGCGGTTTCGGGATCCAGAACGGTTCCGGCCCCGAGGACGATCTTGTCCCCGAATTTGGCGGCGACTGTTTCGAGCGCCCTTACCGCGCCGGGCACGGTCATCGTGATTTCGGCGGCGCGGACGCCGCCCGCATAGATGGCCTCAATAGCCAGAATTGCGTCTTCCGAACTCGTGGTCCGGACCACCGGCACGATGCCGATGTCGATCATGGAGGAGAGAATCTGTTGTTTTGTCATAACTGTCGATCGGTGCAGGTAGGAGAATGCGGGGACAGGCAAGCCACCGCTCCCTCACGGTCGCGCCTCAGAAAGATGCACGGCCGCCGCACGGTTTCGGTTGCGGCATTGCCTTACCAGTCCACAACCGAACCGTCGTCCGCGTCGTACGACTCCGGGTTCTTCCAGTCGTGATGAATCTTGCCGGCCATCGCGTTCTCGTCCAGTTCGATCCCCAGTCCCGGTCCGGTGGGCAAGTCCAGGTAGCCATCCCGCACCGTAAACGGCTTCTTGATGTACCCCTCCCCCAGGCTCACCTGCTCCTGGCAGAGGAAGTTCGGGATCGACGCCGCAATCTGCACTCCGGCCGCGAGTGAGATGGGCCCGAGCGGATTGTGCGGCGCGACGGACGCATAATACGCCTCCGCCATGCCCGCGATCAGCCGCACTTCCGTGATGCCCCCGGCATGACACAGGTCAGGCTGAAGAATGGTGGCGGCCCTCTTTTCCAGCACCTCGCGGAAGCCCCACTTGGTGAATACCCGCTCGCCGGTGGCGATGGGCAGATGCGTGCCTCGGGCGATCTCGGCCATCACATCGTGGTTCTGCGCCTGGCACGGTTCTTCCACGAACATCGGCTGGTAAGGCTCCAGTCCCTTAATCAGCAATTTCGCCGTGGCGGGACTGACGGCGCCGTGGAAGTCGATGCCGATGTCGCACTCGTCGCCGACCGCGGCGCGCAGTTCGGCGAATTTCTCCACTGCGTACTTGATCTTGGCCGGAGTCTCGACATAGCGCGCCGGACGCTGCTTGGCCGGTCCGGTCTTGAAAGCGGTAAACCCGCGCGCAACCGCGGCCTTCATGGCTTCGGGCGTGCCGGCATGCGCGTAGACCCGAACGCGATCGCGCGTGGGGCCGCCCAGCAGTTCGTACACCGGAACCCCGAGCGCCTTGCCCTTGATATCCCACAGGGCCTGATCGATGCCGCTGAGCGCGCTGGTGAGAATCGGGCCGCCGCGATAGAACGCGTGGCGGTAGATCGCCTGCCAATGGTGGGCAACGCGGCGCGGGTCCTTGCCTACGAGATACGGAGCGATTTCATCGACGGCCTGCTTGCAGGTGAGCGCCCGGCCCTCCGTAACCGGCTCGCCCAAACCGACGATGCCGGCGTTGGTGTGGACTTTTAGAAACAGCCAGCGGGGCTTGACGAGAAAGGTCTCGAGCTTTGTGATCTTGATGGGGTCGTTGGGGCGGATGGGCGCGTCCTTGCTGGAGCGTTGCTGAGCCTCGGCATCGGCGGCGGAGAAGGCGGCGAGTCCGGCGGAGGTAAACAGGCCTCGAATCGCCGCTCGGCGCGATTGGATTTCAGGGTCCCGGAGGGAGTGAGCCATGGTGGAATTTCTACTGTAGCGCAGCAGCCGGAATCGGGCGCGCGGACAGGGCGCCCGGATTGGGAGCGGTGGGCGTCCGCCGGGCGACACAAACCGTCGCCCGGCGGCACTGCGGATCAGAAGCGGTAGTAGAAGCCGAACTGGAAGACGCGCTGGCCGTTCAGCAGGCTTTGATTGATCACGCCGAACGTCGTGTTGTTGACGTTGAAACGCACGGAGTTATTGATATCGGCGTTGGCAAATTCGTCGCCGACATAAAACTGGGCGTTGTTGAAGAAATTGAATGACTCCATCCGGAACTCCAGCGAGTGGTTCTCAAACAGCTTCGTCTCCTTTACCACGGAGAAGTCAAAGTTGAAAACCCAAGGTCCGCTGAACATGCGCCGCTGCAGCGCGCCGACCGTTCCCGCCTCCGGATTGAAGAAGATCTGTCCGCTGAACGGCGCACCGCCGTCGCTGCCGACGCCACGGCCGTCAGCCGGGTTGATGACCGACGGATCCACGAAGTAGGGGCCGTTTCCGGTCACGAACAATCCCACCTTGTCAAACAGATCGTCGCCCTGCGCCAGGCTGGTCACGGTGTTTCGCGTGCCGGAGCGGTTGCCGCCGCGATTGAGGGTTCCGCGGTTCGAGAAGATCGAGAACGGCGTCCCTGACTGCCACGTCATGAACGCTCCCGTCTTCCAGCCCGAGAGCACACGCGACAGCTTGGCGACGTTCAATCGCCTTCCAGGGCCAAACGGCAGGTCGTAGACGAAATTGCCCTTGAGGGCATGCGTAAGGTCGAAGGGCGCGCGCGCTCGTTCGAGAGCCGGATTGCTGTTATCGAGAAACGGATCGAAGCGGGCCTGACCGTCGCCCAGCGAATCGCTGAGCACCTTGCTCCAGGTATAGTTGCCCTGAATGTTGAGGCCGCTCCGGACCCTGCGCCGGACCTCGAATTGGAGCGCGTTGTACGACGAGTTGCTGTAGTTCGTCATCACGTTGAGCGCGATGCCGCTCGGATTCGGGAAGAAGTTCAGAGGGCCCTGCAAGTTGTTGGTCTGGTAGGTGATCCCCAACTGCCCCACCTCGCCGCGCTCAATCAAGCCCGCCACGGTAGCGTTGGTCAGTAAACCGCCGCTCGGCAGCAAGGGAAAGACCGTCAGGGGCTGACTGCCCGGGATATTGGCGTTGTAGTTCGCGTTGAACGAGCCGGTGGCCCGCTTCGCGAGAAACCCGTTGTTCTGGGCTCGCTTGAAATCGTCGAGGAAACCGCCGGGGTTGATCAACACCTGGTTGTAGTCGATCGCACGAAGACCCTTGGTCAGCTTGTTGCCGACATAGCGCCCTTCCACAACCCACCCCTTGATCTCCCGCTGAATGCCGATGTTCCACTGCTGCACATAGGGGATGCGGAGGTTCGGGTCGACCATGCCAAAGGCGGCGGACGTGCTGATTTGGGCACGGTTCTCGGCAAACGTCCGAGGGACCTTGAAAGTGGGCGTCACCACGGCGGGCAGTGAACCTGTGAGTCGGCCGACGAGGCCGGTTCGGCCAACGGCCGACGACAGCCCGTCATTGGTGACCAGGCTGTTGCGCACAGCCACGATGTGGTCGTCGTTCACGAAGTTGATCGAATACCCGGCCCGCAGAGCGGTCTTTCCGTCGCCGAAGACATCCCAGGCCATGCCGACGTTCGGGGCAAAGTTATTCAGATCCTTGTTGTAGTATGGCCTGCCCACCGAATTGCCCGCGAAATCGAGAACCGCGTTCGGGTTGAGCATGGTGTTGATGAAATTGCCATTCTCCAGAACGGGCAGGATCGCCAACCCGTCGCGCTCGTTTAACCGGGTGAAATATTCATACCGAAGGCCCAAAGTCAGCGTCAGACGGCGGGTCGCGCGCCATGTGTCCTGAACGTAACCCGCATAGTTGTCGTAGCTGAAATTGCGCCGGTCTTCCGCGCGGGAGACAAACCCGGAATTTCGCGAGGTAATATTGAATGTCTGCGTCGAAGTGGAAACCCACCCCGCCAGCGCAGCAAGCATGTTATTGGCGGCGTTGAGGTCGGCAGTCGAAACGCCCGCGAGTTGGGCTGGGGTAAGCCCGTTCGGGTTGTTCGCGCTGATGCCGAGCCCGTACGTGGGATAAATCCCGGCAAAGTTGTACGGCTCCACCCGGATCAACTGGCTCTGAAAACCCATTTGAATGTTGTGACGGCCCTTGATCCAGCTCGCGTTGTCGAGGATGCTGAACGTCCGGGTATTCCGGCCCTGCGGCAACAAGGTGTTGCTTACCGGATACGTGAAAAACGTCGTGTTCCGGTCCAGCAGATAATTGGGGAATTGCTCGCTGTTGGTAAAGACCCCGGGCGACAGGTTGGCGCCGCCTCGCAACTCGTTGGTCAGCGTCGCCGATGGGGTCCAGCGCCAGGCGATGGCAAACAGGTGCCGGTCCGAATCGTTCGCCACGGCCGGGACCAGGTTGAACGTCGGGTCCTGATCGGGCCGGTCCACTTTTTCCCGATTCCAAAGGTACGATCCGGAAAACACATGGCTGGTCGACAGGATGTAGTCGCCTTTGGAGACCAGGTTGTCGCGGTCCATGTTGTCCCGCTGGTTAAACGAATACCCGATCGTGTTCCGAATCGCCCCAGGACGGCTGTCCCCAACTCGAAAATTGTTTGCCTTCGAGGCGTCCGGCACTCGCTGCAAAAGCGCGGCGATAGCAGGATCCGTCTGAATCTGGCGCGCCTGCAGGATGTTGACCTGCTGCAACGCGCCCCCCACCGGATAGGTGTAGATCCCATTCCTGGCGCTCTCCGTGAGGATGGTCGTGTTCTTCAACTCCTGTTGCTTCAGTCTTAACGTCTCATAATTGAAATAAAATAGGAGTTTGTCTTTTTTAACGGGTCCGCCCAGCGAACCGCCAAACTGGTTCTGGTTCAATTGCGGTTTGGCGACGCCGTCTTTGTTGTTGAACCAGTCATTGGCCGCGAAGTAGCTGTTTCGGTTGTACCAATACGCGTTGCCATGGTAGTTGTTCGTTCCCGACGGCGTCACGAAGTTGACCTGAGCGGCGCCTCCGTTCAGCGTCGCGTTCGCGTTCGACGTCGAGATGCTGACTTCGGCCACCTGGTCGACGGTAATCCGGTTCGGGATGAAGCTGAGACCGTTCGAGCGGATGAAATTGTCCTGGATATTGATACCGTCCATGGTGACGGTGGCGAACGATGTACGCATCCCGTTGATCACGGTAGCGCCACGGCCGTCGCTGACGCCGGCTTGTGAGGTGATCAGGTTGATCACCTGCCGGTCGAGCACGGGCAGATTCCGGATCTGCTCGTTTGTTACGGTCGTGTTGATCTCGGCATTGGCCAACTGAACCGTCTGGATTTCCGCCGTTACCTCCACGGTTTCCGCCACCGTGGCCAGATCCAGCTTGACCTGACCGATGCCTTTTTCCTGCGCCGGGTCGACCTTGACCTTGCGGACCACCGCCTTGACAAAACCCTTGGCGTCGATCGAAACATCATAATAGTCCGGACGGACTCCGGTAAAGACGAACAGGCCTTCGGCATTCGTCGCGGAGGAGAGCACGGCATTTTGGCCGCCGGTCAAGTATACATTTATGGCGGCGCCGGGAACAGCCGCCCCTTGAACGTCGACCACACTGCCGCTCAGCCGGCCCGTGACCTGCGCGTGCGCGGGGGCGAACAACAGACAAAACAGGGTGACAGAAATGAGTAACTTGCGAAAAGACATTGTGACCAATTCCTCTCTCTGGTCAAGCGAGTTGGGAACGCTTATTTCGAGCGTAGCATGCGAGAGGCCAGTTCGTATCTCGTGGATTGTCAGACAGAACCCTTAGTGTGCCCTGCAAATTCCCGAATCGCCTTCCTGAATCTGGTAGGTCCTTTGGGTCAGTTCCCCCTACTGGCTGGGCAGGATCTGCCCATCCGAACCCCGGCCGGCAGGCCGGGGACGAGCGTTCCCACCGGCGACCAGTGTTCCCACCGGCGACCAGTGTTCCCACCAGGGACCAGCGTTCCTGCCGGGGACCAGCGTTCCCACCGGGGACCAGCGTTCCCGCCGGGCACTCCTCGCAGATCCTCCAGCCGAGGCAAGCGGGCTCAAGAGTCCCGTCCGGTCGAGATTGACATTCGGCGGCAGAGTGCGCTTTGCTTGTACAAAACATGCGCAAGATCGCCGTGGTCAATATGAAGGGCGGCGTGGGCAAGACCACGACAGCCATTCATGTGGCGGCCGGTCTGGCCAGCCGCGGCAAACGCGTGCTGCTCATCGATCTGGATCCGCAGGGCAACGTCGGGCACGCTCTCCACCTCCGCGCGCGGCAGAGCATTCAGGAGTTGATGATCGGCGAGGCGGACCTGGCCAGCGCGCTCGTGGCGAACGTCCGCGACCGCCTGGACGCGGTGGTGTCGAACCCGACCGCGTTCTCGCTCGAGCGGCGCCTGGCCGGCGAGACCCAGCGCGAGACCATACTCGCGCGCCGCCTCCGCGGTGCGAACGGGTACGACTACGTCATCCTCGACTCATCGCCGGCGATGAACCTGCTCACCTACAACGCGCTGCTCTTCGCCGAGCAGGTCATTGTCCCGGTGGGCATGGACTTAATGGCCATCATCGGAGCCCGCCAGACGCTGACCGGCGTCGACGAGATTCGTGATCTCTGGCCGAACCGCTCCCTGGACGTCCTGGCGGTCCTGCCCACGTTCACCAATTCCACCACCAACGCAACTCGGGCGGCGCTGGACGCTCTCGCCGCCGACCGGCAGATGAGCCCGTTTCTCTTTCAGCCGGGAATCCGCCAGTGCATCGACCTCAACTATGCCACCGCCAAACACCAAACCATTTGGGAATACGCGCCGCGCAGCCGAGCGGCCGAAGACTACAACCGCTTCATCGACTTCGTCGAAACGGGAGGGAACCATGGGCACAAGAAAACGTCATAGCAAGCCGCAGTTCGTGATTCCGGAGGAAGTAGAGAAGCAGGACGCCTCCGGCTGGACCTACCGCACGGAAGACAGGCCGGCCGCACCGGCCGCTCCCAAACCCGTCGAGAGAACGGCCACGAGGCCGGAATCGACGTCTTCGTCGTCACTGTTCAGCGACCCCATGAAGAGTGGGATGCGCGCGTTGTCCTACGGCATGATGGCGGTCGGGGAGACCCTGATGTTCTCCTTCCAGGTAGTGACGCTGCCGATGACGGTAGTGGCCAATTTCATCAAACGGTGAACGGTCCGCGAGCCTTCGAAGGTGAGCTGCACGGGCGGCCGACGGCCTCCGCGAGGTCTACTTGATCGGCGAAAAATCCACCGCGTCCATGAAGACCACGTCCACCTTGGCCACCAGTTTGCCGTTCACCTCGGACGCCTGTTGCACCTTCTTCCACTCAGGGTCGGCGCGAAACGCCTCCCAGTTCTTTGGTGCCTGCGCCCGGCTCTCGTGGGAAATGATGTAGATCAAGGTGTTGGACGATGCGGGGGCGTCCTGTGGCTGCCAGTAGCCTACGTTCTTCATCCCGTGGTTCTGAAAGATCCTCAAGGTATGATTCCGGAACCGCGCCTTCAGTGCCTCGAGCTTGCCCTCGTTGGCAACATAGGTGCGCATTTCAAAGACGCGCCCGGGCGCGGCTTGCACCGTGTCAGTGTGCATGTACCAACCTCCGATAGCGGAAAACGCCGCCACCGCGGCGAACTGGAAAAATAGTCGCGATGTCATCGGCGACGAGAATACCATATCACCGCTCGAAAAAAACGGCGCATCCGCAGGGACGGATGCGCCGCGCTTATTTGAGAAACAAGGAAGGGAACAGAGCGAAAACTCTCAGGTTCCTTCAGACCAGGACGCCAGATACGCTTCCTGCTCGGGAGTCAGCTTGTCGATGGTTGCGCCCATCGCCTCGAGCTTCATTTGGGCAACCCGCTGGTCCAGGTCCTGCGGAACCGCATACACGGTGTTTTGAAGCGAAGCATGATTCTGGATCATGTATTCGGCCGACAGCGCCTGGTTGGCGAAGCTCATGTCCATCACCGACGCGGGGTGACCCTCGGCGGCAGCCAGGTTGATCAACCGGCCCTCGCCCAGCACGTACACGCGGCGGCCATCGGCCAGGACGAACTCCTCGACAAACTCGCGAACCATGCGGCGCGAAGTAGCCATCGCACCGAGCGCTTCGAGATCGATCTCGACGTTGAAGTGCCCGGAATTGCAGAGCACCGCGCCGGAGCGCAGCGTCTGGAAATGATCGCGCGCCAGGACGTGCTTGTTTCCCGTAACGGTGATAAACAGTTCACCGATCTTGGCCGCCTCGTGCATCGGCATCACGCGGAATCCGTCCATCACGGCCTCGATCGCCTTGGTGGGATCGATCTCGGTAATGATGACGTTGGCGCCCATCCCGCGCGCCCGCATGGCGCACCCGCGGCCGCACCAGCCGTAGCCGGCAATGACCACCGTCATTCCGGCCAGGAGCAGGTTGGTCGCCCGGATGATGCCGTCCAGTGTCGATTGGCCCGTGCCGTACCGGTTGTCGAACAGGTGCTTGGTGAGCGCGTCGTTCACCGCAATAATCGGGTAGCGCAGCACGCCTTCCTTCGCCATCGCCCGAAGACGTATGACGCCGGTCGTCGTCTCTTCGGTGCCGCCCACCACGTTGCCGGCCAGGTCCACCCGTTTCGTGTGCAGCATGTGGACGAGATCGGCGCCGTCGTCCATCGTGATCTGCGGCCGGTGATCGACCGCCGCGGAGATGTGGGAGTAATACTGATCGTTGTTCTCGCCCTTGATCGCGAAGGTGGGAATGCCGTACTCCTTCACCAGCGCGGCGGCTACGTCATCCTGAGTCGACAGAGGATTGGAGGCGCACAAAACGATGTTTGCCCCGCCGTCCCGCAGCGTGATCATCAGGTTCGCCGTCTCCGTCGTTACGTGCAGGCAGGCCGAGACTCGATAGCCCTTCAGGGGCTGGGACTTGATGAACTGCTTGCGGATGATTTGAAGGACCGGCATCGACTGGAACGCCCACTCGATGCGCTTCTTGCCCATGTCGGTGAGCGCGAAGTCCTTGACGTCTCCGGCCACTTGCAGTGTTGTATCCGTTGCCATAGTTTCTCCGATGCGCCGCTCCCCTCCGGTCGCGGCGGTGTTCCTTTGGAGCAATCCGTCACGGTCGCCGCTGAATCAGCGGGCGGCCGTGGCCTCGATGCCCGCTTCCTGCCGCAACTCCGCGGCCTTGTCCGTTTGCTCCCAACTGAATCCGGCTCCGCTGCGGCCGAAATGACCGAAGGCCGCCGTGGCCCGGTAGATCGGCCGGCGTAGCTGCAGATGGTTGATGATGCCCTTCGGCGTCAGCGGGAAAATCGCCCGCACGATCTCCATGATCCGTTCGTCGGCCACCAGGCCGGTTCCAAACGTGTTCACCAGCACCGACACCGGGTCGGCCACGCCGATGGCATACGCCAGTTGAACCTCGCATCGCTTGGCGAGGCCCGAGGCGACGATGTTCTTGGCGATGTACCGGGCCATGTAGCAGGCCGAACGGTCCACCTTCGTCGGGTCCTTGCCCGAGAACGCGCCGCCGCCGTGACGGCCCATCCCGCCGTAGGTGTCGACAATGATCTTGCGCCCGGTCAGCCCCGTATCCCCGTGCGGTCCCCCAATCACAAACCGGCCCGTCGGGTTGATGTGGAACTTGGTATTCTCATCGATCATCGCAGCGGGAACCACCGGCAGAATCACGTGCTCCTTCACCGCCGTCCGCAGATCTTCGATCGAGATGTCGTCGGAATGCTGCGTGGAAACCACGATGGCGTCGATCCGCACCGGGACCCCGTTTTCGTACTCCACGCTCACCTGGCTCTTTCCATCCGGACGCAGGCACTGCAGAATATTCTTCCGGCGCACCTCGCTGAGCCGCTCCACCAATTGATGCGCCAACTTGATCGGCAGAGGCATCAACTCGGGTGTCTCATCGCAGGCGTATCCGAACATCAGGCCCTGGTCGCCCGCGCCACCGGGATCGACTCCCATCGCGATGTCGGGACTCTGGCCCTGAATCGCGTTCAGAACCCCGCAGGTGTGGCAGTCGAAGCCGAACGTCGCGTCCGTGTAACCCACATCCTTGATCGTCTCGCGCACGACTTTGGGCACGTCCACGTAGCAATTGGTGGTGATTTCACCAGCCACCACGCAGATTCCGGTGGTCACCAGAACCTCACAGGCGACTCGCCCATACGGGTCCTGGGCGAGCACCGCGTCCAGCACCGCATCCGAAATCTGGTCGGCGATCTTGTCCGGATGTCCTTCGGTGACAGACTCGGACGTAAAAATCTGACGCTGCTTTTCTGCCATTGAAAACCTCTGCTCCTCGGAGTGGGCTCAGCCCGTGGCGGCGGGTGGGCCAGACTCTCAGTGTAACGAACGGCTTGTAGGGCGGTCAATTTGGGCGCATGGAGGAGGTTCTCAGCCGGTCCTAACGGGAAAAATCGGGGCTTCAGCGGCGCGACACTCTGTCGCGACAGCCGAATAGATGCGCATGTTCGGATCTTTTGCGTCTCCTACAGAGATCGGACTTGAAGGACGCCGAGAATTGGACTCTCATTCGGCCCGAGCGTGCCGATAAGAACGGTCATGAAGGTATCTCTCGAAGGACTGGCGCAGGCGGAGGCCCTGTTGGATCGCTCCGCCCAACGGATCGCCCGTTCGACTTTCAACGCGACCGGCGAAGATACTGTGAGCCTGAGCGACGAGATGGTCGCACTGATCGAGGCACGCACCGGTTTCCAAGCCAATGTGAAAGCCGTTCAAACTGCCGATGAGATGAACAAATCTCTCCTTCTGTGGTTCGGGTAGGGAGAGGCGGACCGGTCCTCCTCTCCCTAGTCGTCTCAGAAGAAACGCATCGTGTAGGTGAATCGGAAGCCCCGGCCGATTTCCGGCGCCAGTTCCTTAATGAACGACAGATGGTTCCGGTACAGCCGGTCGCTGACGTTGAAGAGGCTGGCCGAAAACTGATGGACCCCATGCTGGCGCGTGAGAGTATACGATCCGCCCAGGTTGAACACCGCGTAACCCGCGGTCGGTGTCTCGGCGTCAAAAAGCTTCGTCTGCCGATTCGCCATGACCAGTTCAGGCTTCACGGAGAACCCTTTGAAGCGAAAGTCCACTCCAGCCCGGCCTCGTAGCGGCGGAATTCGGGGTAACGGTTGGTTGTTTTGCTTCAACCGGGCATTCACGTAGTCCGTGCCCAGGTTCAGCCAGATGTTCGGGTGTAGCGCCACATCGAGATTCGCTTCCGTTCCGGTAAAACGGCTGTTCGCCTGAGCCCAATCGGCCTCCACCAGGCCGTCCTCGATGCGGCCGGTGGGCGCCAGGTAGACGAAGTCGTTGATGTCGTAATAGAAGTAGTTCCACTCCGCGCGAACCCTAGCCCCCTGGTGGCGCACTGACAGGTCGACCCCGTTGGAGCGCTCCCGATTCAGATTGGCGTTGCCGATCTCGAACGTCAGGTTTCCGACGTGCGGGCCGTGGTTGTAGAGTTCCTCAAGCGCGGGAGCCCGATACGAATGCGTAAAGTTGGTCACAAACGCTCCGTGCTTCCACAGCGGAACGTAGATACCGGCAGCGCCGGAGAAACCGGTGAAGGACCTGCTTTGGAGTCCGTCGGGGTTGAATTGATTGTTCTCGACGCGCCCGCCGAGTTGAATGCGAAATTTCTCGAACGTGACTTCTTCGAGCCCGAATACGGCGAACCCATTCTGTTTGACCGGCGGAGCCAGCGCCTCGGCGCCGGCGGTCGTGTAGTCC
>CAZGUX010000188.1:0-57712 GCA_964529305.1 uncultured Solibacteraceae bacterium | reverse complement strand
TACAAGCTGACGTTCAGCGAATTCGACAACTACCACCCGCGCTGGTCTCCCGACGGCGAGTGGATCGCCTACATCTCAAACGAAGGCGGTCTGCCGCAGTTGTGGCTGCTCGAAACCTGGGGTGGCGCGCGTCGCAAGATTGCGATCACCAAGCGGAACTGGAAACGGCCGATGGGGACGCTGCGGGTGACCGTGACCGATGCGTCGACCGGTGCGAGACTACCCGCGCGAATTCACGGCCTGGCAGCGGACGGCAAGTTCTATCCGCCCGCGGATGTCTATTCGCGGCTGGGCCGGTCGGCGATGCACCTGTTCCACACCTCGGGACAGTTCACGCTGGAGGCGCCGCCCGGCCCGATGACGGTGACCGCCGTCCACGGTTTCGAGTATGAGCCCGTCAGCGCCGAGGTCACCGTCGCGGCGGGCGCGACCCAGCAGGTCAGGCTCCGGATGAAGCGCGCCGCGAATTGGGCGGCCCGCGGATGGCGTACCGGTTCCACGCACGTCCACATGAACTACGCCGGCAACCTGCACAACACGCCGGCCAACCTGGAGTTCATGGCCAACGCGGAGGGTCTCGACTATGTCATGAACCTGGTGGCGAACAAGGACAACCGGATTCTCGATCACCAGTTCTTCGGCAAGGACACGGCGAGAGTCCACTTCGCCGAAGAGTACCGCCCGCCACTCTACGGGCACGTGTTCATGATCGGGCTGAAGGATCACCTCATCAACCCATTCACCACGGGCTACGAAGGCACGGCCATCGACAGCGTCTACCCGAGCAATACGGATATGCTGCGCAAGGCGCGCGCGCAAGGCGCCTACACCGGCTACGTGCACGCGTATTACGGCGATGCCGATCCGCTCGATACCGACCTCGGCATTGGGAAGGCGTTCCCGGTGGATGTGGCCTTCGGCCTGATCGATGCGTTGGAGTGGTCCGGCGCGTCCCGTTCGTCGCTGCATGTCTGGCATCAGGCATTGAACAACGACTTCAAGGTCGCGCCCGTGGGCGGCGAGGACTCGATCTCCAACCTGCATCGCATCAAGCTGATCGGCAGTGTCCGGACGTTCGCGTATACCGGCGCCGCCCCCGGCATGCGCGCGTGGATGGAAGCGATGCGCAAGGGGCTGACGTTCTTCTCCACGGGCCCCCTCGTGGAGATGAAGATCAACGGCAAACTTCCGGGCGAATCGGTGCGGCTGCCGAAAGGAGGCGGATCGATCGCGATCGAAGCGTTTGTACAATCGGTCGCGCCGCTCGACAAAGTGGTGATCCACCGGAACGGCAAAGTGTTCGAGACGCTGCCCACCAAGAACGGCGTGTTCCGCAAGACGGTGAAGGTGGAAGAGAGCGGCTGGTATTCGCTGTACGCCGAGGGCCAGCCCTACCCGTGGCTGGATGCCCTGTTTCCTCAGGCCGCCACCAATGCCATTCGGGTCTACGTCGGCGATCAGCCGATCCGCAGTGTGGAATCGGCGCGTTACTTCGCCCGTTGGATTGACAAGCTGAAACCGCAGTTCGAGGCATGGCCGTGGTGGAGGACGCCGCGGGAGAAGGAGTATGTCCTCCGGCAGTTCGACGAAGCGCGGGCGATCTATGATCGGCTGACTCGCTGAGCCGTCGCGCCTACTTCTCGATCATCTGAATGGTCATCTGCGCTGACGCCTGCCCGGCGCGGGCGCCGTTGGAGGAAACGCCGCAACTGGCGTACTCCCATCCGGGGACGTCGAGGGTCTGCGAGCCGCTGGTGATGAAGAGCTGCTTCGACTCACCCCCGGTGACCGAGATCGAGCAGGAGGCTGTAGCCCCGCGCCCGAAGATCGCATACTGGTCGGGATCCGTCGTGGCGGTCACGGAAGCGGTGATGTGAAGCCGGTGGCGTTTGGATGCCGAGCGGCTGTGAATCAGGGTAACGCCGGTTCCTGCCCGGGTGAACCCGCCTTCCACCGACCAATGCCCGGCAAGGCTGCTCTGCGCCGACAACCGGATGGTGTTCCTGTCGATGTACTGCGCGCTGAATTTGGCGGACTCCCGCTGGTAGCAGTTCTCTATGGCGCAGAGGCCCGAGCCAAGTCCCGGATCGAGCGGAGTGCCTGAATTGCTGATCGACCGGGTGAGCGCGCCGTCGCGGGGGGCGAACGGCCGCGTTTCGAGCGTGATCGCCTGAGCGCGATTTGCCGAACCCAGGCTTCCGCCCACGGACACGGACCGGCTGGTCTGGCCAATCAGTACAGGCGCATAGTAGACCTTGGTTTGCCGCTTGTACTTGAAGTTGGCGTAGACGGTGTCGGTATCGATGAAGCTGGATTCCTTGGGGCTGACCGCAATCCTGCCGCTTCCACCGCCGAGCCAGCGATACCGGCTATTCCCCTCGAACCCGTACACGGGATCGGGTGTCTCGGGCTCGCGCGCGGCGTCGTAACCGAGTAATTGAGGCCGCGCGGTCTCCGGGGCTACCGAGGTGATGTCATCCTTGTACACCAGGCGCTCGGACGCAGCGGGATCGACCTTGATATTGGACAGAACTTTGCGGGCCTCTTCGACCCCGGACTGGTGGAGCCTCTCCGCAAAATCACGTATCTTCTTTGCCGCTTCGTCCCGTCGTTTCTCTGGGAGGCTTGCGATCTCCCGCTGGAGAGCCTGCAACGCCTGATTCTCGAACTCCCGGAGGAGGGCTTGCGCCGCCTGGTCCCTATTCCAGATCGGCTCGAACCGCGCGTACAGTTCTGTTCCCAGGTTTTGAACCGGCGGGGAATCCCTGGATTTCTCGAGCAGTCCGAGGAACGGAATGGGATTCGGCAGCGACCTGGCGCGAAAACTGCGCAGGTTCATCGGATACACCTTGCAATAGAGATCCAGACGGCTGGCGAGCTTGCTCATCTTGGCGGTCCACACAACCGGTGGCGGCAGCGTCACACCCGCGACCACATCGACGAAGACGTCGACGGTTGAAGTCACACCGGTCCACATCTGGTCGATCATGCTCCGGTTCACGAGGCCGTTGTACTCAGCGCGGAGTTCCTTGAGACAGGCGGCGTACTGTCCGTTCCGGCTCAGCGCCCACTCTCCTCCGGTCGCGGCGAAGCGATCGAGATTCTTAACGGCGGAGGACGCGGCCGGAGCCGGAGCGAGCGCGCGGATCGTCGCCATGATGGCTTCGATGTCGGCGCGGGTGACGGTGAACTCGTCGGGCTTGGGGTACTTGACGCTGGGCGCGTCGATGGGTAGCGTCGCTCGTCCGGTTGAGGCCACCTGATCGAGAGCTCGGAGCAGTTCATTCGCATCCCGGTCAATGGCGGGTTGCACCAGCCTTACGTACTCGGTTGTGTCCGGCAGGGCGGCGATCTCCGCACGACGCTCGTTGAGCCAACGGGCGATATCCGTGATCAGCGCCTTCATGTCCGCGACTGCGTCGCCCGCGTAGGTAGGCGCGAGCAGAGTAAACGGAGCCGAGGCGCTGGCAGCGCCGTCGATATCGATCGCAATCGTGCCCGTCGCGTAGCGCTTCGCGAGTGGAGCCACGAACTGCAGAGTGGTGGTAGACCCGGTTCCCAGCAGGTTCATCAGGCGGATGGGGCTGCCGGGAATCGCCAGGTTGATGCCGGTCACCGTTTGCGCGTCCGCCAGGTTCTCGACGGTCACGGTGACGATGTCGCCCGGCCGGGCCTGAGCCGGGGTAACGCCGGAGATTCGTGGAGCACCGAATGGAATCGTCACGGTTTGCTCGACCGTGCCGCAAGGATTCGACGCTTCCAGGCGGTACGTCGCGGATTGGGTGAGCGTCAGTTTGGCGGATCCGTCCTGGGGCACGTCATTGCCGTCCGGATAGAGGCGAATCGAGCCAGCGCCGCTCACATTCCAGAAGAGGGTGGACTCGCCCGCCGCGGCGAGGGCGGGGGGATCGGCCGAAAAGGAGGTGATGTCGGGAACCGGACAAAACGCGGCGACACTTAGCGGCGTTGCGTTCTGTGAAGACCAGTCGCCGGTGTCCGGCTCGATTCTGGACACGGATAGTTCAACAGTGCCGGAAATCGGCGTAGCTTCCAGGGTGACTTCTTCCGGAAGGTCGACTCCCGGAAAGAGGCTCGAGACCGTCTGCTCTGCGATTCCGTCGGCATCCAAAGGCACCTCGGCGGCGGACGCAACCACTTGTCCGTCCGCGTCGCGCGCGTCGAGGTTGAGCGACGTCGCGTCGGCGCCGCCGGCCAGCAGGAGCCGGTCCTCGCGTCCCGCACCGGGTAGAATCCAGACGCCCGGTTCGCTCCGCGCCGGCGAGACCATCTCGCCAGTCTCGCCCTGCTCGGTCGTGGTGACGTTCCGGACCTCCAGGATGAACGGTTCTACCGAGTAGAAGCGGACATTGGCAATCGTGTCCTCCGTGACCCCGGCCACGCTGCCAAGCACATCTCGAATTTCGAGGGTCTCGGCCGCTTTGACGATGACGTAGGGCGGCCGCTCCGGCCCCGCGGGAAGGCGGCTGACGAAGACCACTTGCCCCGCCAGCGACAGGATGCGAACGTCGGATCGCGCGGCGGTTCCATCGCGCCGCCGGACCAATGGGGCGACGTAGGTCTTCTGGGCGCCAGGTTCCGCGATGAAGGGAGTGAGAAACTCGTGTCCGTTACGCCGGTCGGTGGACAGGTACGTTGCGGCAATCCGTCCCGCCGCGACCTGCAATTCCAGGCGTCCCACCGGAAGATCCGAGACGAGCGCATCGGCATCGATTCTGACCGTGGAGGGGCCGCCCGACAAGTGCAGACGATTGATCTCGGCACCGGTGGCGTCATAGGCGATCAGGTCCGCCTCCGTCGACGGCGTGGCGAGGAATGCCTCGATCCGTCCCGCGGCGGACTCCGTGCTGGCCAAACCCAGCGCGTGCCCGGTCCGCTCCGGATCGAGAAGTTCGTAGCCGGAGAACACCGGGAGGGCGGCCCTCGAACCAGCCCCTGCACGCGCGGCGGTGATGGCGAGCGGTTGCTCGGAATCGATACGCAGCGTGCCGCGGCCCTCACCGAGTTCCCAGAGTGACTGAAAGAGGTCGGCGGAAGAATAGGTCTGCCTGGGAGCCAGCGTCAGGACGGTCTGCTGGGGAGCGGCCTCCCCCTCATAGGTGATCACGTCGATCCGGACATCGGCGGTCGAGGTTCCGGCGTTGGATAGCCGGAGTTCGGTGACCTGTCGCGATCCGTCCTCTCGGGCGCTGCTGACGACCCCGGGGACAAACCACTGGGCCGCGAGACCCGCCGAGGAACCCAATACCAGAGCCAGAACCAGCCGAATCGGACGGATCATTCACGAATCTTAACATCCGTCGCAACGAGGGTGGTTCTACGGCCCAAGGGACATGGTTCTATAACCTAGGGACACGGCCAAACGGACGCGCCCATCGAGGTGACCCGACGAATCGGCGGAGCCCAGTTGCCGTGGCACGCGATACACTTTCAGGAATGCTCCCAGAACGGGCCGGGGAACCATGACCGGACGCCCAGTGGAAGTTTCCGAGCCGGTGGTGTCGGCCCACTTCAACCGATGGCTGATTCCGGTGGCCGCCGTCGCGATCCACATCTGCATCGGCTCGGTCTATAGCTGGAGCATTTTCAACCGGCCGATCCTGGGGCTGCTGCCGGGACAGCCCTGGTGGTTCAGTCCTCCGTACACCACGTTCAGCACCGCTTTGGTTTTTCTCGGCCTCAGCGCCGCCTTCGGTGGGAATTGGGTAGAGCGCCATGGCCCACGCGCTGCCGCGACCGCCGCCGCCATTCTGTTCGGCTCGGGACTCGTCCTCGGCGGCATCGGACTCGCCGCGCAGCAATCCGTGCTGGTGTTTCTGGGGATGGGCGTCATCAGCGGCATGGGGTGTGGCCTCGGCTACATTTCGCCGGTGAGCACGCTGGTGAAATGGTTTCCCGACCGCCGCGGCATGGCCACCGGCATGGCGATCATGGGGTTCGGCGGAGGCGCGTTTCTGGCCGGCTACCTGAACCTCTCGCTGATGAGGGCGCTGGGCGTTGCCAACAGCATCATCGCTCTGGGCGTGATGTACTTCTGCCTGATGATGGTGGGAGCCCTCATCATTCGCCGGCCTCCGCGACACTGGAAACCGGAAGGCTGGACGCCGCCCGCGCAGAAGAACAAAATGATCGCCGACCGCAGCATCAGCCGCGACCGGGCGATCCAGACGGTCCAGTTCTACCTGCTGTGGGGAATCCTGTTCATCAACGTCACCGCCGGCATCGGAATCCTGGCGCAGGCGTCGCCCATGATGCAGGACATGTTTTTCAAGACGCCGGCGCAGGCCGCCGCGGTGGTCTCCTTCATCAGCCTGTTCAACGCGGGTGGCCGATTCTTCTGGGCTTCGCTCTCCGATTACATCGGCCGGCGCAATACCTATGTCACGTTCTTCGTCTCGCAGGTGGTCTTGTTTCTGCTGATCCCCGGCCTCGCCACGCGAGGCGACTGGGTCGCGTTCCAGGCCGCGCTGTTTGCCATCTTCAGCATGTATGGCGGAGGCTTCGCCACCATCCCGGCGTTTCTGGCGGATATGTTCGGGCCCGAGAACGTCGGCGCGATTCACGGCGCGGTACTCACCGCCTGGAGTGCGGCGGCGATCGCGGGTCCGCTGATCATCACGGAGTTGTCCGCGCGAAGCCGGGCGAGTCTCGCGGCCGGGGCGAGCAAGATCCACATCTACGACAGCCCGCTCGAGATCCTGGCGGCGCTGTTGGCCGTGGGCTTCGTACTTTCGGTGCTCGTCCGTCCGCTACGCCACCCGGACTAACTCAGCGAAGTGAGGCAGGCTTTTCTCGTACGAATCTTGGCTTCGAACCGCGGGTGTAAGCCCGCGGGTTGCACAAAGTAGAACCAGTCGGCTCACGGCGCTACTTTGGTGGTTCGCCTTCGGAACACTAAGAAGATCGTGGATGCAGGCGGCGGACCGCCTCCAGCACCAGTTCGTGCAGCCCATTTCCGCCGTCCTCCACATACCGGACGATCTGCTGCTGCATCCGCCGCTCCCAGAACTTCTTGAGATGATCGGCAACCCCGTCGATCGCTTCTTCACGGGGATACACCGCAAAGAACAGCGCGATCTGATTCGCCATGTGGACCATCTGCTCCGATTTCATGGCTCTTTCGCGGCGGCGATCGTGTGGAGAATCTGCGTGGTCTGACGCCGGCTCCGGCTGTATTCCTGCTGCCACGCCGACAGACGTTCGACCGGACGCACCTCCACCGCCGTCACTTTGTACTCGGGACAGTTCGTGGCCCAATCGGAGAACTCGGTGGTGACGACGTTCGCGCCGGTGATGGCGTGGTGGAACGTGGTGTAGACCACTCCCGGCTGGATGCGCTCGGAGAGTTGCGCGCGGAGAGAAGTCTCCCCGGCCCGGCTCGCCAGCGATACCAGGTCGCCATCGCGAATGCCGCGGTGCTCCGCGTCGAACGGGTGGATTTCGAGAACGTCCTGGTCATGCCACACGTTGTTGGCGGTGCGGCGCGTCTGGGCGCCGACGTTGTACTGCGAGAGAATGCGGCCCGTGGTGAGGATCAGCGGGTAGCGGGCCGTGGTCCGCTCGTCGGTCGGCACGAACTCCGTGATCATGAACTTGCCCTTGCCGCGTACGAACCCGCCGACGTGCATGATGGGGGTTCCCGCCGGGGCTTTGTCGTTGCAAGGCCACTGGACACTGCCGAGGGCGTCGATCCTAGCGTAGGATACGCCCGCGAACGTCGGAGTCAGCCGCGCGATTTCATCCATGATCTCCGACGGGTGGCTGTAGTTCATCGCGTAGCCCAACGTCTTCGAGAGGGCCATGGTGACCTCCCAGTCGGCCATGCCGGCCATAGGCGGCATCACCTTGCGCACGCGGCTGATCCGGCGCTCGGCGTTGGTGAAGGTTCCGTCCTTCTCCAAAAAAGAAGATCCCGGCAGAAACACGTGCGCGAAACTCGCGGTCTCGTTGAGGAACAAGTCCTGCACCACCACGCATTCCATCGCCCGCAAACCGGCCGTGACATGCCGGGTGTTGGGGTCGGACTGCGCGATGTCCTCACCCTGAATATAGAGTCCTTTGAAACTGCCCTCGACGGCGGCGTTCAACATGTTCGGAATCCGCAGGCCGGGTTCGCCCTCGAGTGTCACCTGCCACGCTTCCTCAAACATCTCGCGCACCGCGTCGTCCGACACGTGACGGTAGCCCGAGAACTCGTGCGGGAACGAGCCCATGTCGCACGAGCCCTGAACATTGTTCTGCCCGCGCAGCGGATTGACGCCCGCGCCGCGGCGGCCGATGTTCCCGGTCGCCATGGCCAGGTTGGCCATGCCCATCACCATCGTGGACCCCTGGCTGTGTTCGGTCACGCCCAGGCCGTAGTAGATCGCGGCGCGTCCGCCCGTGGCATAAAGCCTGGCTGCCCCGCGCACGTCCGCCGCGAGCACGCCCGTGAGCGCCTCCACGGCTTCCGGCGAGTTGCGTTCCTCGGCGATGAACCGGCGCCATCGATCGAAGGCCTCGGGCTCGCAACGCTCTTTCACATAGGTCTCATCCGCCAGGTTCTCCGTGACCACGACGTGCGCGATCGCGTTGATGATGGCGACGTTGGTCCCGGGTTGCAGCGGCAAATGGTAGTCCGCCTGGACGTGCGGCGACCGGACGAGATCGATGCGGCGCGGGTCGATGACAATCAGCCGCGCTCCTTCGCGGAGCCGCCGCTTCATTTGCGAAGCGAACACCGGATGCGCGTCGGTGGGGTTGGCCCCGATCACCACGATCACGTCGGCGTCATCCACGGAATCGAAATCCTGTGTTCCGGCCGACGTTCCGAAGGTCGACTTCAACCCGTAGCCCGTCGGCGAGTGGCAGACGCGCGCGCACGTATCGACGTTGTTGTTTCGAAAGGCCGCCCGCACCATTTTCTGGACGAGGTAGGTTTCCTCGTTCGTGCAGCGCGACGAGGTGATCCCGCCGATCGAATCGCGCCCGTACTGCGCCTGGATCCGGAGGAACTCGCCGGCGGCGTGGCCGATCGCCTCGTCCCAGCTCACTTCTTTCCAGGGATCTTCGATCTTCGCCCGGATCATCGGCTTGACGATCCGGTCTTTGTGCGTCGCGTAGCCCCAGGAAAACCGGCCCTTGACGCACGAGTGGCCGTGATTCGCCTTGCCGTCCTTGTAGGGGACCATGCGAACCACTTCGTTGCCCTGCATCTCCGCCTTGAACGAGCAGCCCACGCCGCAGTACGCGCAGGTGGTGACCACACTGTGCTCGGCCTGCCCCTTGTCGATGACCGTCTTCTCCATCAGGGTCGCCGTGGGACACGCCTGCACGCACGCTCCACACGAGACGCACTCGGAATTCAGGAAGTCCTTCCCGCCGGCCGAGACCGTGGACGCAAACCCGCGCCCGCTGATGGTCAGGGCGAATGTCCCTTGCACTTCCTCGCAGGCCCGCACGCAGCGCGAGCACACGATGCACTTCGAGGGATCAAAGGTGAAGTAGGGGTTAGACTCATCCTTCACCGCCGACAGATGGTTGCTGCCGTCGTAGCCGTAGCGAACCTCGCGCAGGCCCACCACGCCAGCCATGTCCTGCAATTCGCAATTGCCGTTGGCGGAGCAGGTCAGACAATCCAGGGGATGATCTGAGATATACAACTCCATCATGCCCCGCCGCATGCGTGCGAGCTTGGGGGACTGCGTCCGGACCTTCATCCCCGCTTCGGCTTGCGTGGTGCACGAGGCGGGTGTTCCCCTTCTTCCGTCGATCTCCACCAGGCACAGCCGGCAGGACCCAAAGGGCTCCAGGTTGTCGGTCGCGCACAACTTCGGCACCTGGATTCCGGCCTCCACGGCCGCGCGCATGATCGAGGTCCCGCGAGCGACGCTGACCGTCCGCCCGTCGATCTCCAGCATGACCTGAGTCTCGGACGCCCGCGTGGGCGTTCCGTAGTCGATTTCCCGGATCATTGACATGGTTGCACCTCCGGTTTGTGGAAGTCCTCGGGGAAGTGGCGCAGCGCGCTCTGCACGGGGAGAGGCGTCAGCCCTCCCAGCGCGCACAGCGAACCATCCACCAGCAGTTCGCACAGATCGTCGAGCACGCGAAGGTTCTGGGTCCGGTCGCGGTTGGCGATGATCTTGTCGATCACCTCCACGCCGCGCGTCGAGCCGATCCGGCACGGCGTACACTTGCCGCAGCTTTCGATCGCGCAGAATTCCATGGCGAAGCGCGCCTGCCGCGCCAGGTCGACGGTGTCGTCGAAGACCACCACGCCGCCGTGGCCCAGCAGTCCTTTGCGTGCCGCAAACGCCTCATAGTCGAGCGGAGTGTCAAGGAGCGACTCCGGGAAATAGGCGCCCAGCGGGCCGCCCACCTGTACCGCCCGTAGTGGGCGGCCGGTCGCCGTCCCTCCGCCGAAATCGTAGATCGCCTCCCGCAGCGTGAGGCCGAAGCCTGTCTCCACCAGCCCACCATAGCGGATGTTGCCCGAGAGTTGCATGGTCAGGGTTCCGCGCGAGCGTCCCGTGCCGAACTCCTGGTAGTGCTTTGCGCCTCTGTCCAGAATGATGGGAACCGTGGCCAGCGACAGGACATTGTGCACGAGGGTGGGCTTGCCGAACAACCCCTCGATCGCTGGGAGCGGAGGCTTGAACCGGATCTGGCCGCGCTTGCCCTCCAGGCTCTCGAGCATCGCCGTCTCCTCGCCGCAGATGTAGGCGCCCGCGCCGAGCCTCACTTCCAGGTCGAAGGTCCTTCCGCTGCCCACCACGTTGGCGCCCAGATAGCCCTTGTCGTAGCCGATCGCGATCGCCTTTTGCAGCACCCGGAAGGCATGCGGATATTCCGAGCGAAGGTAGATGTAGCCATGGTCCGCGCCTACCGCAAGCCCCGCGATGGTCATCCCTTCGATCAGGACAAACGGATCGCCCTCCATGATCATGCGGTCCGCGTAGGTGCCGCTGTCGCCTTCGTCGGCGTTGCAGGCGACGTATTTCGAATCGCCGCTGGCGGTGGACACTGTCCGCCATTTGATTCCCGCGGGAAAGCCCGCGCCGCCACGGCCGCGCAATCCGGAGTTGGCGACCTCCTCGATCGTCGCTTCCGGGCCGAGACTCAAGGCGCGTTCCAGGCCGCGATATCCGCCATGAGCGATGTAGTCGGCCAGTGACAAGGGGTCGACGATGCCGCATCGGGCGAAGGTCAGCCGGTTCTGCCGCTTCAGATACGGGATCTCTTCGGTCAATCCGAGACAAAGCGGGTGCGCCTTGCCGTCCAGGAGACCCGCGTCAAACAAGCTGCCTGCCGCGTCCACCGGAACCGGGCCGTAGGCCACCCGGCCCTTCGCGGTTTCCACCTCCACCAGAGGCTCGAGCCAGAACAGCCCACGCGAACCGTTCCGCACCACGGTGGCATCCAGCCTCCGCGAGGCAACCTGGTCTGACACGGCTCGTGCAACGGCGCCGGCCCCCACCGAGAGCGCCGCGGCGTCGCCCGGGACGTAGATCTTCCGGCTCACATCACCCCCAACGCATCGTCGATGAGCGCATCGGCCACGGCGGGCGAAACCCGTCCGTACAACGTTTCATCGAGCATGATGGCGGGCGACAGCGCGCAGTTTCCCAGACAGTAGACGGGCTCCAGCGTCAGACTCCGGTCCGCCGCCGTCGTGCCGAGTTTTACCCCGGTCCGATTCTCCAGATGGGCAATCAGCCGGTCACAACCCATCGACTGGCACGCTTCCGCACGGCACACGCGCAGCACATGCCGTCCTGCCGGTTCGTGACGGAAATCGTGATAGAACCCAATGACGCCATGCACTTCGGCTTCGGACAAATTCAGTTGCCGAGCGACCAGCGGTACGGCCCGGGCGTCGATGTAGCCGAACTCCGCCTGGAGGGCATGCAGCACAGGCAGCAAGGCGCCGGGCAGATGCTCCAGCCCCTGAATTCGAGCGAGCGCCCGATCTGGATCCCAAGCCTGCTCAACCCTCACGGTAACCCTCTCAAAACGATCGGCATTACGGGCCTGCGCTCACGCATTATACCCCGTCTCCTGAAGGTCCAGACCAAGCCTGAGGCCGGCCGTTGAACCGGCTGAAGTTACGGTCCGTGATCCGCTCAGGTTTGGGCAATACTGGGAAAACGAATGTGGAAGAAAGTCCTGCTGTCAGCGCTTGTCTCGTTGGCCATCGTGGTCGCCGGTACTGTCGGATACCTGTACTTCCGGTCTCCCGAAATGGCCCCGCCCTGGACCGGGAAGATCGAAGCGACACCGGAACGGCTGGCTCGCGGCAGGATCCTGTTTCACAATGTCACCCATTGCGGAGACTGCCACTCACGCAAAGACGAGACCCGATTCGGCCGGCCGGAGCTCCCCGGCGGCATCGGCGCCGGCCAACTCTTTTCCGCCGGACCCGACTTTCCCGGCTCGGTCACGGCGCAAAACCTGACTCCGGACCCGGAGACTGGTTTGGGCTCGTGGACGGATGGGGAGAAAGTGCGCGCCATTCGGGAAGGCGTTGACAAGCACGGCCGCGCGCTGTTTCCGATCATGCCGTATCCGGACTACGGCCGGCTCAGCGATGAGGACGTCAAGGCCATTGTCGTGTACATGAACTCGCTGGCGCCCGTGAAGAATGCGCTTCCCCCGAGCCGGATCAACTTCCCGGTGAATCTGCTGATCAAGGGTGCTCCGCGGCCGGTCGGCCACGTGCCGGAACCGGACCGCGGCGACCCGCTGAAGCTCGGAGAGTATCTCGTCCACGTGGCCGGCTGTGACAGTTGCCACACGCCGATGGTGAAAGGACAGCACGACTACTCCAAGCGGTTCGGCGGCGGCCGCGACTTTCCCGGACCGAACGGGATCCGGGTGGTGAGCGCGAACATCTCTCCCGACCCGGAGACGGGCATCGGCCGCTGGAGCGAGGCTCAGTTCCTCGAGAAGTTTTACCAGTACCGGAAATATGTCGACGGTCCCTCGCCGCAGGTGGGCCCTGACGGCTTTACGGTGATGCCGTGGCTGGGCGTGTGCCAATGGCCTGAAGAAGACTTGAAGGCCGTGTTTGCGTTCCTGATGAGACAGAAGCCGGTGTACCAGGCCGTGGAAACCCGCCCCGGCAAGAGCTAGGCCGGCGTAGGCGGCCGTCAGGAGAGGCGGCGACGCCGGCGCCACTCGAACAACACCACGCCCACCGCAACCGACACGTTGAGCGACGGGATCGCGCCGGCCATGGGGATTCTCACCAATTCGTCACAGCGTTTCTTCACCTGCTCGTGCAGTCCCTTGCCCTCGCCGCCGAACACGAACGCGGTGGGCGTCGCGTAGTCGAGGCGATCGTAATCCTGAGTCCCGCGCTCGTCCAGACCGTAGATCCAGATACCGCGCTGTTTCATCTCTTCGAGCGCGCGGTTGATGTTCGCGACCCGCGTAACCGGCAGGTGCTCCAGCGCTCCCGCCGCGGCCTTGGCCACGGTTTCGGTAAGCCCCGCAGCGCGGCGTTCCGGGATCACCACGGTTCCCGCGCCCGCCGCATGGGCGGTCCGGACGATGGCGCCGAGGTTGTGCGGATCTTCCACGCCGTCGAGAATCACCAGCAGGTCCGCGTTCCCGGTCGTCGTGTCGAAATCTCCGTACCGGTGCGAGGCCGCCAGCGCGATCACGCCCTGATGAGCCGCTCGGCCGGCCATCCGGTCGAGGACGCCGCGGTCCTCGAAGCGCACCGGGATCGATCGGCCCCGGGCCAGGTCGATCACTTCCTGAACCCGTGCACCCCCTGCGCCCCGCGCCACCAGGATTCGTTCGATCGCGCGCCCGCTCTTCAACGCCTCGACCACCGGATGAATTCCCGTCAATGCCATTCGTTCTCGATTGTAGTCTTCGGGCGCTACGGACTGAAGAAGACGCGTTCGGCCGTTCCGGCGAGCATCCATTGCCGGTCGTCTTTCGAGAGGAACGGCAGCCGGTCGCGAATCAACTCGACCGAGGCCAGGTAGGTGTGGATGCCCTGCGTCTGATAAGGCGAGTCGGTGGCCCACATCAGGCGGCGCGGGCCGAAATTCTCGAACACCATCCGGATCATCGGCGCGAGGTCGGTGTAAGGTGGCTGCTTCTTCCCCAGGGCGTAGAAGGCGGACACTTTGACGTTCACCTGCCGGTGCTTCGCCAAGCCGCACAGCAGCCGCAGGTCGGCGTCGCGAATGGTCCCGTCGGCGCCGATGCGCGCCAGGTGGTCGATCGCCACGGGCGTTTCGGGATGCCTGGCGGACATGCGGCCGATGGATTCCAGCGCATCGGGGTTCACCAGCGGGCACATCGCCATTCGCAGTTCGGCGCCCGCCCGCCACATTCGTTCCATACCGGCGGTATCCAGCCAGGTTTGGGGCGACTTGCCGGGCGTGATGCGAAACCCCCGGACGCCCTGCATCTTCATCTGCCGCATCTGGGCCGCGACATCGGGCGCCTCCGCATCCACGATCGCGACCGCGGAGAAGACGCCGGGATGCCGGCGCACGGCTTCGAGCATGTACGAGTTGTCGAAGCGCGACGACCCGGGCTGAATGAGAACGATGCCGGAAACGCCCGCGGGTTTCGCGTGCCGGAAAAGATGCTCGGCGGTGAAGGGCTCGGTCTTGCCGCCGCCGGGCCAGATGTGTACGTGCGCGTCGATGAATCCAGGCATGGTCAGGAAACCTGTAACAAGCGCTCGGCCTGCTTGAGCGCTTCGTCAGTGACGGTTGCGCCGGAGAGCAGGCGGCCGATCTCGCGGACGCGGCCCGCGCGGTCGAGTTCCTCCACGGTCGCCAGCGTTCGACCTCGCGATTCTTTCTTCTCGACCAGGTAATGGTGGTCGGCAAAGCCGGCCACCTGCGCCAGATGCGTGACGCACAGCACCTGGTGACGCGCGGCGAGTTTCTTCAATCGCCGGCCGATGCCCTCGGCGGCGCGGCCGGAAACGCCGGCATCCACCTCGTCGAACACGAACGTCCGGCCCCTCCCCTTGGGGGCTGCACAGGTTTTGAGCGCCAGCGCGATGCGGGACAATTCTCCGCCCGAAGCGACTTTCTCCAGCGGCTTCGGCGCTTCGCCGGCGTTCGCCGTAAAGAGAAAGCGCACCGCGTCGGCGCCGGATTCGCTCCACGCCGCCCCCTGGATGTCCACCTGAAACTGCGCCCGATCCATGGCCAACGAGGCCAGTTCCCGGACCATCTGCTTTTCGAGTTCGCGTCCCGCCTTCGCCCGCGCTTCGGTCACTCTGGCGGCTTGCGCTCGGAACTGTTCCGCCAGACGGCCGCGCAACGCTCGCAATTCGGAGATCCGTTCGCCGGAATGCTCCGCGCGGTCGATCGACTCTTTCGTCTTCGCCTGGAAGGCCAGCATCTCTTCGATCGACGATCCGTACTTGCGCTTCAGCTTTTCGATCGCGGCCATGCGGTCTTCCACTTCCTCCAACCGTTCCGGGCTGGCCTCGAGTCCGGACAAGTAGTCGCGTAGGGCGAAGGCCGATTCCTGAACCGCGATGGCCGCGATGGACAGTTGCTCGCCGACCGGGCCGAGGGCCGAATCGATGCGGGCCAGATCGTCCACCCGCTTCTGCGCCATCCTGACGAGCGAGTAGGCGGATTCAGGCGATTCGTAAAGCGCGCCGAACGCTTCGCCGGCATTTTCCTGCAGCTTGCCGAGGTTCGCCAGCACCTTCCGCTCTTCTTCGAGGGCTGTGTCCTCTCCGGGCTTCAGCGCGGCGCTCTCGATCTCGCGGGTCTGAAAATGCCACAGGTCGAGCAGGCGTAGCAGTTCCTGCTCGCCGCGCTCGAGCTCGGCGAGCTCGACGCCCGCCGCGCGCCAGGCGGCGAAGATCTCCGCGACGCCGGCGCGGTCGACCCCGCCGAATGTGTCCACAAGGTCCAACTGGGCTTCGGGCGAAAACAGGAGTTGCTGCTCGTGCTGGCCGTGAATGTCGCCCAGGCGAGGAGCCAGGTCCTTGAGAAGCGCCACGGTGACCGGGCGGCTGTCGAGGTAGGCGCGCGACTTGCCTTCGGACAGGATTTCGCGCTCGATCAGCAGTTCGCCCTGTTCGAAGCGGAATCCTTCCACTTCGAGGCCCGGAAGCGCCGTGAAGATGCCGGAAATGCAGGAGCGGCCTGCCCCGGTGCGCACCATTTCCGGGGACGCCCGGTCGCCGAACAGCAGCCCGAGGGCATCGACCACGATGGATTTGCCGCTTCCCGTCTCGCCCGTGACCAGGTTCAAGCCGTCATGGAACCGGACGCGGAGGCGATCGATGACGGCGAAGTTCTCGATGACAAGCTCGAGAAGCATGGAAGCGTGAACCGATTATAGCCGACTTCCTCGCCGGAACATTGGCGGCCGGAAGTGATCTTGCCGCTTCCCTGATCTCAGAGGTGCGTCTTCAGCCAGCCCAGTACCTGTTCATAAAAGAAGCGGCTGTTTTCTCCGCGCATGATCCAATGGTTTTCTTCAGGGAACACGATCAGTTTGGACGGGACTTGCAGGCGTTTCAGCAGGCTCCAGTTCTCGATGCTGTTGTTCAACGGCACCCGATAGTCGCGTTCTCCGACGGTGACCAGAATCGGTGTCTTGAATGACTTGGCGCGTCGTGCCGGACTCTGCTCCCGCCACACCCGGCCCTGCTCCCACACCGGTCCTTCGCTGTTGACCTCGCGATGATAGATGACGTCGCTCGTGCCCCATTGCGATTCCAGGCTCACCAGTCCCGCGTGGCTGATCAGGCACTTGTACCGCGTGGTGGACGCCTGCATCCAGTTCGCCAGGTGACCTCCGTAGCTGGCGCCTCCGGCCGCCTGCCGGGTCCCGTCGATGAACGCAAAGCGCCGGATCGCTTCATCGGCCGCTTCGTTGATCTCGTTCGCCGGGCCCTCCAAGGGATCGCCCTGAATCGACTGGGAGAACTTCTCGCCGTACCCGGTTGAGCCCGAGTAGTCGGTGAGCAGCAGAACGTAACCCGGGGACGCCAGCAAATGGTAATTCCATCGCAGGAAGAACTGATCGCGCCACATGTTGTGCGGCCCGCCATGCATCAGCACGAAGAGCGGGTACTTCCGCTTCTCGTCGAAGGCCGGGGGCAGGACCAGCAGGTTGTGGATCGATTTGCCGCGCGTCGAAGTGAACGTGAAATGCCGGGCCGGCAGCCAGTCGAGATCCTCCGTCTTCTCGGCGGTAAAGGCAGTCAGGTTCGCGTGTTTCCCGGTGGCCGGATCGATGCGGACGACCTCGGGCGGGTTCACCGCGCTCTGCCAGATGGCCACCAGCGACGTGCCGCCCCAGCCAAGGTCGGAGTACATGCCGAGGGGAGTATCGATCAGTTTGCGCGCCGGGCCGCCCCGAGCGTCGATGGAGTAGACCTTGGTGTGGCTGGCTTCCTCCACCAGCAGCAGGATCGAGCGGCCGTCCTTGGCGGGCAGATACGAGTCGACCGAGCGGTCAAAGCCGCTGGTGAGCACCTTCCGCTCCACCGGCCGGCCATCTTTCCATTCGAACCTGACCAGCCGCGCGAGGTTGTACGCGAATTCCGTATTCGGGTCGAAGGCGGCGTACAAGGTCCGCCCATCCGCCGAAAAGGAGAGGTCCCCGTAGGCTCCGTCCTCTGACGTCACCGCGACCGGTTCGCCGCCCCCGGCCGGAACCACGAACAACCGGTTCCGCGAGTTGGAGAATGCCTCCTGATGGCGATCCGTTTTGGCGGCGAACACCACCGACTTGCCGTCGGGACTCCAGATGGCGCGCAGACTCTCGCCGCTTTCCGCCAGGGAGCCTCCGAAGCCGGCTTCCTGCACCAGGCGCGAGCCCGCCAGCAGGTACTTCGGCCGCGCGCCGTCCTCCGCCGCCTGCGCCACCAGCGCCGGTTGCCGCTCATCCAGCCAGCGGTCCCAGTAGCGGATCGGAAACGCCGTATAGACCCGGGCGTTGTACTTGCGCGACTTGCTCTCCGCGGCGGCCCGCCGGTTGGCGTCGTCATCGGCGGCGCCGGGGTAGGCCATCGTGTGCATCAGGAGCGAACGGCCGTCGGGGCTCCACTTGGGACTATCGGCCCCCGCCGTAAGCGACGTCACCCGCCGCGCTTCTCCGCCCGCGCCGATCTCCAGCACGTACACCTGCGACGCTTCGTCGCCCTCGCGGCGGGCCGTAAAGGCGATGCGCTTTCCGTCCGGGCTCCAGGCGATGTCGCCTTCGCTTCCTTTCGTGAACGTCAACTGCCTTGGCTTCCCGCTGCCGTCCGTAGGCACAATCCACAGATCCGAGGTCTGTTTCTGCGGATCGTAGGAGGGATCGGTCACCGCAAACACCACCCACTTCCCGTCGGGGCTGGGCGCCGGCCTGGCTACCCGTTTCATCAGCCAGAGCGTTTCGTGAGTGATCACGGTCTTGGCGCCGGCGGCCAGGCAGAAACCGAGCAGAAGCAGAGGGCGGAAGCAGCGGGACATTCCTTCAGCGTAATGCGGATCGCGGCGTCGCGCTGGAGGCACGTTATGATGAAGGAACGCATGCCCTCCCGCCGAACGCTCGTGACGCTGGTGATCGGCGGCGTGGCCTGCGCGCTGCGAACCATCTCCGCCGCCGAATCAGCCGTCATTCAGGGAGTGCTGAAGCAGGCGGAAGGGAAACCGCCTGCCCTCGACACCGGCGAGCGGCAGATCCCGCTCGATGGAGATCCCGACACCAAGGGTGTTTTGAACGACAAGCGCCTCGCCGGCGCAAAGCTCGAATTGAAGGGGACGTTCCTGCCCGCGGGGACGTTTCTGGTCGACCCCATCCACACCCGCGCGCTCTATGTTCACAAGGACGGGAAGCGGCTGTTTGTCACCTATTGGTGTGAGGTCTGTTCCATCCGCACCTATACCCCCGGCAAGTGCTGGTGCTGCCAGGACGACACCGCGTTGGATCTGCGCGAGTCCATTCCAGGCTCCGAAAAGTAAATGAAAACCGCCGTACTGTTGATAGGTTTAGCCATGGCTGCTACCGCCGCGGACTATCGCGTCCGCACCTCCCAGGTCGACGGCATTCCCGTCGTTCATCTCGACGACACTGCCCATCACGTCGAGGTTTCCATCGCGCCGTCGATCGGCAACCTTGCCTATGAAATGAAGGTGAACGGCAAGAACCTGTTCTGGGTGCCCTTTCAAAGCCTGGGCGAGATGAAGTCCAATCCCGCTCTCTGCGGCAATCCGTTTCTCGCGCCGTTTGCCAACCGGATCGACCAGGATGCCTTTTACGCCGGCGGAAAGAAGTACCTGTTGAACGGAGAACTCGGCAACCTGCGCCGCGACGGCAATCAGAAGCCCATCCACGGGCTGCTGATGTTTTCTTCTTTGTGGAAAGTCATCGAACACAAAGCCGACCGCCACGCCGCCTGGGCTACGAGCCAACTGGAATTCTGGAAGTATCCGGAGTTGATGGCGCAGTTCCCATTTGCCCACTCGTTGCAGATGACCTATCGCTTGTCGAACGGCGTTCTGGAAGTCGAGACCGCGATCCGGAACCTCTCCGAAGCCACCATGCCGGTAGCGATTGGCTACCACCCGTATTTCCGCGTCACGGACGCGCCTCGCGACCAATGGACCGTACACGTGTCGGCGAAGAGCCACTACCGCCTTTCTCCCCAACTGATCCCGACGGGCGAGACGGAAGCGGCGAACCTGCCCGATCCGGTTTCGCTGGCGACCACGCAACTCGACGATGTCTTCGGTGGCCTGGTGCGCGGTTCCGACGGCCGTGCCGAGTTCTGGGTGAAAGGGAAGCAGGAGACCGTCACCGTGACCTACGGGCCGAAGTATCCGGTAGCGGTGGTGTATGCTCCCAAGGGCCGCGAGTTCATTTGCTTTGAGCCGATGAGCGCGATCACGAACGCGTTCAACCTGGCGCACAGCGGCGCCTACAAGGAACTGCAAACGATTCCGCCGGGTGGGACCTGGAAAGAAAGCTTCTGGATCCGCGGAACCGGCTTTTGAAAAAGATCGCCGCCGAGCAGCGACGCAAATTCAGAGCCGCGACCGTGAGGGAGCGGTGGCGACTTGTCCCCGATTGATTCACGCCCTTCTCACGGTCGCGGCCCTTCTCCCGTCAGTCCCCCAGCCCCATGATCCGCCGATTGCGCGCCGCGTCCGACGCCGCTCCCGCAAAATCGTCGAAAGCCTTCTTCGGCACGTCGATCAGCATCGACGCGATGAACGGAGCTCCCTCCGCCGCGCCTTGAGCGGCGTCCTTGTAGCAGCACTCCCACTCCAGCACGGCCCACGAACTGTATCCCACCGCCGTCAACCGCGTGAACACCTGCTTGAAGTCCACCTGGCCGTCGCCCAGCGAGCGGAACCGCCCCGGGCGGCGCTTCCAGTCGAGGTATCCGCCGTAAACGCCGGCTTTCGCCGACGGCCGGAACTCGCCGTCCTTCACGTGGAACGCCTTGATGAACGGCCCGTACTCATCGATAAAGCCCACGTAGTCCAGGCACTGCAGGATGAAATGGGACGGGTCGTAGTTGATACACACGCGCGGGTGGTTTCCGCACGCCTCGCGGAACATCTCGAACGTCACGCCGTCGTGCAGGTCCTCGCCGGGATGCAATTCGTAGCAGAAGTCGACGTTGTGCTCATCGGCGAAGTCGAGAATCGGCTTCCAGCGGCGGGCCAGTTCCTTGAAGCCGTCCTCCACCAATCCTGACGGCCGCTGAGGCCAGGGATAGATCGTGGGCCACAGCAGCGCCCCCGAGAAGGAAGGCGAAGCGGTGAGACCGAAGTTCGCCGACGCCCGGATCGCCAGTTTCAACTGCGCCACGGCCCACTCGGTTCTCGCCTTGACGTTGCCCCGGACTTCCGGCGCGGCGAACACGTCGAACAACTCATCGTAGGCCGGATGCGACGCGACCAACTGGCCCTGCAGGTGGGACGACAACTCGGTAATCGTCAACCCGTTCGTCTGGCCCTTGATCTCATCGCAGTAGGTTTTCGATTCGGCGGCCTTCTTCAGGTCCATCAGCCGGCCGTCCCACGACGGCATCTGAAATCCGATGTAGCCGAGCGATTTCGCCCAGGCCGTGATGGCCGGCAGGCTGTTGAACGGCTCCTGGTCGCCCATGAACTGGGCCAGAAAGATCGCCGGTCCTTTGATCTGTGACATAAGTTCTCGCCTTCTTGAGAGGTTTTGGAATGCTTGAGGTCGCGACTCCTCACTAGAGGATATGCCAATCCTCAGACGGCGTCATCGCCCGGCCGCGTGAACAACCGTCCCGCCGTAGCACCCAGAATCAGCAGGCCCCCGCCGATCGCCCACGGCCCCGGAGTTTCTCCGTGCGCCAGCCAGGTCCAAAGGGGATTCATGGCCGGTTCCGAGAGCAGCAGAATTGAGGTCTCGAGCGCCGGCAACCGTTTCACGGCCCGCGTGAGCAGGACATACGCGAGGCCGATCTGGATCAATCCCAGATATAGAATCAGCCACCAGTCCTTCGGCGTCGACGATACGACCGGCAGAGCATTGGCCAGGCAGAACAGGAAGACCAACACGTTGCCGCACAGGATGGTGGGCATGCCCACCTCCACCCCGGGATGGCGGTGTTGAATCCAGCGCAGACCCCCGACCGTCCCGGCCCACGTCACGCCCGTCAGGGCGGCGAGAAAGTTGCCGCGCACCGGATCGGGCGCGGTCCCGGACGGCGCCTCCACGCCGATGAAAAAACAGGCCAGGCCGAGCGCCAGGATCGCAATGAACAGATAGTCGACCTTGCGCGCGCGTTCCTTCAACAGCACCGGCCCGGCGGCGAGCAGATACAACGGCGCCGTCGACTGCAGGAAGATGGCATTGGCGGCGGTGGTGAGCTTGGTGGCCAGCACGAACAGCGCCAGCGTGGCGGCGTAGAACAACGCCACCAGCGGGACCTGCCGGTTCCAGTTTCGTCGCGACGACGGAAGGAACAGCGCGATGGCGAGCGCCGCCGCGCCGCAGCGGAAACTGGCCACCTGCCAGTTGGTCAGAGAGGTCGCTTTGATGGCCGCTCCCCCGGTGGAGAACAGCAGGGCGGCGGCGAGCGCCTCCAGGCGGGCGCCAAGGGCTCCGCTCATCGTCAGTGCCTGGCGATCACCACGGCCGATAGGTCGTCGCGCTTCGACGCTCCCGCCAGAAACGCGGAGACGTCCGCCAGGCAGCCTCGCAGCAGCGATGCCGGATCGGCTCCGTGCTGGCAACTCAGAAACTCCGTCAGGCGGTCGAGGCCGTAATCCTCCTGCCCCGCATTCTGCGCTTCCGACAACCCGTCGGTGTAGAGCAGAAGCCGGTCGCCCTTCTCCAGCCGAAGGCGGGAAATGGGATACTCACCGCTGCAGAACAGGCCGATGGGCAGCCCGCCGGCTTCGATCGTCTCTACCCCGGAAGCGCGAACCCACAAGGGAGAACAGTGTCCGGCGTTGGAGAGTTCCACCTCCCCTCCTGGCAGCGCGCGCCCGCACACCAGCGTCGCGTAGTGAGTCGGCAGGGTGCTTTCACAGAACAGGCGGTTTGCGCGCTCCAGCAACTCGTCGAGCGGCATCCCGAGCGACACGAGCGTTCGAAACGTGGCGTGCAGGTGAGACATCAACAGCGACGCCGCGACGCCCTTCCCCGAGACGTCCGCGGTGAGGAACACAAACCCGCCGTCCGCGGAAGGAATCAGGTCGCAGTAGTCGCCGCTCACCGGCCCCGCGGGTTCGTAGTGATAGGCCACCTCCCAATCCTCGGTCTGCAGGCTGGGCGGCGGAAGCAGGGAGTGCTGGATCCGCGCCGCCAGGTCGAGGTCGTGCTGCAGCGCGGCCTGTTGATGCGTGGTCAGGTGATCGATGCAGTAGCGCGTCAGGGGGTCGGCCAACAAACGCTCGGGCTCGATGGGGTCGTTGCAGGTCTCACAGCGTCCGAAGCTGCCCTGTTCGATGCGCTCGATCGCGGCGTCCACTTCCTGCAGAAGGTAGACCAGTTGCGCTGCGGGCGCCGCTCGTGCGCGCTCCAGTTGCCGGCGCCGGTTGATCAATTCAGTCCGGAAAATCGCGAGGTCGGCTTCGGCCATCAATCCTCCATCATTCTTCTTCTCGGCGAACGCAAGGATGAGCCCGCTTGCGGAAGCCTGAGGCCCAGGTGGCAAAAGCAGCGCCTTTCGCTATCGCCCAAGAGCGATGTGCCTCTCGTTATAGTCCAGCCATGCACGTTCGTCTTCGGTCTCACCCTTCGCAATCCTCTTCGATTCACAGAGGACTCCCTCTACCAATGACGCATGGTCGATCTTGGTCAGATACTCTTTGAGGGCCGAACGAACGATGCTGTTTTCGCTCCTCCCGATGCGCCTTGCGGTGTTCCTGAGTCGTCTCGCCAGCACTGCGCTCAGCCGGACGCTGGTAGGTTGCGATGGCATCTCGTTTCACAAGCTAGCACAAACCGGATTTCCGGCCGGATGGACCGGGTTTTCATCTTCGCGACCGCGCCACCGACTCCCGGATCTTCGCCACCGTCGTGTCGACGATCATCCCGATCCCCTTCTGCCCGTACTTCAGCGACGCCTTGGCCGGGTCCCCGTCCACCCCGCTGCCTGCAAAGCCGCCCATGTTCGCCACCTTGTCCTTCCGAACCCAGCGGGAATCCACCGCCATCAGCAACGACGTGTCGGAAATGCCGGCGTGTGTCCCGATCGCGGCCTTCGTCTCCCCCTCGGTTACCAACCACTCCTCGAATCCATGGCCGCGGTAATACTCCGGAATGTGGTGCACTCGGGTATCGGGCGGCCATTCCTGGTTCAGTTGCTCGGCCACGGCTTTCATGCCCGGCTGGTTCGGGCCGCTGTCCCCGATAAAGACAATGTCCCTGAATCCGTGCTGCCGCAGGCTGCGCGCCGCGTACTCCAGCACCTTGCGGAAGTATTCGTCCGGAAGCGTGATCGTGCCCGCGAAGCGCATGTGTCCGGTGGGCGGATGGATCTCCCCCTCCGGCACGTAGGCCATCACCGGCGCCACCAGGGTCTTGCCGAGTTTTCTTGCGATGCGTTCCGCGTTCGATTTGACGCGGAAGTTGTGCTTGCCCAAAACCAGGTGCGGGCCGTTCTGTTCCGTGCCGCCGGTGGGCACGAGGATCGTGGTGGTCCCCGCCTTCAACAGATCGCGAACCTCGGTCCAGGTGAGTTCTTCCAGAAACACCGTGTCGGGCGCGGCTGCCAGGCAGACGGCCGTCATCATCCCCAGCAGCACGCCGCGCATGGCCTACCCTTTCTGCCCCGGGAACTTCCAGATCTTGAGTGCGTTCAGGCCCAGCAACTTCGCCCGTGCCTGGGGCGTGTAGAAGCGGCACCATTTGTCCACGAACTCCAACTCCTTGTCCATCGGGATCTCCCATCGCGGCCGCGGATAGCCCGTGCCCCAAACCAACTGATCCTCGCCGAACTCTTCGTAGATCGCTTTGTAGAACGGCCACGTGTCCGGATACGGGTACTTCTTCATCTCCGTCATCTCGTACGGCTCGGAGTTGGAGATATAGACCTGCGGGAATTTCTTCAGCCGGAACATCTTCTTGAATTCCGGCCACGGGTCCGCCAGCTTCAAATCGGGCTTGCCGGCGTGATCGATGACGATCTTGACGCCCGGGAAGCGCCCGGCCATTTCCTCGACCATCGGCATCTGGTGCGGGGCGATGTAGTAGTTGAAACACGCGCCGAGTTTCTCCGCCTCTTTCCACAGCGGATAGTGCTCGGGCGAGTTCAGCCACGTGGATTTCGGATGATAAATCGGGCTGAACCTCATCCCTTGAAACCCGTGCTCCTTCACCCAATAGCGCAGGTTCTCGTGCACCTTCGGATCCAACGGGTTGATCAGCCCGTGCGCCACGAACAGTTTCGGGTACTTGTGCAGAGAGTGAGAAATGTACGAGTTGTCCCACCCGAAGTAGCGAGGGTTGATCAGCACCGCATAGCGCAGGCCGAAGTCCTTCATACACTCGACCTCGTTCTCGATCGGCGCGCTCTTGTCGGCCTTGAGGTTTGGCCGTTCCGGGTGCTTGAACGGAAACTTGGGGTCGTTCGTCCACACCTCCAGATGCGTGTCGATGATCAGGCGGCCGGTTTTGGACGCGGCGAGACCGGCGCTGAGAGAGGCCAGAAGCGTTCTTCGGGTGAGCATGGCGCCAATCAGCGTAGTATGAATCGGCCGGGCTTGACAACCGACATATCCAACCGAACCGCGAGCGGAAGCAAGCGGACCCGCGTCCCGCCCGTCCGAGCCGCGATCCTCATGGCGAGCGTCCAAAGCGAAGCTGGCGGTAGAATTTAGGTATGTCGGCCCTGCCCCATCCGCGAATCACTCCCGAGCAATATCTGGAAATCGAGCGCGCGTCGGAGACGAGAAACGAGTATTACGGCGGCGAGATGTACGCCATGTCGGGAGGATCGTACGTTCACGGCCAGATGATTGGCAACGTCACCGGCGAACTGCGCGCGCGCCTGAGGGGACGGCACTGCTCGGTAACGCCAGTCGACGTGCGGGTGCGGACGTCACCTGAAGGGTTGTATTCGTATCCGGACGTGGCCGTGGTCTGCGGGAGTCCCGTGTTCGCCGACGATCAAAAAGACACGCTGTTGAACCCCGTCCTGCTGATCGAGGTCCTATCGCCTTCGACCGAGAGCAAGGACAGGGGCTTCAAATTCGCTCAGTATCG
Organism: uncultured Solibacteraceae bacterium; assembly: GCA_964529305.1. Lineage (GTDB taxonomy): Bacteria > Acidobacteriota > Terriglobia > Bryobacterales > Bryobacteraceae > CAZGUX01. Next base: position 32,020 of record CAZGUX010000188.1, on the reverse strand, counting down.
CCGTATCGAGTCGCTGCGGGAGTACGTGTTGGTTTCCCAGGACGAGCCGCGCGTGGAGTGCTTTGTTCGCCAGGCCGGCGGTCAGTGGCTGCTGGCGGAGTTCGTGGGCCTGGATTCGGTCTGCCGCCTGGACAGTGTGGATTGTGACCTTCCGCTATCCGAGATCTACTATCGGGTGGAGATCGGGCCGAAAATCGAAACTGCGTGAGCTGTGCGGCCTCGATCTCCGCCGCCGGGCAATCCGGCTTACTCCTCCAGGAACGACCGCAGCATCCAGGCCATCTTCTCGTGTTGCTCCATCAGCCCGGTGAGAAAGTCGGCGGTCCCTGCGTCACCGTGCGCGTCCTGAGCCGTTGCCAGATCCGCGCGTAACTGGCGAATCACGGTCTCGTGGTCGGCCAGCAGGTTGGCGAGCATCTCGCCGGCGGCCAACTTCTGGGCAGGCTGCTCCTTCAGTCGCGCCAGGGCCAGAAACTCCGTGAGCGTCCCCGCGGCCGGTCCGCCGAGAGACCGGGCCCGCTCGGCAAGGTCGTCGATTGAGTCGTCCAGGCTCTCATACTGAGCCTCAAAGAACTTGTGCACGTCGTTGAACCGCGGTCCCGTCACGTTCCAGTGATAGTTGCGGGTCTTGGTGTACAACACATACTCATCGGCGACGAGCGCATTCAGAATCTTCACCACCGCCTCACGCTGGCCGGTGTTCAGTCCAAGATTGGGTGTCATGGTTAGCCTCTCCTGTTGGATGTTGTTCCCTTCCGGAAGATGCGGGCGGCTCGGCGTTCTATCATGGCTGTAAGAACGACTTGCCTCAGGAAAGCTCCAACACCACAACCTTGACCTCCGGCCGCTGGATCGACCCGCTGGTCCTTCTGTCTCAGGTTCGCAACACGGCCCCGTTTCTGGCCCTGCCCGAGTCGCCCGCCGCCTCGCGCTCCCGCCTCTGTCTCCTGGGTGACGGACCGGACGGTTTTCTCGCCATCCTCCAGGCGGCCGGCCCCTTCGAGGCGCGTACTCCGGAAGAAGACCTGGAAGACTACTTTGCCCTCTGTCTGGCCGGCCACCACGCCACGGTCGCCACGTTCGTTCCCACCGACGTCGACACTAAAATCCGGGGACATCTCTGGCAGGAAACGCGAGATCCCGAACCGCTGCGCCGCATGTGCCACCTGGCGATTCAGGCGCTCGAGTGGGATCTCCGCCGGGTCTCCCGCAGGTCCGTGACCCTGGACGCGAATGGTCCCGTCAGCGGGCACAACGGGGAAATGCTGAGCGTGCTGGCCGGCGCGCACGGCCGCTTCCTCGAACTCCGCGATGCCGAATACGCCGAACGTACCGCCGGTGCCATCCACCGCGAACTGCGGCGCGAGGCCGCCGTCTTCGAGGTAGCGCTGCGAAGTCCCGGCCGCGAACTCGACCTGTTGAGACTCGCCGCCGCCGTCACCCACAATCTGGGCGACCTCGACCAGGGCATCAGCTTCTGGAAGAACAACCCGGTCGCCGATAGGTCACGCCGGCGCTTTCATCGCCTTGCCCACGAGAATGTTCAGGCCTACGGAGGCATCTTCCAGCGTCCGGCGGCCCTCTATCGGGAGATGATGGCCTCCGAAGGCCATCGCCACTACCCTCTTCGTGGTGTCCGTGCTCTCCGCCAATCGGCTGACCTGCTCTTGCCGATCAGCCCTTTTCTGGATGACTGGGGCGCGACCCTGGCGACGCACTCCTCCCTCAACGCGCGCGATCGGGCCGAAGCGCTCGCCGCCCTGATCGCCGGTTGCCGGAAGATCCCCAACCAAATCGGCTACTACCGCGCGATCGCCGGGTTCGCCGAAGGGTCCCAACGGAACTTCGACGAGGCCTGCCGCTTGCTACCCAGCGCGGCCACCCGCGAAATGCGTATGCCTGACTTTCGAAAACAGGTGGCGGTCGCCCGGCGGTCCTTCGAATCGGCAATGGGAAAGAGGGCTGGAAAGCTTGCCCGCGAGTACCGCTGGACAACTGAGCAGGTCCTTTGACAGGACTCGCTTAACATTCACAGGACAAAAGAAGTTTGGGTGCGGGCGCTCTCAAAAGGGTGTTAGGGGTGTCAAGCGCCCGCTGTCGTAACGGGGATATGCCAGTAAGACGGCGACCGGTGCGCAAATGTTACCCAGTTTCTGCGCCATTCTGATTTTTTCGCTTCTCCCCGTCAACAAATTTCTCTTGACCCCCGCGCGAGCCCGGATTAGAATAAAAGGCGAAGAGACGACAAACAAAAGGCGGTGCTCGATGATCCTTTGCGGCGTATCCGGCTGGAACCACTCTGACTGGACGGGGGCTGTCTACCCGACTCTCAAACCGCGAGGCTTCCACCCTCTGGAGCATCTCGCCCGGAATCTCGACTTCGTCGAGATCGATGCTTCCTTTAACCGGCCCATTCGCCCCGAATTGACCCGGCTGTGGGCGAAAAAAACGCCGGAGTCGTTTCGCTTCACGGTTCAAGTGGGCCGGCCTTTCACCACCGAAATGGTGCTGCTGCCCTCGGACGTGGAAATCTTCAAAGAAGGCCTCTGGCCTCTCCGCGACTCCGGGAAGCTCGGATGCCTGCTGTTGCGTTTCCCGTGGACCTTCCGATTCTCCAAAGAAAATCGGGAGCACCTGATTGAAGTCCGAAAAGCCTTTCACGAGTTCCCGATGGTGGCCGAGTTGAGGCACTCCAGTTGGGCTCTCGACGAAGCCATCGGAACCTTGATCGACTATCGCGTCGGTTTCTGCAATCTCGACCAACCGGAGAATGGGAGGGCGATGCCGCCCCGCTCCCAGGCGACCTCGGAGATCGGCTACGTCCGGCTCTACGGCCGCGCTGGAGACGCCTGGTTCGCCGAGGAGACCAGCCGCGACTACTTATATACGCCACCCGAACTCGGCCTGTGGAAAGCCCGGATCGACCGGATGTCTTCCTACACGCGGGACATCTATGTGAGCTTTGCCAATGCAGCGGCAGGCAAAGCGGTAGTGAACGCGCTGCAGATGAAGGCCCTCGTCTCTGACCCGACCGCCCTGCCGAAACGGCGCTCCGATCGGACGACCCTCGAGATGCCCCGCCGCGGAATCGCCGCCCCTGTCTTCCGCTCGGCCCTTCGTCAGTTGGCGTAATTAACCCGTAAAAAACTGGACTCCCTGATCGGGGATTAGTGTATACTACCCCCACCCCGGAGTCAGGACGCCCACGACCGGCGATCGGAAGCCCTGTCAGAACAAGCGTGCGATGGTTGCGGGAGAGCCTCGCCTTGACTCCACTTGGGGATCCGAAAGGGGAGTGCATGTCCAACAGGCGAAACGTCGCGGCTGCCATTTTGGCGGCCTGTCTCGGCCCATTCGTCACCGGGCTTTGGGGACAGCAGGAGAGCGCCAGCATCACGGGCCAGATCACCGACGCGTCCGGTGGAGTCATTGCCGCGGCCGTCGTCACCATCAGGAATCAGGCTTCCGGTATTTCCTTTGTCAGCACATGCGACGCCGACGGGTTCTACCGCGCGCCCCAACTGCGCCCGGCTGTGTACACCATCTCCGTTAGCGCCACCGGATTCAGCACCGCCGTTCGTGAAGGAATCGAAGCGCGCGTCAACGACCGCCTCCGGGTCGACCTGACTCTCCAGACCGGCACCGTGAGCGAGAGCATTCAGGTGACCGGTGCGCCGCCCCTTCTACAGACGGAGGACGCCACCATCGGGCAGGTCATCGACAACCAGAAGATCGTCGAACTCCCCCTCAACGGGCGCAGTTGGCTGCAGTTGGCCCTTCTGTCGCCCGGCGCGGTCACCTACGGGACGTACGATTCCTACAACCCGCAGTCGCAGGTGATGAACCTCGGCGGCAACCGGACCGCGCAAACGGATTTTCTGATCGACGGTGCCGACAACAATAGTTTTGTCATCGGTGGCGGCGCGCAGGCCCATCCGCCCGTCGATTCCCTCCAGGAGTTCAAGGTCCAGACGAACAACTACACTGCCGACATCGGCCGTCTCGGGGGGGCAGTGGTGAACGCGACCATCAAATCCGGCAGCAACAGTTTCCACGGGACGGCGTATGATTTCCTGCGCAACCGCGAATTGAACGCCCGCAACTTCTTCGCCTCCCCCACTGCGTCCAAACCCCAGTTCACCCGGAACCAGTTCGGCGCCAGCCTCGGCGGACCCGTGGTCCGGAACCAGTTCTTCTTTTTCACCAATTACGAAGGGAACCGCAACCGGCAGGACTCGGTCCTGACCCGCCAGGTGTTCACCAATGAACAAAAGGCCGGGGATTTCTCCTCTCTGCTGCGCGCGCAGGTAGGCACCGACGGTCTTGGACGCCCGGTGCTGGGCGGAGCCATCTTCGATCCCGCCACGCTGCAGACGCTGCCGAACGGGTCCCTGGTTCGCAATCCGTTCCCCAACAACATCATCCCGGCGGACCGGATCCGGCCCGTCTCCCGGACGCTGATCAACCTCGTGCCCGGTCCGAATGTCTCCGGTTCCCCCAACTTCGTTCGCAACGCCGGATCCTCGCGGAACATCGATACCCTGCTCGCCAAGGTTGACTGGGTGCGTTCCACCAAAGACACCATCACCGGCCGTTTCATCTATGCCGACACGACGCAGCGAACGGCCGCGGCCCTCGGTCTCCCCGCCGATGGCGTTCGTGACGGCGCCGCCGGAGGCTCTCTCGAGCCGAATCAGCGCACCGCCAACGCCTCCTGGACGCATGTCTTCCGCCCCACCGATCTGAACGAGTTGCGGCTGGGCTATCTGCGCAGCACCGCGAAGATCCTCAATCTCACTCCCGACCAGAACCTGAACTCGAAATACGGAGTCCTCGCCTTCCCGGACGCGGGTCCCCCCGCTGGCGGACTCGCGGTCCTGTCGGTAGCCGGCTTCACCGCCATCGGAAGCGGCGGCACAGGCTCCCAGCCTATCGTCAAGTACGAACTCTCGGACAGCTACACGGCCATCCGCGGCGCGCACAGCTTCAAGTTCGGCTTCCGCGTCGGCCGGAAGATTTTCTACAACCAGTTGGTCTGCACCAACTGCCGCGGCACCCTGAGCTTCAACGGCGTGTATACCAATCAGCCCGGTTTCGGCGGTGTGGGCAACGCCGTGGCCGATTTCCTGCTCGGCATCGGCTCCGGCGGCCAATGGCGCAATCGCGCCAGCGCCTACGAACTCAGTCAGGATCTCCTTGCGTACGCGCAGGACCAGTGGCGCGTCAACTCCAAACTGACCCTCACCGTCGGCGTGATGTATGCCTACAACCCCGCCAGCTACGAGATCTACGGAAACACCAGCAACGTCCTGTTCGATCTCGCAACGCGAAGGGCGGAAATCGTGGTGCCGTCCAAGCAGAGCGAGACCACGTTCAACGCGATGAAGAACGTCCTGTTCCCGTTCATGACCGTGCGGCGAGACCCCGATCTGTCCCTCGGCGGCGTGCGCAATCCCAAGCTCAACCTCGCGCCGCGCCTCGGCATCGCCTGGCAATTGAACCGCAAGACCGTCGTGCGCACCGGATATGGCGTTTTCCACGGGTTCCCGGATGTCGTCAACGCCGTTCCCTCCCTCAATCCGCCCACTCGCGTCTGGCTGAACCTCACGGCCAACAACGTCAACCCAACCCTGCTTCTCGATCGCCAGATCGTGACCGGCAATCCCCTCACCTCCACGCTGGTCGCGCCCGTGATGACCGCGCGCGACCCGAATACCCGGCCCAATTTCACCCAGATGTACAACATCAGCCTCCAGCGCGAGCTGGCCAGCCACTTACTCCTGGAAATTGGCTACATGGGCAACCGCAGTTCGCGAATTCTCATCAACGCGCCGGTGAATGAAGCCGCGCCGACGCTACCGAACGACACGTCGTCGCCCCAGTCCCGCCGGCGGGTCACCAGCCTGCTGGGCGCCATCAATTACATGTCCCCCCAGGGATACTCCAACTACAACGCGATGGCCGTCAGCCTCGAGCGGCGGTTCTCTCAGGGGTTGAGTGTCCTGGCCAGCTTCACCTGGTCGCGCGCGTTAGGAGTGGCTCCGGCGATCACCGAAGGCATCAACGGTGTGGCCATTCAGGATCCCACCAATCTGGCGCGCGAGTACGGGCCGCTGGAGTTTGATATCGTCCGCCGCTTCGTCGCCAGCTACCTCTATGAGCTTCCCTTCGGTAAGGGCAAGCGCTTCCTGGGCCAGGCTCCGCGCGCCGTCGACGTGATTCTCGGTGGGTGGCAGATCAACGGGATCACGACCATGCAGGGCGGGTTCCCGCTGACGCCGACTTTATCGTACTCGCTGGGGAAGACCGATACGGCCAGCCGCCCCAACCTGATCGGCGATCCCACCCAGTCCGCCCGCGAGCCTCACAACTGGATCACGGCCGCGGCCTTCGCCATCCCGACCAACGCCGAGATCACCGCGGGTAATTTCTTTGGAACGCAAGGGGTCGGCGTTGTCCGTGCGCCCGGGCTGGTGAATTTCGATTTCTCACTCTTCAAGAGCGTCGACGTACGTGAGGGAATGAGGGTCCAGTTCCGGGCCGAGTTCTTCAACACCACCAACACCCCCTACTTCGGCAGCCCCGGTTCGGTCGGCCTCACCCTGGGAACTCCCACGTTCGGCCGGGTCACCTCGGCGACGGATCCCCGCGTCGTCCAATTCGGGCTGAAGTTCATCTTCTGAGAAACGCTCTCTGGCCTGCTTGTGGGGCTGGCCTGCGCTTCCGCCGGCGCCCGTGGTGAGCGCACCGCCACCTTGGTAAGGCTCCCCGCTGGAGTCGCAGTCGATTTTACCTGAGGTCGCTACGAACACCCCGGCCACCCCCTGCAGGTGGATCATCGAGACACGCCGCGGCACGGATGCAACGAACTCGTTGAGCGAAAGTCAGTTAGTGTTGGCTGGCCAGCGCTGACAAACCTCCCCCATCGGACTGCAGAACAGCTCGAGTTCCCGCTGTCCTGCGCCATCCTCAAGTCTAAGCTCGGTTCCGCCGATGTTTTTCCCGTGCGGTCGCGGGCTCAGTCCGGGTTTGTCCTTATCACGCTGGCGGTCAGTATGCTCGCGCTGGTTGGCGTCATGGGGTTGGCGATTGATCTGGGACACCTGTATGTGGTCAAAGCGGAAGCGCAGACATTCAGCGACCTGACCGCCCTCGCCGCCGTGCAGGAGTTGGACGGCACCCCCGAAGGGCTCGAGCGGGCACGCCAGCGCGTGAAGGGATATCCGATGCGCTGGTCCCTGAACGAAAACCCCTCCGAGGCCGTCCGTGTCGAATTCAGCGGCGACGATCGGACCTGGGAGCAACAACCCCGTTCGGCCCTCCCCGTACGATTCCTCCGCGTGACCGCCGAACTCGAAAAGGTGGAACTCTTCTTCCTTCCCGCGGTGATCCCGAACAAAACGGCCTCCATCCGGGCCCAGGCGGTGGCTGTGCAGACCACGCGCCAGGCCTACGCCTCCGATGGGGGCCGCATGCTGCCATTTGCTTTGCTGGCGCACGACGCCTCCGATACCGAATTTGGCTTCAAGCCGGGGGACCGGGTTACTCTGCGCTGGCCCCCCGCTGACGCGGGTCTGTCCAAGCCTTGCCAAGCCGATCAGGATCCGCAGTGGGCCGCCAATGCCCGGTCGGCGTCGTCGGCAGGTGCCGGGTACACGCAACTGACGACGCCGGACGGCATCCGGGAAGCCATCGAAGACGACCGCGTCTTTGTTCCAGTCGCCATCGGGCGCCCCGTCGAGATGACCGGGGGCGATCTCCGCCTCCAGGCGGAGGCCCTCCGCGCCAGAATCCAACAGGACACGAATCCGGGCGCGGAGACCTACGGCGACTACCGCCGCCACCCGGGAAATGGACGCCGGGTAGGCGTGGTGGCGGTGGCCGATCCGAAACAGCAACTGCGAGTGGTCGGCTTTGCCACCGTTTTCCTGGCCCCGGTCGAGGCTGGCAGCGAGGCGGCGCCTCTCTGCGCCGAGTATGCGGGCAACACCGACCGCAGGCCGGAAACCGCCTTCGCGAGGCTTTTGCGATGACTGGCCGGCGCTCGCGGAAGGGCAGCGTCCTGATCGAGTTGGCCCTTTCGATGATCGTCCTCGTTCTCCTGGCCGCCGGCGGCTTTCAGTTTGGGCACAGCTACTCTGTGTACGCCGACCTGCAGCGGGCCGTACGCAACGGTGCCCGCTACGCCTCCCGCGAAGCGTACCCCAACCGAACCGAAGCCTGCCTCGAAAAAGCCAAGCAGCGGATTCGTAACCTGGTCGTCTTCGGGGAGCCGGAGGCAGGCCCCAAGTCCCGTTCGGCCATTCCCGGGCTTCAGGCCGCGCACGTGGCCGTTGACTACGAAACGGATCCCAAAGGCGTCCCCCTCACGGTGCAGGTAGCGATTCGCGGGTTCTCCCTCGATTCCGTCTTCAGCACCTATCGTCTGAACGGCGCCCCATCGGCAGTCGCGCGGTTCGCGGGCCGGTATGCTCCCAACGGGTGCCTGCCATGAATCGCAAAGGACAAGTGCTGATCGAGTCGGCTCTGGCGACCGTGGTCCTCGTCGTCTTGCTGGTGGGGACCATCGATTTCGTCCAGGTGGTCTACCTGCATCAGGCTCTGGCGGAGCATGTCCGCTCCACGGCGCGATGGGCGGCCGTCCGGCCGGTCGACCTCAAACTCATTCGCGATCGCCTGCTGTTCGGCGGAGGGGGGACGCGAACCCCGGTTTTGGGCCTGGAGCCGTCCAACCTCGCGGTGGAGCATCTCGACGCCGGAACGGACCGCGAACGCCTCCGTCTGGCTATCGTGAACTACCAGTTCCATCTGTTGACACCCGGCTTGGCTGGCTCCTTCCGCCAGGCCGAGGTCGCCTTCGAGATGGTTCCGGTCGAATGGCGCCCCTGACCGCCGCTGCCGCCATCACCTACCGGCCCTGAATCGCTTCCAACTCGGCCTTTGATTCCCGGCCGGTCACAGGGAATACCTCGCTCGATCCGGCCCGTCACAATGGCCGAAATTTCCTAAACAACGCTGAATCTGTGTGTTGCAAGTTTCAAGAGTGAGCTTCCCCTTGACACGGGTGTACTCTTTGGCTGGACATGCCCTCACTTTTGAACCCAATCGAACTCGAAGCCGCCGGAACAGGACCGAGGCTGGCTGGCTCCGTGTGGCCCGCACCCGAAAGCCGACTCCGGCAAAGCCGAAACGAACCCGATCGAAGCCAATGGCGAACCCAATTTGCTCCTGCAAAATCAATCACTTGCCTTCAAAATTGGCTTCGTTTTGCCAGATTGTGCTTCGCGGCCATCCGCCGCCCGGAGACCAAATCGAGCGCCGTCCGCGTGGCTCCTGGTTCGCCTCTCCCGGGCACCTCGAGCCGGCCGGCAGCGTCTACTTTCCCGATGGTCCTGCTTCTTGTCATGGTCCTCGCCTCCCCAGTGGTCGCGACCCCCATCTTCGAACCCGGCATCGAGTCCTGGGATGAGGCGGCGCGACAGGAGAGCCTGCTCACTCGCGATCCAACGCTCACCCAGCCCCGCAGGCTTCTACTTGCCTGGTACACCAGCCACTATCAGGACTCGCGCTCCCGCGAGCCGCGGATCCGTCACATCCTGTGGACCATTCGGAACCGTCCTGACCTTCATCTGGTAGACTCGCGGTCCTTTCGGATCGATGAGCGAGACACGCAGGCGTTCGCCGAAGCGCGAAAGGCCTGGCTCGACGCGGCGGCCCGTCGCGGGAGCGACCCCTTCGTCCCCTTGCGGGCGGCGGCGGCGTTGATGCGCTCCGACCGTGAATTGGCTGCCCGCTGGCTGCGGGATCTGCTGCGCCGCATCGAACCCGACGCGCGGCGGGAAGAGGAAGTCCCCCCTCCCCCGACCCCCGGCGGCCAGTGGTGGACTTGGGGTTTCGTGAAGGGCGATGCCCTTCGGACGCTGGCCCAGTTGTATGCTGACGCGATCGTGGGCGTGACGGCACGAACGCCTTGGGAAGGAACCGGCCCTCTCGACGATGCAATCGCCCGGTCGTCCTTCGCCTTGGCGGCGCGCCGCGAACTGGACGCTTCGCGAGACGCGCAACTGCTGGCGGAAACCGCCTGGTGGCTCCATCTCACTTGCGAGTCGTTCCGCCGGGAGAACCGTCCACCGCGTGACGGGTTTGTACCGGTCGCCTGGGCGTGGCTCCGGCGGGCCGAGTCGACCGGTGAGGCGGCCTGGGCCGTGAATGGTTACACGGATCCGTTCCAACGATACTGGTCGCGGCTGCGGCCGGACCTGGTCCCTGCGCCGGTACGGCGGATCCAGTCCTCTCCGGTGAAGGCAGTCTCGACCGTGCCCGCCGTCTGCCCTCCCGGCCTCAACGCCGGGCCCGCCGGCGTTTCGGTGAACGTCCGGTTGATCCTCGCACCCGACGGCCGGGTGCGATTCGCGATGTTCCTCGGAGGTCCGGTGGGCACGATGAGGCCCGCGCTCAACGCGGTCAAACAGTGGCGGTTCGCTCCCACCACCCAGGGCGGCCAGGCGGTCGAGGTGGAGACCATGGTGGCGGTGCCGGTGTGCGGCCCGGGCGGGCTGTAGCGTCAGTCGCCCGCGGCGGCCAGCGCGGCCGACACCGCTGCTCGGGCTTCTTCCTGGATCCGGCGCAGGTGGTCTGTCCCCAGGAAGCTCTCGGCATAGATCTTGTACACGTCCTCGGTGCCCGAAGGACGGGCGGCAAACCAACCGTTGCCGGTCGTCACCTTCACGCCGCCGATCGCCGCCCCGTTCGCTGGAGCCTGGGTGAGAATCGCGGTAATGGGATCGCCCGCAAGGTGGGTGGCGGTGATCTGTTGGGACGAGAGCTTGGCCAGAACGGCCTTTTGGGCGGGCGTGGCGGGAGCGTCGGTCCGCTGATAGACGGGCTCCCCGAACTGCTGCGTCAGTTGGCGGTACAGTTCGCCGGGGTCGCGTCCCGTCCTGGCCGTCATCTCGCCGGCCAGCAGGCCGAGGATCATGCCGTCCTTGTCCGTGGACCAGACGGTTCCGTCGCGCCGCAGGAACGACGCTCCAGCGCTTTCCTCGCCTCCAAAGCCCAGCGTGCCGTCGAACAGGCCGCCGACGAACCACTTGAAGCCGACGGGAACCTCGACCAACCGGCGCCCGAGGCTGGCCGCGACCCGGTCGATGAGGCTGCTCGACACCAGCGTCTTGCCGACGCCGGCATCGGCGCGCCATCCGGAGCGGTGGCCGAACAGGTAGGAAACACACACGGCGAGATAGTGATTGGGATTCAGCAGCCCCGAACTCGGCGTAACCACGCCGTGGCGGTCGTGGTCGGTGTCGGCGGCAAAGGCGACCTCGAAGCGGTCCTTCAGCGCGATCAAGCCCGCCATGGCATACGGCGACGAACAGTCCATCCGGATCTTGCCGTCCCAGTCGACGGACATGAACCGGAACGTCGGGTCCACGGCTTCGTTCACGATCTCGAGGGAAAGGCGGTACCGGTCGCGGATACGCCCCCAATAGGTGACTCCCGCGCCGCCGAGAGGGTCGACTCCCATGCGAACGCCTCGGAGGGCGTCCATGTCGACCACCGCGGACAGATCGTTGACGTAGGCGGCGATGTAGTCGTGGCGGTGGGCCGCCGCCAACGCGCGAGCGAAGGAGATACGCCGGACGCCTTCGAGCGACTGGGTCATCAGTTGATTGGCCTGATCCTGAATGGACTTGGTCGCGTCCGTATCGGCGGGCCCGCCGTGTGAGGCGTTGTATTTGAAGCCCCCGTCTTCCGGAGGGTTGTGCGAGGGCGTGATCACGATTCCGTCGGCCAGTCCCGAAGCGCGGCCGCGATTGTACGACAGGATTGCGTGCGAGATCGCCGGCGTCGGGGTATAGCCTCGTTCCGCGTCGATCATCACCTCGACGCCGTTCGCGGCCAGCACCTCGAGCGCGGTGGTGTGGGCTGGCTCCGAAAGCGCGTGTGTGTCCATGCCCAGGAACAGCGGGCCGTCCACGCCCCGCTGCTTCCGGTAAGCGCAGATGGCCTGGGTGATGGCGAGGATGTGGGATTCGTTGAACGAGTTCGCGAGCGACGACCCCCGATGGCCCGAGGTGCCGAACGCAACGCGCTGGCCCGGATCAGCGGGATCGGGTCTGCCGCTGTAGTAGGCGGTGACCAGCCGCGGAAGGTTGACCAGCCTCGCCGGATCAGCGGGTTTGCCCGCCCGTCCGTCGAGCGTCATGGCGTGGTGGTCGTGATGGGATTGGGATTGACCAGCGGGAACGTGATGATGTTGCTCACGTACACGTCCTGCGCGATGGTCAACTGCGTGAACGGATTGGTCGGCAGATCGGAGTTCAATTCGATCAGGACCTCGTAGATGCCGACTTCGCCCTGCTTTAGCGTGGCCTTGAGAATGTTGGCGGTTTTCCCTCCTGCCAGGGAGGAGACAAACTCGTTAGGCTCGGTTTCCGGCCCGTCGTACTTGATGCCTGTCACTTCCGTGCGGGGTTGCGAGATGCCCAGACCCGTGGTGTACAGGATCAGGCGCTCTCCGGGAATGGCCGGATTCTCGGGAGTCACCAGGCCCGAATTGGCGCAACAGGTGGCGCTGGTGAACGCGGTCATCACGACCGCGGCTCCGTCAGTCGCGCCTGCCGAGGTGGTCGCGGTGGCCGCATACGGAATGCCGATGCCATCCTCGCCGCGGACTCGGGACTTGAGCAGAATGCGCGTGAAGGAGACCGACCGCTCGGCGCTGACCTTGGGGTCGCCCGCGTTGATCAGCTCTACCAGGGCGTCCCGAATCGTATTCAGGGTGTCGCCCTCGACAACGGTGTACTTATACTCGCGGTCCTCGATGAACACGATGGCGATATCGCCGGCTGTGGCCGAACCGTCGACGGAAACCGTGCCCGTGGCAAACGGGGAACCGTGCAGAACCACGCCCACCCTGGGTTCCGGTCCGTCCAGCGTGAAGATCCCGGGATTCTGCGGGACGATCGTGACCGCGCGCGGCACCGTCACCGCGATCGATCCGTCGGGCCGCGTCGAGCGGATGAACACGTTGACGCTGGTGCGATCGCGAACCTCGAACGGGATCTGCGCATTGATCTGGGTTGGAGACACATAGAACAGCGGGGCTCGAATCCCGTCGAAGTACACCTGCGTGCCGGCCAGGGTGGTGGGCAGTTCATTCAGGCTCGGGCGCGCTTCCTCGATGCGCGAACTCAACGCTTCGCCGACGATCCGGACCACGGTTCCGGGCGCGATCTTCGCCGCATCGTAGCCCCCCGACAAAGTCGCTCCCGCCGTGCCGACGATCATCGTCGCCGTATCCGGCGTGACCGTTGCCGAATACTCCGTCGCATCGCCGTCGGTCCCCGGGATTCGCGACGTGAGAATGATCCCGTTCACTGCCGGATTCGCGGTTGCCAGCACCTTGGGGTCGCCGCCATCCGCATTGATCAGGTCGGCCAGTTTCGTCGAGATGGACTCGAACGTGTCGTCCTCGAGGATCTTGTACTTGTATTCCTTCTCCGAGATCGTCAGCGTGATCTCGTCGTCCTTCTGAATCTCGCCGCTCAGGTTATAGGCGCCGACCGCGAAGATCTCGATGCTGGCGGCGTTACGGACGCCGGTGTAAGGTACGGTCGGCTCGGCGACCGAATAGACCATGATGCGCCGGTTGTAGGTGTCGGACACATACAGGTTGGTGCCATCCCACGCCAGCGACATCGGCGTGCGCATGGAGTCGGTACTGTCGGAGGCCTGATTGATCAGGCCGCCCAACTGCCCGATCACCCAGTCGGCGGCCTTACCGTCGCTGGTCGGAACCGACTCGTAGATCAGGACGCGATCGTTGCCGCCGTCGGCCACGAACACGCGCCGGCCGTCCGACAACGCGTAGCGCGGGAAATCGAGCGTGGCGAGGCATCTCCTCGGGTAGGTCGCATTGCCGTCGTCATCGGTTCCGTCGGACTCGCACAGCTTCTCCGAGTTGTTCGCGGTGGAACTGGTCATGTCCGGTTGGCCGATGACCACATCGGCCGCCTGTTGATTCCGCGTGGGAATCGAGTTCCAGATCATCACCCGGTTATGGCCCAGGTCGGTGACATACAGCCGCGTCCCATCCGACGTCACGGACACGGGATTCAACAGCGTCGTGGATGCGGCAGTCAGCGGAGCCCTCGTCAGGTCGGGCTCTACGAAGGTTGTGAAGTCCGGCTGCCCGACCACGATGTCGGCGGTTGCGCCGTTGGAGGTCGGAATGGAATTGTAGATGAGTACCCGATGATTCTGGGTGTCGGCAATGAACAGACGGTTGTTCTGAATCCACACGCCCTGAGGGCCGCGAAGCGACTTGTTGGTCGGCGTGTTGTTGGGAGGAATCCGGTTGCTGGTGAAGTTGTCCTGGCCCACGACGACGTCGGCGTTCTGGCCGTTCGCAGTAGGAACGCGATTCCAGATCAGAACGCGGTTGTTATCCGTGTCGGCCACGGCCAGGCGAACGCCGTCGGTTGCGACGGAGGTAGGCAGCCGCATCCGGTTTTGGGCGAGGGCGAACTCCGCCCCCGTGAAATCCGTCTGGCCCAACACCAGGCTTGCCTGCCCGACGCACACGGGGCAGTCGCGGCTGAAGAAAAGCTCGTCGGTCTTTGCCGGAATCATGGCAGAGACGTTGTTGTAGACGAGCACCCGATGATTGCGTGGGGAGGCGCCAATTCGATTCGCATCCGCGACATACAGCGTATCGTTGGCATAGGCCAAGCCACTCGCGGCGCCGACGAGGACGTCGGACGTGCCGGGGATCTGGTCGGTAAAGGTACGCTGTCCGATGACCGCCCGCGCGGCTTGGCCGGTCTCAAAGCGCTCCTCCGCGTGCAGGGTCGCACACGACAGGATAATCAGGAAAACAAGACTTCTCTTCATCCGATGCGGTTCACACCCAGGTCTTTAGGTTTATATCAAGTATATCAGCCTGTTGGGACGCGATGGACACGTCCCTGGTTCCTTTGCGCGTTACTTGCCATTCCCCTGGCCGCCGGGGAACCTTTGGTAACCGTCCGGATGTACTACAACCACCGGGTCGTGATGGCCACGGCGACCAGACTCGGCAAGCGCACAGTGTTGTCGGCCGGTCACACATCGGGCGCGGTGATTGCCCCCCCGCTGGACTTGCAGGTAGGCCCTGAGCCCGTGATTCGGATCCGCCATCGGTTGAGGGTCAAGCCGGTAGCCGAAGGTCTGGAGTTGACCGTCGAGATGCCGCGCGAGGACTATGTGGCCTCCGTCCTGGCGGGCGAGGCATCCCTCCTGCCGCCGGAGGCGGCGAAGGCAATGGCCGTGGCTGCCCGGTCCTACTCTTTTCGCTTCGCCGGCGCTCACCGGCGGGAAGGCTTCGACTACTGCGACACCACCCATTGCCAGGACGCCCGCTTCGACGAGTGGCCCGCCGCTGTCACGAAAGCGGTGGAGCAGACGGAAAGCGAGATGCTGTGGTGGAAGGGCTCGGCTGCCGCCGCGTACTACTCGAAGAACTGCGGCGGCGCGGTCGAGGCGGCCGCCAACGTGTGGCCCGATCAGGCGGCTCCCTATCTGGTCGCCCATCCTGATCCGTATTGCCCCCGTGGGAACTGGTCCGCAGACTTGCCCAAGGAGAAGTTGCGGGCCCTCCCGGGCATTCGGGCGGGAAGCGTTGCGGTGGTGGGGCGGTTGGCATCGGGCCGGGTGACCCGGCTTCGCGTCGAGGGCCGTGTGGTTCAGGCCTCCTTCTTTCGCCTCTCCGTCGGCAGGTCGATGGGTTGGAACCTGGTGCGCAGCGACTGGTACGAGATCACGGATCGGGGGCCGGTGGTGCACTTCGAGGGACGCGGCGCCGGTCACGGGGTGGGACTCTGCCAGGAGGGCGCCGCCGCAATGGCGCGCGCCGGAAAGGACTATCGAGCCATCCTGGCGTTCTACTTTCCCGGGGCGCGGCTCGGCGTAACGGCGCAGGGACTGGCCTGGTCCCGCCTGGGAGGCGAGCGGGTCGAGATCCTCACAACGCAGCCCTCGGGAGATCGGGCGCTGTTGGCGCTTGCCGACAGGCTGGCCGGCGAAGTCGAACAACGGCTCGGCCTGCGGTTCGCGTCGCTGGTGACCCTCCGCAGTTACCCGAATGTCTCCGTCTTTCGAGACAGCACCGGAGAACCCGGATGGGTGGCCGCCAGCACGCGAAGCGGCGTCATTCGGCTCCAGCCCGCGGGGAAGACGCCCGCCGTGTTGCGTCACGAATTGGTGCACGCCGCCGTCGAGGCTCACGGTCATGTCTCGCTGCCACGCTGGTTTCGCGAGGGCGTGACGCTGTGCCTGGACGGATCAGCGCCCGGGGCCGGCCCGGGATTTGCCGCGAGTGACCGCGAGTTCGACTCGGAAGACCCGGCCGTCCGGCGGCGCGCGTACCACGGGGCCAAGGCGGCAGTGGCTGCTCTGATCGCCCGCCGCGGCGAGGCGGAAGTGCTCAGTTGGATTCCGCGCGGACTCCCCCCGCCGGTTGCAACGCAAGCGAGGCCAGAATCAACCAGGCCGCCGTCGCGATGAGATAGCCGGCGGCCAGGCGGAGGGCCAGGCTCGCGGTTTGCGCGGACAGTCCCGGCACCGCCGGCGTCCACGTGAACAGCATCCACGGCAGCAGGGTCCCGGCCGCTCCCGCCAGTAATGCAACGGGCGCTTTGCGCAGCATTGCCGAAGCGGGCCCGCCACCAACCAGGACCGCCGCGGCCGGCAGGAAGACCGCCGCCGCCAGGGGCCAGAAGATCCAGCCTGGAAGACGCCCGATCAGGAGCCAGCCGACAAGGCCCACGACGGCCGCCCACGATGCCAGACGCGGCAAGTTCCGCCGCGATTCGGCGAAGGCCGTCCGCCACTCCGGCACTTCGGTCGCGCCGGCCTGCCGCAGGTAGCTGACGGTCGCCCCGATCAACAGGAGAATGGCGAGCAGCGCGGCGACTCCTTGAATCGCGGACCAGAACACCAGGGCCGCCGAGCGGTCCGGGATCCAGAACCAGCCCACGGCGAGGGCCGCGGCCACCAGCCATCCCGCCAGATTCACCCACCACACCGATCGATGCCGCAGCAGGGTCTTCATCACCGCACCTCCACTTCGCGGCTCTCGGTGGTGGCCAGATACTGAGGCTGATACATCGGTTGTACGCGCGCGGGATTCACGCGGAACTTGCCGGGGTGGACCACCTTCAGCAGATGGAACTGATCCAGGCCGCGTCGTGTGAAGTAGTTTTGGAACATCGCGACGCGGTCGTCCCGGAACTCGCGGCGGGAATAGATCCACTGCCACCACGGCGGCCGCTCCTTCAGCGTGTAGAGATCGTCCTTCTCGATGGACTCGGTGCCTGCGGGAATCGGATCTTCGATCAGGAGGTAGTTCCAGTCGCCGCCGGACAACTGGAGCCGGACGGCGACGACGTCGCCGGGCGCCAGCGAGATCGCGGGCCCGAGCGGTTCCAGACGGTGAACGATCTTCTCGCCCTGCTGCTCCGGAACCAGGCGGAAGTACTCGCGGGAGATGTTGAGCGCCACCGACCCGGTGCGCGCCAGTTTCGATTCGGTCGAGTAGTAGTCGCCCCGGGCCGACCAATACAGCCGGCCTTCGCCCGTCTTGGTGATGCGCACCCGATTGCCGGTGGCCGCGAGTTCGGCCGCCGGGAATCGCAGCGGCGCCGCATCCGGTTTCAACGCGTCCTGCGTAGTAAAGCGCCGGGTCAGCACCTGCTTGCCGTTCAGCGAAACCGTGATGGCGTAGTTTGGTTGCAGCTCGCCGCTGGTGCGTAGATAGTCGGTGAGGCCGTAGACCACCATCGCCGTCTGCTTGGTCGACCGCCAGTAGTAGCCTTCGTCGCGATGGCTCGCCAGCCAATGCGCCGCCTTGGCGATCAACGGACTGTCCGGCTTGTGGCGCACCAGCAGTTTCAGCGCGAACGCCGTCGCCTCCGTGGTGGTGTCGCCGTGAAAGCCCATCAGGTGGTCGTGATCCACGGTCCAATAAGCATCCAGTTCATCGGACTTCGCTTTCGATTCAAGCCGGGAAAGCATCTCGGCCAGGCGCGGGTCGCGGGTCGCCGCGAAAGCGTGGCCCATCACCGCGGCGCCATAGGAGGTCATGTCGTCGCGTTTGTCCCACGCCGCATCGAGACCTTTGGGGTCTACGACGCCGCTCGCGCTCAGCGCGTAGGCCACATAAGCACGGAGATCGGCGTGCAACTCGCGATTCGTTTCCAGTTGCTGTTTGAGCCAGGCGCGGCCCCGTTCGATGACCTCGTCCCGCACAGGGTAGCCGGCCGCTTTGGCTTGCGCGATGCCGGACACGACATACGCCGACATGAAAGGATGGCTGGGATCGTCGTGCCACCAGCCCCATCCGCCGTCTTCGTGCTGAAAGTCGTAGAGCCGGTCGAGCCCCGCCCGCGTCTTCTTCAGCAGGTCCGCCGCATCGATCTTCGCGGGGATCTTCAGTTCCTTGAGGGTCTGTGACACGATGACGTTCGGCAGGAAACTGGACATCGTCTGTTCGGTGCAGCCGTAAGGAAAGCTGGTCAGGTATTCGAGCGCGCCGAAGATCGTGCCGGCGATGGACGGGCTCAGGCTCACCTCGACGGTTCGCGACGCCGGGTCGATTTCGGCAGGGAAGGCCAGGTCCGCGGCAGCCTCGCCGTTGGGGTTGTCCAGGCTTCCGTTCTTCGACATGGATAGCCGCACGCCAAACGGCTTCACCGGCAGGGTGATCTCCATGGCGTCCGACTCCTCGTCGGTCAACGCTTTGCCCGTCAGCTTCGCTTCGCCGATCGAGTACGCCCGCAAGCGCCAGTCGAGCTTGGCGTCCGCCCCCGCGGCAATCGGAACGTCCTTCGCCGCGCCCTCCAGGATTTCCACTCCCTCGACTTCCAGCGAGACGCGCGCCGTCTTGTCGTTCTTCAGGTAGTTGTGCACCAACACGGAGATGGTGACGTCGTCGCCCTTGGTGAGGAAGCGCGGCGTCGACAGGCGGAGCATCAGGTTCTTCCGCACGATGGTCTTGTTGACCGCCGCGCCGGCCATCGTGTCGCGCGTGATGCCGCGGGCCGTCGCCCTCCACGTGGTCAGCGAGTCCGGGAACTGGAAGCGCGCTTCGGCTTTCCCGGCCCCGTCCGTGATCAGCGACGGCGCCCAGTAGATGGTGTCCGGAAACGCCTTGCGAACCTTTGGCTGGAGCAGCGCCTCCGGTTTGAGTTGAGCCAGGCTGGCTCGCCGGAACTGCGCCAGGGGCATCACCCGTTTGCCCGCCTCTCCCTGGAAGTAGTAGCTGAGCGACGATTGCGTGTTCACCCGGTTGGGGGCCGTGCCGTAGAATGCTTTGAAGATGTCACCGGCCATGTCCGGGCGGATGGCGTAGATGGCTTCGTCCACCACGCCCAGGCTCACTTCCGCGCCCGGCACCGGTTGACCCTGCGGGTTCTTCGCGGTCACCCGATAGACCGCGGTCTCACCGGGCTTGAACTCCTTCTTCGACGCCTCGACCTCGAGTTGCAGAGCCTTGTTGGTGGCCGGGACGTTGACTTTCCGGGTCCCCTGATAGACCTGATTGTCCTTGACGAACACCGCGCTCACGTAGAAGTTCGGCGCGTACTCCGGCCGGATGGGGACATTCACCGTCATCGCCGCGCCATCGGCTTTCAACACCTGCCGCGTGTAGAGTTGCTGGCCTTCCGCCGTGATGAGCACGCGAGCGCCGGCCACGCCGTTCACCACCAGCACCTTGGCAACGTCGCCCGGCTTGTAGGACTTCTTGTCCGGCACCAGGGTAACCCGCTGTTGCGATCCGCCCCACCACGCGCCTCCCGGCGCGGTCACCCACACCCACGCGGAGTCCTGCACGTCACGACCTTCCGGTGTCCGCGCTTCCGCCATCACGGTGTAGGATCCGCCCTCCGTGACGTTGAACGTGACCGTGGCCTGACCGTTCGCATTCGTACGGGCTTCCGCGCTTCCGGCATCGGTGCGGGTTCGCTCGCGCCACTGCTCGCGGCGCAGATTGACCTTCACCTGCGCCTCCACCGGGCTTCCCTCGTAGTTGCGGGTCTCGATCTGGAAGACCGCCTTCTCCCCCTGCCCGTACACATATTGGACCGGCTCAATGTGAACCAGGAAACTGCCGTGCGTAGCGACGACGCCGGCCGATCCGCTGATTTCGCGATTGGCCGCGTCCGTGACGCGCGCTTCTACCCGGTAGCGCATGTCCCATTTCTTTTCGGACACAGCCGTCGGAATCCGGACGGTCAGCTTGCCGTTGTCATCCAATTGACCCTGCTGTTCGAGAATCTGCTCGCGCTCGCCGAAATCGTTCTCGTCGCCCTCCGCGCCGCTCTCCTCCGAGTCCTCGGCGTAGAGCGGGAACCAGTAGCGCTGGCGGTGAACCACATAGGTGACCTTCGCGCCCTTGACGGGTTCTCCGAAGAAGTAGCGCGCGCTGATCGTGGCCGCGATCTCCTCGCCTTGCAGCACGCGCGTCTTGTCCGGCGTCACCCGAACCTCGTATTCCGGCTTCTTGTACTCTTCCACCTGAAATCCGGCCGCCTGCGGGAATTCGCCCTGGAAGATCTGCAGCGAGTAGTAGCCGAGGGCCGCCTCGCGCGGAACGACGAACTCGCCCGACACCGTGCCCATCGCGGAGAAGGTGACTTCCTTGCGGAAAACGGAGTTGCCGTCGGGATCGGTGATCTCCGCCCGCGCCTGGCGGTTGACGGGCACCTGGTACCCCGAGCCGGACTGTTGCCTTTGGATCGCTTTCCAATACACCGTATGGCCGGGCCGGTAGATCGGGCGATCCGTATAGACATACCCTGTGGCGAAGTGGCCTGGCTCCTGTCCCAGGTTCCAGGCGTACAGATTGCTGACGGCAAAGTCGTCGCCTTTGCGCGCAAGGACCAGCGTTTCGCCGGGATCGGGGTCCTGCAGTCTGGCTTCGGCCAACCCGTCCTGGTTGGTTGTGGGCTTCGCAATCTCTTGTCTCTTGGACCACACGTACAACGGGCAATCGCGCACCGGTTCGCCCGATTGGCGGTTGGCCGCGAAGGCGACAATGAGCCCCGGCGCGCTTTTGGTGATGACCGCCAGATCCGTGACCAACACGACGGTGTACGCGCGCAGGTCGGCGTGCACGGCTTCCACCAGGTAGAGGCCTTTGTCCGTGACGTTGATGGGCACGACCTGCGATTCCCATCGCTTCCTGGTCGAGATGGGTTGCTTCCACACCGCGACCACCTGCCGCGGATTCAAGAGCGGGACCGAGGTCGGATACTGGGCTACATTGGGCAGCGGTTCCTGCTCGCGCCGCGCCGACCACATGCGAATGGTCTCCCGCGAATCGGGGGTGAACTGCGCGCGAAGCGCATCACGAACGCGGACGCGCCATCGCCCTTTGAAAGAATGAAAGCGCTCGATCCAGGTGAGTTCCCCCTTTTCGGCAGGCGCTTCGCTCTCGGCGAAGCGGTGCACGTTTTCCAGCTTCTGAAAGAACTTGATCGGATCGTTGACGCGATAGACGCGGAATTCGAGGCCGCTGACGTTGTTGGCCCACATCTGGATGGAGGGCGCCTCGCCGGGAGCCCAGGTCTTGCCGCTGGACAACGAGAAGTACGGACGCTGTTCCTGCGCGACCGACGGCAGCAGGGTGAAGACGGCGAGCGAGAGGAAGAGTCGACGGCGCATGAGTCAGTCCGATTCGCGAAGAATATTCCAACGATAGACGCCCAGGAAGTTTCCGTTGCCGGGGAGGGGCCGCCACCGGGGCGATGGGTGACGTCCCAACTCACCTGCCGAAGGCCGGCGGATCTCTCCGGGATGGTTGCCCAATGGGCCGGTATGGTAGACGATCCACTGATCGGACGGCTCGAAATGACTCGGCCCCAGATAGATCATGGCGTGGTAGGGGAGGTTCTGTTCGATCTGGCGGTAGAACAACAGGTCACCGGGCTTCGCGCGGCGTAGGTCTCGCGAGATGAAGTGAGTATTGAACCTGCGCAGGTGGTCGGCATCGGCAAACTGAGCGAAGGAGGCCTCCACATCGGCTGTCTCGAAGGGCCCCGGCGTGAGCCGGAACAGGCTCGCGCCGAACGGGGTGCGCGGGTATTGATACTTGTCAATCGATCCATCCGGCAGCATGTCGTTCAGTCCTATTTCCGACGCCCAGGCGCTATCGTGCTTCTTCAACGACTCGCGGTAGGCATAACGCAACAGCGCGGCGCAGTCGCTGATCTCGTCACGCAAGGCTCCCGGCGGAGCGGCGTATTGCGACTCGGCGAGAAACGTGAACCACCGCCGGAAGGCGCGGCGGTCGTGCTCGCTGTCCAGTTCGAGGCAAGCCGGGGTGCCATCGCCGTCCCGGTCGCTCCAGTCGTCGAAGGTGGAGGCGCGAGGGGAAGCGTTCACTGCCGGCGGCGGTCCCGGGGATGGGTAAAACTTCCAGGCAACAACGACGGCCACCGCCAACCCGATCAGGCCGCTGGTGGACCGTCCAAGCACAGCGCCATTCTAGCAGTGGCGCCGGGCGCCACTGGGGGCTAAGTCAGGTTCAGGCGGGTTCGCGCATGGTCCAGGCACTTTCGTACGTTGTGCTCTTCGACCCGAATCACTCCCTGCGAGTCCAGACCGTCAATTCGCGGCAATTGGGGGACGCCGCGCTCGGCGACCAGGCGCAACGCCCGCGCCAGGTGGCGGCCGTTCCTCTCCAGGAACGTCGCCCAATATTTCTCGGTCAGGCACGGGATGCGCAACGGATTCCGCGTGATCATTTCGAGGGTCATTCTTACGTTCGGACGCCGCTCCCGGATCGTCTGCACCATCCGCCGAAGGTCGAGGACCCCTTCGCCCAAAGGGACTTCCGACAACAGGAATCCGTCGCGGTCCGGGCTGACACCCATGTCCTTGAGGTGTGTCGAGAAGGCATACGGAGCGAGCGCTTGCACCAGTTCGATTGGATCGTCGAGGAGGGACAGGTTGTTGCCGGTGTCGAGGCACACGCCCAGGAACTCGCTCGAATACTCTCGAAGCAGGGGCACGAATTCCCCGGCCGTCCAATCCTTGTGATTCTCCACCGCCAGCGGAAGGCGGAGCTTCTCCGCGATTGGCACCGCCAGCCGCAGGGACTTCTTCGACTCGGCGACGAAGGCCTTCCACTCGTCGAGCGTGTTGAACGTCTCGTACCGGCGGCCGCCCAGGCAGGCCGTTCGTATGCACAGCGCCCCGGCCGTCTTGGCGGCCTGGAGCGTCCGCTCGAATGCCGTCGCATCGTTCTTCGGCAGGGAGGCCATCACCTCCAGGTACATGCCGGTCTCTTCGAGGCGGGCGCGCACGCGTGCGAGAGACGCGGCCTCTTGTGAGCTGAGCGGCGCCTGAATGCCGCCCGCGCCGAGTTGGTGGCAATGCTCCAGGAAGGCGCCGGTGTCCTGGGGCCGCAGGCCCGTCATGAAGGAGGTCGTGGCGATGCCCATCGTCGTGCGGGGCGGCGGCTCGGCGGCGGCAACTCCGGAGGCGGCGAGAAAGAGACGTCGGGTCATCACAGCCTCCTACACGGTGACGAGTGAGCGCAGCACGCTGTCCCAGGGTTTGCGGTACGGCCGCACCAGCATGGCCGCGGCCTCGCGGTCGCCCACGATCTGCTGCGCCTCGGGATCCCAGCGGATTTTTCGGCCCGTGCGCAACGAGATGTTCGCCAGATGACAGGCGAGCGCTGTGTGATGGCCGTCCTCGACATCGGCGACGGTTCGCTGGCGGGATTTCAGGCAGTCGAGGAAATTGCGGACATGCCGGTCGAACTGCTCGTCCGAGGATCCGGGCTCCTTCAGGGCTTGGGTCCAAGGCTCAGGGGCCACTTCGGTCCGCTTGGGGCCGCCGGCCGGGTGGCCTGTGAACACGGGAATCAGGCTGGCTGGATCCACCTTCATGTCGGCGTGGACCTGGTAGCCATCCCGGCCGATCGTCAGGCTGCCTTTGTCGCCGAAAAATTCGAGCCCCACGCCGGCGCGCCTTCCGGCGCTGGCCTCTCGAATCGAGTACAGCATGGTGAAGCCGGGATACTCGAACAGCCCGTCCTGCGTATCCGGCGTTTCGCCATTGTCTTTGAGCGCCAGCCGGCCTCCGCTGGAAGCCACGGCGTTCGGGCCGCGGACGTTCATGTACCACTGCACGATGTCGATCTCATGGGCGGCGAGGTTGGTCATCTGGCCGCCGGAGTAGTCCCAAAACCAGCGGAAATGATAGAGAGAGCGCTGCCGGTTGTAGGGCCGCGCGGGCGCCGGGCCCAGCCACAGATCGTAGTCGATTTCGCTGGGCGCCTTCTCGTCCGGCGGCGCCCCGAACCCGGGCGAGGCGTTGCGAAAGGAAGCCGCGCGGGCGGCATGCACCTTGCCGATGTGGCCGCCGCGGACTAAGTCCATCGCCTTCCGGTAGTGGCGTCCGGACCGCTGCTGCGTCCCCACCTGCACGACGCGTTTGTATTTGCGAGCGGCCTGAATCATCCATTGGCCTTCGCGCACGAACAGCGTCATGGGCTTTTCGACGTAGACGTCCTTGCCCGCGGCGCAGGCCATGATGGTCATCAGGGCGTGCCAGTGATCGGGCGTCGAGACCACGACCGCCTGCAGTTCTTTGTCCTCGACCAGCTTGCGGAAATCGCGGTAGGCGCGCGCCCGTCCGCCGCACGCGGCCACTCCCTGCTCCAGACGGGGCTGATGGACGTCGGACATGGCGGCAAGATCCACGTCGCGCTGGTTCTTGAAATCGAAGACGTGACGCGCCCCGATCAGGCCGTAGCCGATGAACCCGACCTGGACCCGGTCGTTGGCCCCGAGGACGCGTCCGTAGGACCAAGCGCTCAGGGCGCCCAAAGCCCCCCGCCGGCTGATTGGCATGGCTCGATTATGGCGCGGTTGCGGCGGCTCCGCCAGCTCGCACTGCGGCCGGCTCTGGAGTTCCTACATGCGGAAAAGGCTGTGCTGCTCCGAACCGCGGGGCGTAAGTCCGCGGGTTGCGGTGCCGCAGACCCCTCAAAAAGCGATGCCCAAACCGACCCTCGAGGCCAACGCAACCCGTGGGCTCACGCCCACGGTTCGGAGCCGTCGTGCGGGGACCGCCCCACGCTTCGCGACGGCCCGAGCGTGAACGGCTTAGCGCTCGATCCCGTAGAACTGGCAGGCGTTCAGCCCAAGCAGTTTTTCCCGCAAACCGACCGGCTGCGCGCCGAGTGACTGGGTGAAGGCGGCCAATACCTCCTTCCACGTTCCCGCTTGAAGGCAGACCGGCCAGTCGCTGCCGAACATCAGCCGGTCGAAGCCGAAGCACTCGAGAGCGTGGGAAACGTAAGGCTGGAGGCCGGCGGACTTCCAGGCGCCTTGGGCGGCTTCCGTGATCAGGCCGGACAGCTTCGCCCACACGTTGGGGAGTTTTGCCGCAATCGCGAGGTCCTGCGCCCATCCTTCCAGACGGCCGGAGGCGATCGGCGGCTTGGCCAAGTGATCGATCACTACCCGCAGGCCGGGCACGCGGTCCAGGATTCGTGGCACCAGCGGCAGGTGCCGGGGATACAACAACAGATCGTAGGGAATTTCTCGCCGCGCAAGTTCGGCAAGCCCGCGCAGAACGTCTTCCCGCAAGAGCCAGCGGTCGTCGGGTTCGTCCTGAACCGGGTGCCTCACGCCCTTGAACTTCGGATGCGTTTGGAGTCGATCGAGCGTGGCTCCCAGCGCAGGATCCGCCAGGTCCACCCAGCCGACCACTCCCTTGATGAAACCGTGCCCGGAAGAAAGCGAGAGCAACCAGTGCGTTTCCTCCAAGACGGTGTTGGCTTGAACGAGGATGCACCCGTCAAACCGATTGCGTTCCAGGATCGGCCGTAACTGCGCGGGCAGGTAACTGCGATGCAGCACGGAGGGCGGGGGCGGCATCCATGAATACTCGAAGCGGCTCAGGTCCCAGAAGTGCTGGTGTGCGTCGAGTCTCACGGCTGCTTTTTGGCGGGAGTCCTGCGGTCTTGCGCCGGCGACCGGAACTCGGGATCGTCGGGCAAGGGCTTGGTCGGGAAGCCCGGTCCCCACTTCAGGACCCGGATCCGGAGGTTGCGGAATTCCACCGGGTGGCCGGTGTTATACCCTTGGAGGCCGACATGGCCGTACTCCGCCCGGTCGGCGAGGGGTTTGGTCTGGGCCTTCTGATAGCTCGCATCGTCGAGGTCGGCGTCGATGACGCGCTCGCCGTTCCAGATGGCGGCGACGCGGCGTCCGCGGACAGTGACTTCCACCTTATTCCACTCCCCATCCGGCTTGGCCATATTGCGCGTGGGCGTCACGGCCCCGTAGAGCGACCCCGTGGAGTGGACTCCCGCGGGCATGCCGGCATCGCTCAGGATCTGCAGTTCCATGCCGGTGAAGGCAGGGTTGCCTTCCGGGGTCGAGCGCAGGAATACGCCGGAGTTGCTATCCCCGTGCGTCCGGTACTCGAGGCGCAGGATAAAGTCGTAATACATGTCGTGCGTGGCCAGCCAGGCGCCGCCTTTCTTCCAGGTAAGGATTCCCTTACGGGCCGTCCACGAACCGGCGTCGGGGCGCTGTTTGATGGTGTGCCAGTGCCGAAGCGATTTGCCGTCGAACAACAGTTGGTAGCCTTCGCGGCGCTCATGACGGGAGAGCTTGTTCGCGCCTGCGCACGGGGCGGCCAGAACGGCGGCTGACAGGCAGAGTGAGAATAGCTTCAAAAAACACGCCTTTCCGCAACCCATCAGTGTGCCACAAGCCCGACCCTTCGGTGGAGCAGCAGCTTGTCTGGCACGCTCGCCGGCCTTCGGCCAGTCGGAGACCGGCGCCACGTTCAGAGGATCAACGGGCGGGGGCCGGCGTTTCCAGCCACTGGAGGTTGAACGAATAGTGGTTGCGGCTGGTGATGAGGTGGATCATCCCGTCCGACGCCTGAATGGCCGCGAGGTAGCCCCGAGGCTCGGCGCGGCTTCGCCCGAGGACAAATTTCTGTCCATCGAGGGCGGGGAACTCGCGGTCGGGTCCGTCATCGCTCACCAGTCTTTGCTTCGGCCAGGTTTTGCCTTCGTCGTACGACAACGCCGCGAACATTCCCGTCACGTCGCGCGCAGCGCCCGAGGCATCCGTCAGAGTCACCGGCGTGTTGGCGAACGAGACAAAGAGAAGGGGGCCCTCCTTCAAGCGGCGAAAGATGAGCCGCTGGCCGCCCACGATCGGGGGGAACGGCGATGCCGCATATTCCCAGGTGTTGCCCATGTCGGTGGAGAGGCTGACCGGCATTTTTCCGTCGATCGAGTTGCCCCGTCCGAAGGCCATCAGGCGGCCGTCGCGCAACTGGACGAATCCAGTGTGAATGCCGGCGATGGTCCCGCCCGCGTCCGCCCACGATTTGCCGCCGTCGCGGCTGACAATGAGAGCCGACCCGGCGGCCCCGCCCGGCCCGGCGTCCGCGGGCAGGATGATATACCCTTCGCGCGTCTTGACGGGGGCGGGAATCAGTTGCTGGCGCACGCGGTGCTCCGGCAGGATCACGTTGGGCGTTGACCAGGTGACTCCGTTGTCGGTCGAGGTGCGAGCAAATACCGCCAGAGGGCCCCAGGTTGCCGCCACCGAGAATCCTTGGAAGTGGTGGAGGGTGCGGTCGCCGTCATACCAGAGCACGGGCGTGTGGTCGTTCCGGTCGGGAGCGTCCCAGAAGAGCGAAGCATTTTCCCATTCGCTCGATCCACGGCGCAGACGGCTGGCGGCGACCGCGAGTTCCCGGCCGCGTTCGGTCACGGTGGTGTACCAGATGGCCAGCAGGTCTCCGTTCGGACACTCGGCGATCGACGGGGAGTGATTGTGGCGAGTGAACAGGGGGTCGACCGCGCCAGGCGGGATCCTGACAAACGGTACGGGTCCGCGGAAGAACGCTCCGGAAGTCCGGCCCTGGCGTTTCAGCCGCTCCTGTTTCACATTCTGCTGGTAGGGCTCCGGCGGGACGGCGGGCAGCGGCGCGGTGGCCGGCATGTCACCGATCATCACGCGAAAGCCGATGTACCAACTCTTGTCCTCCGCAAGGGTGCCCATGCGATTCGCCGACCGCAGGTAGAAGGGGAACGTGGAATGGCTTCCACCGCGAGTGACCTTGAAGTGCCCCGAGACCCGGCCCACGGGGTCGGTTTGTTCCCCCGCGATGTAGGGCCCATACCAGTCGTGCACCCACTCTTCCACGTTGCCATGTACGTCGAACAGGCCCCATGCGTTCGGCGGCGTGCGTCCTACGTGAAGCGGGATCACCTCAGCGCGCCCGCCGCTCCGCTGCGGGGCGGGGTACCAACTATTGGTCGCGTTCCGGACAAATCCGGCAGGCAGGCCGTTTCCGGTAGAGAACAGGGTGGCGGTTCCGGCGCGCGCGGCGTACTCCCATTCGGCCTCCGTCGGAAGCCGGTAGGGCAGCCCCTCCTTCTTCGAAAGCCAGTCGCAGAAGGCTTTGGCCTCGTGCCAGGAGACGAAGACGACAGCCTCGTCGCCCTCAATGGAAAAGCCCAGTTTGCCCCGGTCGAAGGCATGCAGGCGGTTGAACTGTTCGTACTCGTCGTTGGTCACTTCGTGAACAGCCAGATAGAACGGCCGGGAAATCCGCACGGGGTGCGCGGGCCGCTCGTCGGAGTCGCCGCCTTCGGGCAACCAGACCTTGCGCGCCCCATCGGGCTCGACGGCATTCAGGATGTCATCGGGGAGCCGGGAGCCGTCGTGGCCCATGGTGAAGGCGCCGGGTTCGATGCGGACAAATTCCATTCCGAGTGAATTGCGGAATCTGGGTCCGGAGGGCGCCGCCGGTTGCGCGATGAAAGGGAACAAGAGGAATATGGCGAGGATCGCGGACAAGGTCGCGGTGGTGGTCATCATCCAGCATCTTGGCACGTGACGCGCGCGGACGCAGCGGGTGATCATCAGTGAAACCGACTCCCCAGCGGGTCGAGACGGGCACGCCTTCCGCGAGGGCGACGGCCGGCCGACAGCCCCTGCCATTTACGGGCAAGGCGGATCTTCGATCCGCCAGCCGGTCGGAGACCGGCACGACGGGGGTCAGTAGTACATGTGAGTCGGCGGCAACAGACGTTCGGTGTACCGCGACTGGAGAAAAGCAACCAGATCGGTCAACTGGCGAAACGTCAACCGATCGGTATACAACGGCATGCGCGACATGCCGCCAATCGTGATTTGCCCCTTTGGATAGTGGGCCAGCCGGTAGGAGGGGTTTGTAATCGAGGTCACCAGGTATCCGTCGGTCACGACCCGGTCGACCTCGCCTCCCAATGCGACCGGTGCCGGCACCTGAGCGGTGACGTGTGGCAGATCCACCCCGGATACCTGATGGCAGCCATGGCATCCAAGAGCGACAAACGTCACTTTTCCCCGATCCGCATCACCATCGTCCGGCAGGCGAAAACCCGTAGAGGAGTGGCGGCCAGACCCGCATCCGAGTCCGGCGCCGGCGAGCGCCGCAAGGGCCAGGTACGTCGGCCAGCGCATCATAATCTTCTCCGGAGTTCACCTTTTCGGCGAACCGCGGGAAGGGACCAAGTTCCCTTCCCAGCTTGGACGTTACGCTTACTTTCCGCGGGTGTCAACGGGCGTGACCGAGGTCGTTCGGAGGAAGGCCGGCTGAAAGGTCGGAAGTGCGGCTGCCAGGTGGTGATCGGGGACATCCAGCCGCCTCCGCTTTGGCGGCGTGGGCTTCAACCGTGGCGCAGGAGGCTGGAAAAAACGTTTCCCCTGTGGCTGACGCCGTGGGCTCCCGAGGGCGAGCGCTGTTCCCTTTCGCGGGGAAATAGTACAGTAGTGTTTTGCCTCCAGAAAACGCCATCACCCCCGGCTCCGCCGAAGAGCTGGCGGCGGTGCTCCGCGAGTCCGCAAGCCTCGGGCGGACCCTCTCGCTCTTCGGCCAGGACACCAAACGCCGTATGGGCGGCCCCGTCGCCCCGGCCGATGTGACCGTTTCCACTTCCCGGATGACCCGCGTGCTCCAATACGAGCCGAGCGACCTGACGATCAGCGTTGAGGCTGGTATGCGGTTCCGGGACCTGAGCCTCCTGCTGGCCGGGAACCGCCAGATGGTCCCGCTCGATCCCCCTTTTTCGGATACGGCGACCGTCGGTGGAGTCCTCGCCACGAACTCCAGCGGCCCCCGGCGGCGGCTCTACGGTACCGGCCGCGATCTGGTGATCGGCATGAAGTACGCGACGGTGGAAGGCAAATTGATCCAGTCGGGCGGCATGGTGGTCAAGAACGTCGCCGGCCTCGATATGGGCAAGCTGCTCATCGGGTCATTTGGGACCCTGGGGGCCATGGCGGTCGTCAACTTCAAGCTGATGCCGATGCCGCAGCACGAACGGCACTTCGTGCTGAGCTACGATTCGCTCGACGAGGCGCGTCGCGCACGGGACGGGATTCTGAGGGGCGTGCTGCAACCGCAATCGCTCGACCTGTTGAACCCGGCCGCGGCCCGCATCCTCGGCCTCGAGGGGTTTGTGCTTTCCATCGAGACCGGCGGCAACCCCGCCGTCATCGAGAGGTACCAAGCCGAACTGGCCTCGATGGGCAGACTCGAGGCCGCGGCGCCCGATCTGGCCGCGAGGCTGCGCGAGTTCACGCCGGCGTTCCTCGACACCCATCCGGAAGGAGCCGTCGTCCGGATCTCCCGCACCCTGTCGGAGGTTCTCGAAGCCGCGGCCTTGCCCGGCCCAGTGGTTGCCCGGGCGGGCAACGGCGTCGCCTACTTGTACTGCAACGACACGGCCGCCGCGAAGGAAGCGATGGGAAAGTGGGAGGCTATAATGGAGTTTTCTCCAGAATCCAGACCGTCCGGCCTGGAACTGTGGCCGTCCGCCGGCTCCGATCTCGATATCATGAGACGGGTCAAGCAGATGTTTGATCCGAACCAACTACTGAACCGTGGCAGACTCTTTGGTCGTATTTGACAAGCTTCAGCAGTCCGACCTGGACCGTTGCGTACACTGCGGCCTGTGTCTGAATGCCTGCCCCACCTACCGCGAACTGGGCGTGGAGATGGATTCGCCGCGCGGGCGCATCTATCAGATGGCGCAGGTGCACAAAGGCGCTCCGGTCTCGGAATCGTACATCGAACACATCAGCCTGTGCCTGGCGTGTCGCGCGTGCGAGACGGCCTGCCCCTCGGGCGTGCAGTACGGCCGCCTGGTGGAGGCAGCCCGCGCCGAGATCGAAGCCCGGGTGCGCCGCCCGTGGCACGTGCGGCTGCTGCGCCGGTTTATCTTCGGGAGTCTGCTGCAGTCGCCGACTCTCCTTCGCCTCGCCGGCGCGGGGCTCTACCTGTATGAAGCTTCCGGCGTACAGAAACTGGTCCGCTCATCCGGTTTGTTGAAGCTGTTCGGCAGTCTCGGCCAGGTGGAACAGCTCTCGCCGCGGGCCGAGCCGCCGTTTTTCTTCAGCGAGATCGGCAAGACGTTCCCGACCAAGGGCGAGCGCCGGTACCGGGTGGCGCTGCTGGCCGGATGCATCGCCAATGTCTCGTTTGCGCGGCTCAACGAAGCCACCGTGCGGGTCCTCCAGAAGAACGGATGCGAAGTCGTGGTTCCGGCCGGCCAAACCTGCTGCGGCGCTTTGCACGTGCATTCGGGGCTGCGCGAAGAAGCGCGGCAACTGGCGCGCCGCAACATTGACGCGATTCCCGCCGGCGACTACGACGCCATCATCACCAACGCCGCGGGCTGCGGCTCGACGCTCAAGGAATACGACGAACTGCTCGATCACGACGCCGCGTATCACGAAAAGGCCAAGGCATTCAAGGCCAAGATGAAAGACGTCACCGAGTTCCTCGCATCGATAAAGCTCAACCTCGACATGGCCCCGATCGAGGCCGTCGCCACCTACCAGGATTCCTGCCATCTCGCGCACGGGCAGAAGGTTCGCGTGCCCCCGCGCAAGCTGTTGAAGGCGGTTCCCGGACTCGAGTTCAAGGAACTGCCTTATGC
>CAZGUX010000187.1:0-25454 GCA_964529305.1 uncultured Solibacteraceae bacterium | reverse complement strand
GGGTTCCAGCCCTCGGGCGAGTGGAAGACGGCCGATGCATGGCCGCGGGCTTCCGCTGTCCGTTCTCACCTGGCAGGCGACCGCTCGCTCTCGCGCAAGGCTTCCAGGGCCCGTCAGCCCATCACCTTCGTTTTTGACCCGAACCATCCCACGCCCACGCTCGGCGGTCGCCACGCGAACGGATGCATCGTGGATCAGGGCCTGCCCGGCCGGCGTCCGGACGTCCTCTCGTATCAGTCCGCCCCGCTGGACGAACCGGTCGACGTCACCGGCCGCGTGACGCTTCACCTGGCCGTCTCGACGGATGCGCCGGACACGGATTTCTTCGCGCGGCTGGACGATGTCTATCCGGACGGGTATGCGATGAACCTGGTGGAAGGCCAGCTTCGGCTGTCGGC
This sequence comes from uncultured Solibacteraceae bacterium, assembly GCA_964529305.1. GTDB lineage: Bacteria > Acidobacteriota > Terriglobia > Bryobacterales > Bryobacteraceae > CAZGUX01. The sequence goes on along the minus strand of CAZGUX010000187.1, from coordinate 25,056 downwards.
GCGCGAAGGCCCCACGAAGCGTGTCCGCGCGACGCCGGGGAAGGTATACGGGATCACGCTCGACCTGGGCTCGACGAGCACTCTGGTCGCGCGGGGACACCGCCTTCGAGTGGACGTGACCTCCAGCAGTTTCCCGGCACGCGAGCCGAATCCCAACACGTTCGAACCCGCGGGAGCGTGGACGCGCGCCGTCCCCGCGCGCAACACGATTCATCACGGCCGGTCGTGGCTCGATCTTCCGGAGCGTTGAACCTCATTGAGATTGACAAAACCGGTCACCCGTTGCAGCATGAGACCGGCGCTCGCTGTGAAAGGATGAGTAGAAAATGATTCCCGGGGACAATGAGATTCTTCGGCCAGCGGAGAACCTGGATGAAGTGTACTGGACGTTGCAGCCATCCCCACTAATCACCAAACCGCAACTGGAGGCGTTCTATCGGGAGGAACTCAATGAGGTGCGAGGAGAGGATGTGGTCGACCGCCTGGCCCGGCGGCTGGACCAGTCACTCGGACGAAGCCCCTACAAGGCCTTTCTTGTGGGGCAGCCGGGATCCGGCAAGTCGACCGAGATCTCGAGGTTGGCAGGGCGAATTGAGGCGAGATACCGCACTCTTCGCCTGTCCGCCGCCCAGGAAGTAAATCCAACAACGTTCCAACCCTTTGACATTCTGCTGTTGATCCTGTTCCGGCTGGCGGACGCGATGAAGGACGTCTTCGACGAGCACCCACGGCGCGAGACGATTCCCGAACCGCTGTTGGAAGACGTTCTGCGCTTCTTTGGCGACGAATCAAAGTCGACAATGTCCAGCCAGGAACGGGACCTTCACGCCGAAGCCAGCGCGGGCGCCGGATTTCCGAAGCTCTGGGCCAGTTTCCTGAGCTTCAGGGCCGAGGCCGGAAGCAAGATCAAGGTCGGCTACCAGCAGGAGACACACCTGGTTCAATACCGGTTCGCGACTCTCGGCGCGTTGACCGACCTCACCAATCGTTTCGTCGCCGAGTGCGACCGGCTGCTCGAGAGGTTGGAACAGCGGCGATGGCTGATCGTGGTCGAAGATTTCGACCGGTACGGCATGGCGGCCGAACAACTGCGGCGCGTCCTGATCGAGTACGGTGGATTGTTCCGGCAGTTGAACATCAGTCTGTTGTTCACGATTCCCGCGTGGCTGGGTTATTCGCAGGAGGCCGAGAAGCTACCCTTCGAGCGAGATCATCTCTTTCTCATTACCGACACCCCGGTATATCTCCGAACTCATGAACCGGATGAGCGCGGCAGGGCGTCGTTGAGGGCGGTGATGGACGCGAGGGTGAAGCGGGATCTGTTCGAGGGCCGTTCTTTGGAGATGCTGATTGTGGCTTCCGGGGGCAACCTGCGGGACCTGTTCGCGATGGCCCGCGACTCTTCGGATCGCGCGGTACTGCGAAAGTCCGGTAAGATCGCGGAACAGGACGCCCGGAAGGCCATTCTCAAAACTCTCCAGGAATACAGGAATCGATTGGGATCTTCGACGGAAGAACCCAACGCCCTGGCCTACGAAGGTCTGAAGACAAAACTGCTGCAGGTGTACAAAGACGAGGCGGCCTCACGAGTACCGGACGCGACTTTATACGCGTTGTTACGATCCAGGGCCGCTTTGCACTTTGACGGCGACGGGTGGTTTGGCGTGCACCCACTCGTGGTTGACGTTCTCAGGGACCAAGGGGCTTTGCCGGCCGATGCTCCGGGAGGAACCATCTGACAGAGACACCGTCGGCCAGCGAAGGTTCGGTCTGGCAGGTCGGGCAACGGCTGAGTCGCTGGCTGTCCCTTTCCACAGGTGGCTTTGCACGGGTCGCGTTTGACTCCGAATGGGCTCGCAAGGAGGTGGTACGAGATCTCCAGCAGAGCTTTGCCGTGGCTGAAGATGAGGTCCGGGCTGAGGCGGACAAGCCGGATTTTGTCGCGGACGTGGATTCGCTGGTGGCCAGGTTGGAGGCTCTGGAGACGGGTGCGTCCTCCGTTCTGCTGTACGCGGCGCCGTTCGCGGAGCGCGAGTTCGAGGGCCTGTGCGGGCGGCTGAATCTTTATCGCGAGAAACTGGCCGGGATGAGAAGGCCGCTGATCTTCTGGATCCCCTCGGGCTTGCTCCCTCTGTTTACGCGTAGCGTGCCGGATTTCGATTCCTGGGTGATGCTCCGGCTGGACCTGACCGAGATCGTTCGCCCGGCCGGTCCGGCGCCCGAGATGACGTGGTCCGGCGAAAACCGGCTGCTGCCGGCGGAGGCCCGCGGGATCGCCGAGCGGCTCGCCGGACAGGCGCGGGCAGCGGTTCCGCGCGAGGAAGCCCTCGTCGCCGCTGGTGGCGCGGTCAGTGTGCTGATAGCCGCCGGACTATTCGCGGAAGCAAGGGCTCTGGCTGAGGAGTTCCTCGGTGTCCTGGCTACTACCGAACTTGGCACGACAACCGGGATGGAGGCGGAACTTGCCCTTCGGGAGGCCGAGGGGCGGTGGACCCGGCAAGAGCGTGTGGCCGCGTTTGGCCGATGGGTTGCGCGATTGGATACCGCCGCTGATTCAATTGAAGGGATCAGGGCGCGGCTCAAGTTGGCTCAAGCGCAATTCGACGCAGGAGATCTGGAAGGCGCCCGCCGGGTTCAGGAGGAGGTACTCGCGACAAGCCGCCAGTGGCTGGGGCCATCGCATCCCGAGACGCTGACCGGGATGAACAACCTCGCAATGACCCTCTACGCCCAAGGTGATCTGCAGAGTGCGCGGCAACTCCAAGAGGAGGTGTTGGCCATCCGCCGACGACTCCTTGGAGAGGAGCACCCCGAGACGATCGAGAGCATGAACAACCTGGCAGCGACCCTCCAAGCCCAAGGCGATCTGGAAGGAGCGCGCCAGATTCAAGAGCAGGTGTGGGCCATGCGCCGTCGATTGTTTGGGGAGAAACACCCCGATACCCTTACCAGCATGAACAACCTCGCAACAAATCTCAATGCTCAAGGCGACCTAGAAGGCGCGCGACAGCTTCATGAGCAGGTGCTCGAAGTCCGCCGACACATGCTCGGCGAGGAACACCCCGATACGCTGACCAGCATGAACAACCTGGCGCTAACCCTCGCTGCCCAACCGGATCTTCCAGCGGCGCGCCAGTTGCAGGCGCGAGTGCTTGCCGTCACGCGGTGCCAGCTTGGAGAAGAACACCCCGATACCCTCGGCGCTATGCTGAACCTGGCGCACATTTTATACGACGGAGACGATCTTGCTGGTGCCCGCGAGCTTCAGGAACAAGTGGTGGCGGCGAGCCGGCGCGCTCTCGGAGACGAGCACCCATTCACCCTCCGAAGTATGAACAACCTGGCCGTTACCCTCGAAGCCCAACGAGATTTGACCGGTGCTCGCGAGATTCTGGAGCAAGTGCTAGACGCCGCGTGGCGGCGGCTGGGAAGAGAACACCCCGATACCGTCGGTGCGGCGTGGAACTTGTTCAAAATAGTCGAGGCGCTGCAGGATAGTGCAGCGGCAACGAAGTTGTTCCGCGGCATCCTGGCGCCTTTGCTGCAGCGAGATCCGGAGACCATGCCAGCGGATCTGCGCCGGATTCAACAACAGTTACGGGCGATGGTTGGCTCAGGCCAGTCAAAGAGCGAAACCAATCCGAAGCCGGACTTCGTGAACCACCCGAAACATGGCTGACCTCCGCGGCAGGGGTTCTTTCCCCTCTGGTTCGTCGATCAGTGCGCTTGGAAGGTGACCTTGACAGCGATCTCAGGCTCCTGCTACTACGCAGACACAATGTCAGTCCAGATCCGAGTAAGGACGCAGACCCTGTGAGCCGTGGACAGGAGGAACTCTGGCCGGTAGCCTTCCGGACGCGTCAACTCGCGAGTCCCTTGTTCTGCCACGAGACCTTCCTGGAGAAGCTATCCGGATACCGGACACAGGCGATCGGAAAGCGGGTGGGTCTTCTGCTGCAACGGCTGGCGGTGGATGAGAGCCGGCTCCATTTCAAGGCGACACAAGGGGTCAACCGGGGCTGGCGCCGCTCACGGTTGGGCGGCAATTTCGGCAGCCACTTCTACGCCTGGTGGGCTCCCCGGAACGCCGCTCCCTTGAAGGCCGGAGATGGGTTTGACACGGCGCCGGAAGGAGCGATTGTCCTCCGCGACATCCGCCACCACGACGACCACTCGCCGCTGGCCGCACAGTCGTTTCGCGAGAATTACCTGCCCGTGACGGTGGAAGAACTCCGCCGCGAAGAGTTCGGTCCCGCGCCGTGGACCCAGGCCCAATCGCGCTTCGCGTCGGCCCGTCATGCCGTGCGACTGCTGAAGGGGCATCCCGGTTCGGGCAAGACCACGGCGTTGCTGCACGCGGCCGATCACTCCGGGGCGTCGCGAGTGCTGTACCTGACCTACTCCAGCGACCTGGCCAATCTGGCCCGCTTGTACTTCGACCGCTACTGCAGCGATCAGAAACAATTTCATGTCCTCACGTTTCAAACCTTCCTGCGTCAACTGATCAACTCCAGCCAGCCCGCGGCCGATGAGGCGGCGCTTCGCAAGCGGTTCCAGAGCGACCTGAGCCCGTATGCGCGGTCGCTGGGGCCATGGGCGGATCATGCGCCCGCGCTCTACGAGGAATTGCACGCGCACCTGGCGGGCAGCGCCTTGCCGGTGGCGGCAGGCCGGTTCGCCGCCGCCAAAGTTCCGCGCTGTCCGGACGCCAATTACCGGGAGCGCCGTATCCGGTATCTCGGCCAGCAGGGAGCCTCGTTGGCCCTGGAGGCGGCGGCGCGTCTGGAGCGCTCTCCGGGCACTCTGGCCGAGCGCTATTTCCCGGACCTTCACCTGGCCTGGAAGGCCGCCACGGCGCTCCTGACTCCCGGCCTTGACGGCATCAACCCGTCCTACCTCGCGTTCGATTGCATCGCGGTCGACGAGACCCAGGACCTGACCGCGCTCGAGTCGTTCGCCGTCTCCGAATTGGCTCGCATCCTGGGCCAGCACCATCGCCGCCCGATCCCTCTACTGCTGGCGGGCGACGAGGCCCAGACCGTGCGTCCCACCGACTTCGAATGGGCCTGGATGAGCGACCTGCTGCACCACCGGTTGGCTACTCCGTCGGAGTTCAAGCTGCAGTCGAATCTTCGCAGCCCGCGGCGCCTGGCGAACCTTGTCAATCGCGTGTGGGACCTCTACACCGAAATCGACAAGATCGACCGGCCGAGCGGCTCCGGGTACGCGGAAATCGAGGACGACGCCACCGATCAGTTGCTCTATTGCACCGCCGCCCCGGGAGACGACCTGAACGAGTTGCTGACCGCGCTGGCCAACCGGGAAGGGCTGGCCATGATCGCGCTCGACGCCAAGCTTCCGGCCGCGATCCCACAGCCGCTCACCTCGGGAATCCTCAGCGTCTCCGAGGCCAAGGGACTCGACTTCCACACGGTCTGCGTGATCGATGCCGGAAAGCACCTTGCGCAGATCTCCGAGTTGGAGCGACGGCACCGGGCCGTGAGCGTGGAGATCGAACGCCTGCGCAAACGGCTCGCCATCGATCAATTCCGTGTGGCCCTGAGCCGGCCCACCGAGCGCCTGATCTGGCTGGACATCCTTCCTTCCAGCGAAATTGTCGAGAGGAGCATGCGGTTTCTGAACAGCGTCGCGTCCGATATCGCTCCCTCGGTTCCCTCGGCGGTCCTCCAGACCCTGGCCGAGGAGGAACTCGATCTCGAGGAACGCATCCAACGATGTCTGGCCGACGCGCGTCAGTTTCTCGAGGTGAAGCCAGACCTGGCGTGGTCGCGCGCCGCCATGGCGGTCACCCTGCTCGGCGAGCCGCGCACCCCGGGCGCGGTCGATGACCCGGACCTTCGCCGGCGAGTGCACCGCGCACAATGCGAGATCTGTTTCACGCTCGCCACCCGCGGAGCGCGCCTGTCTCCGGAGTTGGGGCGGATCGACCTGTTCATCGAGGCGCATCGGGCGGCGACGATGGCCGGGGACGAAGCCCTGGCGCCCCTCATCGGCTCGTTCTCCGCCGCAAGCCGCTCCGATGGCAATCTCCGCTTGTCGGCCTTTTCGGAATTTGCCAGCGATCTGATCCGCATCGCCGACTCCGTCCCGGCCTGGTTCATGACGGAGGTCACGCCGACGGCCCGTCAATGGACCGACGAACTCGAGCGGGCCATGGCTTGGGGCAACAATGCCGAAATCCTGGCGCCGATCCTGCCTAAGCTCTACGATGCGTTGAGACTGCCGGACGCGCAAGCGCGAAAAAGCCGCATACAGGAACGCGCCGTACAGCTGCTTCTCAAAAATCAAAAATACGGGCCGGCCCTCCGGTTGCTGGAGGCGCTGCCCGAGCGCAATTACAAGCTGGAGGCGCAGTGCCTGGAGAAAGAGAAGCGCTTCGCCGAAGCGGCGGCGAGATTTCGCCTGGCGGGCGATATGGCGAGCGCGCTCGAATGCTTCCGCCGCGTGCCCGACTTCCAGCAGGCGTTCGCGCTCCTCCAGGAAATGCCACAGCACCCGGCCCGCGACGCCTATCAGTGGCTGGTTCGGATGCAGGCCCTTCTGGCGGAGCGGCCCGAGAAGTTCAACCGCCTGATGCTGCCGGAGGAGAAGAAGGTGCTCGAGACCATGCTGGAGCAGGCGTTGGGCGTCGCGCGCAAGAAACCGGCTCCCCGGAAAAGCGCGGCGGCGGCCAAAAGCGGCGCCAAAAAGGCGGCCGCGCCGAAGAAGTCCCCCTCGAAGCGCGCGCCTCGCGCAAAGGATCCGTTCTAGGGCAACCTTAGGCCACCCTATGTCGCGCCGGGAATTTGACATATCCTGGAAGTTTCATGAGGATTGAGTCTCTACTGACGGAAGCGGAGATCTCCGAGGAGTTCGCGGAAGCCCTGGAAGCGCGCGATCTTCCCGAGAAGTTCTTCTACTGGTCGCCGTTTTCCGTCCGTGCCTGGATGGCGTTGTCTCGCGATCTGGCGTACGAAAGCTGTCTGCACTCCTGGAATCTCCTGGTCCACGACGCGGATTCGCTGGCCAGGGAGTTCAATTCGACGGTGTCGGTGGTGAGCCTCGGCTCAGGTTCCGGCGCGAAGGACCTTCAACTGGTGACGGCGCTCGCGAAGGCCGGCAAGCGGGTGGATTACCTTCCCGTCGATGCGAGCGTGGCTCTGCTCGAACTGGCCTGCGCCGCCGCGGAGGACGCCGACATCGAAACCCTGGGCGTGAAGGCGGATATTTCCAGCCCGATGCACCTGGTGCTGATCTCCGATACGACGCTGAACCCGCGCCTGTACGTGCTGAGCGGCAACACGCTCGGAGGGTTCGATCCGCTGGACGAGTTGATGCAGCTCGCCAGTTGTATGCGGCCGGAAGACCGGCTGATCGTCGATGCGGAAATTGCCGACGGATCCGCGCTGCCGTCGCGCGATCATCCCGTGGGACGCCGCTTTGCGTTCGCGCCGCTCCAGTGGCTCGGCCTCACCGACGATGATGGAGATCTGTTCTTCGAACTGCACAACGATGAACGGCACAGCGGTCTCGAACTCGTGACCCGCTTCTTTCATACCCAGCGGGACCTGCGCCTGCGTTTGCCGGAGCGTGAGATCGCCGTGCAGCGGGGCGAACGCATCAATCTCAACTTCAACTACACATACACGCCGGAAGCGTTCCGCTGGCTGTTGTGCGATCGCGCGGGCCTTCACATTCTGAGGGAGTACCCGAGTCCCGACGGCCGCTACCTTAGCGCGGTGTGCGCGCGCTGATCCCGGATATTTCACGAGACCGGCTGCTACAGTGGGGGCATGCCCCGCCCCCCTGAAGTGGTCGAAGCCCCGGCACGCCCCAACCCCGGCTTCGCGGTCGTCCTGATTCTCATCGCGATCCTGTTCGCCCTGTCGCGATCCATCGCCGGCTACGTCATCGACTATCAATGGTGGACCGAGCTCGGCCAGGTCGACACGTGGCTGAGCGTCCTGTTCTACACCCTGCTGCCCCGAGCCGGCGCAACGCTGCTGGCGGCCATCGTATTCTGGATCGCGCAGGCGCGCGCGCTCAAGTTCGCCGGCACGAGCCTCCGCCTTCATCCGGGCTATGCCCGCCTGGCGGCACTCGGCGCCCTCGCCCTGGGCTTTGTCGTCTCGGGCATCACGCTCGATACGTGGACCATCATCCGCTACTTCGGCGCCCGGGGACTGCCCGCGGAGGCCGGTGCGTGGCTCGATCCCGTGTTCGCCCAGCCCCTCAAGTTCTATCTCTTCGACCTTCCCTTCTACCAATCGGTGCGCTCGTTCGTCACGGCCCTGGCGCTGGTCACGGCAATTGTGTATTGGGCTGTGGCCCGGGTGTGGGATTTGCGATATCGCCTCCCCGAGTGGAAGGAAACCGGCGAGATCGACGTGTCGATGCTGCGACTGCAGGGCGGGTTGGAATCGTTCGTGGTCCGCGGGGCTTTGGGGGTCTTTCTCCTGGGCCTGGCGGCCAGCTTCTATTTGGGCCGCTATGAAATGGTCTTCAACGACCATAGCTTCATGGTCGGCGTTGATTACGTCGACACCCACGTCGCCTTGCCCATGCAGTGGCTGGTGATTGCCTGCTGTGTCCTGGGCGCCCTGGCCGTGATCGCGGGCCGCTGGATCGCGCTGATCGCGATCCCGGCGGCTCTGTTACTCCAGTCCGTGGTTCCGGGAATCGTTTCGAATGTGAAAGTGAAGCCGAACGAAATTTCGCTCCAGCGCCCCTATATTCAAAAGCACATTGACGCGACCCGGCACGCCTTCGGCCTGGAAGACAAGATCCGCGAGATCGAGTTCAAAGCCAAGGGAGACGCCCGCATCGACGCGTCGCGCCATCGCGCTCTTCTGGACAACGTGCGACTCTGGGATTGGCGGGCCTTCCACGATACCGTGACGCAGATTCAGGCCCTCCGTCCCTATTACACCTTCAAAGACAGCGACGTCGACCGCTACATGATTGGCGGCCAACTTCGGCAGATCCTGCTCACCCCGCGCGAACTCGACATAAGCCAGCTCCCGGACGCGCGCTCCCGCTGGATCAACCCGAATTTCATCTACACGCATGGCTATGGGGTGGTGGCGGCCGAAGTCGCCAAGATCACCAGCGAAGGTCTGCCCGTCCTTCTGATTCAGGATGCGCCAGCGGTCGTCAAGAGTCCCAGCCTCAAGTTGACCCGGCCGGAACTCTACTACGGCGAAGTGACGCACGAGCCGGTGTTTGTCAAAACCGCTCAGATGGAGTTCAACTATCCCTCCGGCGATTCGAACGTGCAATCGAAGTACGAGGGCTCGGGGGGCTTTCCCATCTCGTCGTTCCTGATGCGCGTGGCCCTTGCGGTCCGCGAGGGCGAAGTCAACGTTCTGTTAACCGAGTACCTGACGGGAGAAAGCCGTGTCATGATCCGGCGCAACGTCATGGACCGCCTGGAGACGCTGGCCGACTTCATTCTTTGGGACAAAGACCCGTACCTGGTGATCACCGAGGCCGGGCGGCTGGTGTGGATGATTGACGGATTCACGTTTTCCGGCTCCCATCCCTACTCGCGCACTCTCCGTCTGGAGGGCGCGGGGCGCATCAACTATATGCGCAACGCCGTGAAAGCGACCATAGACGCCTACGACGGCACGACGCGGATCTACGTGTTCGACCCGTCCGATCCCGTGATTCGCGCCTGGCAGAACATCCTGCCCAAGCTGTTCCTGCCTGCCTCCGCGATGCCTGCCGACCTGCGCGCGCACGCCAGGTATCCGGAAACTTTCTTTCGCGTGCAGACGGAGATCTTTCGTACGTTCCACATGAAAGACCCGCAGGCCTTCTACAACAAAGAGGACGTCTGGGATGTGGCGCGGACGGGTTCGCAGGGCGGCCAAGTCAATCCGATGACGCCCACCTACCTGTTCATGACGATGCCCGATTCCGATAAACCGGAGTTTCTCATCCTGATCCCGTTTACGCCTCGCAACAAAGACAACCTCCTGGGCCTGATGCTGGGCCGCTGCGATGGCGACAAGCTCGGCGAGTTGGTCGTGCTCGAATTGTCCAAGCAGGAGTTGATCTACGGCCCGATGCAGGTGGCGGCGCAGATCAACCAGGATCAGAATATCTCGAAGGACCTGAGTTTGTGGAACCAACAGGGATCTCAGGTGTTGCGCGGGCAGATCCAGGTATTGCCGATCGAAAACACATTCCTCTACGTGGAGCCGATTTACATTCAGGCCACGGAGGCGCGGATGCCGCAGCTCAAGAAGGTTGTGCTGCTGGATGGGGGCCACCTGATCTACGCCGACACGTACGAGCAGGCGCTGGCGCGACTGTCGAGCGGGGCGAAGGCGCTGGTCGAGCAGGCCACCTCGTCAACCCAAACGGCGCCCGCCAGTAGGCCGGAAACCGGCGATGGGGCCGACCTGCGGCGGCTCGAGCGCGTTCGCGGGCACCTACGGCGGTATCGGGAGCTCTCCAGTCAGGGCAAATGGGCCGAAGCCGGTAAGGAACTGGAGTCGATCGAAGCGGAAGTGGGACGATAGGCTCTCGCGTGGTGAGGTATTCGCCGTGGTTGCGGTTCCCACGTGGACGATGCCCGGCCCGCTGACCTATAGATACACTACAGGGTGGTGCATGGGCACGGAAGTCTATCGCTGGCGGTTGTCGAGCGAACTCAAGGAAATTCTGGAACGCGAAGCGCGAGCCCGCGGCTCGTCGATCTCCGCAGTATTCAATCAGGGCGTCCGTGATTGGGTAAGCCGCCCTACGAACGACATCGGAAGCTTCACGATGCAGCGCTAGAGTGCCTGGGAACGATCGAAGGCCACCATTTGCGTCGCGCCGAGAGCGGCCGCCAGACCATCCGGGAAGTCTCGGCGGCATGAGCGCTAGCGGCCTGATCGATACGGGCGCGATGCTGGCGCTCCTGGACAGAACCGACCGCTAGCACGCCTCTGCGTCGATGCCTTCCGGAGGTTCCGCTGCCTTTGTTGACTTCCGAGGCGGTCTTGACAGAGTTGTTCCATCTGGCAGGCGACAGCCGTCTGGAGGTCGGAGCGAACTTGAGGTTGATCCGTCCAGGCGCGATTGTCCTGGCAACCCTCCGTGCCTGGCGGAACGATTGGAGGGTACTTGGTCTCTTTGCCGGCGGCGGAGGCGGCGAGCACGTGAAGATGAAAAAAGAAACAGGGGACACCATCTCGGTTTCAGCGGAAACTGCCCGCTCGCTTCCGGTCGCGGTTCTGACAGACTTGGAGTTGTCAAATGAGACGAAGAGAGCTTTTGAAAACGGCGGGAATGGTTCCCGCCTTTCTCCGGGCGCGAGGGGCAAACCGCCCTCCCAACCTGCTGCTCGTGCTGGCCGATGACCTGGGCTACGGGGACCTGGCCTGCTACGGCGCGCGCGACGTCCGCTCGCCGAACCTCGACCGGTTCGCCGGAGAGGGTGCGCGGTTTACCCAATGCTACGCCGCGGCGCCGAACTGTTCTCCTTCGCGGACAGGGCTGATGACCGGCCGCACGCCGACGCGCGCCGGCATTCACAACTGGATTCCGATGCTGTCGCCCATGCACGTGCGGCGGGAAGAGCTGACCATCGCCACGCTCCTCCGGCGAGCTGGTTATGCCACCTGTCATGCCGGCAAGTGGCATCTCAACGGCTGGTTCAACCTGCCCGGCCAGCCCCAGCCGAACGATCACGGGTTCGACTACTGGTTCTCCACGCAGAACAACGCCCTCCCGAATCACCGGAACCCCTACAACTTCGTCCGCAACCGGATTCCCATGGGGCCGCAGACGGGCTATTCAGGGCAGATCGTGGCGCGAGAAGCCATCCATTGGCTCAAAAACGTGCGCGACCGGTCGAAACCGTTTTTCCAGTACGTTTGCTTTCATGAGCCCCACGAGCCGATTTCGACGGACCAGCGGTTCACAGACCTGTACCCGTCTAACGATCCCAGCTACAAGGCGCATCACGGGAACCTCACCCAACTCGATGATGCGTTCGGGCAGATCCTGCGGGCTCTCGACGAGTTGAACCTGAGGGACAACACTCTGGTAATGTTCACCTCGGACAACGGGCCCGCGATCACGGCGATCCACCCGCACGGGACTCCGGGGCCGCTCCGTGCCAGGAAGGGAACTGTCTACGAAGGCGGTATCCGCGTGCCGGGAATGCTGCGCTGGCCGGGACGTACACGTCCGGGACAGGTGATTGAGGAGCCGATCTGCGGCGTGGACTGGTTGCCCACCGCCTGCGAGATCGCCGGCGTCGCCGCGCCGGTTGACCGGGCGATGGACGGAACAAGCATTCTGCCCGCGCTCGAAGGGAGGAAACTCGCCCGCAAAACCCCACTTTACTGGCACTTCAACCAGGCGGAGAGCGCGCCCAAGGTCGCCATGCGCATCGGCGATTGGAAGCTTCTGGCGAAGCTCACCGGTCCGGAAACGAAGCCGGGCGCCGACATCCGGCCAGAGGACCAGGCCGCGCTGAAGAAAGCGGAACTGGCCGGGTTCGAGTTGTACGATCTCCGCGAAGACATCGGGGAGAAGAAGGACCGCGCGGGCGATCAGCCCCAGCGGCTAAAGGAAATGGCAGCGATACTCGAACGCCAGTACAGGGCGGTGAGGGACGAAAGCCCAACCTGGCCGGCCTGGCAGTTCGCCCGCTACGAAGCGGAACGCATCGAGTGGCCGCCCTACTGGAAACCGCCAAGAGGGAAGTAGACCGTGGAACGCGGCGTTTTCGGCCCACCCGTTCAGGTTGGATCTACAGCGCGATCGTCCAGCGGCGCTCGGCGGGCGTGCCCATCAGGTACGACGAGTAGTCCGGATGGGTTGTGTCGGTGAAATCCCGCTTGTGGCGGCGCGCGCCGTGAATGTTCGTTTCGGGCGCCAACAGATCGGAAGGCAAGCGGACCACCTCCGCTTCAATCCGGCCGGGAAACACCGAGTACAGGGCCATGTCGTGCGGATAGGACGCGGTGCCGGAAATCGACACGTGATGAACCTTGCCGCGTTGTACCTTGCCCGTCAAATGAAGGTGTCCGGAAAGCACGGCCCGGATGTGCGACGATTTGCCCTGAACGATCTCCAGGATCTCCGGCTCCATCGTTTTGTATGAGCTGAAGGCGAAACTGGCTTTCAACACAGGTTCTTCGCGCACAGGGACCAGCGGGATGTGGCAGCAGAGCACCTTGGGGAGGCGCGGATTCGCGGCCAGCATCGTCTCCAGGCGGCGGGCGCGCTCCGCATAGACTTCGGCGGGCCGGCGGCTGGCCGACCCTGAGTTATTCAGGACTATCCATTCGATTCCCTTGTGCACGAATGAGTAATGCGCGCGATTGGAACCAAAGGCCGCGCGGTAGGGGGCCTCGTATTGGTCGTCGCCTTCGGATTGCCGGTTCTCGTGATTACCCGTCACCGTGTAATAGGGCACACCGAGGGCGTTCAGCCTGGCGTGCATCAGGGGCATCTCTTCCTGGATGGTTTCAAGGGCGCCGCCGTGCACGAAATCGCCGATCACCATCACGAAGTCGAAGGCGGGGAGCCAGTCGCGGGCGCGGATGCGGTCGAACAGCCAATCGATGCGCTTGTTGGCATGGAGGTACCCTTTGTCGGCTTGCCGCGGGCCGACGAAATGCAGGTCGTTGATCTGGAGGAAACGAAAGGCCGGTTCGGCCGAGGGCGCGGCGTGACCGGCGCCGCCGGAAGCGAAGGCCGCGGCAGCGCCCGCGACCAGGTCCCTGCGTCCGAGGGCGCTGGAACGAGAATGCATGCTTCCCAATTGAATCACACGCGGGCTGCGTGGACCGCGACGCGGACGAATCTTGCGTTGATCCTTTTGTAACGGACGGGCTGCACAACCTGTGCCCGGCTCGCCGCGCTACGACTTCCGGGGGAACGCCGTTGCCAGGGTCTTGCGCTTGTGAAGCGGCTGGGGGGCTCAGTAGCCCTTCTGTTTGTCCACCACGTTTAACAGGGGCCGGCCTTCGGAGAACCGCTTGACGTTCTCCCGCACCACTTCCATCCACCGGCCCCGAATCTGATCGGAGACGGTCGCGATGTGCGGCGTGATGATCGCGTTGTCAAACTTCCAGAGAGGATGCCCCTTCGGCAAAGGCTCGGGATCCGTCACGTCGACGCCGGCTCCGGCCAGGCGCTGGCTGTCCAGCGCGCGGACGAGACCAGGCATGTCGTAGACCTTCCCGCGCGAGACGGCGATAAAGTACGACCCCTTCTTCATCATGTCGAAGTGGCGGGAACTCATCATTTTCTCGCTCTGCGCCGTGTGCGGGGCCGAGATGAACACGACATCGGCGTGCGGGATCACCTCGTCCAACTGATCGGGCTTGACCAGCTTGACCAGGAACGGCATGTACGGGAGGTCCTTGGGGTCGACGCCGATCACCTTCATGCCGAAACCGCTGGCCCGGGTCGCGATCTGCGTGCCGATTCCGCCCACGCCGATCACGACGGCCGTCTTGCCGTTCAACTCCACTGCCTTGTAACCCTTGGGCACCCATTCTTCCTTGTCCCGGCCGGGAATCGCGCGGTACAGTCCTCGCGTCAAGGCCAGCAGCAGGGCCATGGCGTGGTCCGCGATCTCGGGGCCCTGGATGATTCGGGCGTTGGTCATGGTGATGTTACTGTTCTTCAGGTCGGGCGGAGCCTTCAGCAGATAGTTTTCGACGCCGGCGCTCGAACAATGGAACCACTCGAGCTTCTTGCCGGCGCGCACCATTTCGGGCGTGATGTGGCCGATGACGGCGTTGGCGTCGACGATCTCCGCCATGGCCTGCGAATCCTGGACGCCCAGAATCCGCGCTTGCGGCGCGGCGGCGCGAAGTTGGCCGATCTCGTCAGGCGAGAGCCCGAAGACGAGGATCTTCTTCTGTTGTCCGGCCAGCGGTAACAGGGAAAGGGTGAGACACAGCAGTAGGCGAAGCATGGTAATGATGTCGACCGATTATAGAAAGCCGGCATCCAGTGGAGCAACACGGGGTCTGCGATAATTCGAGGCAAGAGCTATGGTGCGGTCTTTTCCGGTCCTGGTGGTGGTCGTCTCGTTGCTGTCGGCGTGTTCGAGCGGTGGAGGCGAACCGGCGAAGGCGCCCGCCGCCGCTCTCGCGCGGCCGCCCTTGCCCGGAATGCCGGTAGTCAGGGATCCCGCCAACATCTACGCCGATGCGGGCGTCAACATGCTCAGCCCGCGGGTCAAGGGTTTTCCCGAATACGTCTACGTCCCCAACAACGTCAGCAATACGGTAGACGTCATCGATCAGAAGACCTTCAAGATCGTCAACCACTTCCGCGTCGGCAAAGAACCGCAGCACGTGGTGCCTTCCTACGATTTCCAGATGCTGTACGCGACCAACGATCTCAACAACACCCTGACCGAGATCGATCCGAAGACCGGCGAGAAGCTCCGGACGCTGAAGATCGAAGATCCGTACAACATGTACTACACGCCGGACGGCAAGTACGCGATTGTCGTCGCCGAACGTCTACGCAGGCTGGATTTCCGCGAGCCGGGAACCTTCAAGATGGTCGAATCGGTACCCGTCCCCTGCAAGGGCGTGGACCACCTCGACTTCTCGGCGGACGGCACGTACCTGATCGCCAGTTGCGAGTTCTCCGCCCAAATGGTGAAAGTGGATGTCCAGACGCGGAAGGTGCTGGGCCTGATCGACCTGCCCCGCGGGGGCATGCCGCAGGACGTCAAGCTCTCGCCGGATGGCAAAGTCTTCTACGTCGCCGATATGAAGGCCGATGGGCTTCACCTGATCGACGGCGAGGAAGCCAAGGTCATCGGATTCCTGCCCACCGGCAAGGGCGCGCACGGGCTGTACCCGAGCCGTGACGCGAAGGTCATGTACGTCTCGAACCGCGGCGAAGGCAGCGTCTCGCTGGTGGACTTCGCGACGCGGAAGGTTGTGGGCCGCTGGGAGATTCCGGGCGGCGGCAGCCCGGACATGGGCGGTCTCTCGGCCGACGGCAAAGTGTTCTGGCTCTCCGGCCGCTATCACGGCGAGGTCTACGCGTTTGGCACGTCGAACGGAAAACTGCTGGCGCGGATCAAGGTGGGCCGCGGCCCGCACGGCTTGTGCGTGTTTCCGCAGCCAGGCCGCTACTCGATTGGCCACACAGGCAACACGCGCTGATGCGGATCGCCACGGGTCTCGTCTGTCTGGGTCTGCTGGCGGCGGACGACGGCGCCGTGTTCCGCGGGCGCCGCGAGGAACTCCGCAAGGCGCTCCCCGGTTGCGCGGTGGTGCTGGTGGGCGGCACTGAACCCGAGGGAGGAGACCTGCGCGGATTCTTCCAGGAGCCGAACTTCGCCTACCTGAGCGGCTGGCTCGAGTCCAACGCAGCGCTGCTGATCGATCCGGAGCGCGAGGTTCTGTTTCTGCCCTCGCGCGCGCCGGACCAGGAGAAATGGAAGGGCCCGCGGCTTTCACCGGGTGATCGCGACGCTCCGGCCAAGAGCGGCTTCGGACAGGTGATGGTGTTCGAGGCTCTGGAGCGCGAGGTGCGGGCGAGCCTGGAGCGAACGCCCAAACTCTGTGGTCTTGCCGGCACGCCGGCCGGGGAGAAGCTGAAAGCGCTGGCGCCGATGCGGGAGGTGCTGGACGCCCAGCCCGCCCTCGCCCGTCTGCGAATGAAGAAGTCGCCCGAGGAGGTGGCTCGGATTCGATACGCCACCGGCGTGACCGTTCGCGCCCATCGCGCCGCCTGGAAACGGCTGCGGGCCGGATTGTTCGAATACCAACTCGCGGCGACGTTGACCGCCCGGTATCTGGAAGCCGGCTGCGAGCGGACGGCGTTCCTGCCGATCATCGGTTCGGGTACGAACGGCGTCCTGTTGCATCACTCACGGGCGAGGCGGCGCATGGATCAGGGTGAGCTGGTGGTGATCGATTCGGGCGCCGAGTGCGGGGGATACGCGTCGGACGTCGCGCGCACGGTGCCTGTGGGCGGCAGGTTCTCGAAACGCCAGCGCGAGATCTATGACTTGGTGCTGGGGGCGCACCGAGCCGTGCTTGCGGCCGTGAAGCCGGGGGCCACCCTCGGGCGCGCGTCGCCCAACAGCCTGTACAAGGCCGCTCTCGACTACCTGGACTCCCACGGGGCCGACCGCGAGGGCCGTTCCCTGGGCCGCTACTTCACGCACGGCATCGGGCATCACGTGGGTCTGGAAGTGCACGACGTTGGCGACGCGGCGGCGCCCCTGGAGCCGGGCATGGTGATCACGGTCGAGCCGGGCGTTTATCTCCCGGACGAAAAGCTCGGCGTGCGCATTGAAGACATCGTGCTGGTGACCCCGCAAGGCGCCGAGGTACTGAGTGCGGCCCTGCCTGTGGATCCGCCGGCCATCGAGAGAGCGCTCGCGCGCTTGCCATAATGAAGGTCTGGTGACAGGGCCGGACAGGGGGCCGGCCGCGGGCGAGCGCGCTCGCCCCACGGTAACGCGATGCAGTCAGTCCTTTCCGTCGTACGCCAGGTTTTCGCCGCCCTCCCTCCGTCACGGCGCCTGGCGTTGTACGCGGCGGTGCTGGGCGTGACGTTTGCGCTTGCGCAGGCGGCGAGTTGGAGCGAACTGGGCGCCCTGATCGACAGCGACGCCTACGATTGGATGTTCCGCCTGGTACGTCCCGCGGCGGGTCCCGCGCGCTCCGCCCTCCTGGCCGTGGATGAAGAAACTCTCCAACGCACCGGCGGCATGCGGCACATCCGCACCACTCTGGCGGAGGCTCTGGAGCGATCGAAAGGGGCCAAGGCCATCGCCATCGATGTCGTGCTCTCCGACCCCGGCGACCCGGCGGAGGATGCGGTGCTCGAAGCGGCGCTGCGGCGCGCCGCCAAAGTCATCCTGGCCTGCGACATGATGCCCTCCGGCGTGTGGGAGGACCCGCTGCCGCGGTTCCGCGGGGCGGCCTTCGCGGTGGGTCACGTCCACGCCGAACCCGACCCGGTGAGCCGCGAAATCCTCCTGCACAAGGTAGCCGGACGCGACCGCCGCTGGGCTCTCGCGCTGGAGGCCTACCGCGCCGCCGCCGGCGTCGCCCAGATGGAAGAGACCCCCTCCGACGTCCGCGCCGGATCGCTGGTGATTCCCGCGACCGACCGCGCCCATCGAGCCCTGCGGATTCGCTACCGACCGCCGGAAAGCGCGATCCCCGTCGTCTCGCTGGCGGCCCTGCGCCGTGACCCGGCCCTGGCGTCCCGCTTCCAGGACCGGACCGTCTTTGTGGGAGTGACCGCGATCAGCGCAGCAAAGGACCGCCTGCAGACACCCTACACGGGCCGCAGCCAGGCGCCCGGCGTGGAGATCAACGCCAACGTCTTCGAGACGCTCGCGCAGGGTGTGTTCCTGGTCGATGTGCCCGGATGGCTCTGCCTGCTGCTGAGCCTGGCGATCGTGGCAGCCACGGGGACGTGCTTCTGGTTCCTGGGCGGCTGGGCGGCTTACGCGGCGGCCTTCCTGTTGCTGGCCGGAGCGCACGCGCTGCCGGTCGTCCTGTTCGCCAACTCGTGGGTGTTGCCCTTTACGATGCCGGTGTTCTCGGCGTGGCTGGCCATCAGCACGGCGGCCAGCTTCCAGCATTTCGTGGTACGGCGCGGCCTTCGCCTCGCGGAAGACGAGCGACAACGCTACCAGCAGGCCATCCATTTCGTGGTCCACGAGATGCGAACCCCGCTCACCGCCATTCAGGGCTCGAGCGAGTTGATCGGCCGGTATCCCAACCTGCCCGAGGTCAAGCGGAATCAGATCGCCTCGCTGATCAACACCGAGTCGAAGCGCCTGGGCCGGCTGATTCAGGTGTTTCTCGACGTGGAGCGCCTGGCGGCGGGCCAGATGGACTTGCGGCGTGAACCCTTCGACGCCTACGAGCTGATCGTGATTTGCGTGGAGCGCGTCCGTCCGCTGGCCGAGCGCAAGAGAATCCGCATCGATCTGGAACCCTTTGTGGAGCTGCCGATGAGCGGCGACCGCGAGCTGATGGAGTACGCTTTCTACAACCTTCTGACGAACGCGGTCAAGTATTCGCCCGCCGACACGGTGGTCGACATGTTCGCGCGGCGGGACGGCGAGGAGATGCGGATCTCGGTCCGCGACCAGGGCATCGGCATGGACGCGAAAGAGGTCAAGCAGATCTTCCGGAAGTTCTACCGCACCAAAAAGGCGGAACAATCGGGGGAAAAAGGAACCGGAATCGGCCTGTCCATTGTGAAACAAATCGTTGCACAGCACGGAGGGAAGATCGACGTCGAGAGTAGCCCCGGGCGCGGTTCCTGTTTTACCTTGGTATTACCGGTGCAACATGGAGCGGGAACGCCGGCGGCCTGATCCGGTGCTTTGACAATGCCCGAACAACGATTGCTGGTTGTCGAGGATGATGCCGCGGTGCGCGACACCATTGTCACGTGCCTCGAGATGGAAGGCTACGCGGTGGATGCGGTCGCCTCCACGGGCGAGGCCATGGAGCGACTCGGCCGCCTTTCGTATCCGATCGTGATTTCGGATATCTACATCGACGACCGTACCGGCCTCGACGTGCTCGATGCGGCGCGGCGCAGGGATCCGGGCTGTTCGGTGATCCTCATGACCGCGCGCGGCACGATGGAAACCGTGATGGCCGCCACGCGCGGCGGCGCTTTCGACTACCTGGCCAAGCCGTTCGATCTCGATCGCATGCTGGACGCGATCAAGAGGGCCGAGGCTTCCCGAGGCGAGCAGGAGCACGAGGTCGAAGAGGAAGACTTGCCCGAATCGGAGATGATCGGGTCGTCGTCGCGCATGGTGGAAATCTATAAGACGGCCTCGCAGGTGGCGCCCACCGACGCCACCGTCCTGATCGAAGGCGAGACCGGCACGGGCAAGGAACTGGTGGCGCGCCTGCTGCATCGCTTCAGCAACCGCGTCCAGCAGCCGTTCGTTCCCGTCGACTGCGCCTCGATCGCGCCGACGCTGCTCGAGAGCGAGTTGTTCGGGTCGTTAAAGGGGGCGTTCACGGGCGCCGACCGCGACCGCCTGGGCGTCTTCGAGGCCGCCCATCACGGTACGGTCTTTCTCGACGAGATTGGAGAAGTCGAGCTGAACTTCCAACTCAAGCTGCTGCGCTTTCTGCAGGAGCGGGAGATCCGGCCCCTCGGCTCGGCTCGGCCGAAGGTGGTGGACGTGCGCGTGATCGCCGCCACCAACCGCGACCTGAAAAAGCTGGTGGACGAAGGAAAGTTCCGCGAGGACCTGTGGTTCCGGTTGAACGTCATCCGCATGGTGCTGCCGCCACTGCGGGAGAGGCGCGGCGACATTCCCCTGCTGACCCAGTTCTTCCTCAACAAGTACAACAGCCGCTACGGCCGCGGCGGCAAGCTGATCGAGTCCGGGCTCAAGGCCCTGACGGAGTACTCCTGGCCGGGCAACGTGAGGCAGTTGCAGCACCTGATGGAGCGCCTGGTGATTCTCGCACCGCACGAGCGGATCGACCGCGACGCGGTGCTGGACGGGCTGGAATCGATGGAGCCTCGCGAGCACGCCGTCGAGACGCTGGAAGACGCCGAAGCCGAGCAGATCCGGAAGGTCCTGGGGGCCACGGGCGGCAACAAGAGCCGCGCGGCGCAGATCCTCGGCATCGAGCGGAAGACCCTCTACCGCAAACTAGACCGTATGAAGCTATAGGCCCGCCTTCCAACCGCGGCCCGGAAGGCCGCGGCCTGGCTCGCTGCAAGTCTACGACTGGCCACATTGTGTAAAATCGAAGACATCGCCATGGGATTGGAACAGAACCAGCAAGAGATTATCGACCGCGGCTTCACCTTCATCGAGAATGTGATCCCCGACGAAAAGATCGACGAACTTCGCGAGGACGTGCGGCAGACCGTGCTCGCCAACTCCACCCGGCCATACCCCGTGGGCCACACGCCTGGGTTCTTCCGGATAAACCAGGCCTTGTGTCCGTACGTCGTCGACGATCGGATGTTGAGCCTGGTGGAGTCGCTATTCGGAGCGTTCTATCGGATCTCCTTCACGACGGGCGTGGTCAACGGCGCCGGCATCCCGCGTGGCGCCTGGCATGCCGACTGGCCTTATAACCAGCGCAACGCGTCCCACGTACCGGCGCCGTACCCCGACGTCCTGATGCACCTGGTGAGTTTCTGGATGCTTACCGATTTCACGACGGAGAACGGCGGCACGTTGTTCGTGCCGGGCAGCCACCGCCAGAGCGACTATCCGCGCGAGGGCGGAATTCCCGCCGATCCCAACGCACCTTATCCGGGCGAGCAGCAGTTCGCGGCCCGGCGCGGCAGCGTGGCCGTGATGGACGCCCGCGTCTGGCACAGCGTCGCCGCGAACCGCTCCGGCGCCGACCGCGTGGCCGTGATTGTTCGCTGGGCGCCCTGGTGGCTGAATCTGGATCCGGTGCGTCCCGGCACGCGGGATCGCGACCTGATGCAGCAATCCGGCATGCCTGATAACGAAGTGGCTGGAATCCCTCGGGGTGTGTTCGAGACCATGCCCGAGAAGATCAAGCCGCTGCTCTACTACTCGGTGGTCGACTGAGAAGGGACACCCGGCCCGCTTTCCGATCAACGCTGTTGCGCAAAATCAACTAGTTGTGCCGGAAACGCGTTGGCCGTCCCCGTTTTTCACTCGAACTTGTCTTTGCCGTCCGTCAGCCACTCCAGGTTGAATCGCGCCAACGTCAGGGCGACCGTCTTGAAGTGGTCTCCCTGCTTCCCGCCTCGCTCGAACAGACAGTAGATCGTTCCGCCGGCGCCGGCGGCCAGATCGGAATATCCGGATAGACCCGGCTCGAGGGGCTTCGACACCGGCCACGTCCGGCCTTCGTCGTAGCTGAGTTTGACCGTCAGATTGCGCCGGTCCCGATTCTTGCCGGCTTCCTCTTTGCCGTCGGCACGCCCCAGATTATCGGGATTGGAGAACAGGATCCGGTTCTTCGCCGGCTTCTGCGAGAGCCGGGTCAAGCTCGCCATGCAGATGGGCTCGACCAGTTGCTGCTGGAATTCCGGTTTCGTCCACCCTCGCGCGCCATCGCGGCTGTAAGTCACCAGACGCCGGTGTGTCTTCGATTCGCTCCGGACGTTCAGGGCCACGCGCCCGTCCGCCAGTTGAATGGCCATGGTCTCGCTCGGGTTGACGCTTTCGTCCGTGTTCGGCACCGCGATGTCGCCGCGCTTCCAGGTGCGGCCCTGGTCGTCGCTGTAGATCACCGACGCCACCGAGGGACGATGAGCGTGGCCGCCGGTCCCCGTCGACAGCCAGACCGGAACCACCAGGCGGCCGTTCTTCATCTGGATTCCATGGCCGGGACCCGTGGCCAACACCTTCCAGTCGTACTCCTTGCGAAACGGTTCGAACGCCGAAGTGATCTCCACCGGTTTCGAAAAGGTCTGGCCGTCATCGTCGCTCCGCATGTAGAACGCGCGCGCGTACTCCAGGCAGAACACGAAATGGACCACGCCCGGCTTCCGGCCGGCGATCGCGACCGGGTTGTTGTAGGTGACGTCATCGGGCCTGGCAAGGCTTTGGGCGAGGGCGACCGGGTTCTTCTGCTTGGGACCGTCCACCTGCGCGATGACCTTCGCCTCCGAAAAAGTCTTCCCTTGGTCGGTGCTGCGGCGAAGCACGATGTCAATCGGCCCCCAGTCGCCCCGATCGCTCTTGCGCGCCTCGGCGTACGCCAGAATCGATCCCTTCGCGGTGACAACGATGCCGGGAATCCGAAAAATGTTGTAACCGCGGCTGGCGGCCTCGAACAAGTCCGCCTTTTCGAGCATGGGCTGCGCGACCGCGCTCAGCGAGGCCAACAATAGGGCCGGCAGTCCAATCCTGTGGATGGTCATCGAACGCTCCTGGTTGAGTTCCCATGGTACTGCACGAGAAAAATGCCGGCGACTCTTGCGGCTCGTTGGATGGCTGCGGCATAGTGAAATTGCGGGTTTGCCGCACTGCATCCTGGTGAGTATGTCCGATGGCGGAAAACATCCTGTTCCTCACAGAACTGATGGGTCTGCCCGTCTACGACCTTCGCAGGCGGAGGATCGGACGCATTCGTGACGCCGCCATCGTTCCCCTGATTGATCCGTTCCGCGTCGACCGGTTTCTGGTCGGAGGAGGCTGGGCCTGGCTCACCGTCCGCTACGACCAGGTCGAGGCGATCACCCCCGACGGCATCCGGTTGTCGGACGAGAACCTGACGCCCTATCACGACGACGAGTACATGCTGCGCCTGGTCCGGGACTTGCTCGACCAGCAGATCATCGACGTGAACGGACGCAAGGTCGTCCGCGTCAACGACGTCACTTTCGATGTCCGCGCGGAGCCCGGAAACGGTGTAAAACCCCATTCCTGGCTTCGGGTGGTGGAAGTCGACATCGGCATCCGCAGCATCCTGCGGCGGTTGTTGCAGGGAGCCCTCCCCCCGGGCTGGATCCGGAAGCTCCAGCAGCCGGTTCCCCCCAACTCCATTCGCTGGGAGGTCTGCAACATCGTCGAGCCCGACGCACAGCGGCGTGTCCGGCTGAACATCTCGCACGCCAGCCTGGAGCAGATGCACCCGGCCGACCTGGCCGACATCGTCGAGGAACTGAGCCCGGAAGATCGCGGGGCCATCTTCCAGACTTTGGACAGCGAAGTGGCGGCCGACGCCCTCTCCGAGGTCGAGGACCCCAAGGTGCAGGCCAGCATTCTGGAATCGCTTGAGCCCGAAAAAGCCGCCGAGATCGTGGAGGAGATGGCCCCGGACGAAGCGGCGGACGTGCTGGGCGAACTCGAGGAGGAGCGTTCGGAAGAGATCCTGGAAGAAATGGAGTCGGCGCCGGAGTCGGAAGTGCGGGAACTGCTCGAGTTCCACGAGGACTCCGCCGGCGGCATGATGAACACCGAGTACGTCTCGCTACCCGCCGAATCCACCGTGGCCGAGGCGTTGCGGACTCTGCGGCAGGACCCGGACCTGCTCGAGAGCCTGAATACGCTCTTCCTGGTGGACGCGGAAGGGGTCCTGTCCGGTTCGATTCCTCTGGGCCGCCTGTTTGTGGCCCACGAAGCCATGCCCCTGCGGGAACTGGCCGGCGGAACGCTGATCTCCGTTTCCGTCAAGGAACGGCAGGACCGCGTCACCGAGCTTTTCGATAAGTACAACCTTCTGACCTTGCCTGTGGTGGATGAACTGGGCAAGCTGACCGGCGTCATCACGGCCGACGACATCATCTCCGTCCTGAGGCAGAAATAGCGTGAATCTCCTCTACCGGCTCCGCTATCGGTTCGGGGTCTTTTTTGCGGTGCTGGGCCCCGGATTCATCACCGCCGTCGTGGACAACGACGCCGGCGGACTGATTACTTATTCGCAGGCCGGCGCGCGTTGGGGATACCTGCCCCTGTGGACCCTGCTGCCGATCACGGTTGTCCTGATCATTACCCAGGAGATGTGTTCGCGCATGGGCGCCGTCACCGGCAAGGGCCTCTCCGACCTGATCCGGGAAGAGTTCGGTTTGCGGGTCACGTTCCTGGTCATGTCCCTGTTGGTGCTGGTGAATCTGACCAACATCATGGCGAACTTCGCCGGAATCGCGGGGGCGCTGAGTCTGTTTAACGTGCCGTTCTGGGTGTCGGTGCCGCTGGGAGCCATCGCGGTGTGGCTGCTGGTGGTGAAAGGAACCTACGAAAACGTCGAGAAAGTGTTTCTGTGCGCTTGCGCGGTGTATATCAGCTACATAATCTCGGGCGTTTTGGTGGAACCCAACTGGAAACAGGCGGCGGTCGCGAGTCTGCGGCCAACCCTGATGCTCGACGCCAAGTACATCGAAATGCTCATTGGGATGGTGGGCACCACCATCGCGCCCTGGATGCAGTTTTACCTGCAGGCCGCGATCGTGGAAAAAGGCGTCACGGCGAAAGAGTACAAGGAATCGCGGATCGAGGTTGTGGTGGGCTGCATCATGACCTCCGTGATCGCGTTTTTCATCATCGTGGCCTGCGCCGGCGCGATCTGGAAGTTCGCGCCGCGCGACATCCAGGACGCCACCGAAGCCGGGCGCGCCCTCGAG
>CAZGUX010000186.1:0-69035 GCA_964529305.1 uncultured Solibacteraceae bacterium | reverse complement strand
CGTATTTCGGGCAGCCGAACGGGATTGGATTCTCGTCGGCGAACTCGATTGTGCCGGACGCGGCGAGGATGGGAGAAGTCCGCAGCTTGCGCACGCCGATGCGGATCATCCAGTTCGGTTTGAAGTTCTTCTTCTAACCGGGGCGAGGCAGTTGGCGCCGGCGACGTAACGGGCCGGCGCCGAACCGTCACAGCCGGCCGTGGATCGGGGGTTCCTCCTTCCACGGCCGGCTGTTTCGCGTTTGGCGGATGAATTGATGCTTCGCCAAGTGCCGCTACCGGCGGCGCCGGGTTATCCTGAAAGGTCATGATGTGTCGTACCACGGGGCGGCTCGTCGCGGCCATTGCCACACTTGGGCTACTGGCAGCCACAGTCGAAGCCAAAAAAAAGAAGAAAGGGAAAGACGGAGAGGAAGAGGAGATCACCCAGACGCTGGAGGTGATTCCGGATCCACCGGCAACCATCAGCGCCGATACCCGGCGCATTTCGTTTTATGTCACGCCGCTGAGGGCGAAAGGCCTGCTCTCGCAGCAAACGCGCGAAGCGGTGAAGAGCCTGCTGCGCCAGGTCCGCGGCGCGCAGGTGGTGAGAATCCGCGGTTTTGTCGCCGGCAGCGGCGACTTGCGCCGCGTGCAGTCCATCGTCGCCGAGATGTTTGCCGAGCGCAGGCTTCACTTGCCGGTGCTTTCTGTGATTCAGGTGGGAGCGCTGGCCACGGTGGGGGCGCAGGTAGTGCTGGAGGCGACAGCCCTCGAGAAGAAAGAAGTGAACCCGAACGGGCTGGCTTGGATTTCCGGGCAGGGCCAGACCGACAAGAATCCACTCGCCAACGTCATGCCCATGGCGCAAGCTTCCGTTGAGAACTTGAAGAAGGCCGTGGATGCGATTGGTGTCGAGCGCTCGAACGTCCTGCGTGTCACCTGCTTTCTGAGCGGGTTGGATACGGCGACCGGCGTTCCCGGGCTGGTGGCGACCACGTTCCCCGGAGCCGCATTCCTCCAGGTGCAGGTGCAGCGGGCATCGTACGTGGGTGTGGCGGAATGCGAGGCTGTCGCGCGACTCAGCAAACCGCCGAGCAGCCCAGTCGAGCTGATCAATCCGCAGACCCTGTCGAAGTCCGCGAATTACACGCAGATCGCTGCCGTCTCGGCGCCAAGAGTGATTTTGAGCGGAGCGCAGATGCAGTTCGGCTATCAGGACTCCGATGCCCGGCTCGCGTTTCAGCGATTGACGCGGGTTCTGGATGCCGCGGGAACGTCGGTCAAGCACGTCGTTTTCGCCAGCACGTACCCGCTATCACCGTCGCTCTCCGAACAGGTGCGGAGGCTTCGCTTCGACTATTTTGACCGGTCGCGCCCGCCGGCCTCGACGTTGCTGCCGTTTGAAGGACTGCCGGCGATGGAAGCGGGTTTTGCCATTGATGTTGTGGCGATTCCCAAATAAGCGGCCGGCCGTGGCCGTGCGAGCGGTACAGACGCAGGAAGGACTTCTTATCTCATGTTGACTGTCACGTTTGGAGAGATCATGCTGCGGCTCGCGCCGCCGGGGTTCGAGCGGTTTCTCCAGTCGCCGATGTTTGTCGCGACCTTTGGCGGGGGCGAGGCCAATGTGGCCGTGGCTCTGGCCGGGTTCGGCCTTTCCGCGCGCTATGTCACCGTGGTGCCGGCGAATCCCATCGGCGATGCCCTGGTGGGCGAGATGCGGCGTTTCGGTGTGGACGCCTCCTGCATCGTTCGCGGCAAGGGCCGAATGGGCGTCTACTACGTCGAGCCCGGCGCCAATCAGCGGCCCTCCAAGGTGGTCTACGACCGCGACTACTCCGCCATCGCGATTGCCAGGCCCGGCGACATCAACTGGGATCGCAGTTTTGAGGGAGCCGGCTGGTTTCACGTCACTGGCATCACCCCGGCGATTTCGGCGTCGGCGGCCGACCTCGCCATGGAGGCAGCCAAGGCGGCCAAGGCCAAAGGGCTCACGGTTTCCTGCGATCTGAACTACCGCAAGAACTTGTGGAAATGGGGCAAGCCCACGCAGGAAGTGATGCGCGAACTGGTGAAGTACGTCGACGTCGCGATCGCGAACGAAGAGGACTGCCAGATGGCGCTCGGCGTCAAAGCCGATGTCGACGTGCACTCCGGCGAACTTGACCGCCAGGAGTACCGTAAGCTCGCGGAAAAGGTGCTGGCGGAGTTCCCGAACCTCAGCAAGATCGCGATCACGCTGCGGGAATCGAAAAGCGCATCTCACAACGGCTGGTCGGCCTGTTTTCACAACGGCAAGGACTTTCTGCTGAGCCGGCACTACGAGATCACTCACATCGTGGACCGCGTGGGCGGCGGCGACTGCTTTGCCGGCGGGTTGATTTACGGACTGCAGACGCTGGGTTCGGCGCAGGACGCGCTGGAGTTCGCCGTCGCGGCCTCATGCCTGAAGCACTCGATTCCGGGAGACTTCAACCGGTTTACGGCGGATGAAGTACAGAGTCTGATCAAGAGCGGCGGCTCCGGCCGCGTCCAGCGGTAGTCCGGCATGGTGGCCCAGCAATCGATTCACCTGTCGACCCGGGGCCACTGCGATGTCCACGATCTGACCGCCGAGGTCCAGCGGATTGTCGCGGAGAGCGGGATCTCGACCGGGATGGTGAACGTGGCGGGCAAGGGCTCAACGCTCGCGGTCACGACCATCGAGTACGAGCCAGGAGCGGTGGCCGACCTGAGGCGCGCGCTCGACTCGATCGCCCCCGAGAATGACCGCTATGCGCACAATGCCCGGTGGGGCGACCACAATGGATTTGCCCACCTGCGAAGCGCCATGCTCGGGACCAGCGAGACTTACCCCGTCCGGGACGGCCGCTCTATCTCGGGACCTGGCAGCAGATCGTCCTCTGCGATTTCGACGACCGGGCCCGGCAGCGCGAGGTCAGCGTCACGGTGCTGGGCGAGCCATAACAGCAACCTTTCGTTCCGCGAATGCATCCAAACTATTGACCGGAAGCCGTTATACTGTGGACAAGAGGTGACGGGGAGGGTGTTCGGCGTGCGTTGGGCCTGGGCGTGTGTTCTGCTGTGTGCCGGAGTGTCGGGCTGGTCTGCGACGGCAGACTATGGGCAGGCACTAAAGCTATATAATCGAACAGATTACGAAGCGTCATTGAATCTGCTGGATTCACTTCAGCCGAAGGATGGCCGGGTCTGGGACCTGATCGGCAGGAACCACTTCATGCTCAGCGACTTCAAGAAGGCTGGCGCAGCCTTTGAGAGGGCCCTGTCGGCCGAACCCGGCAACTCGGTCTACGCTCATTGGCTCGGCAAGACTTGGGGCCGAAGGGCGGAAACGGCGAATCCGCTGTTTGCCCCTTCGTTGGCTGGGAAAACCCGGAAGTACTTTGAGCATGCCGTTGAACTGGACCCGAAAAACCTCGAGGCCATGAGCGATCTGCTGGAGTACTACCTGGAAGCCCCAGGATTCTTGGGCGGCGGCGTCGATAAGGCGGCAAACCTGGCGGAAAAGATCGGGGGGGTCGATTCGGCCGAAGGCGCCTATGCCCGGGCAAAAGTGGCCGAGAAGCGCAAGGAATTCGGCCACGCCGAAGTCCAACTGCGGCGCGCGGTCGACCAGGCGCCGATGCAGATCGGCCGGGTGATTGACCTGGCGAAGTTCCTCTCCAAGCAAGGGAAGATCAAGGAGAGCGATCAAACGTTCCAGCAGGCGGCCAGGATCAACCCCAATCACCCGCGCCTTCTGTTTGTGCGGGCCGAGACCTACGTGAGATCCAAGCGAAACCTCGACGAAGCCAAGACGATGCTGCGCCGGTATCTGAACTCGCCTCTCACTCCGGACGATCCGCCCCGAACCGAAGCGGAAAAGCTGCTGAAGGAAGCGGGCGGCTAGCGGCCTGCCATGCACCTCTCCGAAGCGTTCCAGTTCAGCCTGCACGCGCTGCGTGCCAACCCGGTGCGTTCGCTGCTGACATGCCTGGGAATGCTGATCGGCAACGCATCGGTGATTCTCGTCGTCACCATCTCGCTTACCAGCCAGGAGTACATTCTCGAGCAGATTGAGGGCCTGGGCGCGAACATCATTTATGCGTATTTCGAAGCCGGCACGCAGGACGCGACCAAGTTCGACGCCGACTTTGTCAAACAGGCGGACGTCGATGCGGTTCGGGAGCGCCTCGCCGGCAGAATCGTCGCCGCCACGGCGGTCACGTCCTCGCAGGATCGAATCCTGCTTCACGGCAAGGAGCGGGACGTCAGGGTCAACGGTTGCGACGAAGACTATCCGCGCGTCCGGAACCTGATCGTCACCGGGCGCTTCTTCGATTCGAGCGACGTGCGCCTGCGAAGCAAGCTGGCGCTGGTGACCGATAAGCTGGCGATCAAACTCTATGGAAGTCCCCAGAACGCCTCGGGCCAGACCCTCAAGCTGTTCGGCCAGCGGTTCACGGTGGTCGGCTCGTTCCGCGAGCGCGCGGAGAGCTTTGGGCAAACGGAAGTGGCGGCCGACACGGTGTTGATTCCGATCTCCGTTCTCAAGTACTTCTCGCCGGTCGAGCGGGTCGACCCGATGTATGTTCAAGTGCGGTCGCCCAAAGATGTGGAGGCCGTTACGCTCAGCGTGCGCCAGATTCTAGAGAGCCGGCACCGGCCCGGCGCGCAATACCACGTCGAAAACCTGCAATCCATCTTGAGCGCCGCCAGGAACATCGGCGTGATTCTTCAGTTTGTCCTGATCCTGGTTTCCGCGATTGCCCTGGTGATTTCCGGCATCGGGATCATGAACATCATGCTGGTGACCGTGACGGAGCGAACGCGTGAGATCGGGGTGCGGATGGCGATCGGCGCGTCGCGGCGTGACGTGCTGGCGCAGTTCCTGATCGAGGCCACGCTGATCAGCCTGGTGGGCGGCATCGCCGGAATCGCCGTCGGCGTGGCCATCCCGTTGAGTGTCGGCCTGTTCGCCGAGGGAATCCACATTCCGATCTCACCCGTGTCGATCACCGTCGCGTTCGGTGTGTCGTGCGTGGTTGGCCTGGTGTTTGGTCTGCTGCCGGCGAACCGGGCGTCGCGGCTGAACCCGACCGAAGCCCTGCGGTACGAGTAGGCGCTTTCCGATCTGAGTTTGGCTGCTTTTTCAAGTGGCGCCGGTCGGAGATCGGCGGATCGAAGGCGGATCTTCGATCCGCATGGCCGGTCGGAGACCGGCACCACGTGGGAAAGGCCGGGCCCAGTTGATCTGATTACGCGTAGCTGGCGGCCGAGGCGCGGTTCCGCTCGGCCCGCTCGCGGGAGATGCGATCGAGATAGCCGCTTTCGCGGAAAGCGGCGAGCGGATTCTCCGGCAGACCCCGGCTCTTGCGCCAGTCTCGCAGTGCCGGACGGACATCCGTCGAGAATGTATCTTTCAGGCACTCTTCCGCGTCCACCAGAGCGGCTTGGTTCTGGTGCGTGGCGAGCGCCTCGTGATCGACCAGCGCCGCCTTGGCGAAGAGCTCCTGCGCCGTCGTCGCCGTCTGAATCATCTCTTCGATCTTGTTCTTCAGATTGTGGCTCTGGTCGATCATGTAGGCGATATCGGGGGACGCCCCGTGCTCCCAGGCGTAGACGTGGATCTCGTGAAAGATGCGGAAGACCTGGTAGGGATCGATGGAACCCAGGGTAAGATCGTCATCGGCATAACGCCGGTCGTTGAAGTGGAATCCCCCGAGCATCCCCTCGTCCAACAACCAAGCCACGATCTGCTCGATGTTCTGTGTCTGATAGTGGTGTCCGGTGTCGACCAGCACCCTGGCCCGGGGACCGGCGTCTTTGGCCAGCAGTAGCGCCATGCCCCAATCGGCGATGTCGGTCTGGTAGAAAGCCGGCTCGAACGGCTTGTACTCCACCAGCATCCGCTGGTTGCCGGAGAGTGCTTCATGGGCAGCGCGCAGTCCTTCGGCAAACCAGTTCTTGCGGGCGCGAATGTTGCCGGAGCCAGGGAAGTTCGTCCCGTCGGCGAACCATAGCGAAAGGTCGCGGCTGCCGGTTCCCTGCTGGATCTCGATGCAATCGAGAATATGTTGCAGGGCGGCGCGGCGCACGTCAGCCGAGGGGTTGCCCAGGGACCCGTGTTTGTAAATCTGGTCCTGAAATACGTTCGGGTTGATGGATCCGATGGCCACCCCGTACTTTGAAGCGTGGTCGCGGACTGCCGCGACACCGGCGCGGCCGTTGGGGAAGTCCCACAGGACATGAACCGCGACCGTCGGGCAGCAACCGGTGTAATGGTGCACCTGGCCTGCGTCCGCCAGTTTCTCCGCGGTGGTGGTGGCCGCCGACGCCTGAATGAACTTGCCGAATCGCGTGCCGGTGTTCGCGAATCCCCACGAGGGCAGCTCGATGACGAACGAGTCGAGCGCGTGAAGGACGATTTCCTGCTGCTGGGAAGACAGACTCATAGCGGACTCGATCCCGATTGTGGAGCAACGGAAAATCAGGGTCAACCCTGAAGCCGCGGAGACTCACCGCGCGGAGCGGAGGAAATCCATCCAGCCGGACAATCCGGCGCCCGTCTTTGCCGACACCTCCAGGATCCGGACTCCGGGCCGCACCGCCTGGATGTTCGCGACCGCGGCGTCGCGATCGAATTCGACGGCCTGGGCAAGATCACACTTCGTCAGAAGAACGACATCCGCGACGTTGAAGATGGTCGGATACTTCAAGGGTTTGTCCTCGCCCTCGGTGACCGACAGAAGCACCGCCCGAAGGTCTTCGCCCAGATCGTAGGACGCGGGACACACGAGGTTGCCCACATTTTCGATGAAGAGATAATCGAGGTCTTCCAGCCGCCAGTCCTGGAGAGCGCACTCCACCATGCTCGCGTCCAGGTGGCAGATGGTTCCCGTGACGATCTGCTTCACGGGCGCGCCGCTGCGGGCGAGGCGCGCGCAGTCATTCTCCGTGGCCAGATCGCCCACCAGGGCGGCCACCGAGTAGTCCGGCCGCAAGAGTTGAAGCGTTCGTTCCAGGAACGCCGTCTTGCCCGCGCCCGGGCCCGAAACCAGGTTGACGGTGAAAACGCCGGCCCGGCGATAGCGCTGGCGTAGCTCCTTCGCAAGGACGTCGTTCTGCTTCAGGACATTCCTGCGAACTTCGAGCAGACGAGGTTCGGCGCTCATGCCTGTTCCCCATCGGCGCCCGCAATCTCGAGCGCCGCCACTTGAAGCTCGCGCCCTTGCACGACCTCTCCCCCCGGGGCACCGCACACCACGCAGCGGAAGTGCTGCAGGGACACGATTTCGCGGGACTGTCCGCACGGCAAACAGTCGATCAGGACGGGAACTTCTTCGACCACCAGCCGGGTTCCTTCCAGAGGAGTGCTCATACACGCGATCTCGAAGGAGGATTCCAACGCTTCGCGAACGACGCCGGACAGCCTCCCCATTTTGAGATGAATCGCCTCGACTCGCCCGACTTTCAGACGCTCCATTTCCTCTTGGACCGCCTCCACCAGGCTGCAGGCAATGGAGAGTTCATGCATGGGTCCCGCTCCTGGGCGCGGCGCTGGCCGCAAGATCGCACTGTCGGCCCCGGGTGGGGAAAGTTCCGAGCAGGGAGGAGATACCGTTCACCACCCACCCATCCCGACGGTGCAACTGCGGCCCTGCCATCCGATCTGGCGGACCTTACCGTCTTCGATCAGAACCGGCACGATCGGTTGGCCGGGTACGATTGACTGCATCCTGGCGAAGGCGTCCGGATCGGCTTCGACGTCGTACTCCTCGAAGGTACATCGGCGAAACGCGAGCCACTCCCGCAGTTCGGCCGTGAACGGGCAAGCTTCGGTTCCAAACAGTTCAAGGCGTGGCATAGTCCTCCAATAGGTGTCTGAGAATGTGATAGATCGAGGCCTGTACTTCCTGAATACGACTACGGACAATACGGAGCAATCGCGGGAAGAAGGCCGCGAAACCGCTGCGGCCGCCACCGCCTCCAGGTCGCTCCGCCGACGCGGACCGAAGGCGTAACTCTGGCGGACGGACGCAAGATTCACATCTTCGGAACCGCACGGTGCGGTCGGCCCCACGTCTGCCGACGCACATGCCATGGACCCCGTCCAGGTCCCCTGACGGTCGCGGCTTCGGAATCCTCGACACTAATCTAACATTGTCCGACGTCAACGGAACTGCCTGTCCCTACCGTGGCCGTTTCGAAGGATTTCCCTCGAGGCTTGCAGCCGTCAAGCCGCCAGGGTTTGCCGAGGCAGTCAGCGAGCCCTTGACGGGATTCCGCTTCGCCACCGACTCCTGCAAATACCCGGTGAACGCCTCCAGGGGCTTGGACAGATAGCGCCGCTGGAGGCGGATGTAGCCGACGCGGCGGCTGGTCTTCGGTTCGATCTCGATCAACCGGCAGCCCGCGCTCAAACTCCGGCCCATCTCCGGCACCACGCTGACCCCGAACCCGGCCCGGATCAGCCCGAAGATCGTCAGAAACTGATCGACCTCGAACTGACCCGTGAAGCGTGCCCTGGCCCGGTGGCAGATCGCCAGCGTCTCGTCCCTCAGGCAGTGGCCGTCCTTCAGAATCAAGAGCCGCTCCTGCGATACCCGACGCAACTGTACCTGTTCCGACTCGGCCAGCGGGTGGCCTTCCGGAACCGCCAGATACAGAGGATCGCGGAACAGTTCCTTCATCACCAACCCGGCGCCCTCCACTGGAAGGCTAAGCACGGCCAAGTCCATCGTCCCATCAAGGACTTGCTCCACCAGTTCCGAGGTCGTCCCCTCCCAGACATGCAAATCGACGTCCCGGTAGCGCTCGATAAATCCCTTCAGCAGCGGCGCGAGAAAATACGGCAGGATCGTCGGAATCGCGCCCACGCGCAACGGTCCGCGAACCCCTTTTCGCGCCCGCTCGAAATGATCCGGCAGCGCCGCGGCGTCCTCCAGTAGGGCCTGCGCCCGCCCGAGAATGGCTTCGCCCAGCGCCGTCAACTCGATCCTGCGGTTCAGCCGTTCAAAAAGCGGAGCTCCCAACCCCTGCTCGAGTTTTGCGATCTGCTCGGAAAGTGACGGCTGCGAGACCCCGAGATCCGCGGCTGCCTTCGTGAAACTCCCCGTCCGCGCTACCGCGCAGAAGCATTCCAGTTGGCGCAGGTCGAACCCGCGCGCCCGCGTTCTTTGTGCCATAGGAAATTCCGATCAGCATGATAGTCTCAATCGCGTTGACTTATGTCAAACCCCGCCCTACACTCGGCATCATGACGAAGAATTTACAGTTTCTGCTCTCCACCCTTGTGCTTGTGGCTGCGCCCTTCGTGTGGACGAATTCCGTCTGTGCCCAGCAACCCCAGTCGGACAAGTTCTGGTGGCCGGAGAAACTCGACCTCTCGCCGCTTCGGCAAAACTCCGCGGAGTCGAATCCGGTAGGTAAGGACTTCAACTACGCCAAAGCTTTTGCCGCTCTCGACCTCAAGGCCGTTAAGCCGGACATCAATAAGGTGCTCACCACGGCGCAGGATTGGTGGCCGGCTGACTATGGCAATTATGGACCCCTCTTTATTCGCATGGCCTGGCACAGCGCCGGCACCTACCGCACCCTGGATGGCCGCGGCGGCGCCGATGGCGGCCAGCAGCGCTTCGATCCCCTCAACAGTTGGCCCGACAACGCCAACCTCGACAAAGCCCGCCGCCTGTTGTGGCCGGTGAAACAGAAGTATGGCCAGAAGCTGTCCTGGGGCGACCTGATGGTTCTGGCCGGCAACGTCGCGCTGGAAAACATGGGCTTCAAGACCTTCGGCTTTGCCGGCGGCCGCGCGGACGACTGGGAGCCGGAACTCGTGTATTGGGGTCCGGAGCAGAAGATGCTGGACGACAAGCGCTACAGCGGGAACCGCAACCTGCACAAGCCCCTGGCAGCCGTTCAGATGGGCCTGATTTACGTCAATCCGGAAGGCCCCAATGGCAATGCCGACCCGTTGTCGGCCGCCAAGGACATTCGCGAGACCTTCGGGCGCATGGCGATGAACGATGAGGAAACGCTCGCCCTGATCGCCGGTGGGCACACCTTTGGTAAGGCGCACGGCGCCCATGCTCCGGACAAGTGCGTGGGAGCCGATCCGGCGGGCGCCGGTGTCGACAAGCAAGGCCTCGGTTGGGACAACAAGTGCGGCAAAGGCTATGCCGGCGACACGGTAACCAGCGGATTGGAAGGCGCCTGGAGCCCGACTCCCACCAAGTGGTCGTCGCAATACCTGGAGAACCTGTTTGCCTTTGAATGGGTCAAAACGAAGAGCCCCGCCGGGGCCACGCAGTGGGTTCCCGCCGGCAACAAGGCCGCCAGCCAGGTTCCCGACGCGCACGACCCTTCCAAGCGCCACGCCCCCATCATGTTCACCACCGATCTTGCGCTGAAGATGGACCCGAGCTACCGGCAGATCGCCATGCGTTTCCGGGAGAATCCGGAAGAGTTCCGCCTTGCGTTCGCGAAGGCGTGGTTCAAGCTGACGCACCGCGACATGGGCCCGAAGGCTCGCTATGTGGGTTCCGAAGTTCCGAAGGAAGACCTGATCTGGCAGGACCCCCTGCCCAAGGCTGAGTACAAGCCGGTGGACGCGAAGGACGTCGCGGCGCTGAAGGCGAAGATCCTGGCCTCCGGTCTGACCGTTCCCGAACTGGTGCGGACTGCCTGGGCCTCGGCGGCCTCCTTCCGCGGCACCGACATGCGTGGCGGCGCTAATGGAGCGCGCTTGCGCCTGGCTCCTCAGAAGACTTGGGAAGTCAACAATCCCGCGGAACTGGACAAAGTGTTGCCGCGCCTGGAGAGCATTCAGAATGACTTCAACAAAGCCAAGGGGAGCAAGAAGGTTTCGCTCGCGGACCTGATCGTTCTGGGCGGCTCGGCGGCCATCGAGAAAGCGGCCAAAGATGCCGGCTACTCCGTGCAGGTTCCCTTCACGCCGGGCCGGGTGGATGCAACGCAGGAACAGACCGATGTTGCCTCGTTCGCCGTGCTGGAACCGGCGGCGGACGGTTTCCGTAACTTCTACAGCAAGGGTCAGACCGTCTCGCCGGCGGAGAAATTGGTGGACCGTTCGAAGATGCTGACTCTCACCATTCCGGAAATGACGGTGCTCGTGGGCGGCCTGCGCGCGCTGAATGCCAATAGCGGCGGAACCAAACACGGCGTCTTCACCGATCGGCCCGGCACTTTGAGCAACGACTTCTTCGTGAACCTCCTCGATATGTCCACCAAGTGGACCAAGTCCACGCAGGAGGGCCTTTACGAAGGAGTGGATCGCAAGACCGGAGCGGTGAAGTGGACCGCGACCCCGGTTGATTTGCTCTTCGGCTCCAACTCCGAACTGCGCGCCGTGGCGGAGCTTTATGCCGAGGCCGACGGCAAGGAGAAGTTCGTAAAGGACTTTGCCAGGACGTGGACGAAGGTGATGAACCTCGACCGCTTCGACCTGCGCTGAACGACCCGGACGTGATGAGCGAGGCGGCTCAGTACTCGAGCGGCCTGGTTCCAGAATTGGGCACGAACCAATGGCGGCGTTCTCTACGCCGCCATTTTGATTTTCCGGCGTTCCATTCCCGGCGGTGAACCAGCGTGCTGTGCTTGGCGTGTAGCCCGAGGGGCCCTATGGCGATTTCCC
The DNA here is from genome assembly GCA_964529305.1 of uncultured Solibacteraceae bacterium. Lineage (GTDB taxonomy): Bacteria > Acidobacteriota > Terriglobia > Bryobacterales > Bryobacteraceae > CAZGUX01. The sequence goes on along the minus strand of CAZGUX010000186.1, from coordinate 57,398 downwards.
ACTTCCGTGTACCCCACGATACGCTCGCTGCCGGCGATAAAACGCCAACCCGGCGATCTATATGCACCACCCTGGTGCACGATGCTATTCTTCGAACATGGCAACCCGGCGCAAGGCAGGTTCGGCTCGATCGGTTCGACAAAGTGTTACGATTCCCGCGACGCTACTTTCGGAAGTCCGGCGCACTGCCAAGGAACAGCACGTCACAATGAGCCGGGCATTGGTAGCCTTGGCTGAACGCGGAGTGCGCGCCGAAGCGGAGGCGAAGGAGCAACTCAAAGCCTCGTACAACCGCTTTCTCGGGGAGAACGATCCGGCCCGCAAGAACGAGGCGGGCAAAGACTTGATCCGCGCAATCTTCGGGAAGGATTCGATTGCCGAAGATTCAATTTTCTAACCTGCCTCGCGCGGTTTGGCACCATTTGCTTCAGAGAGTCGATGAGCGGCGGATCTCGGTCGCCGACTTGTTGGCGCTCCAGGAATGGGTCAAGACCGGCCCCATCGCGCCCTCGGGCGACTGGTACAAAGACTTTGGTTCCTTCATTTTGTGCGGCACCGGCCCGTTGCCGAAGACGGTCCTGGAGAAGGGAATGAAGCCGTTCGGGAGACCCGTTGGCTGATCGCACTGGGATGGGCTTTGCGAAACCGATCCAATAAAGGGCCCACCGGTCGCAGCGCACGTTCAGCGGGGGGATCTGAAGATCTGCGAGAGGTCTCAGCGTGGCCGATCACGGGAGGCGATCAGCAATCCAGAGTGTCCCCTGATTCATCGTCCCCTGGCCGACGCCCATGTGTAGGTATTGCTTGCCGATTTGGGCGTTGTCGTTGATGCGGAAGTTCACCTGGTACAGGCCAGTCCATCCTGGCGCGAGTCCGGCGTAGGACACCTGCATCAGTGCCGCAGATCCAAGATAAGCGCTGACGTACGACTTAAGAGTCGCGGGTGAACGGGCGGGTTCTCCTGTGACCGCGGCAGGCTCCGTGGCGCCAAGCCCTGTGCAGAACGCGGCGAGATTCTCGCCGCGACGAGCGGGATGCTCGTGGGTGACCAAGCTGAAATCGGAAGCATGTACGACCAGGGCGCCGCCACGCGGATCCGGTCCCGCAGCGAAGAGACCCGGCATTTCCGGGATCACTTGAATGGCTCGCACCATGCTCTGTTGTGCGCCCCGCCGGACAAACAGGGTTGTGGGTCCGACTGCCAGTTCGATCGGCGCCTGAAAGTTGATCTGGGATGGTGAAACATAGAAGAGCGGCGCATCGATTCCGCCGATCGATACCGAGACACCGTCGATCGAGCGCGGGAGCGGCGAACCCGAAGTTGCCCCGCGCGGTGCGGGTGCGAGTTGCGCTCCCATGACCGTGACGATTTCGCCGGGCGCGATGAGGTCGCCAGGCTTGTAACTCGCGGCGTTCGAGAGCGAGCGGACGGAGGGGACACCCGGGTCGGTTGCGGCTGTTTGAAAATCGATGCGGGATAGTCCGGCCGTGGTGGCGATCCATAATGTCTTCGCCGCTGGTGCGACCGTAGTGACCTCTTCGTGAAGTTCGCCAAGGTACGTCGAGAACTCGTAGGCGTTCCCAGCCGGTGTGAGCTGTGCGATAAAACTCGCTCCGAGGCCCATTGTGGGCTGCACGGGGCGCACGAGAGGAAACGAACCGTCGCCAGTGATGCCGGCCGCCAGAACGCTGCCGTCAGCATCGACCGCGACCGCATTGACCTGGTCTGATACAGGATAGTTTGGACTCGAAGTGAGCACGATGGAGTACATCAGGTTTCTGCCGCTCGGATCCAGTTTCGCGAGAAATGATTGAGCCGCAATTTCTACCACGGGCGATAGGGCCGGCCCGACTGTCGGAAATGCTCCGTACTGCGAACCTCCTCCGACGTAAGCGTTGCCGCGCGCGTCCACGGCGATGGCATTGCCAGCGTCTCTGCCGGGCCCGCCGAGATAGGTCGAGTAGAGCAGTTTGGATCCGTCCGCACTGATCTTGCTGACGAACGCGTCAGTATGAGCATTCGGGCTATTTGTGCGCGCAGCTTGCAGTGGGTTGACCAGCGGGAAGTCGTTGGAACTGGTCGTGCCAGTCACGTACGCGTTGTCGGACGCATCCACCGCAATGCCTCGCGCCTCGTCAACGCCGGAGCCGCCCAGCAGAGTTGCCCACTCAATCCCGCCGGCAGTGTCGAGTTTTGCCACGAATGCGTCCTCCACTGTGGGTCCGCCAGCCAAGCCGAAGGACCCGGACGATACATAGATGGTAGAAGGATCGCGCGGGTCAATCGCGAGGATCGCGGCTTGCGGGGACCACGGGCCGTCCAGCTTCGACCATGTTGCGCCGTGATCCGTACTGCGCAGCATATATCCCATGTCGTTCGCCAGGTAGAGGGTACCCAACGCGTCCAACGCGAGCCCACCCGGTTGATAGCCGACTCGCGAAAGATCGCTCGGCAACGGTACCCAAGTCCACGTCATGCCGCCGTCGGTGCTCCGCTGCACTCCGTAATACGAGGCGGCGTACAACACGCCCGAGGTTGATGGATCGAGCCATGGCGAGAGCACACCGGAGTATGCGGCCAAGCCGACTGCTCCCCGGACCCAGGTGCGTCCGGCGTCGTCGCTTCGATACACGCCTCCCGTCCGATCGCCGGCATCGTAAACGCAACAGGCGTACAGCCTGGAGTGGTTGTGGGGGTCGATCAGGAGTTTTTTCGGGAAGGAGGTTGCCTCAGGCGCAAAGGCGTGAACTGTTTCCCAATGGTCGCCTCGATCGGGGCTTCTGACCACGGTCGCAGCATGCTGCCCGTACGTCATCGCCCAGAGCACCTTTGAATCGACCGGGTCGACCGTGAAGGCGTCAACGGTCGGGGAGGGAAAGGAGGGTGGGAAGTTCGCGCTGATGGCCGTCCAGGTCGCCCCCGCATCCGTACTTCGGAAGAGCTGGTAAGAACCGCTCCAAAAGTAAATTACTGAGGGCTCGCGAGGATCGACGGTGACGGCAATGCCCCATTCAGCGGTGGGCAGGAGTCTTGTCCAGTTGGCACCGCCGTCGGTCGATTTATAAAAGCCTCCGGTCGTTGCAGCGTATAGGGTATCGGCCCGCGTCGGATCGATAGCGAGCGAGTTGACTTGGGTCACGGACCCGATGTGCAAAGAGCGCCAGGTATGCCCACTGTGATGCGTGACGTACAGGGGTTTCAACATGGGCTGATTCGGCAGCGGGTGCACAGCCGGGAACGCAGTCCCGACACTGTAACCGGCAACGTAGGCCCTCCCCGATCCATCCAGCGCGAGGCCGTTAACAGCCGTTAGACCTCCGATGTAGCGCGCATAAAGCAGCTTTGAGCCGTCAGGGCTGAGCTTTTTGACGAAGGCGTTTCCGGGGCCGGCCCGGTACGGGAAGGCCGACGGCGAATTGGTAACGCCGGCAACGTAGGCGTTTCCGTCGCGGTCCGCCGCGATGGCTGCGGCAAGGTCGCTCTTATCACCGGAGAGATACGTGGAATAGATCAGCCTTGTCCCCGTTGGGTCGAACTTTGCAACGTACACGTTTGGACACTGTGCAAACGTTCTCGACGGAAAGGGCGCACAGTTCCCACCACCAGGCTTCGGCTGGATCGCGTTTACAAGCGGGATGCTGCCGCCACTTCCGGCGATATAGATGTTCCCGGCGGGATCGAGCGCGACCGACCGGATCGCGTACTCCGGATATCCGAAGTATCGGACAGCAGTTAGGACTGGATCGGCCGCCGCGCTAATGATAGATATGTAGAGAAAGACAATGAATCCGCGAGACATAAGTGACCCTTCGCAATGGGTGCGGGCGCAACTCGATCTTATCAGCGAAGATGCTGGGTAACAATCGAAAGCGAAAACCGACGGGTGTGCGACATGAAAGTGGTCATTCGGCTGTTCTTCCGAGGGGTCCATTCATATGGAGGGACGCGAGATGAGCAGGCGCTTACAGATATCCGGCTCCTTGCGGAATCTGGAATCACGCCGAGCCGAACTCGTACAGCAATTCGCCTCTTTGGGCGATCTGCGGTGGGTCTATCTCCAAGACGAGTGGCCGCCGCGGCAAGCCCAACGGTCGTTGTTATCAGTCTGGCCACCCGGTGCATGGTCCAAACCCGCGCCTGAACTACAAGGTTCAGGGAAGACGGTTACCGAGTCTCTTCCCAACCCCGCTAAAAGGAGTTCTGATGCACACTGAGGGTGGGTGAGAATGAAGAGAACCATCCAGGTGCGGATCAGCAGGGGTGAACCTCAGTTTGTCGCGGAGTGCCTTGATTTGCCCGTCGTTACCCAGGCTTCGACTCTCGATGAGTTGACCGAGAATATTCGCGAAGCGATCGGGTTACATCTCGAGGGTGAGGATCTGGCCGCCCTCGGGTTGGCGGCAAATCCCACAATCCTTGCAACGCTTGAACTCGAAGCGGTTGCCTGATGCCGAGTCTGCGCAATCTGTCTGGGGGAGAGGTCCTCCAGATCCTGCGCGAATTCGGCTTCGAGCAGTCATCGCAACGAGGGCGCCACATCAAGGTCCGTTCTCTTCCTTCCCAACAGAACCGGACTCCGGTCACAGACGCGTACACGGGAGGCGCGATATCGTGGTGTCATGCTCCCTACCGCCCAATTGTTGCGTGGCGACGCGCCGGCCACACTCGATCAGCCGCTCGACCACCTGATGGCGTGTCACCGGCGCATCGAAGACCGCCTGGCGACGCTCGAGCGCATCGCGGAACTGATCGAGGACCGGCCGCAGGACTGCGAGGCGGCGCTGGCAAAGGTCCTGGCCTTTCTGGACACCAACGGCCGCTGGCACACCGAAGACGAGGAACAAAGCGTGTTCCCACGGCTCCGGACGTCCGGAGGCTCGGAGGCCGAAGAGATCCTCGGGCAACTCGAGCACGAGCATCGGGAGGCGGACGCCATTTTGGCGGACCTGCGCGAATCCGCCGGCAACCCAGGACGCTTCCGTGAACGGGTGAACGCCCTGTGCGCGATCTATCGCGCGCACATCCGCAGGGAAGACGAGCGATTGATTCCGCTCGGCCGCACGATCCTATCCCCGGGCGACCTGACCGCGATTTCGGCCGAAATGCGGCAGCGGCGGTCGATGTAAGCCGCGGGTCAGACCTTCGCGGCGCCGAATCGCGGTGGCTGGCCGGTCGCCTTGAGCACCGCCTGCCAGAGATCGCTTCGTTCGGAAACGCGCTTCTTCGTCGAGGAGGCGAGCGAAATCGGAACGTGCGTCATCATGTTGTACCAAAGCCCGATGAGGATGCCCGTCTTGCCGGCCATGGCGGCATGGACGGCGTTCCGCGCCAGTTGATCGCAAAAGATGGCGTCGTGCGTGTTCGCCGGCGAGCTTCGGATGTAATAGCTCGGATCGAAGTACTTCAACTCCATCGGAAAGCCGGTCGCCTTCGAGTAGCCGCGGATCCGCTCACACAGAACCGCGCCAATGTCCCCGAGTTTCACGTTGCCCGAGCGGTCGACTTCGCGGGCCTGTGCCTCGCAGAACTGCTGGCCGGCTCCTTCGGCGACGGCAACCACCGCGTGCCCCCGCTCCCGCAGCCTCTCGTGGAGTCTATGCAAGAACCCCCCTGTGCCCTCCAGATCGAACGGCACTTCCGGCACCAGCGTAAAGTTGACCTCCCCGCTGGCGAGCGTCGCGGCAGCCGCGATGAACCCCGCTTCACGGCCCATCAGCTTGACCAACCCGATGCCGTTGCGAACTCCCCTTGCTTCGTTATGCGCGCTGTCCAGGATCTGTCGCGCCTTTTCGATGGCCGTCGAAAACCCGAACGTCGACCAGACATACGGAATGTCGTTGTCGATCGTCTTCGGCACACCGATCACGGCCAGCGGATACCCCTGCTGCCGCGCCTCCTGGTGGAGCCGCAACGCTCCCCGTTGCGTGCCGTCCCCGCCGATCGTGAACAGTATGCCGATGTCGCGCTTCCGCAAGAACTCCACCACCGCGCCCGGATCCACCGGCCCGCGCGACGTCCCCAGGATCGTGCCCCCTTGCTCGTGGATGTCGGAGACCAGTTCCGGCGTGAGCGCCAACGGTTCCGAGTCCATCGCTTCCGTCAGGCCGCGATATCCATACCGGATCCCCCAGACGCGGCGGACACCGTAGCCGTGATACAACTGCATGACGATCGCGCGAATCACGTTGTTCAGGCCCGGACACAGGCCGCCGCAGGTCACGATGGCCGCGGACACCCGCCCGGGCGAGAAGTACAGCCTCTCCCGCGGTCCCGCCCTCTCGAAGGAGAGGTCCGGCCGAAACTCGCGGCCCGGCTGAATCTCGGCATTCAGGGGAATCCGGGTGCCTTCGGGTACGAACTGGATGCCGGCGTCCGGCGCCTCCTGCCCCTTGCGGAGCGGTGACAGGAACTGGCGTTCCCCTAACTCTTCCACCGCGAAGTCCGCACCCGTGAGCATGTTCCCATTTTCGCTCGCGCGGTCCGCGGTTCAAACCCTGTTCAGAATGCCCTCGAGAATCCCGGGAATCTCGAAAACCGCCTGGTTCTGATAGCCCTCCACCGCGGTCCGGTAGCGGGCGTACTCGGACGGGTCCAACAACCGTTCGATGGCGGCGCCGACCTTGCGGAAGTGCGGCAGAACCAGGCCGTAGTTGTTCTCCGTCACCCAGTCGGCGTTGTAACGCTCCTGCGGCAGCGTCCAGAGGTTCTGTTCCAGCACCACGGGCAACCGCATCGCCAGAGCCTCGCTCACGCTGCCCGGACCCGGTTTTCCGACAAAGAAGTCCGACAGTTGCATATAGTAGGGCACTTCCCGTGTGAACCCTTCCACGAACATCGGCCGCCGGCGTTTCATCGTCCGCAGCTCTCTCGCCAGCTTTTCGTTCTTGCCGCAAATGCAAATCAACTGGGCGTCCACCTGGGCCGCGATCAGGCGCATGACTCCCGAGCCCTGGCCGCCGAACATCACCAGGCCGGTCGGCTGGTCGGGATCCAGTCCCAGCCGCCGCCGTTCCGTTGCCCGGTCCACGGTCCGGGGGCAGTAGAACTTGGGGTTGAGAATCATGCCCGAGACGCGATGCACACTCGCGTCGGGGTGGCCAAACGCTTTTACCTGTCGTACCGCCTTGTCGGAGCCGCAAATGAAATGCTGCGGCTGCCGTTCAATCCAGAAATGCGGCGGATAGTCGGCAATATCGGTCAGGATCGTGACGTACGGAATCCCCGGACACGCCTTTTGTAATCCTTCATACATCGCCCGATTCAGATTCGGCACCAGCGAAACGACCATCCGGGGCGGATGGGCTCGCCAGAATTTCTCGAGGAGCTGAACCTGCCGGCTGTGAAACAGGCGAATCACCATCTGCATCACCCGCGTCATCTGGGGCGAGCCGAGCGTCCAGCCCTTCTTCAGCAGCAGGTTGTAGCAGTCCTCCAGCCGCACTCCGGTCAACTTGCGGAACACGTCGAGCGAATCCAGTAACTCCTGCAGTTGGATCAGTTCGACGCTCCAGCTTCGGTCCGCGCTCGCTTCCTGCAAAGCCGTGGCGGCGCTGCGGTGGCCGCCGCCGGCGTCGAAAAACATGAAGTGCAGCCGGGTGTCGCTGCGCACACTGGGACTCATGGGTTACGCCGGTCCGGCGGCCAGTCGCGCCAGCGGGACCGAATCTTCAAGGCTAACAGTGGGTTACGGTTCCTGCCAAGCTCCTGGCCGGAACGTTTTTCGGCAATCCTGTTTTTTTCGCCGAACTTTTCGCAAGGCGTCACCCAATTGTAGGATTGCGCGGCGTATACAGTAGAGTATGTTGCTGGTGAGCGGCGCTCGCGGGATGTTGCGATACATTGCCGCGCGCGATCACAGGCTCATGAAGCGTGTCAACGGCTGGATGCCGCCGCGCTGGGTTCGGTTGTGGATGTTGTATGCCACGCGTCTGGGAGATGGGTGGCTTTGGTACGCAATGGCGGTCGTGTTGTTGCTGTTTGGCGGACCGGCGCGATTCCTGGCTGTGGGAGAGGCTACCCTCTCCGCCGGAATCGCCGTGGCGCTCTTTCTGCGCCTGAAGAAGTTGGCCCGCCGCCGGCGGCCTTGCGCGATCGAGCCACATTCCTGGGCGCAACTGCTGCCGCCCGATCAGTTTTCTTTTCCCTCGGGGCACTCGATGACCGCCTTTGCGGTTGCGGTGTCCCTTGGGCTTTTTTATCCGACCCTGCTCCTGGGTCTGTTGTTCTGCGCCATGAGTATCGCCGCATCCCGCGTCCTGCTCGGAATGCACTTTCTCAGCGATGTCGTCACCGGCTCGGCAATCGGCTCCGCCGTCGCATGCGTGGTTTTCAACCTGCTTTCCTGAATCACTCGTCCTACGGTTTGGCCGGCATCGGCGAAGGCGCCTTCGAAATTCGGCCGCGAAACGCCTCGTCGATCGAAATGTCGTTGGCCTGGAGAGTATTGCCCGTCGCCTGGTCGTACTGCACCCGGGCCCGCGCGTAGTTCACCACTGCCGCCACTTCGGCCGACTGCGCTTGCGCCAGGTCGCGCTGCACCAGGATCACATTGAACAACGTGGACGCGCCCAGGGCATATTTCTTCTGCTCGGCGTCCAGTGTCTGTTCGCGAAAGACTCTCGTCTTGGTGGCTGCCTGGTAGGTGGCGCGCGACTGGCGCAGCGCGATCAGCGCGTTCCGCACCTCCACGCGAATCTGGTTCTCCAATTGTTGCAACTGAATTTCGCGCTGTCGAATGTTGAGCTGGTCGATCGCCATGTCCGCCTGGGCGGCGCGGTTCCGCAGCGGAATGTTCAGCTGGACGGCCGCGCTGTAATCGGGGAAGTTCCGCCGGAACATCTGAGCATACGCCGTGGGATACCCGCCGACGAAGTAGGCGGGGACCGTGCGCGGCCCGGACCCCTCCGGCAGAGGCAGATCGCTGACCTGCCCGGCCAACCCGTTGTTGGCGAAGCTCAGGACCGCGTCCAGTTGAGGCAGCAACTGGCTTCGCGAACCCGCCAGATTGATCTTGTCGCTGTCGATCTGGATTCGCCGCTGGCTCATTTCGGGCCGGGCCCGTAACGCGTTCGCCACCACATCCTGAAAGGGCTCGATGGCCTCGGTGGGCGGAATCTGGATGCGGTCGGTGGTAATGATGCGCACTTCCGCGATTGTCGGGCTGGCGAGGCCCGTCCGGCTGAGGACGTTCTTCAGCACTGTTTCCTGCTGCAGGACCAGCGTCTCGGCGATCGTCAGGTCCTGTTGCGCGTTGGCCAGCTCGGCCTCCGCGCGCACAATTTCGATCGGCGCCAGGGTTCCGATGTCGACCTGCTTCTTGTTGTCGCTGAGGAGCTTCTGGTTGAGTTCCACGGTGCGCTGCTTCACCTTCACGTCCTCGTTGAAGCTCACCAGGTCCCAGTACAGGTTGATCACCCCCGACACCGTGTTCATCAGTTGCTGCTTGAACTGCAGGTCGGAGATTTCGCGGTTGTTTTTGGCGACCCGGATCAGACGGTTGTTCACCGCGCGGCCGAACCCCTGCATGAGCTTTTGCGTTACCGTCAGGTTCAGCGACGAAGAGACGGACGGGTTCAACTCGGCGCGGAGGCTGTTCGACGTCAGCCGTGAGTTCGACAGCCCGAGTTGCACGGTCGTGCCCGTCAGGAAGCCTTGCTGAAACTGGAAGTTCCCCAGGTCGTTTCGGTTGACCAGGGTGTTGTTGCCCGAGACAAACGAGTTCGTCTGCGGAGCGGTGAAGTGACCCCAGCGCAGGAAGCCGGTGATGACGGGATCCAGGTTCGGCACCACGGTTCCCGTCTGGCTGATCACAGTTCCGCTGCCCGCGCCGCTCTGCGCCGCGCTGACGGTCTGCGCGGCGCTGGTGGAGACGCCGGTCGCCTGGCCGCGCTGGGTGGTCGTCGCGCTCGTCGCGCCCTGCGTAACCGCGGGAGCGACGCCACGCAACAAGCCGCCCGCTCTGGCGCGCAGAACGCCCGCGTCGGAGATTGCCGGCCCCAGGCGCTGCAGTTCGATGTCGAGATTGTTCTCGAGCGCCAGCGCGATCGTGTCCTGCAGTGAAAGATACAGCCTGCCCGCCCGCACGAGCGATTCCAGCCGGCTGGAATTGCCCAGGTTCAACGGTGCGAGTTCCTTGGCTCGATACGGGCTCGTGACCCGCGAAATGCCCGTGCGATGCTCGCCGGGTAACACCTGCGCCGCCGCCGGTTCCAGCGTCAGCAGCAGCGCACACAAAACAGCTAATCCGTTCCGCATGACCATCATCTAGGGAATACCTTAACGAAGCTAGTACGTGGAAGACTGGTTGAAAGTTCCTCGCGTCTTCCAATGGTATAGTGGGCGATTATCAGCCCGCAAGAGTTACGCCCGGCGAGACAATTCGTGGGGCCGCCGGCTTCCAGGCCGGGTTCTGAATGATCCGTCGCATCCGTCTCACCGTTGCCTACGACGGGACCGACTTTCACGGTTGGCAGGTCCAGCCGGGGCTGCCGACCATTCAAGGCACACTCGAAACCATCCTGTCGGAGATCGAGGGATCCGCCGTCAAGCTGATGGGAAGCGGCCGGACCGATGCCGGCGTACACGCGCTCGGTCAGGTCGCCGCCTGCTCGCTGACGAATCCAATCCCGCCCGCGAACCTGACGAAAGCGGTCAACCGCCTTCTGCCTCCCTCCATCCGCGTGCTGGAGGCGGTGGAAACCTGGCCGGAGTTCCAGCCCCGATTCGATGCCCTTGCCAAGACCTACGAGTATCGCATGGTCCGGTCCGGCCAGTGCTCGCCGTTCGATTGGCGGTACGTCTTTCACCACCCCTATCGCCTGGACGAGGCCGCGATGATCGAGGCCGCGCCGGTCCTGGAGGGCGAACACGACTTTTCCGCCTTCGCCGCCGCCGACGATCGCGACGCCCTGGGCCGGTCCAAAGTCCGGACCATCTTTTCTTCCAGGCTGCAACGGGAAGGGGATCGCCTGGTGTACCGCGTTCGCGGCAGCGGCTTTCTGAAGCACATGGTGCGCAACGTAATGGGCACCCTTCTCGAGGCCGGCAAGGGCAATCTGGACCCAGCCGGAATCCGGCGTTTGCTCGTGGAGCGCGACCGCACCCTGGCCGGTCCGGCCGTCCCCGCCAAGGGCCTGTTTCTCGTGAGCGTCGAGTATCCTGATGCGCCGAGGCCGGTTTCCGAGTATCCTACACAAGACAGCCTGGACGAAGAGGAGTGACTGACATGTCCGGATCAAGACGTGAGTTTTTGCGCGGCCTGACGACCGCCGCGACCCTGCCGGCAAGTTGGATGGCGTTCTCCCAGAAGGTGACCGCCGCCAACCGCGCGGGCGATGGCGAATCTTTCTGGCGGATGGTCAAGAGCCAGTTCCCTCTCGAAGAGAACCTGATCTACATGAACGCCGCCAACGTGTGTCCCGCTTCGCGCCCGGTGCTCGACCGCCATCAGGAGTATCTGCGCGACTTTCAGTCCAATCCGTCCTTCCAGAACCGCGAGAAGTATGCCGGCATGCGCGAGCGGATGCGCGGAAAAATCGCCTCCCTGTTGCGCGTCAGCCCGGATGAAATCGCCATCACCCGCAATACTTCCGAAGGTTCCAACACCATCGTCCAGGGCCTGGACCTGAAGGCCGGCGACGAGGTCATCATCACCGACCAGAACCATCCCTCGAACAATGATTCCTGGAAAGTGCGCGCCCGGCGCGTCGGGTTCACGGTCAAAGTGGTGCCGGTGCCGATTCCGGCCAGGAGCGCGGATGCCCTGGTGGCGGGCATCGAGGCTGCCATCACGCCCCGAACCAAAGTCGTCACCGTCACTCACGTGCTGAACACCACCGGCGCCATGTACCCGGCACGGCGGATCGGCGAGATGACGCGCCGGCGCGGCATCTACTTCCACCTCGACGGGGCCCAGAGCTTTGGCGCGCTGGACGTCAACCTCGCAGAGATCGGATGCGATTCGTACGCCACCAGCGCCCACAAGTGGCCCATGGGTCCGCTCGAGGCTGGAATCCTCTTTGTTCGCTCCGAGCACATTGCCAGGATGTGGCCCGCCATCGTCACCGCCGGGTGGGCCGACAACTTGAAGGGCGCGCGGAAATTCGAAGTCTACGGCCAGCGCGACGACCCTCGCGTGGTCTCTCTCGAAGCGGCCATCGACTTTCTGCAGATGATCGGAATGCCCCGCGTCGAAGCCCGCCTGCGCGAACTCGTCACCCACGCCAAAAACGAACTGAAGCGCGTTCCCGGCGTGACGCTCAAAACCGATCTGGAACCGGAGGTCAGCGGAGGCGTGATCAAGTTCACGGTCAACATGCCGCTCAAACGGGCCTACGACACACTGTGGGAGCGGAACCGGATCTCCATCGCCCTGACGGCCGCCGGCGACGCGTCCGGGCTGCGCTGGTCGCCGCACATCTACAACTCGCCCGAAGAGATCGATCGAGCCGTCGCGGCGGTCCGCTCCCTGGCGTGAGAACCGCGCTCATCGCCGGCGCTACCGGCCTGGTCGGCGACCACCTGGTCCGTCACCTATTGCACCACCAGGACTACCAGCGCGTCATCGCGCTGGTCAGGCGTCCGCTTCCGCTGCAGCATCCCAAATTGGAAGTCCGCTACGTCGACTTCGCACGCCTGGAACCGTGGGAGGTCCCGGACGCCGATGTGTTCTGCGCGCTTGGCACCACCATTCGCAAGGCTGGATCCCGAGAGGCGTTCCGGCAGGTCGACCTGGAATTGCCCGGCCGCCTGGCCGCCTGTGCCGTTCGCGCCGGCGCCAGCCGCTTTCTGGTGGTGTCCTCCGTGGGCGCGGCCCGCGACGCGTCGAGTTTTTATCAGCGGACAAAGGGGGAAATGGAGGACCGCGTGGGCGCATCCGGCGTCTCCGCCGTTCATCTCTTCCGGCCCAGCTTTCTGATGGGCGATCGCCCGGAACGCCGGACGTGGGAGGCCTTCGGGATCGCGCTCGCGCTTCGGGCTCGCTTCCTGCTGGTGGGCAGCCTGCGCAAGTACCGGCCCATCCACGGCGAGACGGTGGCCCGAGGCATGATCAGCGCGGCGCTCGGCGGACGCGCCGGGCGCTTCGTGTACCACTACGACGAAATCAAAGCCCTGGCTCACCAGGTGCCCAGGATCGATCCCGCAACTCCTTGACCCGACGAGACGAGATCGCGGTATGGCCAGGGCTGCCGCCGTGACCAGATCGTCGTGGCCGCCGCCTCGGGAGGCGAAAGCGGGATGGGTTTCACCACAGCTTCGAATCCGGCCAGTTCCTGGAGCGGGACCTCGGCCGCCGGTAATCGAGCAGAACCAGCCGCAAGGCCGGGCGGGCCGAAGACGAGGCGGTGGACGGCGAGGAGAGCGGAGAGGGTGGACTTGCCCACTGACGGGTGCCGGACACGACCTGCCGTGGCGTGGACCCCTGCTGAGCCCGTCAACGGGAGGGGCGCCGCGGCGCCGGTTGGAAGGACTTCATCGGGCTTCGCACACTGGCGGCTGCCCGGACGAGCCGAGTCCGAACACGATATCCTCTAGAGTCGACCGCCTATGAAGAACACTTTCCTGCCGCTGCTCGCCGTGCTGGCGCTTTCCTCATGCAGCCCGGTGACGTATGACGTGGTGATCCGTGGGGGCCGCGTGATGGATCCCGAAACGGGACTCGCTGCCGTTCGCAACATCGGTATTGAGGGCAGCCGCATCGCCGTGATCACCGGGAGCGACCTCTCCGGAAGGCAAGTTCTCGACGCCCGCGGAAAAGTCGTCTCTCCAGGCTTCATCGATCTCCATCAACACGGGGACAGCGCGGAGGTGTATCGTGCCAAGATCCACGACGGCGTAACCTCCGCGCTCGAGTTGGAACTCGGCGTCGAGGATGTCGCGGCCTGGTACGCGGAACGTGAAGGCAAGACCCTCCTCAACTTCGGCGCGGCCGTCTCTCATCCCGACCAGCGCCGGCTCGCCATGGGAGGCAAGCTGTTGGTGTCGCGCCTGTCCGGGGATTGGGCAGTGCAGCCCGCGACCGCCCAGCAGATCCAGGGTCTGGCGCAGCGGCTGTCGAACGGGCTGGCTCAGGGCGCGGTCGGAATCGGCATGCTCATCGCCTACACGCCCGGGACCACGGCGGAGGAACTCGACTCGGTCTTTCGCGTGGCAAAAGCGCACAACGCCGCCGCGTACGTCCATCTCCGGACGAATCGCACGGATATCGGCAACCTGGAAGAAGTTCTTACGCCCGCCCAACGTCACGGCACGCAACTCCACGTCGTGCACTTGAATAGTACCGGCCAGGATCGTGGCTCCGAGTACCTTGCCCGCATCCGCGCGGCGCAGGCCACGGGGATAGATGTCACCACGGAAAGCTATCCGTACAACCGGGGTTCGACCACCATCGACTCCCACGCCTTTGACGATTGGCAGAAGATGCCGGACGAAGAGATTGCCCAGTACACCTGGGTGGAGACCGGCGAGAACCTGACTCGCAAGACGTTCGCAAAATACAAACCCAGCGGCGGACTCATTATCAGCCCGCCGAGCTATAGCGAGGAATCCGTCCGGAAGCTCGTCGCCGATCCGATGGTCATGGTCGCCAGCGACGGCATGTGGTTGACCAACGGCAAAGCCCACCCCCGAACCTGGGGCACCTATGCCCGCGTGCTCGGCCACTACGTTCGGGACCAGAAAACTCTTGACCTGATGCTGGCGCTGAAGAAGATGACGCTCCTTCCCGCCAACCGGCTGTCGGCACGGATTCCCCGCATGAAGAAGAAGGGCCGCGTTCAGGTCGGCGCCGATGCCGATCTGGTGGTCTTCGATCCGGCGACGGTGATCGATCGGGCGACATACCAGGTTCCTGCCCAATACTCAGCGGGAATCGAGCATGTGGTGGTGAATGGGGTCGTCACCCTCCGATCGGGCAAGCTCGTGGAAGGCGCGGCTGCGGGAGAACCCATACGGGCTGTGGGGCAACCTGGCCGGTCCTGATATTCACATCCGCCTTCCGCAGTTTCCAAACCCGAGTGGCGCTGGGCGCCGGGGTGCGCATTCCGAGCGGTAATGCCTTCGAATAGACTATACTCATTGGAGCGAGTAGATGATAGTAGCCGCGCGTGACGTGCTTAGGCGAAGACTGTCACCTCGAGCCTATCAATACGTGCGCTCCTGCTGGTGGCACGGCCGCTTCTATCTGCCTCGCCAGGTCTCCTCCTTCTTCCACCGACGTACCCCAAAGGTTCAGGAGTTTCCGAGGGGCTGCACATCTGAGCTTGTAGATCGGCTTCGCCGTGTCAACGTGATAGCCCCAACGGAGATGTGCCGTGTCATGACCTGGCACGGCAGTGACAAGGGTCACGGGTGGCACAACTACACGACGGTCTATTCTGAGCTTTTCCGTGGGCTCCGCGATCGGCAATTGCGAATCTTCGAGCTCGGTTTGGGCACTAACAATCCAAAGTTCGCTTGCAACATGGGAGAAGCCGGGCGGCCTGGAGCGTCTCTGCGCGGATGGCGCGAACTGTTCCCAAATGCACTGGTATACGGCGCGGACATCGATCGTGACGTTCTGTTCGAAGACGATCGCATTAAGACTTTCTACTGCGACCAGCTTGACCGTGTCGCAATAGCTGATCTCTGGTCGCATCCTGACCTGCGGTGTGGCATGGACATCATCATTGATGACGGACTGCACACCCTGGAAGGCAACCTTTCGTTCTTGGAAGGATCGTTGCAGTACCTTCGTCGGGGTGGAGTCTACGTGGTCGAAGACATTCGTGGAGACACGATTGAGAAATGGCGCGCCCAGTTGGAAACGGTGTACTCGAAACGGTTCCAGAATTATGAGGTCGCCTTGGTAGAACTGCCGGACTCAATAAGTACGTACGACAACAATTTGCTGATCATTCGGAGGCGTTGATAACCGGTTGCTGAGTTGTCAGCTCGCCA
This sequence comes from uncultured Solibacteraceae bacterium, assembly GCA_964529305.1. Classification (GTDB taxonomy): domain Bacteria; phylum Acidobacteriota; class Terriglobia; order Bryobacterales; family Bryobacteraceae; genus CAZGUX01. Next base: position 41,461 of record CAZGUX010000186.1, on the reverse strand, counting down.
GCGCGCAGATTCTTACTTGCCCGCTGCGAAACGCGACTCCACTGCCTCCGCTTCCACCCTCCGGCATGTCTCGCGGTTGACGGCAGGTGACGGAAACCTAGGTCGCGCGGCCTGGCGCCGGACGTGGAGGCGGGACGGGCGGATCGTCGAAGAGCCCCTCCCGAACCGCTAGAAACATGGCCGCGAAGAAGGGCCGTTCGTAGAGGAAGCGGAGGCGCAGAACGCTCGGCAGAAAGAAGCGCAAAGCCCACAGCCAGCTTCGCACTACCCGCACCTTCCAGGATTTTCCGTACAAGCGGTTCAGCCAGATGCGGTTGCGAACCACAAAGCGCGCCTTCGCCGGCGAGAGGCGAACCTGATCGGTCCGGATCAGCCGGAAAATGTGCGCGCGCGCTACCAGCTTCAGCCGGAATCCAGCCGCCAGAAACCGGAAACACAAATCCGTGTCGTCAGCCTGTGTGAAGAAGCCTGGCGCCGGGTAGCCCGCTAGTTCGACGGCCCGGCGAGGGACCAGCATTCCCTCGAAGGCCAGATCGCGCACCTCGGTCACTTCCGGCAACTCTTCGGGCGTGCGATAGACCGTGGTCACGGGGGTGCGGGCTTCGTCGGGGCCCACCCAGAGCCGCGTCATGTCCCAGGAGGCCGCGGGCAGGCCGGCGAAGGTCCTGTCGTCGTTCCAGTACCGCACCGGTCCGTACACCGAAGAAGTACCGCCGGCGGAGTCGGAATGCGCCGCCAGAAGAGCCTCGAGACAGTTGTCCGCGACACGCGAATCATCGTCGATAAACCAGATCCAGTCAAAGCCGTTCTCGTACGCCCACCGCGCGCCCTCGGCAAACCCACCGGCGCTACCTCGGTTCTCGTCGAGGCGCAGGATGCGAACGCCCGGAAAGCGGCGCCCCACTGCCTCGTACGTGCCGTCAGTCGACCGGCTGTCGATGACGAGGATCGCATCAAGCGGCCGGGTCTGGGCAACCAGCCCGCCGATGCTTTCGCACACCATTTCCCTTCGGTTAAAAGTAGGAACGATGGCACAGACCAGATCGGGCATTGGTTCAGAGCAGATCGATTTCTATTCTACACGTCGCGAAGGCGGAAAACCGCTCCTTCCAAACGCTGCCGATGCGCGGGCTCGAGGCAGAAGAAGTAGCACAGCCCAAGATAGAGAGCCGTGCCGGTCACTCCGCCGCCGATCAGTTCCGCCCAGTTTCGTCCGGGCAGGACGAGGCGCTGAACGGCCAGCATCACGAGGTACACCGGGAGCGCCGCCAGCAGCGGCCGCAGGTAGATGCCGGAGAGGTATCGAAGCAAAGGGAAGCTCAGCCCGCGGCATACCAGGACCGCCGCCGTCAAGCCGCGGAGCAGGATCATCGGAACCGTGACGGCCAGGGCCGCCCCCAGGATTCCGAAGCGGCGGTGAACCAGGAGGATTCCCGCCAACGCCACCACGCCCTCCAGGAACAGGATCCTCCCATATTGCTTGTTCATGCGCAGGCTGTACAGGATGGCGGCCGAGTTGAACTGGCCTCCGATAACCAGTGCGTTGCCGACGACGAAGACCGGAACCAGCGGTGTGCTCATCCGCGCGTATTCGGGACCCACCCACAGCAGAATCAAACGATGGACGTATTCGTGATTCAAAACGAACAGCACAACCGGCATCATCAACGCGAAGCAGTAGCGGTTGAGGACGATGCCCAACTCAATGACCGACTCCCGCCGTTCCTGCGCGACCAACTGAGTGGCCTTCGTCATGGTGACCGACCCAGCCCGGATCACCAGATCCGAGATGGTCTGCAACATTCTCTGCGGAAGGCCGAAGAATCCAACGTCGGCGGGGGAGCGCAACGCTCCGAGCAGGATCTGCGGGGTCTGCGCCGTCAACTGTTGTCCGATTCCGACGGCAAAGGAGTGCCGCCCGTAGGACCACATTTCCCGGAGGGTGGAAAGTCTGGCTCGAGATAGCGAGAGCTCGAATCCGGGAAAGATCCGCCGCACCAGGAGGTATGCGAGAACGAAGCCAAGCGCCTGGATGACCAGGTAGTTCAGTCCCAGCCCGACCAGGCCGTACCCCAGTTCCAGCACGAGGAAGGACCCTGCCAGGCGGAGCACGACCGTCAACACGTACACTTTGTGACCCAGGTCGAACCGCTGAAACGCTTCGACCGCCACGGCGCACGGGCTCGCTCCGAGAGTCCAGTTGACCCCGGTCAGCATGATCAGCAGCGAGAAATCTCGCAAGTAAGCCGGCGGGACCCGGAACACGCGCGCCGCCTCGGCGGAGAGCAGCAACGCGACCAGTGTAAGGACCAGGCCGGCCAGAGTGTAATAGACGAAGATCGTCGAGAGAAAATCGTTGATCTTGGAATATTGGCCCAGCGCCCGAAAATGCGCCGTGAAGTAGACCAGCGCCTGCCGAAATCCCAAGTCCACCAGACCGTAATAGCCGAGAACGGAGAACAGCAAAATCCACAGGCCATACCCATCCGGACCCAACTTCCGGATCACATACGGCGAAAGCACGAGTGCCGAGGCGATATTGGCCGCGGCCCCCACCCAGGTCCAAAGGACATTGCTGACAAAACTTCGGGGCGGCTGGACCTCGTCGGGCGACTCTGGCATGAGGTAGGTGGGGCCGGGGCGAGAACGATCAGTATAGCACCCGCCACGCGATTTCCCTCCGCTGGTTCCGGGTCCGCGTCCGACAAGCCTTACCGGGCAGGGGCCGTCGAACGCGGTTCCGGCTTTCCGTCCTCTCTACTCAAATCCAGCCAGCTCGAGGAAGGACCCCCGCACCGTGGCGGTGCGGATCGTCTGCACTTGACCTGAGCGAAACTCAGAGGAGACCGGTCGGTTCCAGGTATGAGTTCCCCCGATTCCTTCATCGCTTCCGATCAACAGACAACTCCCGGCGAATCGGTGAAGCGGCTGCTGCCCTGGCTGGTGGCCGTGGCCTTCTTCATGGAGTCGCTCGACACGACGATCCTGAACACCGCCGTCCCCGCGATCGCGAAGGAACTCGCCGTCGTACCCCTCAGCATGAAGGCGGTGCTGTCGAGCTACACCTTGAGCCTGGCGGTGTTCATTCCGGTGAGCGGTTGGATGGCCGATCGCTTTGGAACCCGGCGCGTCTTCTCGTCAGCCATCGGCCTCTTCACCCTGGGTTCGTTTCTCTGCGGCCTGTCGAGCGACATTCATCTTCTGGTCGCATGCCGTATCCTGCAGGGCTGCGGCGGAGCGATGATGTTGCCCGTCGGGCGGCTGACGATGGTGCGCACCTTCGACAAGCCGGAACTGATCCGCGCCATGAGTTTCGTCGCCATACCCGGACTCATCGGACCCATGCTCGGGCCGATCGCCGGCGGTTTGATTGTCGCGTATTTTCATTGGAGCCTGGCCTTCTTTGTCAATATTCCGATCGGCCTGCTGGGCTTGTACCTGGTATTCCGGCACCTTCCGGACTACCGCGAGGATCATTCTCACCCGCTCGATATCGTGGGACTAATTCTGTTCGGCGGCGGCATTTCACTGCTCTCGTATGTGCTGGAGGTGTTCGGCGAGCACATGCTGAGTGGACACGCGATGCTGGGCTTGCTGGCGATTTCCCTGGTTTGTCTGGCGGGTTATGGCCTGCGGACATCCCGTACCGAATTTCCCCTGCTGCGGCTGGCGGTGTTTGGCATCCGCACGTTCCGTTCATCGGTCAGCGGAAGCTTCGTCACGAGGCTGGGCATCGGCGGAATTCCTTTCCTTTTTCCGCTCCTGTACCAGGTGGGACTCGGGTTCACTCCGATTCAGAGCGGCCTGCTCATGATGCCGCAGGCGGTGGCCAGCATGGGCCTGAAACTGGTGGTACCAGGCATCCTCAGGCGCTGGGGATACCGCCGGGTCCTGATCTCCAATACCGTGATTCTGGGCGCGCTGATCGGTCTGTTCGCGACCATCGGCCCCGGGACGCCCGTGTGGCTGATTGTCGCGCAAGCGTTTGTCTTCGGGTTTTTCACTTCGCTGCAGTACACGAGCATGAATACGCTGGCGTACGCGGACGTCACCGGGGAGCAGGCCAGCAGCGCCAGCACCATCGCCAGCACCATGCAGCAGATGTCCATCAGTTTTGGGGTGGCGGCTGCGTCGTTGACGACGGCTTTCTTCATGCCCGATCGATTTCAGACCGGCGCACCCGAATTGATTGAGGGGATTCACAAAGCCTTTCTGGCGCTAGGCGGATTGACCGTGGTCTCGGCGATGATCTTCCGTGAATTGAAGGACACGGACGGCGCGACGGTCAGCCAGCACAACGACGGATCGTAGTGGAGTCCGGTCGCGGCGGCACGACTGGTGACGTGACTGGTTCGGCTTGGCGGTACCAGTCGAATCGCTGGCCCTGGCCCCGGCGTGAAACAACCGCGGTCACGCCGGGCGCCAGAGTCAACAGGGACTGAAAACTTCGCCCATTGAGCGGCATGTTCTCCACAAACTGCCTGTTGACGACAGTGCTGACCGCCGCGTCAACGGTGTTGATCTGAATGCCGTTCGCTTCGACGGTCACAACCTGCTCCTCGCGGCTCACCGGAGGTTGAAATCCCGAGTGATCTTGGCCGCTACTTCCAACTTCAGGTTTTCAACGACGGCCTTCAAGAAAACCGCTCAGATCAGGCTGACCCTTTTCCCCCTTCCCCGGTTGCTGGAGACGCTGAGCCGGCATTCGGCGGCTGTGCTGCTGGGCGCGAAAGAGAGAGCGGCGTAGAGCGATCCTCATCGCCGTTGACGTGATCCCTCCAACGCGACCCGCGGACTCGTCAGACCAGAGTTGGCATATAATCGCCCTGCGAAGGGTTGCGATGGACAAGAAGAAGAGCCTGTTTCCGGAGGACGGATTTTGTTTACCTGGAAGGAGTGATCCGGAACTATGTGCGAACAAACGTGCTCGAGGAAGTAGGGACTGCTCTGAACGGCTTCCGGACGCCCTGAAGCCACTGCTCCAGTACAGCGGGATGCCATGAGATTGATGATTCCCGCTCTCCTTCTGTTGGCGGCGTGCGTCTCCGGCGCACAGCGCTTCCAGGTACTTCCCAACCAGACGATCCTGTTGAAGGGCGACAGCATCGCGCAGGGATACGGCTTCGGCAACTACACGGATCCATCGCCGCTGCGGACGATTCCCGGGATCGGCGCCATTTTGCTGAAGGCGAATGCCGCCCGCGGCCCCGGCTTCCAGCATGTTCCCAATGTGTGGAAAGGGTTGAACCCCGACGGTTCCGCAAAGACGGTGGACACGCTGGCCGCCGAACTGAACGCCTCGATCAAGGACGGCAGGATCGCGACCGGCGACTGGTTGATTTATGAGGATGCCGGCCAGATTGACGGAGGCATTCACCCCGCTCCGTGGCCGTGGAAGAAAGATCTCTATCTTCAGTACCGGCGTTCGCTCGGCGATATGGTGCGGAGCATCCAGGACGTGGTGGACCGCAGCCACATCGTCTTCATGACGATGTTCGACTACGACCCGGTGTGCGCAACGTGCAAGTGGGATGCGAAGCTCGACATGGTTGGCCGGACGGGCAACGACGCGATCCGCGACGAGGCCGCCGAACTCGGCATCCGTGTGATCGATATGAATCGCATCATGGACGCCGCGCACGACTATCTGCAAGGCAAAGGCTGGGGACGTCCGGTCGGGCCGGACGGCATCCATCCCAACGTCTACGGGAACTACGTGATGACGCTGGCGATTCTCGGCGAGCTTGGGGCGGAGATCGCCAACTGGAAGCTGGATGCGCTGTACCAACGCTTTTCCCATCCGGTCGCGGGCGGCGACGTTTCCACCATCTGGGGATTCTTGAAGGATCCGAGCGACCAGGAACGGCGGCAGATCCTGGACGATCTGCGCGCGATCGTCGTACGCGAACTCGATACCACGAAGAGTGAAGTCGAGCCCGGGATCACCGGCTACAGCCCGGTGCGGGTGATCCGGCACGGAAAGGTTCTCGGCAGGATGGCGAATCCTCCCAAGGAAGCTCTGCGGCCGGCGGTCTACGAGGTGGGCCACATCTACCAACTCGACCGGGAACGATGCTTTATGGTCGCGAGCATCCGCGAGGAAGGAGGCCACGACTTCGAGATCGGCAACGATGCGTTCGTGTTCAGCAGGCTGGAGGACATCGACGAACAGAACGCCATTCCGATTAATCGGTACGATGTCAACTACAAGTTGAAATCGAACGGAAAGCCGGCGGTTCAGGGCCGCTTCCCTACGCTGGGGGGATTCGTCCCGATCGGCGCAAAGCTGCCCGATGGAAAGCCGCATCCGGCCGCCGGCACGGGGTTTTTGTTCTCGGGGACGCTCACGTTCCTTCCCGACCGCAGCAACGGACATCCGGAGGCCGGCAGAAACGATCGGGATATCGAGTTCATCCAGATCAAGGCGGACGGCCGATCCATCAAAGTATCGAAGCGCGAGTTGATCTTCCAGTTGGCGGGCGTTTCCGTCGGCCGCGTCGGACTGTCGAACTGCGCGCCGCAAGACGCCGGATTTCTGTGCCCGTTTGCTGCCGACGACGGAACCTACGTGGTGGTCATCCGCCTGGACTATGACGGGAAAGAGTGGAAGGCTTCGAAGGCGGGAAAGCCTTTCCTGAACGCGAAGGCGCCCGAGGTTTGGAAGCAGAACCGGGTCTACCGCTGGCTGGAAACGGAAGCGTCGATTCAGAACACCGGGTCCGGCTTCCTGGTGTACACTCGGGGCTACGACGTGAAAGGGCGTGTCTATTCCTCGAAGGACGGACTCAACTTCACCTTTGTTTTCGATCACTATAACTACAATTCGCCGCAGACGCTGAATCAGGGATTGGACGGCTCGCTCTATCAGATCAGCAATCCCGGCCCCGGCCTGCTGCGCAATCCCCTGTACGCGTATCCGTTGCGCGGGAAGCATTTCATGGAACCCTGGGTGGTGCACGACGAGCGCCGTGTTCGCTCATATCCCAATGAGCCGGATTCACCGTTTTGCGACCATGCCGTTGGGCAGAACGTTTTCCTCGAGGGGCGATGGCGCCACTTTGTGTGCTATCGCGTGATCGGACTGCATGAGACCGACGGCAAGGGGGCTCCCGCCGGTCCGCGCTCGGGAGTTTATGTGATCGAACCCGAATACGACCGCGTCGTACGGACGCCATTTCGCTTTTAACCGTTGACCGATTGAGTTATTTCCATGCGCAGGAGAAGGGGGCACATGATGTTTTTCTCACCCATTCCGGGGCGGCCGTTCTTCCGGCTGGCTCTGTTCACGCTACTCGCTCTGAGCACTCTGGCTCTGAGCACTCTGAATGCACAGCGCGTCAAATCGACACTGAGCGGAGTGGTCTCGGACCCGTCAGGGGCTTTCGTAGCCGGCGCTGCCGTCACATTGACCCATGCCGACAGCAATGTGAGTTCGCGGTTCCTGACCGAAGCCGACGGAAGCTACACGTTTCCCTTCCTGTCTCCGGGCACGTATACCCTGACCGTCACCCACGAGGGCTTCAAGACGGCGGTCCGGCGGGGCATCGAGATCCGGGTGGCCACCGATCAGCGCATCGATACCCAACTCGACCTCGGGCAGGTGGCGGACAGCGTCGAAGTGAAGGCGGAGGCGCCTCTGCTCGAAAGCGTCAGCGCGAGCCTGGGCCAGGTCGTCGATAACCGGAAGATCACCGATCTGCCCCTGAACGGGCGTAACGTGCTCTCGCTGCTGAGCACGATTCCTGGTTCTTCGGGCGGCGGCGCGACCGGATCGTTCGCGTCGGCGAGCAACCCGAGCATCAACGGAACACGGACCACCGGCAACAACTTCACGGTCGATGGCGTGTCGGTGAACCAGGAATACACGGGCAGCAACGGGGGTTCGGGTTCGGTCTACACGCCGCAGGTGGATGCGGTGAGCGAATTCAAGGTGATCACCAGCAACTATTCGGCCGAATACGGGCGCGCGATGGGCGGCGTGGTGACCATCAACTTGAAGTCCGGGACCAACCAGTATCACGGCAGCCTGTTCGAGTTTCTGCGCAATGACAAGCTGAATGCGCGAAACTACTTCGCGAGCCCGACGGCGGCCAAACCGACGCTGCGGTACAACCAGTTCGGCGGCGCCGGCGGCGGACCGCTTGTCCACGACAAGTTGTTCTTCTTTGTCGACGCCGAGTGGACCCGCCGGCGGGCACAGGCGACGCGAGTCTCCACGGTTCCGACCTTGAAGATGAAAGCCGGCGACCTCAGCGAAGAGACAGCCGTGATCTACGATCCGCTGACGACGACGGTGGAAGGCACGCGCATCGTGCGCAGTCCGTATCCCAACAAGGTTGTTCCCGCGAGCGCGATCGATCCAACCTCAAAACAGCTCATAGGGCTATATCCGGATCCCAACCGGGCCGGCCTCGCGGCGAACTACAACATCAACGCCGGAGTCCTGAACAACAGTGTCCGGCACAACACGAAGATCGACTGGATGCTGAGTTCGAGAGATTCGATCAGCGGCCGGTTTTCGTACGCGAATTCGTATGGCGACAGCGGCACGATTCTGCCCGGACCCGGAAACCCGAATGCGACGCAGGTGAGCACGAGCCCGACGCCTTCGTTCCAGATCAGCAACACGCATACCTTCTCACCGCGGTTGGTGAATGAACTGCGTTTCGCTCTGCAGAAAACGAACCTGGAGCAGTCCTCCGAACGAACGGCCATCGACGATTGGCGCACGAAACTGGGGCTGCCGCCGATTCACGAGGACCGGAAACTTCAGTTTGGTTTTCCAAACATCATGCCAGCGGGGCTGACTGCGCTGGGCACACCCTATGACGTGTTCGTCTACGCACAGCGCAACTGGAACATCATTGACACGCTGAGCCGGACCGTGGGGCGGCACTTTCTGAAGATGGGCGGCTCGTTGAGCCTGCTGAACACCACCGACCGGATTCCCAACTTCCCCGCGGGCGGATACATCTTCGGCGGCCAGTTCACCAGCCTGCCAGGTACGGCGAACACGGGCCGTCCGGTGGCCGACCTGCTGATCGGCTGGGCGCAGACGGCTTATGCGGGAATGGTCGGCAATGGAATGAAACCGAACACGAAGGAGTTCGGCCTGTTCTTCCAGGACGACTTTCGCGTGACGCGCCGTCTCACCTTGAACCTCGGCCTGCGGTACGACATCGCGGGCGCTCCCACAACGGTCGAAAAGCAACTTTGGACCTTTACGCCCTCCTGCAACTGCAACCGCCTGAGCGAACCGCCGTTCCCGACCGAGAAGAACAACTTCAGCCCTCGGCTGGGATTCGCGTTTCAGGCCAACAGTAAGCTGGTGCTTCGCGGCGGATACGGCGTTGCCTACTTCCCACAGTTCAAGGGATTGAGTGGATTTGCGGTCATCCCGCCGGCTCTCCAGCAGAACCAGTACACCTCCACCGACGCCCGGACTCCGGCCCGGACCTTCCGGGATACTCTCGGAACGTTCGTGTACGCCCTGGGCGACCTGCAGGAAGTCGCGATCACTCCGTCGCGCACTACCGGCATGTATCAGCCGAACGGCAACAACGCCCCGTATTTGCAGAGCTGGAATCTCACGCTGGAGCACAGCCCGATCAGTAACCTGATGCTTGGCGCCAGCTATGTCGGAAACAAAGGGACGCACATGTGGATCAATCGGGACGTGAACACGCTCGCCCAGCCGGCATTGGGGCCCGATGCGCAGTTCGGCGGAGTGACGGCGCAATTGCGACGCCCGTATCCCAACGCCGGACGGATCACGGCCATCGAAAACCAGGCGAATACGAGTTACCAGGCGCTCCAATTGAAGGCGGAGTGGCGGCAAAGTGCCGGACTCTCGTTCCTTACGTCGTACACCTACGGCAAATCGATTGACACGCCGTATTCCTTTATCCAGGACCCGACGAACCGCCAGGGCTCGCGGGGTCTTGCGCCCCAGAACGTGGCGAACTATTTCGTCCATAGCATGACGTATCAGCTTCCGTTCGGCGCGGGCCGTCGATGGCTCCAGAGCAAAGGCATCGCCGATGTGGTCCTGGGCGGTTGGGCAATGAACAGCATTGTGACCGCACGATCCGGCTTTCCGGTGAATCCAGTGAATTCGTCGAACGGCACGGGGAGCCTCACCATTCAGGGTCAGCGGCCGGATCGGATACGGGATGGCAATTTGCCGGTGGAGGAACGACGGGTTCAGCGATGGTTTGACACCGGAGCGTTCGCGAGTCCTCCCGCGTACCGGTTCGGGAATTCGGGCATGAACGTGATCGAAGGTCCGGGCCTGTTCAACATGGATTTTTCGTTGTTCAAGAACTTCAGGATTCGGGAAGGGATGCGCCTCCAGTTCCGCGCCGAGGCGTTCAATTTCACGAACTCGATCAGTCTGGGAGCGCCGAATGCCACGATCGGAACCGCCGCGGCGGGAACGATCACGACCCTGTCGAACGAGAACCGGGCAGTGCAGTTGGGCCTGAAATTTCTATTCTGATGTGGACCCGACGCTTTTTCCTGCAATCGGCGGCGCTGGCTTTTGCCCGCGCCGCCGAGCCACAAGACCGGAAGCTCTTCCTCTTTCTGGACTGGTTTCATGTCTCGAAGGGCATGCTCGATCCGGTTCTCGATTCGAGCCGGATGTCGGAGGCCGGAAAGGAACTGCAAAAGAGCCTTGCCCGTGATTTCGGACGCGTGTTCAATGTCGGCGAGCACGGATTCCGCCGCAAAGACCTCGCGTTTGGAGTGCGAGTGACTCCGGAGGATGCCACGAAGTCGGAGCGCTGGCTGACGGCGGACCGCCCCTGGGAGCAAAACACCGGCTACGGCTGCGTCATTCAGGACGGCGGCAAGTATCGCTGCTGGTACAACGCACGCCTGCGAAAAGAAAAGCTGTCCATGAGCATGCAGGGCGGGCAAGCGATGGAGTTGAAGGGCTCGGCGTTCGGGTACGCGGAGAGCACGGACGGGTTCACCTGGACCAAGCCCATCCTGAAGGTATTGGGCGAGAACAATCTCGTGTCGCCGTATGCGAACGGCGGCTGCGTTTTCCTCGATCCGCACGGAGCGCCCGCGGAACGATACAAGACCTTCTATTTCGACCGGCTTCCAGGTGAAGGCAAGCCGCAGCACGGACTGTACGGGGCAAGTTCGCCCGATGGACTTCGTTGGACAAAAGGTACGAAACCGCTGGTACGGTATTTCTCGGACACGCAGAATGTCGGCGCCTGGGATGCGGCGCTTGGCCGCTATGTCGGGTATTTCCGGCATCACTTCAGCGGGCGCACGATCTCTCGCGCGGAAACCGGCGATTTCTGGAACTGGCCGCAACCCGAGCCGCTGTTGCACGCGGGCCCGTTGGATGGTTCCGCCGACGACTACTACTTCAACGGATTTACGCTCTATCCCGGCGATCCGAGCCTGCGGCTGCTGTTCGTGTCGATCTACCACCGCAACCGCGACGACGTGGATGTCCGGCTTGCGGTGAGCCGCGATGGTCGTGTGTATAACTGGCTCTCCTACGACCCGGTGATCCGGCTTGGCGCGAACGGAAGTTGGGACGGGGGAACGGTGTATGCCTGTCCGAACCTGGTCCGGCTTCCGGACGGCAGCCTCGGTTTGCCGTATTCGGGATCCAGCAATGTCCACAACGAGGCGTGGTTCAAAAATCATTACACGAGTTATCCGACGGAGAGCGGTCTAGCCTGGGCGAAATGGCAGGACGCCCGGCTGGCGGGAATCGAAGCGGCGGATTACGGCGAGTTCACCACGAACGCCGCGAAGTTCAGCGGCGGCGGGATCGAGATCAACGCGCGGACTTCGAGAGCGGGCAGCGTGCTGGTGGAGTTGCGCGAGGGCGGCAAGCCACTGGAGGGCTTCACGTTCGAGAACGCGGTCGCGTTCTCGGGGGATCGTGTGTGGGAGCCACTTCGGTGGAAGGATCGCAACTCTCTCGCCGCACTGCAAGGAAAGTCGATCTCCATCAGCTTCCGCCTGTCAAGCGCAAAGGTGTTCGCAGCCCGATTCGTCTGAGCCCGCTAGCACGGAAACGCCCGGATTTGCTCTCCGGTGTCCATCGCCTGCATGAATCTTCACGGCTTTGTTACGCGAAGCGAAACCTCCCCAAAAGTGGTGCTCAGAAAAGCTTACTTCGGGGATTTTGATCCATACGCTCCAGTTCGCCGAACTATGCGGCGTTCGCCCGATGATCGAAACGTACCCACTCGAAAAGGCGGCTGAGGCGTACGATCTCATGATCAGAGGCGATGACCCGGTTCCGCGTCGGACTGACGATGGGAGACAGCCGTCGCGCAACCTGACAGAGTTGACTGAGGCGCCAAGTTGACAGCCGCGCTGTCCTGGACGCAGAATGAGGGAACCTCGCGTCGCCGGAAGAGAGGTGATTGCCGCCTTGGAAACGGCAGCATCGCGAGGCGGGACCGAGATCTTCGAGTTGAGGAGGAACCCCCATTGACGCTGCAACGATTTGCCGTGTTGTTTCTGTTGTCCGCGATTTCCCTGCTGTCGGCGGCGAACGCCCTCAAGCCGGGCAAGGCTGATTTGCAGTCGGCCGGCGTGCTGGCCTTCGGCCCGGACGGCATCCTGTTTGTCGGCGATTCCAAATCCGGGGCCGTCTGGGCGCTCGATACCGGCGACCGCTCTTCCAACGCGGCCGCGAAACCCGTGGACATTCAAGCGGCCAATGAAAAAATCGCCGCGCTGCTGGGGTCGACGCCGGATCAGATCCTGATCCAGGATATGGCGGTGAATCCTCTCTCGAAGCGGGTGTATCTGTCGGTTTCTCGCGGGCGCGGGCCCGACGCTATGCCCGTGATTTTACGCACGGACGCTGCCGGCAGGTTCGAGGAGTTTGCCCTGGACAATGTCAAGCATTCCCGCGCCGATCTGCCGAATCTGCCGGACCCGAGCCTCAAGGACCGCCGCGGCCAGAGTCCCCGCATGGAAGCCATTACCGACCTCGCCTTTGTAAATGGGAAGGTCTACGTCGCGGGCCTCTCGAATGAGGAGTTCGCCTCCAACCTGCGCGCGATCCGGTTCCCGTTTGCCGAAGTCGACAAAGGCGCCAGCGTTGAGATCTTCCACGGCGCGCACGGGGGCTTCGAGACCAATTCCCCCGTGCGAACGTTCGTTGCCTATGGGACGAAACAGAATCCGTATCTCCTGGCCGCCTACACCTGCACTCCACTGGTGAAGTTCCCGGTTTCGGCTTTGAAGCCTGGGACCAAAGTGGTTGGCACCACCATCGCCGAACTCGGCAACCGAAACCGCCCGCTGGACATGATCGTGTATCAAAAGGGCGGGAAGGACTACCTGCTCATGAGCAACAGCAGCCGGGGCGTGATGAAGATGACGACGGACAAGATCGACGCAATGCCGTCGATCACCAGCAAGACCGATGTCACTGGGCTGCCCTACGAAACGATCAGTTCGCTCAAAGGCGTGCAGCAACTGGACAGCTACAGCAGGGACCTGGCGCTGATGCTGATCGCCTCCGATGCGGGATCGCTGGATCTGAAGACCGTAGCGCTGCCGTAGAGCTATGCGGTTCGCGCGGTTGGCCGCTCTGGCGTGCCTCGCGTTCGCGGCGGGCGCCGCCGAGATCCGCTTGGAGCAGGGACGGTTCCTCGTCCGGGGATGGCCGTTTACCCTGGCTTCGGCGCCGCGCGAATTCTTCGCGGTCTACATCGAGGGCGGACCCGCGGGGACTCCGGTGTTGGGCTCGTACGAATTACGCGGGGACGTGATGACGTTCACGCCCCGCTTTCCACCGCAGCCCGGGGCCGTGTACCGGGCGGTGCTGCGGACCCAGCCGCCAGTAATCGTGAACCTGAAGGCGCCTCCGGCGCAGCCGCGCGAACCGGCGAAGATCGAAGCGATCTATCCCTCGGGCGAGCAAATCCCGGAGAATCAACTCAAGCTGTACCTGCACTTCTCCCAACCGATGGGGCGGGGCGACGCGTACTCGCACATCCGGTTGCTGGACGAAAAAAGCTCGGCCATCGAACTACCCTTTCTCGAGTTGGAGCAGGAGTTGTGGGACCGTTCCGGAAAACGCCTGACCTTGCTGTTTGACCCTGGCCGGATCAAAAGAGGATTGGTGCCGAATCAGGAGGTGGGCTTGGCCTTGCAGGCCGGACACCGGGTGACGTTGTCGGTGGCGGCTGGATGGCGCGACGCCCAGGGCGCGGCCACCTTCCCAGGCTTCAAGAAAGAATACTCGGTCGGTCCGGCCGACCGGACACCGCTCGATCCCGTTCGCTGGAGGATTTCGACCCCTCGCCTCGGATCGTCCGGTCCGCTCATTGTGGACTTTGGGGAAGCGATGGATCAGGCGCTGGCGCAGACTCTGATCCGAGTTGAACGGCCGGCCGGTACGGGGGTCGACGGCGAGAGCGCGGTCGAAGCTCACGAGACGCGATGGCGGTTCACACCAAAGTCGCCCTGGGGGGCGGGAGCGTATTCGCTCGCGGTCGATACCGCCTTGGAGGACCTGGCGGGAAACCGGATTGGGCGGCCGTTTGACGTAGACGTGTTCGAACGGGTGGAACGCCAGGTACGCAGGGAATGGCGGCGGATTCGGTTTGAGGTGCGGTAAGCCCGCCAGCACCTGGGTTAGGGCGGGGCCGTCAGCAGCAGAGCGATGGTGGCCCACGCCGTCGTTGAAACATGCTGGGCATAGCTCGCGCCGCCAGAGGGACGTGTCGTCTCCCGCCAGCCCCCGGATTCGAGCTGGTTCCGAATCAGCCACGCGCGTCCCCGGGTTTTCAATGCCTCGTGGCGCGCAGCGGTGCGGCTCAGCCCAATCAGCGCGAGCGACGTGTCGAAGGCCTCCGCCGGGGAGTGTGCCGCGGGTCCCCATCCGCCGTCGCTCGTTCGAGCGCGGCGCAGAAACTCGATCGCCTCGTTCTCGCGCTCCGGAAGCGCGGTCAGGACCGCGGCGGCATCCACGGTCATCCGGAGCGGTAGCCGGCGGAGCCATGCTTCCGCGCGTTGGGTCGCGTCGTGGTATTTCGACGCATCCGCGCGCTGGAGGACCTGGGAAGCCATCGCCGTGGCCAGGCTGGATCCCCAGGTCACCGGCGAGCCTGCCGCCTCGTCGCCCTCCACGCGCCAGGATCCGTCCGCCTGCTGAAGCGCGAATACGGCCGCGGCAGCTTCGTCGAGAGCCGGCTTCGCGGTGACGGCCCTGGACTCGTGGGCCGCCGCAAGGGCGACCGCGAACTGGAGGCGAGCGAGTTCCTTGTCGCTGAACCGAGGGTCGCCCCGGTTGTTCTCCCACTGCGAGGGCCGCGCCAGCCACTCGTTGGTCTCACGCAGCGCGGCCGGATCCACCCTCCGGCCGAGGCGCTGGGCCAGGTACAGGGCCCGCGCCCCGTCACCGTTGTTATGGCAGGAGAAGCACCCGTTCTCCCGTCGCCACGCTGGAACCTCGTTGGCGAGATAGGCCAGCGCGCGTTCCTCCGGCGTGGCCGCGAGTCCCGCCGCGGACATCACTGCGAATACGACCACACCACGTACCGCGCTCAATCCTATGAGAGTATCTTGGAACAGACGCTGTGAGCGAGGGGAGAAGAGAAGATGCTGAATCGAAGAACGTTTCTGGCCGCAGCCGGCGCCGCCCCTGCTGTTTTGCGAGGCGGCACGCGTCCCTTGCGCGACAAGCCGAACCTGCTCTTCGTCTGGACCGACGAGCAGCGGCACGATACGCTGGCGGTCAGCGGCAACTCGCGGTTTCGCATGCCCGCGCTGAACCGGCTGGCCTCGGAGAGCGTGGTTTTCCGCCGGAACTACGTCGCGCAGCCGGTCTGCACGCCATCGCGAGGGTCGATCCTCACCGGTCTGTACCCTCATCAACACCGGTCGGTCGCGAACAACATCCCGCTTGCCGCCGAGACTCTCACGCAGCCCGAGCTATTGAACGATTCCGCCTATCGGACGGGGTACATGGGGAAGTGGCACCTCGGCAACGAGGTCTACGCCCAGCACGGTTTCGAGGAGTGGGTCTCGATTGAAGATATCTACAGCGAGCACTTTGGAGCGGGGCGCGACGCCGCGCGCCGCAGCAGCTACCACGCGTTTCTCGAGAGCCAGGGCTACAAGCCGGATAACCGCAAAGGCAACAAATTCAGCCGCGGCTTTGCCGTGAGGGTTCCGCTCCATCATTGCAAGCCGCAGTTCCTGGCGCGTGAAGCCTCGCGGTTCATCCTCGACAACCGCCGCTCGCCCTGGCTGTTGCACGTCAATTTTCTCGAGCCGCACATGCCGTTCTTCGGGCCGCTGAACGATTTGCACAGCGAGGAGGAGGCGCCGGTCCCACGCAACTATCCCGGCGATCAGGTAGACCACGAACCGGAGTTGTACCGCAAGCTGCGCCAGGGATTTCTCGAGAAGGGGTTTGAGAAACAGGATCTCAGGACGCGCGCCGGGTGGCAGCGGCTGAACCGCAACTACGCGGGGCTTTGCAGCCAGGTGGATCAGGCCGTGGGTCAGATCCTGTGGGCGTTGGAAACGTCGGGCCAATCCGACAACACGGTCGTGGTGTTCACGAGCGACCACGGCGAGATGATGGGCGCGCACACTCTGGCGGGTAAGTCGGTGTTCTACGAGGAAGCCTGCCGGGTGCCTCTGCTGATCCGCGCGCCGTTTCTGCATCAGAAGCAGATCGTCGTCGACCGGCCGGTCAGCTCGATCGACATCGTGCCGACCGTGCTGGAGCTGCTCGGCCGCAAATCGCCCGAGAACCTGCCGGGACAAAGCCTGGTACCGTTCCTGGAAGGCAAACCGCTTCAGCGGGACCATGTCTTCATCGAGTGGCACACCGCCCCGGAGGGCCCTCACGGACGCGCAGTCGTTTCGCCGGAAGGCGAGAAGCTGGTCTTGTTCGACCGCGACCACAACCTGTTTTTCGATACGGCGCAGGACCCGCTGGAACTGTCGAACCGCTTCTACCGCGATCCGCCGCAAGGGGCGATCGCCAGGCTGAAGAAGCAACTGAGCGCCTGGCAGACGAGCCAGCGCGATTCGCTGGCACTGGGGCTGTAGCAACTACGGCTCCTCGACGAAATTTGCACCCTGGATGCGGCACCGCCTGGAGACTCGGGCCGCGAGCTGTGTGCTGTGGGTGACGATGATCAGGATGTTCTGTAGGGCCTTGTGGAGTTCGAGCAGGAGGTCCGCCACGCCGGCGGCGGTCGTCTGGTCGAGATTGCCCGTCGGCTCGTCGCACAGCAGCAGCGAGGGCGACAGAATCAAGGCGCGGGCGAGGGCCGCGCGCTGCTTCTCTCCGCCGGAAAGTTCGGAAGGCAGGTGATCGAGACGGTCGCCGAGACCCACGCGGCCGAGCAGTTCGCGGGCGCGCGCTTCGCGGCCGGGATCTTTCGCGGCCACCAACGTGGGTGCGAGTACATTCTCCAGAACGGTGCATTGCGGCAGCAGGCAGTGGTCCTGGAACACGAAGCCGATCTGGCGATTGCGAAACGCCGCCAGCTCCGCTTCCTGCAAACCGAAAGGATCGATGCCGCCCAGAGTCACCGAACCCGAGGTCGGACGTTCGAGCGCGCCCAGGATATACAGCAGCGTGCTCTTTCCGCTACCGGAAGGGCCAACCACCGAGAGAGCCTCGCCCGGCTTGAGCTGCAGCGAAACATCCGAGAGGACGCGCAAAGGGCCGCGGGCGGTTTCGTAGTGCTTGGAGAGTTGCCTGACGTCGAGCACGAGGTCGTATTGTAACAAGGGATCAAGGCACTATCAGTCCCCCCGGGCAGTTGAAACGCGGCGCAAAACACGATAAGAACGTACTCATGCTTCGACGTTCGATGATGCTGGGAGGGATCGGCTTGCTGGACCGCGCCATGGCACGACAACTGACAAAGAGTAGCCTTCAAGAGGCCGACGCGCTGATTGAGCGCTCGATTGCCTCGGGAGAGGTACGGGCGGCGGCGCTCTATGTCCGCCAGGGCTCCTTCACGTTCCAACGCGGCTACGGGAAGGCGACGTCGCCCGAAAGCGTATTTCTGCTGGCTTCCATCACCAAGCCCATGACCGCGACCGGCGTCATGATTCTGGTCGAGCGCGGAAAACTCTCGCTGGCCGATCCGGTGCGCAAGTACATCCCGGAGTTTTCGGGGGGCGGCCGCGACGCCATCACGATTCGCCACCTGCTGACCCATACGTCGGGCCTGCCGGATCAATTGTCCGAGAACATCGACCTGCGCAAACGCCATGCGCCCCTCGAGGACTTCGTGGCCATCACGTGCAAGACGCCCCTGCTGTTCAAGCCGGGCTCGAAGGTGAGCTACCAGAGCATGGGTCTTCTGCTTGCCGCGGAAATCGTCGAGCGGACCACGCGGAAGCCGTTCCGGGATTTTCTCCGCGAGGAGTTGTTCCAGCCCTTGGGTATGACGCAAACGTCCCTCGGGTTGGGCGGCCGCAAGATTCCCTCCACCATGCAATCGCAGGTGGAGCACGCGCCGGCCATCTACGGGACCAGTGACAACGACTGGAACTGGAACAGCCTCTACTGGCGTGACCTGGGCGCGCCGTGGGGCGGCGCGCACTCGAATGTCCACGACATTGCCGCGCTGCTGTCGATGTTCCTCAAGCCGGATGGCCGGGTGCTGAAGAAAGAAACGGCCGAACAGATGGTGACCCTGCAGACGAAAGGGATGAACGAACCGTGGGGTCTGGGATGGATGCTCGACCCGGCCAAACTGGGCAAGGCCTGTTCGCCGCGGACGTTCGGCCACTGGGGATCCACGGGTACCATCGCCTGGGCGGACCGTGCCACGGGGGTGATGTGTGTCGTGTTGACTACCCGGCCAGCGGACCATTCCCGGTCGGGATTGCTCGGCCCGGTCTCCGATGCCGTCTCTCAGGCCGCGACCTGAGGGCTAGTGGAACTATAGTTCCTTTGCACGCTGGAAGCGTGCGCCACCGGGCCTCCGGCGATTGCACAGTTGGTGGCGCGCGCTTCCAGCGCGCATCGGGACTTCAGTCCCGAGGGCGGGGCAGCTTGCTGGTGCTAGTCACCGGGTGAGCATCTTGGCGGACTTCACCGCGAAGTCGAGAATGCTCGAAGGGAAGACTCCCAGAATCAGCACTCCGGTGGCGGAGGCCAGCAGCGCGGTGCCGAGTCCCGGCGAGAGCGGTTCCAGTTCGTCGACCGCTTCCCCTGGCTCGTGCATGTACATCACGACCAACACGCGGAGATAGTAGTATGCGGCCACGGCGCTATTGAGAAGGCCGAGCACCGACAGCCAGATGAGCTTCGATTGCAAGGCCGCCTTGAAGATGTAGAACTTTCCAAAGAAGCCGCCGGTGAGCGGGATGCCGATCAGCGAACACATGAACAAGGTCAAGGCCGCTGCCACCAGAGGACGGCGCGCGCCGAGTCCGGCCAGGTCGTCGATGGCCACGAACTTCTCGTTCTTCCCGCAGAGATAAGAGACCACGGCAAACGCGCCCACGTTCATCAGCGCGTACGCGGCCAGATAGAACATCGCCGCGGCCGTGCCGACTTCCGATCGCGCGCAGAGCGCCACCAAAACGTAGCCGGCGTGGGCAATCGAGCTGTAGGCGAGCATGCGCTTGACGTTGGTCTGCGTCAGCGCGGCGAAATTGCCGAGGGTCATGGACAACAGGGCGGAGACCCAGATGAGCACTCCCCAGCGCTCTCCGATCGGTTCGAAGATGGTGATGAAGACCCGCAGGAAAATCGCGAACGCCGCCGCTTTGGGGCCGGCCGACATGAACGCGGCGACTGGCGCGGGCGCGCCCTGGTAGACGTCGGGCGCCCACATCTGGAACGGCACGCCGGAGATCTTGAATCCGAAGCCGACGATCATGAGCGCGGCCGCCAGGGCCAGCAGGAGCGGCGAGGGCGAGTCGGCTCGTAGCACCGCTTCGCGCACGGCGAGCAGATTGGTGGTGCCGGTGGCTCCGTAGATGAACGCGATGCCGTACAGCAGAAATCCGGTGGCGAACGATCCGAGCAGGAAGTACTTGAGGGCCGACTCGTTGGCGCGGGGATCGTCGCGCAACTGGCCGGCCAATACGTAGGTCGCGATGGAAGAGATCTCGAGCCCGATGAAGATCATGATCAGCTCGTTGGCCGTCACCATCACGCACTGTCCCACCACAGAGAACAGAATCAGGGCAAAGTACTCGCCGCGGTTGGCGTTTTCGCGGGTGAGGTATCGATAGGAAGCGAGGATCGTGAGAATGCCGACCACGATTACGAGCACGCGGAAAAAGGTGGCGAACCCATCCACCAGCAACATGGAGGAGAACGCCGGGCCGGGATTCGCATTGGCCGCGATCGAGGCGGCCAGCGCCGCAACCAGCGCGGCAATCGACAGATGGCCCAGACCGTTCTTGGGCTTCTCACCGGTCAGGGGCTCGAGCACCATGATCAGGGTGCCCACCAGCGTCAAAATCAGTTCGGGCAGGAAGCGGAGCATCTCCACCGAGGAAGGGAAGGCGCTAGCGGGCATCGGCGATCTCCTTGGTCGAGTCGGCCTTTGCCGGGGTTCTCACGTTGAAGGGGACGTTCACGAGCGTCTGTTTCAGAATCACGGCATTGGTCGCGCTGATGCGCGGCAGGAACGTCTGGGCGCCCACGCCCATCCAGATCATCAGGGCAATCATGGGCAAAATGGCAGCCCACTCCCGCGCGCTGAGGTCGTGCATGTGGGCGCGAACCTTTTCGGGCGTCTCCCCGTAGAACGTGCGTTGGTAGGCCCAGAGCATGTAGCACGCCGATAGGATGACGCCGGAGGCGGCGAAGACGGCCCAGCGGAAGTCCGCCTGAGCCGCGCCCTGCAACACCAGGAACTCCCCGACGAAGTTGTTCAGCGTGGGCAGGCCGATCGACGCGAGGGTGGTAATCAGGAACACTGTGGCCAGCCAGGGCGCCGGTGTCGAGACCCCGCCGTAGTCGGCGATCTCGAGGGAATGACGCCGTTCGTAGAGATACCCGACCAGCATGAACAACGCGCCTGTCGAGATCCCGTGATTCAGCATCTGGTAGACCGCGCCGTCCAGGCCCTGCTGGTTGAACGAGAAGATGCCGAGGACGACAAATCCCAGGTGACTGACCGACGAATAGGCCACCAGCTTCTTGATGTTGGGCTGCACCAGGGCGACCAGCGCGCCGTAGAGGATGCCGATGATCGAGAGGGCGGCAATCCAACCGGCGTTCTCGCGGGCCGCCGCCGGGAACAGGGGAATGCAGAATCGCAGGATCCCATACGTCCCCAACTTCAACAGCACGGACGCCAGCATGACCGATCCGGCGGTGGGGGCCTCGACGTGAGCGTCCGGCAGCCAGGTGTGCAACGGGAACAGCGGCACCTTCACCGCGAACGCGGCGAAGAACGCCAGGAACATCAGCGTCTGTTCCAGGCTCGTGAACTGGAGTTTCCCGCTGGCCAGCAGGGCCAGGATGGTGGGATAGTCGAACGTGCCTGCCTTCAGATAAAGGTAGATGATCGACGCCAGCATCAGGACCGAACCGGCCATCGTGTAGAGGAAGAACTTGACGGCGGCGTAGATGCGGCGGTCGTGTCCCCAGATGCCGATCAGGAAGTACATCGGCACCAGCCCCACTTCCCAGAACACGTAGAACAGGAAGAGGTCCATCGACACGAAGACGCCCATCACACCGAACTCCAGCAGCAGCAGGAAGGCGTGAAACTCTTTGACGCGATGCTGGATGTACTTCCAGGAGATCAGAACCGAGATCGGCGTGAGGAACGTGGTGAGCAACACCAGCCACACGCTCAACCCATCCATGGCCACGTGATAACGGATACCAAGCTCCGGAATCCAGGCCAGATCGGTCTCGAGGGGTTGGCCGGGCAGGAGCCCGAGAGAAAGCACGAAAATCCCCAGGGACAGAACCAGGGCAGCTACACGCGACAACGACTTTGGCAGGATCAGAAGGACCAGGAAGGCGACGAGGGGCGCCAGGACGAACCACCCGAGGAAACTCACCGTCCACCTCCCGCCGGGCCGCCCATCATCAGCAGGCCCATGGCGACAATCACGAACACCGAACCGCACACGATCCAGGTGGCGTAGCTTCGGATATTTCCGGACTGGACGAGTTTCAGGACGCCGCCCATCAGCCGCGCCAGCGAGGCGACACCGTTCACAATGCCGTCGATGAGCCCGACATCCACTCGTTTCCACAGCACTGTGCGGGATCCGCCGATCAACGGTCGAATCACGGCAGCGTCGTACATTTCGTCGACGAAATACTTGTTGTAGATCAGGCGGTAGAGGCCACTCATCGATTGGGCCATCGCGTCGGGCAGGCCCGGCCGGAGGACGTACAGGAAATACGCCAGGGCGATGCCGATCAGGCCGGCGCTGGTCGCGATGATCACCAGCGTCAGGTCGTGGTGCATCTCTTCGACCGGCAGGACCGGATGCAGGTACTTCGGCACGCTGAAGAAGCCACCGGCGAGGGAGAGCACCGCCAGCACGACGAGTGGGCCCGTCATGACCCAAGGCGATTCGTGGGGGTGATGGTGGCCGCGATACTCGCCGAAGAAGGTCAGGAAGAGGCAGCGGAACACATAGAAGGCCGTCATGCCCGCGGTAATCACGCCCACCCAGTACATCCAGGGATGGTGGTGATGGGCGGCGAGCAGAATCTCATCCTTGCTGAAGTAGCCCGACGTGAACGGGAAACCGGCGATCGCGAGGCCGGCGCACATCAGGGTCGCGAACGTCACCGGGATCTTCTTGCGGAGGCCGCCCATGTGCCGGATATCCTGTTCGCCCTCCAGAGCGTGAATCACGCTGCCCGCCCCGAGGAAGAGCAGGGCCTTGAAGAAGGCGTGCGTCATCACGTGGAAGATGCCAGCGGAGAATGCGCCCACTCCGGCCGCGAGAAACATGTAGCCCAACTGCGAGACGGTGGAGTAGGCGAATACCTTCTTGATGTCGTTTTGCAGCAGCCCGATGGTCGCCGCGAAAACCGCCGTGGCCAGGCCGACGTAGGCCACCACTTCCATCGCGCCGTGGGCCGACAGGTAGAGCGGAGCGGACCGGGCCACCATGTAGACTCCGGCCGTGACCATCGTGGCGGCGTGGATCAGCGCCGAGACCGGTGTGGGGCCTTCCATCGCGTCGGGGAGCCAGACATACAGTGGAATCTGCGCGGACTTGCCGGCGGCGCCGACCAACAGCAACAGGCCGATCAGGTTCAAGGTCTCTTCCGGCTTGCCCGAGACCGCGGGCAGCACTTTGCCGAAATCCAAAGAGCCGAAATTGACGACGATCAGGAACAACGCCAGCATGAACCCGAAGTCGCCAATGCGGTTGACGATGAACGCCTTGTTACCGGCGTTGGTGGCGCTTTGCTTCAGGAAGTAGAAGCCGATGAGCAGGTAGCTGCACAAGCCCACGCCTTCCCAGCCCACGAACAGAAGCAGGTAATTGCCGGCCAGCACCAGGACCAGCATGAAGAACATGAACAGGTTCAGGTAGGCGAAGAACCGATGGTATCCGCCCTCGTGAGACATGTACCCGGTGGCGTAGACGTGAATCAGGGATCCGATACCGGTGACCACGAGGAGCATGACCGCGGTCAGGCGGTCGATCTGCAGGTCGACGCCGACGGTGAGATCGCCGCTCTGGAACCACGTGTAGTAGCGCTCAATGTGGGCGGTATCGAGGCTGCCCAAACCCATCAGGACCTTGAGGACCCAGAGGAATGAGAGCACGACCGACCCGACCGCGACGGCATTGATCAGCGCTTTCGAAGCCTTGCGCCCGAAAATGCCGTTGATCGCGAATCCGATCAGCGGGAATATGGGGATCAGCCAAAGATGCTGCATGTGATTAACGTTTGCCGCCGCCACGGAGGCGGCGTCAGTACTTCAGCGAGTTCACCTCGTCGATATTCAGGGTGGAGCGGTTCTTGAAAACGGTGAGGATGATGGCCAGGCCCACCGCGGCTTCCGCCGCCGCCACCACCATGACGAAAAACGTGAAAATGTGCCCGTCCACTTGTTTCCACTGATAGGAAAACGCTACGAAGCTCAGATTGACCGCGTTCAACATCAGCTCGATGGACATGAACACGGTGATGATGTTTCGCCGGAACATGAATCCGGCCACGCCGAGCGCGAACAGCACGGCGCTCAGGATCAGATACCAGGACAGCGGCACGCCTTCCATTACTCGATCTCCTTGCTGGCGAGGACGATCGCGCCGATGATCGCGATCAGGATCAACACCGATACTACTTCGAAGGGCAGCAGATACTGGGTGAACAGCGCCCGGCCGATTTCTCGCGCGCCGGCGGAGGTGAACTCGCCGAATCGAACCCTGGGAGAGTTGGGGAACAGCCGCAGGATGGCAAAGGCCAACGTCGCCAGGAGGGCGAAAAACCCGGGAACGCCCAAAAATTGGGACACCACGGAGCGGCCCTTGGTCTCTTCCGTCCCCGCGTTCAGCAGCAGGATGACGAAGATGAACAGGACCATGATGGCTCCGGCATACACGATCACCTGCGCCATCGCGATAAACTCGCCACCCAGCAGCAGGTATAGCACCGCGAGCGAACCCATCACGCCAACCAGCGACAAAGCGCTCGAGATCGGGTGCGTCTGCACCACCACGTTCACCGCGCAGATGACCGCAATCGCGGCAAAAATCAAGAACAAGACCAGATCCATCGAAAACCCTTCCTTACGTCAGCGCCACGAACAGACTCGTGATCAGCAGATTCGCGAGCGCCAGCGGGAACAGGAACTTCCAGGCGAACGCCATCAATTGGTCGTAGCGGAAGCGCGGCAGTGTCGCCCGGATCCAGATATAGACAAACAGAATGATGCCCGTCTTGGCGCAGAACCAGAAAACCGGCATGACGCTACGCCGCAGCATCGGCATGCCCAGCAGAACCGCCAGGCCCACGAACACCAGGCCGAACACCGGCAGGGTGAACCGGTCGAACGGACGGGCAGGGTTAAAGCCGTGATAGAAACACAGCCCGGCGCTCACCAGGAACACCGCGGGTGCAATCAGGTCGGAGCCCAGCGAGGGTGGGAACGGAGGATGCCAGCCCCCGAGGAACAGAATGGTCAGCATGGACGAGGCGGTAACCATGTTGGCGTACTCAGCCATGAAGAACGCCGCGAACTTCATGCTGCTGTATTCGGTATGGAAGCCCGCCACCAACTCCGTTTCGGCTTCGGGGAGATCGAAAGGGATACGGTTGGTTTCCGCGAAGGCGGCGATCAGGAAGATCAGACAACTGAGAATCTGCGGCACCGGACCTTGAAACACCGTCCACCTGGGCAGGAAACCGAAATAGAAGCCTTCCTGCGCCTGCACGATCTCGCGCAGGCTGAGCGTGTTGAGCAGAAGCAACGGAGCCGCTACGGCCA
The DNA here is from genome assembly GCA_964529305.1 of uncultured Solibacteraceae bacterium. Lineage (GTDB taxonomy): Bacteria > Acidobacteriota > Terriglobia > Bryobacterales > Bryobacteraceae > CAZGUX01. Next base: position 16,040 of record CAZGUX010000186.1, on the reverse strand, counting down.
AGGCAAACGGAAGTTCGTAGCTGATCATCTGGGCGGACGATCGCAGTCCCCCGAGGAGCGAATATTTGTTGTTGGAAGCCCACCCCGCCAGAGCGATCCCGTAGACGCCCATCGACGAAGCGGCCAGGATATAGAGCACGCCCACGTTGATGTCGGTAAGCTGCAGCCAGGTACGATAGCCGGCGATCTCGACCTCGTCGCCGAAGGGGATGATGGCGATTGCGAGCAGCGCGAAGGTAACGGCGATGATGGGCGCGAGCACGTAAAACAGCTTGTTGACGTGCGGCGGGATCACGCCTTCTTTGGTGATGAGCTTGATGACGTCCGCCAGAGGCTGGAGCAGGCCGTGAGGACCGACGCGGGAGGGCCCCATGCGGAGCTGAATGTGGGCGATCACCTTGCGTTCCACCCACTGCAAATAGGCCAGCGTCGTCATGAAGACAAACATGACGATGGCCAGCTTGATCAGCGTGATAACTATGAACTCCATTACGGCTGAAGGCGCCCTTCCAAAACGGAATTGAGAATCTTTGAATACCGTCCCAGGGTCCCCGACCGGAACAGGCCATCGCGCGAGGACCAGATCAGATCCGGCCGCGAGGGCACATCCACGCGGCCATTGACAGGCGTCGTCTGGGAGGCGCCGCCGGTGACGATTACGGGTAAGGAAACATTGTAGCCGTGAACCGTCCTTCGAATCTCGTCAAACACCTTGTCCGCCATCCAGGGTCCCATCTCCGCGGCAGCGCCCATCTCGCGGGCGATCAGCCCGATGATCTCCAGGTCGGGCTTTGTGCCCATCGCCTGGACGGCTTTGACGACACGCTGCACCTCGCCGGTGCCGTTTGTCAGCGTGCCGGACTTCTCGTAGCCGGAAGAGGCGGGAAGGACGACGTCGGCAGTTCGCGCGGTTTCTGTCAGGAACAACTCCTGAACCACCACGAACGCATTCTTCGAAACAAGAGCGGAGTTCTCCAGCGGATTCGCCCCGACCACCCACAGAACATCAAGATCGGAGGCAGCCAGCATGTCCCGCACGGTCATTCCGGCCTGGCCGCTCGGCCGAAAGCCCGGCTGAAGTTCGGGAACCAAGCCCATGTCGATGGCGCCCCGCGAGTTCGAGTAGTCGACCAGACAGACGAACTTGACCGGCTTGCCGAGCGACGAGGCGAACTCGACGAGTCCCCGGACGGCATCGCCCTTGATCGAGTCGCTGAAGACGAAGACGAGGTCAGGCTCGTTCATCAACTGCGGCCGCAACGACTGGAGGGCCTCCAACTCACCGCCAGGCTGGCAGCGGGTGGCATTGACCGAGTACTTGTCCTCCCGCATGGGCTCCGCGCTGACCACGTACACGTCGGCGTTGTGGTGACGCCAGTTGGCCCGCACCTGGAAGGAGAGCAGGGGGTGGTCGAGCGCGAGGTCGCCTCCGATCACCACAACGGCCTTCGCGTTGTACAAATCGGCAACGGTCGCCAGCGCCTCCCTGCGGCCTTCGAGCGCGTCGATCAGCGTCACGATATCGCCAGTGCGGTGGTGGTCGATGTGGTTGGTGCCGAGCACGCGCCGGGCGAACTTCTGGAGGTAGAAGTTCTCTTCGTTCGTGGTGCGGGTCGAGCCGATTACCCCGAACTTGCCGCTACGCGCCTTCACTTCAGAGAACTTCGAGGCGACCGTGGAGAGGGCCTTCGACCAGGACACCGGTTCCAGCTTCCCGTTGACCTTCATCAGGGGCGATTGCAGCCGATCCGGGTGATCGTAGAAGTCGAACGCGTAGCGTCCCTTTACGCAGAGAAACTCGCCATTGATTCCTGTAGAGTCGCGGTTGTTTCCGCGGACGATCTGGTTGTTCCGAACACCAAGCGTTGTCTTGCAGCCGTCGGCGCAGTGCGTGCAGATCGTGCCGACGTGTTCCATTTCCCACGGCCGGGTCTTGTAGCGGTAGATTCCGGAGGTCAATGCGCCCACCGGGCAGATGTCGACGCACATCCCGCACTCGTCGCACTCCAGATGGTCTCCGTGGCTGGGTGCGATTTCGGACAGAACACCCCGATTCACGATGCCCAGAGCGCCAACGCCCATCCCCTCACTGCAGACCCGCACGCAGCGGTAGCACAGGATGCAGCGGGGAGCGTCGAAGAAGACGACGGGCGACCATTGCTTTTCGTCGACATGGTGCTTGATTTCGCTGAACCGGCTTTCCCCGGCGCCGTAGCGGAACACCATGTCCTGCAGTTCGCACTCTCCGCCCTTGTCGCAAACCGGGCAATCCAGCGGGTGGTTGGTGAGCAGGAACTCGAGCGTCGTCTTTCGAGCCTTGTCGACCGTCGGCGTAGCCGAGCGGACCACCATGCCGTCCATCGCGACCAGGGTGCAGGCGGTCTGCAGTTTGGGCATCTTCTCGACTTCGACCAGGCACATGCGGCATGCCGCCTGCAGCGAGAGGCCCTCGTAGTAACAGAACGCGGGGATCTCGATCCCGGCCTTTTTGGCGGCATCGATCACCAGGGTTCCGGGAGCCGTTTCCAGTTCCCGTCCATCGAGCGTGAATTTCACCGTGTTGCCCATGGTTTGTCGTTATTGGCCGTCTAATGAGCCGCGCCCGCGCGAGGCGCATCGTTGAGAACCGGGAAGGGACCCGCCGCCGTCAACTCGAACAGCTTTTTCTCAAACTCGTCCGCGAACTTCTCGACGATGGAGATGGTGGGCAAAGCCGCGGCGTCGCCCAGCGGACAGAAGGTCCGGCCGAGCATGTTCTTGGCCAGCTCGCCAATCATCGCGATCTCGTGCTTGCGCCCCAGTCCCTCGTCGAACCGCTGCAGCATCTTTCGAAGCCAGGTAGTGCCTTCGCGGCAGGGGATGCACCAGCCGCAGCTTTCGTGCTGGTAAAACCGCATGATTCGCAACGCCACCCGCACCATGTCGGTCTTCTCGTCCATCACCACCACGCCGCCCGAACCCAGCATCGACCCGCGCTTGGCCATGGCGTCGTAGTCCATGGTGGCGCCTTCGCACTCTTTGGCGGTCAGGACCGGGCACGACGAACCCCCTGGAATAAAGGCCTTCAGCTTGCGCCCTCCGGGAATTCCGCCGCCCACGTCATTGATCATTTCGTCGACCGGGAAGCCGAGTCGCAATTCGTAGACTCCCGGCCGGTTCAGATGGCCGGTGAGGCAAGTGAGTTTTGTGCCGCCGGCCTTCTCCAGGCCCAGGTCGGCGAAGGCCTTGCCCCCCATCAGCAAAATATGGGGCACCGCGCAGAACGTCTCGACGTTGTTGAGAATCGTCGGGCACTGCCAGGCGCCCGACACCGCCGGAAACGGCGGGCGAATTCTGGGGACGCCTCGCTTGCCTTCGAGCGATTCCAGCAGGGCCGATTCTTCGCCGCACTCGTAGGCGCCGGCGCCCGTGTGCGTATAGACGTCGAAATCCATGCCGCTGCCCAGGATGTTCTTGCCGAGATAGCCGTGTTTGTAGGCTTCCTCAATAGCCCGATCCACGATGTGGATCAGGTAGCGGTACTCGCCGCGAATGTAGATGTAGCCCTTCCTGGCGTCGATGGCGCGCCCGGCGATGAGCATGCCTTCGATCAGGGAGTGCGGATCGTATTCCAGCAACAGGCGGTCCTTACAGGTGCCCGGTTCGCTCTCGTCCGCATTGACGACGATATATTTCGGCTTCGGGGAAGTACGGGGAACAAAACCCCACTTCATCCCGGTGGGAAAGCCGGCGCCGCCGCGGCCGCGCAGGTTCGACGCCTTGACCTCGTTGATGATGTCGTCCTGCGTCATCTCGAGGGCCTTGCGGAGGGCCTGATAGCCGTCGTTGGCCAGAAACGTGTCGATCGACGCCGGACTGGGAAGCCGGAAACGCCGGGAGAGCACGATCGTCTCTTTCGGATGGGGCGGGTTACTGAACAGCGCGGGTTGGCTCGAGAACATGCCTATTTCGCTTTCTCCACGAATTCGCCTTTGCGGCAGGCTTCCAGGATCTGGTCGAGGCGGTCGCGGGTGACCCGGTGCTCGAAATCGTAGTTGATCTGCATTGCCGGCGCCCACGAGCAGGCGCCGATACACTCCACTTCCTCGAGCGAGATCATCCCGTCGGCGCTGACCTGCTTGTGCCCGAGGCCGGTTGCCTCGCAGGCCCGCTTCCACAAATCCTCGCCGCCGTTCAGCAGGCAACTGATGTTCGTACAGACCTGCACGTGGTATTTGCCCATCGGTTTCTTGTGCAGCATCGAGTAGTAGGTCACTACTTCCTCGATCTGCACGGGCAACACGCCGCAGCGCCGGGCTACTTCGTGAATCAACTCGGGTGTGACCGATCCCAACTCGTCCTGCGCGAACAGAAGCATGGGGATGACCGCCGAACGGGTTCGCCCGGGCGGGTAGCTCTGGAGGAACTTCGCGAACCTCGCTTCCAGTTGTGGAGAGAATGTCATTGTGATGTTCAGCCGTGCCGGCTACCGGTCGGTGTCTCCCAGCACGAAATCCATACTGCCCAGCGACGCGATGACGTCGGAGACCAGACCGCCGGCGATCATCGTGGGGAGCGCCTGCAGGTTGCCAAAGCTCGGCCCCCGTACGTGTACCCGGTAGGGTTTGGCCGTGCCGTCGCTCACCATGTAGTAGCCGAGTTCCCCACGCGGGGACTCGATGGTCTGATAGACTTCCCCCTCGGGAACGCGGAACCCTTCGGTGACGATCTTGAAGTGGTAGATGAGCGCTTCCATCTGCGTCTTCATCTTTTCGCGCTCCGGCAGGACGACTTTCGGGGCGTCCGCGGTGTGGGGCCCTTCGGGCATCCCCTCCAGGGCCTGCCGGGCGATCTTGATGCTCTCGCGCATCTCGGCGAGGCGCACCAGGTAACGGGCATAGACGTCGTTTTCGGCGCGGGTCGGCACCTTGAAGTCGAACTTCTCGTATCCCGAGTAAGGCTCTGTTTTCCGGATGTCCAGCGGGATGCCAGCCGCCCGCAGCATGGGCCCGCTCACACCCAGGTCGAGCATGTCTTCGACCGGGATCCCGCCCACGCCCTGGGTCCGGATCTGCCAGATCTTGTTGTTGGTCAGGAGGTCTTCGTACTCGTCGATCTTGCTCGGCATGGAGTCGAGCAATTTCTTGACGCGCACCTGCCAGCCGCGCGGATGATCGAGCGCCAGTCCGCCAATGCGGAAGTAACTGGTCATCATGCGCTGGCCCGAGAACATCTCGTACAGTCGCAGGTACTCTTCGCGCTCGCGGAAGCAGTACAGGAACACCGTCATCGCGCCGATGTCGATGGCGTGAGTTCCGAGCCAGACCAGGTGGCTCGAGATGCGCGTCATCTCGGTGAGCATGACACGCGTGAACACGGCCTTGGGTGGCGCCTCGATGCCGAGCAGGCGCTCGGCGGCCAGGACGTAGCACAGGTTGTTCGAGAGGTTCGCCAGGTAGTCGATGCGATCGGTCAGGGTTACACCCTGCTGGTACGTCTTCGCTTCGAACTCTTTTTCGATCCCGGTGTGGAGATACCCCAGGTCCGGGACCGCCGAGAGAACCCGCTCGCCGTCCAACTCGAGGACCAACCGCAACACCCCGTGCGTGGACGGGTGCTGCGGACCCATGTTCAGGATCATCTTACGCTTCCCGGCTTCGGGAGCGTCCGGGGCCGGCGTCAGCAAACTCGTTGAATTCTGGCTGCTCATGGCTGGCTATTTGTACCCGACCACCGGGTAGTCTTTACGCAAGGGGCTGCCCTGCCAGTCGTCAGGCATCATGATCCGGCGCAGGTCCGGATGGCTGCGGAACGTGACGCCGAACAGGTCGAACACTTCGCGCTCATACCAGTTGGCCCCCCTCCACACCGAGGTCACCGAATCGATTTCCTTCCCATCGTCCAGACGGGCTTTGATGCGGATGCGGCGATTGTTTTTTACCGAGTGGAGGTGATAGACGATCTCGAATCGGGGCTGAGAGGGATACCGGTCGACGGCGGTGACGGTGCTGCAGCGCTCGAAGCCCAACCGTTCTTTGAGCACGCGGCAGGCCTCAACTACCCTTTCGGGCGCGACCTCCACCGTCAATTCGCCCCGGTCAAAACGGCTGGCGGCGGCGAACGGCAGTAACTCTTCGGGAACTTCCATTAGCGTTCGCCGGCTGGCTTCTGAGACCAGTCGAGCGCCCCCTTCTTCCAGATGTAGAAATAGCCAGCCAGGATCAGCACAATGAAGATCAGCATCTCGACGAAGGCGAACAGCTTGAGTTCGCGGTACACCACGGCCCAGGGATAGAGGAAAATCGCCTCAATATCGAAGAGGATAAACAGCATCCCGACCAGGTAGAACTTGACGCTGATTCGCTCCCGCGCGCTGCCTGTTGGCGTGATGCCGCACTCGTAGGGAAGGTCCTTGATCTTGTTCCGCACTCGCTTGCCAATCAGGTAAGAGAGCAGCGCCAGAACGGACGCCAGCACCACCGCGATGCCGGCTTGCACAACGATAGGGAAGTACAGTTCAGTGTACGATTCGGGCATGAAGATCGCCGGGGTTGTGAGAAGCTTAAACTTGACTATAATAGCTGGCGAAATGGGGTGTCAACCTGATCGGACCATCGCGGTGACGGTGAATGGGGAGGCGCGCACAGTTCCGGCGGGCGCCACCCTGCGCGACCTCATCGTTGACCTGGGCCTGGAACCGGATCGCGTCGCCGTGGAAGTGAACCGGCGGATTGTCCGGCGTGCCGACTGGGACTCCAGAACCCTGGAAGGCGACTCGCAAGTCGAGATTGTACAGTTTGTTGGAGGGGGTTAGCGAAGGTACTGGTTCCATTTTCAGTGTTTTCCCCCTTGACTGTTGCGGCGGGTCGGCTACAATCCAAGATGCTGCCATCTGTTCTCGAAAACGACAGCGGGACAAAATGTTCAAAACAAGAAAAGCCAAGCCTGCCGTGGCGGTTCCGGCCGACTCGTTCTCGTCGAGCGACGTTTCGCGAATTTCCGGCGTAAGTCTTCGCCAACTGCAGTGGTGGGATGAACGGCACGTGGTGTCGCCCCGGCACGACGGGCATCGCCGGGTGTACTCGTCGGCGGAGGTGATCGAGATCACGGTGATCGCCGAGCTTCGCCGGAAGGGCTTTTCGCTGCAGAAGATCCGCCGTGTCCTGCGATTTCTGCAGAAGGAGATGAACCGCGGGCTTTCCGAGATTCTGGCTGGCGAGTCGGACGTTCACCTGCTGACCGACGGCAAGAACATCTACCTCGAGGACAGCCGGGATCGCATCATCGACATTCTGAAGAACGCGAAGCAGCCTATGTTCCTCGTGTCCGTGAGCGATCAGGTGCGGCGCCTGGACATGCCGGCCCGCAAGCCGGTTCGACCCGAGACCGCCGCCGTTCCCCGCAAGGCGAAAGCCGTCTAGTTCTTCGAGGCGTCCGCTTCGAACAGGTGGGCAATGTACGGATAGCCGTTCATGGCAAGGCGGCATGAGGCGCCCGGGCCGTACCAACGCGGCGCGTGCCAGGTAAACCTGGGCACGTAGACCACATCGCCTTCGTTGGCAACGATGATTCCTTGCCCCTCGACCGGGTAGCGGATCTGCCCCTTCATGATGAGCCAATACTCGGCGCATTCCGGGTGATAGTGGCCTTTCTGTTTGGGGTCGATCGGGGGCAGGTTCTTTTCGTATCCGTAGATGAAGTTGGCCGCGCCGCGGTCGTCCTCCACAATCCGCTGCGTGCCGGTGACCTTCGCGCTATCCACCGCTTCGGCCATTTCCGCGAACGTCACATGCGGCCGGTTGTTGCGGCCCCAAACGCCCGGTTTTCGGCCGTAATTGACCGCGATAAACTCGAAGCCCGGCATTTTGGGAGCATCCTCCCGCGCCGTGTACAGGGTTTTCGCTCCCGCGATGTTAGTTTCGAAGATCAGCGCCGGCTTCGACCCGAGCACTTCAAACGAATAGAGCGTCGCCATGGGGACCTGCACCATCGATCCCTTGGAGGCGACGAACGGGGTTTGTGTCTCGATGTCGAAGCGAACCTCGCCGTCCATCACCACCCACCAGGCCCGGGTGTCGGGGTGCAGGGCGCGCGGCGTTTTGGTCCCCGGCTTGAGTTGGAGGTAGTGGCTGGTCAAGTGGTCGTCGTTGACGATCACCTCGCGCCAATCGCCGTGTCCGGCATGCTTCTTCAGCAGGTCGGCCAGGCGGGTATGAGGACGGTGAGGGGGCGTATACACACCGCCGGGACGCTTGGGAGCCCAGAGGGTCTGAGCCTCGAGAAGGCCCACGGAAACGGCGACAAAACCGGCGAGACGGAGGGCGCGCATGAAGTCCCTTCAGTGTCGCAGATTCCAGGTGAGGCGGGTCTATACTGGCGTCCGGGCGCGGGCGGCGAAGATCTCCTCCAGCCACTTGCGGAAGGCGCCTTCCGGTTCCACGCGTAACCGGACCTCGAGCCAGAACACACGGTCGCGGAAGGGCTCCGGAATCTTGACGGCATCCTTCTGGGTGGTCAGTCCGACGGGCGCGCGAGACAGGAGGCCCTGCAGGTCGTCACGGGTGTAGTCATGGTGATCGGGGAACGCGATCCGCTCCACCGCTCCCAGACCCGCGCCGCGCAAGGTTCGCCAGAACGACTCCGGTTGGGCCAGGCCGCAGAACGCGACGGCATCACACGGGGGGAAGTAGCCGAGGGGAAGCCGTCTACCGTCAATGCAAGAGATCCAGCTTACCGGCTCCAGGCGTGCCGCGAAGATGGGAGCGCGAGCATTCCGGTCGCGGAGGAAGCGCTCCAGCCCCTGGTGACCGAACGGCTGAGTGCGAGTGATGACGAAGGCGCCGGCGCGGTTCAGAGCGTCGATGGGTTCGCGAAGCCGGCCCCGGGGAAACACGTCGCCGCCGCCCAGCGGATCCAGCGCGTCGATCAAGACGATGTCGGCATCGCGGCCAAGCCTCCAGTGTTGAAAGCCGTCGTCGAGGACAAAGCGCCGGATGGGGAACCGCTCGAGGGCCCTGGTTCCGGCGGCGTGGCGATCGGGCCCGATCGCGACATGACTTCGGTCGAGGAAGATCTGCGCCTCGTCGCCGGTCTCGGCGATGGGTGGCTGGTCGCCGGGCGCAAATAGCAGGATGCCGTTCGAACGCCGGCCATAGCCTCGGGTGAGAACCGCGGCATCGAACTCGCGGGCGAGCCAGGCCACCAGCGGTGTCTTGCCAGTTCCCCCCATCGACAGATTGCCGACGCTCACGACGAGGACGGGGAGGCGGCGCTGGCCGGCCGTCTGCCAGTGCCGTTTGATCGTCGAACCCGCGTGCCACAGGCGCGCGGCGGGCCACAAAGTCCAATCCAGGCGCCCGCGAAAGCAGGGCAGGGCCGAGGAGTAGTTCCGGGTGATGGCCTCCACGGCCCGGGCGACGGCCCCGCGTTCCGCCTCGGCACAGAGTCTCGCCCGCTCGCCCAACACACGCCTCTCTTCCGGGTCGCCCAGCAACCGTTCGATGGTGGGCGCCAGGTCGCCGGCGGAGCCGACCTCGACCAGCGCCCGCCGTGCTTTGAACAGGTCAGCCATTTCCTGGAAGTTCATCATGTGACGGCCAACGACGATCGGTTTGGAGAAGACCGCCGGTTCCAGGATGTTGTGCCCGCCCCAGGAGACGATACTGCCGCCGACGAACACGACGTCTGCCGAGTCGAAGAGCCCACTGAGTTCACCGATGGTGTCGAGCAGAAGGACGCCGGGGAGTTCGAGGGGCTGCAGTCGGGAACGGCGGACCGTGCGGATCCCGCGAGCGCTCAGGAGGCCGGCGGCGAGGTCGAAGCGGTCCGGCCTGCGGGGGGCCAGAATGAGCAGCAGGCCGGGATGGTTCGGCGCGAGATACTGGAAGGCTTCGATGACCGTCTCCTCCTCGTCGGGCGGCATCGTGCTGGCGGCGATCCAGGTCTGATGGGGAGGAAGCGCGGCAAGCCAATCCACGACCTCGGCCGGTGGACGGGCCGGGCGAATGTCGAACTTCAGGTTGCCCATGATGGAGACTCGTCCGGCGGGGGCGCCGGCGGCGATGAACCGGGTCTTCATCACGTCGCTCTGCACCAGGATTGCGTCGGGACGGCTGAGGGGAGCGTGGAACCACCAACGCCATTGCCGGTAGCGCGGAAAAGCCCGATCGGAGATGCGGCCATTCAGCACGACCAACCCGCATCCGGCCCGTTTCGCCTCCCGATAGAGATTGGGCCAGATCTCGGTTTCGAGAACCACCAGAACCTGCGGACGGATGCGGCGGAGCACCTCGCGGACGGCAAAGACGAAGTCGAGCGGCGCATAGAAGATGCCCTCGGTCAGAGCCTTCAGGCGTTGTTCGGCGAGTTCGCGGCCTGCCAGCGTCGTGGTCGAGACGAAGATGGGAGTCTCGGGAGCCACTTCGCGCAGGCAGCGAATCACTTCGACGGAAGCCAGCACCTCGCCCACCGACACGGCATGGAACCAGATGGCGCCGCCGGCAGTCTGTCGTATTGAGCGCGGCAGACGGCCAAGACGTTCCGCGATGGTTTGCAAATAACGGGGTTGCCGGAACGTTCGTAGTGCAAAATAGAGGAAGACCAGGGGCCAGAAGACAGCCGTCAACAGCCGGTACGAGATCTCTATGAATCGAAGCCTCAAACGCTTGATTGTAACGAGTCTGGCAGTGACGCTCACAGCGTTTGCCGACAAGGACACCGGATTCAAGGCGCGGCCCGCCGCCAGCTACGCATCCAAGCAGACCGTGGAGAAGGTCACGATCGCCGTGTCGGCGTTCTCCACCGAGGAGCGAACGAAGGAGGCCTTCGGCAAAGTGAACCCGAACAAGAGCGGTATCCTACCCGTGTTGGTGGTGATCCGGAACGAGACGGGAAAGACGCTACTGCTCGACCGGATGCGGATTGCCTATGTCAGCCCAAGAGGCCAGCAACTCGATGCGACACCCGCCTCGGAGTTGCCCTACCTGTCTGGTCCGTCGCGGCCGAAGTATGACGCCAGCGGACCGATTCCCGGAAGCGGACCTCGAGTACGCCGGAAGAAGAATCCGCTCTCTTCCGAGGTGATGGAGGTTCGAGCCTTCTCGGCCAAGCTGATTCCGAACGGCGAGGAGGGAAGCGGGTTCTTCTACTTCCACACGGGAATTCAGTCGGGAGCCCAGATCTACGTCACGGGAATGCGAGAGGCCGGTTCGGAGAAAGAGATCTTCTACGCGGAAGTTCCGTTAACCGAGTAATGCCTTCGGCGCACCGGCGGGTTTGGCCGGAATGGGCTGTGCAACCGGAGTTAACACGCGGCGAACCTTCAACGTGTGAATTTCGTGCGCGGCCTGCAGGAGGTCGCGGCGGGCCTTGCGGTTCAGCCATAGCTCGGCGCTGACACAACCCCACAGCAGGGCAACCAACGCCCCAATGGTCATCAGGCCTTTGCCGGAGATGTGCGTCAATGTCAAACCGTTCCTCCTGGTGGCTGGTTGTAGCATCTTGTCTGCCAAACCTCCAACCCTTGTAAAATCAGGCGAATCAGTCCCCGTGGCGTGTCGCCCGCCGACACAGAGTGCAGTAAAATGTGCACAGTCTGTAAGACGCATCTTGCACTCCATGTTCTTCATACGAAGTTAGAGCGCATTCCGGATCGGAAAGTTGCCCGGAGTGACGAGACTTTACAGAATCTTTACAAGCACATACGGTGATGGATGGGCTGGAGCCCTACACCACGTACGGTTTGCGGTAGTCGCGGGTGAGCAGCTTGTCGGCTTCCGAATCGTTCACGAAGCGGTGCCGGTCGGCGGACCAATTCACCTTGCGGCCGACTCGATAAGCGATGTTGGCCAGGTGGCAAAGGTCTGCCGACATGGCGCCAATCTCGATTTCGGCGTGCAGGTCTTTGTAGTTGCGGCTGCGGCAGGCGCTGAGGAAGTTCTCCATGTGCTGTTTGGTGCTGTCACCGGGAGCCGACTTCTCATCGACCGACTTCTCGTTGGACTCGCCTTTATAGATCTGGAAGCCGCCGCCGTCGACCCACATCCAGCCGTCGCCGCCCAGGAAGAGATTGCCGACCGTATTCCCGGTCTTGACCGGCAGCCCGCCGTCAGGTGGCGACATGATGCCGCGGACTTCGAACACGATCTCCATGGAGCCGTAGTCGAGGCTGGCCAGTTGCGTGTTGGGCGTCTCCTGGTCGTCGTCGTAGACGTACTTGCCGCCCGAGCACACCGCCGACTTGGGCCACTTGGCTTCATCGACACCCCAGCGGCAGATGTCCATTTCGTGAACGCCCTGATTGCCGATATCGCCGTTTCCCGTATCCCAGAACCAGTGCCAGTTGTACTTGTAGCGGTTCGCCGAGAACGGCCGCATCGGCGCCGGCCCCAGGAAGAGGTCCCAGTTGATTCCGGCAGGTACGGGTTCGGTCGGCGTCTTGCCAATGGTCTTGCGTCTCTTGTAACAGAAGCCCTTCGCCATGTAGACCTTGCCGATGACGCCGTCCTTCAGCATCTCCATCGCGCGGATCTTATGAGGGATGCTCCGGCTCTGGGAACCCACCTGCACCATGCGCTGATGCTTACGGGCGGTCTCGACCATGCGGCGGCTTTCGTACACGTTGTGGCTGGCCGGCTTTTCCACGTACACATCCTTACCGGCCTGGCAGGCCCAGATGGTCGCGAGCGCGTGCCAGTGATTCGGAGTGGCGATGGAGACCGCGTCGATCTCTTTGTCGCGGAACATCTCGCGCATGTCGGCATACTCCTTGGCCTTGATGCCGCCAAGGCTGGACAGCCTGGTCTGCGCGCGCTCCCGCGCCGCCTGGTTGACGTCGCAAAGGCCTTTGATCTGGCATTCGCTGATTCCGGCGTAGCCGCTCAGGTGAGCGTTCCCCCGGCCTCCGATGCCGACCAGACCGACATTGATGCGGTCATTGGCGCCGCGAACTCGCGCTGCCGAGGCAGCCAGGACGGCCCCCTGAAAGAAAGAACGGCGGGACAAAGAAGACACGATCGTTTGACTCCTCTCCGAAGCGAAAGTATACCAATCCCGTCAGCCGGCTTGCGCGTGCTTCTCCAGCCAGCGACTCACCGACGTCAGGATATCGACAGGCAGCGGGAAGACCACGGTCGTATTTTTCTCCGCTCCGATCTCGACCAAAGTCTGCAGATAGCGCAACTGAATGGCGACCGGCTGTGTCTGGATCAATTCGGCGGCCGCGGCCAGTTTGCCGGCGGCCGAGTACTCACCTTCGGCGTGGATGATCTTGGCGCGGCGCTCGCGTTCCGCCTCGGCCTGGCGGGCAATCGCCCGGATCATGGTGTCGGGCAAGTCGACCTGTTTGACCTCCACCTTGGCGACCTTGATGCCCCAGGGTTCGGTCTCCCGGTCGAGAACGGATTGCAGCCGGAGGTTGAGCTGCTCGCGCTCGCTGAGCAATTGGTCGAGTTCGATTTCGCCGAGCACGCTGCGCAGGGTCGTCTGCGCCAACTGGGAGGTCGTGTAGAGGAAGTTCGATACTTCGAGCACGGCCCGCTTGGGGTCGAGGACCCGGAAGAAGACGACCGCGTTCACCTTCACGGTGACGTTGTCGCGGGTCACCGTATCCTGCGGCGGCACTTCGAAGGTCTCCAGGCGCAGCGACACCCGCACCATGCGGTCGATGGGCTTGAACACCAGAATGATGCCGGGGCCTTTGGGCAACGGGAGAACGCGGCCGAGGCGAAAGATCACGCCTCGTTCGTATTCGGCCAGGATCTTGATCGACGACAACAGATAGAACAGGATGATCAGCACTACAACCACGGGAAAGTCAATCATGTCGAATTCCTTTCGCCACCCGTAGGGACGGGTTCAACCTTCAATCTGAGTCCTTCGACCGCAGTCACCCGGACGGCCCGTCCGCTCGGGACCGGCGAGGAAGCGGTCGCGTCCCAGTATTCTCCGTGAACCTGGACTTTGCCGGAAGGCGACAAGTCCGTCAGAGCTACACCCGTGTCGTTGAGAAGGCCCGGCTCTCCGGTCGCGACCGGAGTGGACCGGGCACGAATGATCAGCGACACCAGGAAGATGGTGATCAACGCGAAAGGCAGACTCACGGCGAGGGCTGTGGAGAAGCGAATCCGCATCTCGGGCGGGCCTTCGACCAGGAGCATCGCGCCCAACACCATGGCCACCGCGCCGCCAATGCCCAACACACCGTGAGAGGCGACCTTCGCCTCCAGGACAAACAGCGCGAGGGCCAAGGCCAGCAGTGCCGCGCCGGTCCAGTTGATCGGCAGCAGCGACAGCGACATCAACCCGAGAAGCACCAGGATCCCTCCGGCGACACCGGGCAGGATTAGTCCGGGCGTCGCGAATTCGGCATACAACCCGAGCGCTCCCAGCATCAGCATCAGGAATGCAAGGTTGGGATCGCTGATGGCCACCAGCACCCGCTCCCGAAGAGACAGGGGATAGTCGACGACCTGGGCTCCGGTGACGGCGAGCGTCGACTTGCGCCCGTCGAAGCGCGTGACTTCCCGGCCTTCGAGTTGACGGAGGAGGGAGGCCTCGTCGGCGACAACCAGATCGATGAGGCGATTGTCCATCGCTTCCTTCTCGGTGAAGGACTTCGATTCACGAACGGCCTTTTCGGCCAGCGCGGCGTTTCGCCCGCGCCTTTCGGCGAGGCTGCGAAGAAACGCGGCCGTATCGTTCTCGATCTTCTGGCGCATGACAGGCTCAATGGGTTGGCCGAGCATGACGGGCGCCGCGGCGCCGGTGTGCGTCCCGTTCGCCATGGCGGCGATATCGGCGGCCTGGAGCAGGAAGAAACCGGCGGAGGCGGCACGTCCGCCGCTGGGCGCGACGTACGCAACGACGGGCACGGGCGATGCCACGATCTTTTGTACGGTCTGCTGGGTCGCGTCGAGCAGTCCGCCGGGAGTGTTCAGGCGAAGCAGCACGAAGGCGGCCTGTTCACGCTGCGCCTGATCGAGTGCATGGGCAACGATTTCGGTGGTCACCGGGTGAATCGTGGAGTGAATGTTCACCGCCACGATTCGCGTCTCACCCACGAGCGGGCGGGCCGCCAGGGTGCAGGCCAAAAGCCATAAGAACCACACGTCCAACCCCCACTCACAACCATACGCTTCCTACCGGGGGAGCGAAAGGGCTGTCTCGGCAAAAAGACCATGTTTCCGATTTCAGGAGGGGATTCCGACTCTCCTTGCGTGCCCAGACATCGTCGAATCGTGGGTCCGGGTCTTACCCACGATCCGGCTAAAGCCGAGAGTTCGGTATCGAGGCACGCCGAACGGGGGTGCGGGCCACTCGGGCGTTCCTGACCTTGATCTCCCCTGAATTCCTAACTTCGTTCCAGGCGCACCAGGATGATCAGGATCCGAGGATGGCGGAGGAGCCACCTTCCTTTTCGCCGACTAGCTTGCGGTTCGAGGCGCGGATTGGAGGCAAATAGAAAGTAGTTTGCAACGCGTCGGCTTAATCCCCGCGGTGCGTGGCCCCAAGCCGATTCACAAGGGAGGCGGCAGGCGGACGCGACCGGGGTCGGGGTAGCTGTAGCGGCAATACCAGGCGGCCAAGGCCACCGCGATGACCAGGTCGTCATGAGCGTTGTCCCGGAATGCGCCGTAACTCGGCCGGCCAGATGCCGAGACACGAGCTTCGAAGTCGTTCAATTCGCGCAGGAACGCCTCCGCCAGGGGAAGGCGGCGAACGACGGCGAGTTTGCCCTGCTCCAACAACACACATAAGGTATCGATCAACTGGTGCTTGGGCACGTGGAGACGGCCGCCCGAGTGAGTGGCGCGTTCGCCTCCCGTCAAGATGACCGGCACCAGCGGAATCGCGGAGCCCTTCAACAGGTCGACGATGGCATCGCCCACGCCGGTGGCGTCGACCACCAGGGGAGTGTCGACGCCGAATTCGGGAGTGCGCATTTCGCGTTCGACGGCATCGATGAGGTCGCGGTAGGAGGTGCTGAGGGGGAAGCGCGTGAGGCGGCGCACCCGGAGATCCCATTCGACGATGGGGACCCAGTAGACACGGTCGAAGCCGGC
>CAZGUX010000185.1:0-18751 GCA_964529305.1 uncultured Solibacteraceae bacterium | reverse complement strand
GAAGACCAGGATCAGCACCCGTTTCCAGGCAACCGGCAGGTCCGGCAGAGGGTCGCCGTCCGGTCGCAGGGCGCCTCGCCGCCAGGCCGCCAGCAGGATCGCCGCGCCGCCGGCCAGAAACACCCAGGGATACGCAGCTTTCACCGCGCAGAGGGCGAAGACCAGCAAACTCACACAGGCGGCGCCCACCGGCAGGCTGAGGGCCCAGCGCTCGCCTCGATACAAACGGAGCGGGACGGCCTGCAAGGCCATCCTGCCCGTGGCGACACAGGCCGCCACGGTGAAGGCCGCGGCGCCGAGAATTGCGAAGGGGGCCGCGGTCACTTGCCGAATCCAGCGCTCAACAGGATGAGCCCCATCTTGGCCCCGTCCACCGGCGAGGTCCAGATCTTGTCGACTTCGAGCGCGATGGTGTTCTCGGCTTTGGCCCGCAGAAGTCCCGGCGCCACCATCTCCTGAAACTGATACCGGCCGTCGGCCTCGCACCGCCGGCCGGCGACGCGCTTGCCGTTGACGTACAGCGTCACATTCACCGGCCCGGTCTCGCGGAACGTGTCTCCGGCAACCGCATACTCCACCAGCACCCTGATGTTTTCCGTGGACTCCAGAAACAATTTCAGCTCCGGCCGCTTGCCGGTCCAACGCCACGCTCCGGACTGGAGCGTGGCATCGATGTCGCGGACAAAGTGCCGCGAGGCGTCCACGTCGCTCATGCGCACCAGTGCCCGGAGGCTGGAACCGGGAGTCTCGTCGGGTGTGGAGCGCTGAAAGGGGAGGGGCTGCCAGGTTTCCGGCGGCGCGCACCCTGTCAGAGCCAGCAGGATAACGGCAAGGAAGCGCACGAACCGCTGAGTGTAACAAAAAAGGCCGCCGGCGATCCAACGCCGGCGGCCTGCGACTTCAGGAGAGATGGAAGGGATTGCGCCTCAACCGCGGGACTTCACGTTTTCGACGCGCAGGTTGTTCACCACCGGGCCGAAGCTCAACCCCGCCCCGGACGCCCGGATTCCGGCAATGTTCTTCTCGAGTGTGTTGTTCACCACACCTTCCAAGGTCACCGTGCCGTTCTTCACAATGATGTGAACCGGCGGGACCGCCTGGATGGCGTAGCGCGACAGCGTCGCATCCCGGTAGATGGCGCGCGCCACAGCGATGCGGATGTCGTCATCGAACCGCGACAGCGGCAGAACTTCCAGGCGGTTGGTGACGCTGGTCACGCCCGGAACGCGCTTCATCAAGCGCCCCAGGTCCGCCTTCTTGAACGGTTGGCTGACTTGCCCGTTGATCTCCAGGTTGCCGTTGACCACCTGCAGGGTGATGTTGTCCCAGATGGTGTATCGAGGATACATCCGAATTTCGCGCGCGGCTTTGGCCGCAATGGCCTCATCGCCCGTCAACGTGGCGGTTGCCGCGAAAGCGCTCCCTCCGAGCGTCAGCATCCCCGCCGCCATCATCATCGTTGCCATCACTTTCTTTGTCATGGCTTCTTTCTCCTCCCACTACAATCTACGGGGGGCTTTGAGGAGCAGTTGCAGCGGGATTGTAAAAGGCTTGTAAATGTGGATTTACAAAGGCCGGAGGGTCAGCCCGGAAGCTGCGGGCTTGAAGGAACATGAACAGATCGGGGATGGTGGGCACTGCTCCTGAAAAGCACCGCCAGGAGCCGTTTTGTGGCGCCCGGCCGGCGCGGACGGGAAACGGCTACGCCGGGCGACAAGAAACGTCGCCCGGCGTCACTTACACACCCCAGCAATAGTCTTCGACCGCCTTCTCCACCGAATCGTCTTCGTCCGTCAAACGCATCAACTCCAGGCGGATCGCCGCCACCAGGGCGCTCCAGCTTGCCTCGATCACGTTGTCGGATACCCCGACCGTCGACCAGCTTTTGCGGTGGTCGCTCCATTCCACCAGCACGCGGACCTTGGCTGCCGTACCCTTCTTGGTATCCAGTACCCGGACTTTGTAGTCGGTCAGGCGGACCTCGGCGATTCTGGGATAGAGGTTCGACAGGCACTTCCGGAGGCAGACGTCCAACGCGTGGACCGGCCCGTGCCCGCTTCCGGTGGACGAGTGAATCCCGTCCTGCGCGCGGATGGTCACGGTCGCCGTCGAGCGCGATCCGGCGCCCTGCATCTTGGTGCTCACTTCGTAACTCTCGACGTCAAAGAAGTGCACTCCGGGATTGAGGGCTTCCCGAACCAGCAGCTCGAAAGTTCCCTCGGCGGCTTCCAACTCGTATCCCTCGTACTCCATCTGCTTGATCCGCTCGAGCAGCGTTTTCCGTGCATCTTCGCCCAAGCGGTCGCCGAGTCCGTGCTGCTGCAGTTTGTACAGAATGTTGCTGCGCCCGGAGAGGTCGCTCACCAGCACCCGCTGGCGGTTGCCGACGGATTCGGGCGAGACATGCTCGTAGGTCGCCGAATCCTTGAGCACCGCCGACACGTGAATTCCGCCCTTGTGGGCGAAGGCGCTCTGGCCGACGTAGGGCTGCTCGCGGCGTAAAGGGAGGTTCGCCAGTTCCGCCACGAAGCGAGCAGCCGCCGACAGGCCTGCCAGCCGCTCCGTCCCGATGGTGGTGTGGCCGAGCTTCAATTCCAGGTTCGCGATCACGGAGCAGAGGTTGGCGTTCCCACAGCGCTCGCCATACCCGTTGATGCAGCCTTGCACATGCGTGAAGCCCTGCTCCACGGCCGCCAGCGTGTTGGCCACGGCGAGATCGGAATCGTTATGGGTATGGATGCCCAGCACGCCGTCGAAACGCTTTCGCACCTCGGCGCAGATCTCGCTCAGCCGCGCGGGCATGGTGCCGCCGTTGGTGTCGCACAGCACCAGGACGTCGGCTCCGGCGAGCCTCGCCGCCTCCAATACCCTCAGCGCGAAGTCCGGGTTCCCCTGATAGCCGTCGAAGAAGTGCTCCGCATCAAAGATCACCTCGCGCCCATGCTGCTTCACGTACCCGACCGTATCGCCCACCAGCTTCAGGTTTTCTTCCTCGGTCACTCCCAGCGCCCGGCGCGTGTGCAGGTCCCAGCTTTTGCCGAAGATGGTGACCGTGGGCGTTTCAGCCTCCACCAGCTTGAGGACGTTCCGGTCTTCCTCGACCTTGTGCTTGGCGAACCGCGTGGAACCGAACGCCGTAAAGCGTGCATGCTTGAGCTTTAGCTCCTGGGCGCGCTTGAAAAATTCCTCGTCCTTCGGATTGGACCCCGGCCAGCCGCCTTCAATGTAATCAATCCCCAGCTCGTCCAGCTTCTGCGCGATGACCAGCTTGTCATCCACCGAAAAAGAAATGGCTTCTCCCTGCGTGCCGTCACGAAGCGTGGTATCCAGCGTGAAGATTTTCATTTGCTGCCCCCAAAAAGAAATCGCCGGGGCGGCGGTAGCCGCCCCGGCGTCGCACTTGCTAGTTGGCCGCCGCTACCTGGTCTTCAGGTACGCCGGCTTCCTTCTTCTTCTTCTTCAAAAAGCTCATCATCTCGCGCAATTCGCGGCCCACGCGCTCGATCTGCTGATCGCGCTGCGACTCGCGCATCGCCAGGAACTTGTGGCGGCCCGTCCGGTTCTCGTTCATCCACTGCTTGGCGAATTCGCCGGACTGCACCTCGGCGAGAATCTTCTTCATCTCCGCGCGCGTCTCCGGATTGATGATGCGCGGGCCACGGGTGTAGTCGCCATACTCGGCGGTATCGGAGACCGAGAAGCGCATGTAATTCAAGCCGCCCTCATAGATCAGATCCACGATCAGCTTCAACTCGTGCAGGCACTCGAAGTACGCGATTTCCGGAGCGTACCCGGCCTCGACCAGCGTCTCGAACCCGGCGCGAATCAGTTCGGCGCACCCTCCGCACAGCACGGCCTGTTCCCCGAACAGGTCGCTCTCGGTCTCTTCCCGGAAGTTGGTCTCGATGACCCCGGCCTTCATCGAACCCAGAGCGGTGGCGTAGGCCAGCGCATTCTCCAGGGCTTTCCCGCTCGCATCCTGGTGCACGGCAACCAGCGCCGGAACGCCCACGCCTTCGGTGAACAGTTCACGAACGCGGTGGCCGGGCGCCTTGGGCGCCACCATGGAGACGTCGATTTCCGGGGCGGCCTTGATTTCGCCGAAGTGGATGTTGAATCCGTGGGCGAACATCAGCGTCTTGCCGGCCTTCATCTCGGGGGCGATCTCCTGGTTATACAGATCCGCCTGAATGTGATCCGGCACCAGGATCATGATCACATCGGAGGCCCCGGCGGCCTTTCCGGGCGTCATTACACGCAGCCCCGCCGACTGGGCTTTGGCTACCGACCGGCTGCTGTCCGGAAGGCCGACCACGACATCCACGCCGGAATCCCGCAGGTTCAGCGCGTGGGCGTGGCCCTGGCTTCCATAACCGACAATCGCGACGGTCTTGCCCTCCAACGCCTTGAGCGAACCGTCCTTCTCATAAAAAATTCTTGGCATCTACTTCCATCTCCGTTCTAAGAAAAAAGGACGGCGTCCGACTTCACCGTCTCAAAGTCTAAACCTTGGCCAGTTCCGAACGCGTCGGTATCGGGGGTTGCAGCCGAAGCTTCTTCGACCCCAGCGGAATCGCCACGGCGCCCGACCGCGTCACCTCGATGTCGCCGTAGCTGCGCATGACATCGACAAACTCATCCAGCTTCTCCGCTTCGCCCGTTACCTCGATGGCGAAGCCTTCGGTCGACGAATCCACCACGCGCGCCCCGAAGATCTCCGCCTCCTTCAGGATGGCCGTGCGAGACTCCTGCGCCGCCCGCACGCGGAGCAGCACCAGCTCCCGGCAGATGGCCGGAGACTCGGTGACGTCGGTGGCCTGCAGCACATTGATCAGCTTGTTCATCTGCTTGATCACCTGGGCTCGGAGGTTCGCGTCCACGTCAACGACGATGGTCATGCGCGACAACTCGGGATCCAGGGTGCGCGCGACCGTCAGGCTTTCAATGTTGTAGCCGCGAGCGCCCAGCAGACCCGTGACGCGCAGCAGCGCGCCCGGTTTGTTTTCCATCAATAGCGATATGATTTGCAGCATCTTGCTTCCCCGAGTTCCTACACGCCCACCGGTTGCGGCGGCCCCATCACCATTTCGTTGATCGCGCCGCCGGCCGGCACCATCGGATAGACGTTCTCCTGCGGCGTCACCTTGACGTTCAGCAGGTAAGGACCCGGCTCGTTCACCGCTTCTTCCAACGCCTTGCGCAATTCAGCCGGCCGGTCGATGGTCCGGCCCTTGAAGCCATAAGCGCCGGCCAGTTTCTCCGCGTCCGGGAAACAATCCAGCGTGACCGACGACAAGCGGTTGTTATAGAACAGTTCCTGCCACTGCCGGACCATCCCCAGGTAGCCGTTGTTCATCACGATGATCTTGACCGCGAGGCCGTAAGCCGCCAGCGTCGCCAATTCCGGAATGGACATCTGGAATCCGCCGTCGCCGACGATCGAGAACACGAGCTTGTCCGGCCGCGCGAACTGCGCCCCGATGGCCGAGGGCAAGCCGAAACCCATGGCGCCCAACCCGCCGGAGTTGATCCACAGCCGCGGTTCGTTGAACCGCACCAACTGCGCCGTCCACATCTGATGTTGGCCGACGTCCGAGGTCACGATCGCCTGCCCTCCCGATAACCGGTCGATCTCCGCCATCAGGTGCTGCGGCTTGATCTCCGCATCCGAGTACTGCGGCACGAGCGGGAATTCTTCCTTCCACGCCCGGATCTCGGCCCACCAGGCCCGGCGATCCTCCGCAACCTTCGGCTCGGCTTCCGGCTTCAGTTCGGCCACAATCTTGTTGAGCTTTTGCAGCACGCGCTTGACATCGCCCACAATTGGAAGGTCGGGCTGCCGGATTTTGCCGATCTCGGCCGGGTCGATGTCGACGTGGATGATCTTGGCATGCGGCGCGAACGACGCCAGGCGGCCGGTGACGCGGTCGTCGAACCGCACGCCGAGCGCGACCAGCAGGTCGGCGTTGTACATCCCCATGTTTGCGGCATAGCTGCCATGCATTCCCGGCATGCTGATAAAGTTCGGATTCTCGGAGGACAGAGCGCCCAGCCCCATCAGGGTGGTGACCGCCGGAGCATCGGAGATTTCGACCAGTTCCTTCAGTTCTTCGGCGGCGCCGGCCGCGATGATTCCGCCGCCGGCATACACCATCGGCTTCTTGGCCTCCCAGATCATCTGGGCGGCGCGCCGGATCTGTCCCGCGTGACCCTCGGTGAAGACCTTGTACCCGGGCAGATGAATCGACGTCACCGGCTGGTAGTGGCCTTTGGCCTGAAACACGTCTTTCGGCACGTCCACCAGCACAGGTCCGGGCCGGCCCGAAGCCGCCACGTAGAAAGCCTCATGGATGACCTGCGCCAGGTCTTCCAGTTTCTTCACCAGGTAGTTGTGTTTGGTGCACGACCGCGTGATTCCGAACGTATCGGCTTCCTGAAACGCGTCGCTGCCAATCAGCTTGGTCGACACTTGGCCCGTGAGGGCCACGATCGGAATCGAGTCCATCATGGCGTCCACCAGGCCCGTCACCAGGTTGGTAGCTCCCGGCCCGGACGTCGCGCAGCAGACCCCTACTTTCCCCGTCGCCCGCGCATACCCTTCGGCGGCGAAAGCCGCATTTTCTTCATGCCGCATCAGGACGTGCCGGATCTGGTGATCGTACAGAGCGTCATAGAAGGGTAGGGTCACGCCCCCGGGATAGCCGAAAATGCATTCGACTCCTTCCCGCACGAGACATTCCAGAAGCATCGTTGCGCCGTTCATTAGCTGGGTCGACATAGCTTGCGTACGTCCTTGTGGTTTTCGATTTCCTTTTAGTTTGACTCCTCGCCGCCGCTGACGGTCGAGATAATAACAAAAAAGGCCACCAGCCGGGTTGGTTAACCCCGCTGGTGGCCTCGGAACCTCTCGCCGAGTGGCCTCAAGCGGGGCCGGCTACGGTGACCACACGAATAATCGTTTCTACAAGGAGTCCAGACACTCTGGCGACATCATCCGTGAACCGGGTTGTGTTCGTGGGGAGCATCGCCTATGTTCGCAGTCTACCGTGAAAGGATTTCAAATGCAAGAGGTCCTGTCCATAAAAAAGACTTATGATGTCATTATGGCATCGCCCCTCTGGCAAGTCCATCGCGGCCTATTTCCCGTTACTCAAAGCCTTATCTATCTGAATCATGCAGCGGTTGCGCCGCTTCCTTCGCCGGTGTCGGAGGCCATCCGGGGTCTGGCCGAGGATGCGACTCTTTACGGAAGCCTGCACTATGACCGCTGGCTGTCGGCTTACGAAGGCCTCCGATCCGCCGCGGCGCGGATGATCGGAGCTTCGTCGGGGGAGATCGCGATCGTCAAGAACACGTCGGAGGGCATTTCGACCGTCGCTCGCGGAGTTCGCTGGCGGCCGGGCGACCGGGTGATCACATTCGACGGAGAGTTCCCCGCCAACGTCCTGCCTTGGCGGCGGCTGCAGCCGGAGGGTGTGAAGGTCGAAAGCGTCCCCCTTTCTTCCCCCCTCGACGCGATTGACCAGGCGGCCCGGGGCGCTCGCTTGCTGGCCATCAGTTTCGTTCAGTATTTAAGTGGCTATCGGGCCGACCTGGACGCCCTCGGGGAGATCTGCCGGAGGCACGGGTGTTTGTTCTTCGTGGATGCGATCCAAGGCATGGGCGCCTTTCCCATCGACGTGGGCACCTCTCGAATCGACGCTCTGACGGCGGATGGCCACAAGTGGATGTTGGGCCCGGAAGGGTGCGGCATCCTGTTCGTTCGCGGCGACATTCAAGACGAGATCGAACCCGCCGAGTTCGGCTGGACGAATGTCGCTCGTTTCTGGGAGTACGACCTGTCGCACACGCGGCTCCGGCCGGACGCCGGACGATATGAGTGCGGAACCCTCAACACTCTTGGCTGCTTTGGGTTACGGGCGGCCTTGGAACTGTTACTCGAGATCGGAGTCGAACCGGTAAGCCGCGCGGTGGTGGACTTGGCCGACCGCCTCGCCGCCGGCGCCGCCGCCAAAGGCTACGAGTTGCTCGGCGAGCGGACCGCCCGGACCGCCGCGGGAATCGTGTCGGTGCGGAGGAGAGGCGTCGACAGCGCCGCCATGGTGCGGCAACTCCGGGACCAGCGCATCCTCGCCGCGGCCCGCAACGGATGGATTCGCTTCTCGCCCCATTTCTACGTGAGCCCCTCGGAAATCGATCAGGCGATCGACGCGCTGCCCTGAGCGGGGAGTGCCGCCGGGCGGCAAACTACGTCGCCCGGCGCCACGACGCCAGAAGAATCCGACAGCGTTCTCCGAAACTGACAGCGCCGAGCCGAAGGCTGTCCTTATCCCCAATTGGATTCAGCAGGTTGCCGTTGTCACGCGGGTGGCGCGCCGCTTGCACTCCGGAGCCTGTTCACAGCGGAACCACAGGAACAACAGCCATGTTGCGCGGGATTCATTCGCGGATCGGAACCGCAGGCGCCCTCTTGATGGTTCTTTCCATCGGTGGGTACGCACAGCCATCCTCAGCCTGGACGGCTGTGCAACAGTTGAAACGCGGAGACCACGTCACCTGCGTTCTCATCGATGACTCCCAGATTGCCGGAACCCTGAAGACGGCCACGGCGAATGAAGTGGCGGTCGCCGAGGCTCGCGGCAAGGTGACCCACATCGGCCGGGAGCGTGTTGGCGCGGTGTTGGTTAGACGCCGCCCGCGCGGCAGCCGATGGTCTTGGATCGGTCTCGCCGCGGGTCTTGCCGCCGGAGCGGCCCTCGCCGCCGGCATCGGAGACGCGGAAGGCTGGGCCGTGACGGGCATCGTGGCAGGGTTCGGCGGGACCGGCGCCGGCATCGGGCATTTGATCCGAGGCCGCCCCGAACAGGTACTCGTGTATCGAGCCGACAAAACCAATCAAGGAGGATTGCCATGAAAGCGGTAGTTGCCCTACTGCTGGCCGCGGCTTCCCCCGCCGTTCTTTACGGAGAGGAACTCATCCTGCGGTGGAAAGAGGTTCCGCATTCGCTGGTCGACGGACGGACCGTGGAGGTGCGCCTGATCGACGGCAGCACGCTCCGCGGACGGGCCGTGGCGGTGAATCCCGAGGGTCTGCGGATGGAGGTCACCAAGGTTCACGGAGGCGCCGGCAATTACGGGAAAGGCGAAACCACCGTGCCGGCGCTGGAGATCACGCAGGTGAAGGTCAACCGGACCGGCGTCCGCGGCCGGATTGCCGGCGCCTCGATCGGCGGGGGGATCTCGGGTGTCCTGCTCGGAACGGCCGTAGCGATTACACACAACGAAGGAACGAACATACCGCCGGGTATCGCTGCCGGCATGTTGGCGCCCGCAGCAATTGGTTACCATCTAGGCTGGGCTCGAGACCACCATATCGCCACCATCCACGTCGTGCGCGAGGGACCCATCGCCAACAGCACTGACGGTGCAGCGCCCCAAAAAACGGAGTGCGCGGCGGGCCGCCGTTGTGCACAATAGAACTCATGACCGAACCCCTGGTGTTCCTGAGCGGCAACCTCGTTCCGTCGTCGCAGGCAAAACTCAATATCTACGATCTGGGCATCGTTTTGGGCGCGACCTTCACCGACATGGCGCGCACCTTCGGCCACAAGCCGTTCCGGCTGGAAGACCACGTCGACCGCCTGTTGCGATCGCTAAAGTATGGCGGGATCAAGAGCCCGTTCAGCCGGCAGGAACTGATCGAGGTCAGCGAAAAACTGGTGTGCGAAAACTCGAAGCTCATCACCGAGACGCAGGACCTCGCCATCGTTTACTTCGTCACGCCGGGCGAGAATCCGGTCTATGCCGGCAGCGCCGGATCTTCGGTGTCGACGCAGCCGACGTTCTGCATCCACACGTTCCCGCTGCCGTTTTCCCTGTGGCGTCCCGCGTTCGTCGACGGCGTCCATGTGGTGACCCCCGCCATCCGCCACGTGCCGCCCGAGTGCGTGGACCCGAAGACCAAGAATCGCAGCCGCCTTCATTGGTTCCTGGCCGACCAGCAGGCGCGCCTTGTGGATCCCAAGGCCATTTCGCTTCTGCTCGACCTGGCGGGCAATCTCACGGAGACTTCCGGATCGAACTTCGTCATCGTCAAAGGCCGCACCATCTACACACCCCGGCCCCGGAACATCCTGTGCGGAGTCTCGCTGGACACGGTGGCGCAACTCGCGCCGCAGGCCGGTCTCGAACTGGTCGAGAAGGACATGCAGATCTATGACGTGGTGAACGCCGACGAGGCATGGCTGACGACGACGCCCTATTGCCTGGCCCCCGTCACCAAGATCAACGGAACACCGATCGGCGATGGCAAGCCGGGACCGCTCTGGCGGCAGATGCTCGATCTGTGGAGCGGCCTGGTGGGCCAGGACGTCCACGAACAGGTGATGTCGTCATCGATTTGACCGGCGGCGGAGCGCGCTCATCCCGCCGCCAGCGTTGCCCGCACCGTCTCCAGAAGTTGTTCCGGGCTCACCGGCTTCGTCAGCCGGTCATGAGCGCCCAGCATCATCGCGGTTTCCAGAAAGCCTCCGCCGAATGCCCCGGAGACGGCGATCACCTTCAATTTCGGGTACTCCTTCCGGATCGCCTGGATGGTTTCAATGCCTTCGCGATTCGGCATGACCAGATCGGTAATGACTAGATCGTAAGAGCCGGCGGCCAGGACCTGCTGCGCCTGACACCCGTCCGAGGCGACGCTGACGTCATACCCGGCGCTGGTCAGGATCCTCGCAAACAGCCGGCGGATGCCTTCTTCATCGTCCACCACCAGCACCCGGGCTGCCGGCGGTGGCGGCCCCAGAATCGTGCGCACTTTCAGCGCCAGCGCTTCCGTGGCGAAGGGTTTCTGCACGTATTCGATTCCCGGCTCCAGCACCCCCTGCCGCGCGATGACGTCCGCCGTGTAGCCGGACATGTAGAGCACCTTTACCTCGGGGCGCACCGACGTCAGACGGTCGGCCAGTTGCCGGCCGGTCATGTAGGGCATCACGACGTCGGTCAGCAGCAGGTGGATGGGACCGTGATGGCTCTGGGCAAGAAGGAGCGCCTCTTCGCCCGAGGGCGCCTCCAGGACTCGATACCGGAACTTCTTCAACAGGGCCACAGCCAGGCGGCGAACCTCGTCCTGGTCCTCCACAACCAGGATTGTTTCCGTCCCTTCGAGACGAAAACGGGGCTGCCAGGTCGCCTCCTCAGCGGCCAGGCCGGCGAGCACAGGCAGGCCGATCCGGAATGTGGCGCCCATCTCGGGTTGGCTCTCCACCGTGATCCATCCGCCGGCTTGCCGCACAATCCCGTAAACCGTGGAGAGCCCCAGTCCGGTGCCGCGGTCCGCCTTGGTCGTGAAGAAAGGCTCGAACGCGTGCTGTTGGATCTCTTCGCTCATCCCCACCCCCGTGTCGGAGACTTCGAGCACCATGTATTGGCCGGGAGCTGCTCCCGGAATCGCGGCGGCCGCGTCGAGGTCGACTCGGGCACTGCGCAAAGTGAGTCGCCCTCCGGCCGGCATTGCGTCGCGCGCGTTCACGACCAGGTTCATCAGCACCTGGTGCAGTTGGCCTGGGTCCGCCATGACTCGGCTCGGCTCCGGTTCCAGTTCGGTCACCACCTGGACGTCCTCGCCGACCATCCGTTCAAACATCCGCCGGGATTCCAGGATCACTTCGTTCAAATCGACGGGTTGCGGCTGGATCACCTGTTTCCGGCTGAAGGCCAGAAGTTGGCGTGTCAGACCCGCGCCCCTCCTGCCGGCCTCGCGGATTTCCACCAGCCAATCGCGCAGCGGATCCTGCGCCTCCAAGCCGGACAGGATCAGATCGCTGTAGCCGTTGATCACCGTCAGCAAGTTGTTGAAATCGTGCGCCATCCCGCCGGCCAGCCGGCCGACGCTCTCCAGCTTCTGTGACTGGTAGAACTGCCGTTCCAGTTGCTCCCGCTCGACCTGGGACTGCTTCTTCTCGGTAACGTCCAGCGTGACGCACAAGAGGCATTCTTTTTGGCCGAAGAAAATCTTCTCGCCGAAAATCAAGCCGATGATCGTGCGTCCATCCTTCGTCGAGAGGGGAAGTTCCAACCCCGCAATCCTTCCTCGCTGATCGATCCCTTCAAGGAGCCGGTTGCGGTTCTCGGGCGTGATCATGCCGATCCCGGTCGAGGTACGGCCGATCACCTCCTCGCGTCGAAAGCCAGTGACCTGCAGTCCGTAGTCATTGATTTCGAGGCAGGTTCCGTCTGCCAGAGACGTGATGGTCACGAACACGGGTGCGCTCTGGAATGCTTTGACAAACCGTTCGTTGCTCTCGCGCAACGCTTCTTCCGTGCTCTTACGATCCGTGATGTCGCGTTCCACCCCCTGTACGCCTACCTGCCGGCAGGTGTCGTCGCGGAGCGGACCCCATGTGGCGGCGACCCATCTCTCCCGGCCATCTTTGGCAATCAAACGGTATTCCTCGTCCGTGCACGCCCCTCCCGCAAAAAAACTGTCCCATTTCCCCAACATCCGTTCCTGGTCGTCAGGGTGAACCCAGCAAATAAAGTTTGCGCGGCGCAGTTCTTCCCGTGAATACCCGGTAAGGCTCTCCACTGCTGGATTGGCAAACAGCAACTGGCGGTTCATGTCATAGGCCAGAACGGCTTCGTGCAGGTTGTTGGCGAGCAGGCGAAGCTGCTGCTCCGCCTGTCTGAGGGCATCTTCCGCTTGCTTGTGCTGGGTGACGTCGCGGACGATGGCTTGCACCAGGAGGCGGCCCTCGACCTCCACGCGGCTGAGCGTCATCTCGAGGTGGACCGGCGTGCCGCCGCTGTGCAAAGCCAGCCATTCGCGCCGGTCAGACTCTCCCCGCAGCGCGGCGGCGATGATCTCCGCCGCAACCTCCGGCGAGCCCCTTCCATCCGGCTGCCGCTCAGGGCTGAAGTCCACCGGCGAACGGCCGATGATCTCGGCACGGGTTCGCCCCACCAACTGCGCACCCTTCTGGTTGCAGTCGACCAAGACTGCCCCGTCCACCAGGAAAATGCCGTCATTGGCGCACTCGAACAGGGACCGGTAATTGATCTCGCTTGCCGATTTCAAGGAGTCATCGAGTCCGGGATTCTCGGGCGCGAGGGATGCCGATCCGGCGAGAAGGCGATCGACCTCCGCGATAAAGCGTTCCCGATCGACCGGCCATGCCAGCAGGCCGCTACCGCCAAGCCCGGAGGTAATGGCCGCAGCCTCCGCATCATTCAGTCTGTCAGACAGAATCAGGACCGGAATTCGCCTCAACACTTCGCGCGACGAACCCCGCAGCCGATGGCACAGCGCCCAGCCTTCCAGCCGCGGGGCGGAGACGGACGCGATCAGTAGCCCGGGAAGCGCGGACTCCAGGCAGGCCATTGCCTGCTCCGCGTTCTCGAACAGGACGACGTCGTGCCCAGCGGATCTCAAGAATTCGAGTGTCAGCTCCCGCTGAACCGGATCACCAATGACGGCCGCGATCCGCTGCGACCCCGCGTGTACCATCCGACCTCCCTGGCAGGGCCTCACCGCTTCTTATCGGAACGTGGAGTTCAGTTTAGCATTGGGCGTCGTGCCGATCTGCTCTGGATCTCATCCATAAGTTGTTTGTCTTCAACAGCACGGAGGCGAACAAAAAGCTTCTTTTTTTTCCGGAAAGGATAGTCCGGGAGCCCGCGCTCCCCTCTATCGCTTCCTGATGAGCCAGGCTTCCGACAGGATGGTCCCCCAGCCGCCGGTATTGCGCCACATTTCCCGCTCGACGCGCGTCCCGCGGGCCACGTCCGCTCCGCGCTCCAGGCGGATCACCAGTTCGCCGTCTCGGGTCGCTTCCCGCGGAATGTCAAAGGTGAAGAAGTCGCTCATCAACTCCGGAATCGGCAACTCTCTGGCGAGGACAAACGTGTCCGCCCAGAGCGTCTGCGACTTCTGATTCATGCGCGCGCGGTACCGCTCCTGGTAGTGCGGCCGAACGAAGGTGAACCGGATGCGGTACGCCGCGTTCCGATCCAGCCCCTGGTAGCGCAAGGTGACCCCCTGATCCTCGTCCTGCGTATAGTGCATGGTGCGCTGGCTGGGGCGGTTGGCCTCCCACAGCATCTCGGGCACAAAGGGCTGGCCGAAATCAAACGGGTACCCGTTGACCACGCGCGGCGCGGGATTGAAGGTGCCGGTGTTGTCATAGAAGCCGCCCTCGCCGGGATTTTCGTAGTCGACGATCATCCCCAGCAACTCGGCCTTCGTTTCACCCGAAGCGGCGCGGGCCCGCTCCAGTTGCCGCTTCAGCCACCCCAGGCCGATGAAGTCATGGTCGAGGTTGAACGCTCCCTCGCTGCGAACACCGTACAGCCGGTTGCTTTCTTCGCCCAGTCTCAGCGCTTCCTCTCGCAACTCGCGCATCTCCGCGGTGTCCTTCAGCGCCGGGAGCCATGCGAGCGCTTCGTCGATGGCGGCATCCACGCCACCATCCTTAAGAGCCGCCGCGATGCGCTGTTCGACTCGTGCCTGCAGCGCCTTCTGACCGGTGACATTCAGCTTGACATGCTTGTCGAGAGCGGCTTTCTGCATGAACTCGCGCCATAGCCAGTTGCCGTGCATCAGCGAGGCGGGCATGCGGGCGCCGGCGTCCCTCACCAGGCGGTAGTAGTCGTCAATGCCCGTCTTCCGGTCGATCGGAACGGCACGATTCTCCTGGAGATTCTCCTCGAGCTGAAAAATCGCCTTGGCCATCAGCGGGGCGGCTTCATTCCCGAACCACGTGCGCGCGTATTCACCAACCACGTCGTCGACGGTTCGGTGCGGGCTCCACAGCAAGCGCTGCCACATCCACTGGTTGAAGTGATCCTGGGTGCCGCTCGAGTGCGTCACGTCGCCGATGCCGTACCGCAAAGCCTGTCCGAAGAACCAGTGGTAGTAGCGCGGCCAGGCGAAGAACGTTAGCCGGTCATACACCATGGTGAGGGCCCGGTCCGGCATTCGCTCGTAGACAAAGTGATTCCATTGCGGGGGCAGGTCGCCGTTCTTGTCGGCGCGGGGATAGGCCTGGATGTAGCCGTTCTGCGAGTAACGCCAGTGGGTCAGTTCGTTGTAGAAGACGATATCGTGCAGCGGTGGCAACTGGTGCAGGATCTCTTTCAGATAGCGATCCGGGGGACCGAAGCCCGGGTACCGGAACAGGTCCATGCGGTGATTCTGCCGGTGGCCGGGTTGCCAGCTCATGGCGTCGGACCCAGGACCGTAGCAGAACGCCCGCAGCCACGGCCGCGGCTTCTCCCGCAGGTAATCGAAAATCGCCTGATCGCTTTCGTTGGAGAACTTCTGGTTCGTGATAAAGAACTCGGTCCTGGGATGATACCGGCGGATGATATTCGCCATGTCCTCCGCCAGGCGGATGAACACGCGGCCGTAGGGCCGGCAGCGGTCGCACTCGCAGCCGCCGCCGTCGCCACCGACAAACACGATATAGTCCAGCGGCGCGGCCTGGCGGAACGTGTCCTCGCATTTCTTCAGCAAGGCCTCACGTGCCGCGGCCACCGACGGGCACAGGTAGCCCAGGCGGCCGATCGACTCCGACGCCAGCCATTCCGCCGGCCCCGAGCCGACGTTCGGCCCGTAGTGCTCCATGGTCTTGAGGCCCATCGAGCGAATGAAGTGGTACATCGAGTCGCCGCCGTTTTGCGCGTTGGTCTGGACGGTGTTCAGGCCCGCCAGCGCGTAGTCCTCGATCTTGCGTTGGCGTTCGCGTTCGGTCCACCGCCGGACCTTTGCCTTCTGCAGGGCCACACCGCTCTGTCCGAATTGCGTGCCGCGCACCTCGAACGCCGGCGCCGACCGGACGTCGAGAGTCGCCGGGAAATCGAGGCCCGGCCCGCTGGCATCGGCCCGCCGCAGAATTTCTCCCACCGCATAGAGGACACCCCGGCTGTCGACGCCTCGCGCGACCAGCACAACTCCGCCGGCTTGGCCGTAGGTCTTCAATTGAAAACCTTCCGGATCGCGGAAAGGCTTCTCCCCCCGCAGGCGGGCGGCAATGCCGCTGTGCGATTCGGCCGTGCCGAGGAGCACCAGGAGTTCGCCGGCCTTTACCGGCTGGGCCGCGCGTTCCACCCGCACCGGGAGTCCCGCCGGTTCGTGCAACCGCTCGGAGAGGATGCGCGCGGCGTTTGCCTCCACGCTGTCGGGCCGTTCGGAAGTTTGGACAACCACTCCGGTGAAGCGCGCGCCGTGCGCGGCAGCCGCAACGAGCACTGCCAGAAACACGTTTCGTAGCATAGGAAGCCCTCTCCAAGGTATCTCAGGGCCCGCTCCGTCACCAGGACCGGACTTCGTGCTTGCGCGTTAGAGGGACTCGGCGTGCTTCTCCACGTATTCGCTCACTTCACTTTCGTCGGGACCGATGTAGTGATAGTATTCGGCGTACTCCAACCCGTACGGCTCGGCGCGCACGCGATCGCGGGAAAGCGCGAAGTATTTCGTGTACTGCTTGTTCGCCGTCTCATCGTCGTTGCCAAGCAGGGCCAGTTTCTTGCCGCGCGCAGCCAGACTCTTGCGTAACTCGGCGCCCTTGTTTCCCGCCGGCCCCTGCGTCACATTGGCGACGTTCGCCCAGACCTTTTGGTCGATATAGTCGCCGATGTCGACCACGCGGTTCACCAACTGCGGCCCGCGGGCGTAGTAGTATTTCTCCCTGGGTCCTTGCGCTTTCAGACCCGCTCGAAAATGCTCCGGATAGTCCCATTCGGAGTTGGCCATCCAACAAGCGGTCTCGACCGCGCGCGCCGTGATGGAGTGGTCGGGATTGCGCTCGTAGAGCGACGACGGATCGTAGACGAACACGGTGTCTACCTTCAACAGACGGAACAGGAACACCAGCCGGGCCCGGATCTCGATGAGCGGCCACGCATCCATGTTGTGGTTCGGGTAGTTGAGGAAGAACGCCTCTTTCAGGTTCAACCGCTTGGCCACCTCCACCGTGTCCCGTTCGTTCTTCAGGACAATGTCTCCGATCGAAGGGCCCGTGCCTGCCATCGAATCGTTGGACATGGTGATGAGGTAGCCGGTGTAGCCTTCATCGATGAGCTTGAGCACCGCTCCGCCGCAGAAGATGGGGATGTCGTCGCAATGCGGCTGGATCGCCGCCAGCACCTTGCCGGCGTGCGGCTTCCCGCTCCGTTTGCGGTCCAGGGTTACCTGGACCTGGTAAGAGACACTGGAAGTGCCGCCGGCCTCGTACTCGCGTTCGATACGGGGTTCTCCTCCGCCCTGATAGAGGCTCGCCGACAGCCCGGTCCCGAGAAAATCGCGCCTGTGCATGGTGGTTGTTCCGCTTAGGTGGAACAGCCATTCTGCCACATCTCGAGGGCGGCGACCCTATCCGTGCCGCGACATATCCGTGCCGCGAGTTATCCGTGCCGCGAGTGTTAACGAGCGGTCCGCCGATCCCCGCCAATCATCCACCGCCCGTCAGCGAGCCGTCTGCCCGATCTCCTCACAGGTTCCGACCCCTCGGCCCGGAGGGCCCGCCAGCCGTCCCGAACACCATTCCGCCGCGACCGCCACCGCGAACCCCGCCACCGCGTCTACCGCGTAATGATAGCGGCCGTACACCGTGGAGATCGCGATCAGAACGGCCAGCACCAGGTAGGCGCGGCCGATCCACCTCGGCTCCCGCACCAGGCGCATCACCGCGAAGGCTCCGGCGAACGCCCCGGAAACGTGGGCGCTGGGAAACACGCTGGTGTGAATCCCGTAGCTGCCCACCAGCCATAGGCTCAGCCGGCGGAAGACCGTGAGGTAGGAGGGCAGATCCTCGGTCGGAAAAACCGAGCGGGGAGGTTCTGAAGGGAACAGCGGGAACAAGGCATAAGCCCCGAGAATTCCCAACAGGAACGTGGTCTGAAACGCGTCCACCTGTGAACGGCGGCCGTTCAGGTACAACACCGCCATGACGGATGTGGCGATCGCGTAAACCAGCAGGTAGGCGATTTCGAGGAGGGACGGAAGAACCGGGCCGAGCGATTCGATGGCCGCCTGCAAACCCCACTGGTGCAACAGGAGCCGGTCCCATTCGACCCAGGCCCGTTCCAGCCGAAAATCCGCATGGGGTTGTGCGAACCAGCCCATCTCCTTGTAGGCAAGCAGCATCTGCGGCACCGGATACCAGTCGCGAACATACGAGATCGCCGGGTGGCGGGACTCGCCGCGCGCCAGGAGGAAGAACCCCGCGATCAGCGCGCCGTTCAGCGCCACAATGCCGGCCCGCGTCCACAGCGAAACCGGAATCACCTGGGCCAGTATGGCGGTGTACACGAAGTACACGCTGAGCAGTTTTTCCGACGTGCGCAACCCGTTCATCTTCACTCCAGACGAAGGCTGCGCGTGGTGGGATTCATCCCTCTGTAAAGAAGTTTCAATGCGAAGGGCAGGAGGGCCACGGCGAGAAACCCACGATCATCCGCGGGCCATCGACCCACAGGATCTCCTCGCCGGAACGCCCGAAACTCACGTAGACGATGACACCGCTGCCACACGAACGAGCCCTCGTGATGGCAAACTCTCCCACCTCGGCGTACTTGCTATTCGGTCCCCAATCCTCCAGAAACTTATCGTAAGCATAGTTGCGGCAAGGGCTTGCCTCCGTGCAACCCCACAGCGCATACGCTTCCTTGTACTGTTTCTGGCGCAGCAGTTCCACGAACGTGGTAACGCGCTCTTTCTGCTTCCGGTTGTGGAAAATGAAGAAGATTCCCCCGCCGA